>NZ_JBXALT010000005.1:0-390651 GCF_058799755.1 Arthrobacter sp. GW822-FHT05G07 | reverse complement strand
CCCTCTCTCACATCCCTCGGGCTTGAGCCCAACCCTCTCTCACATCCCTCGGGCTTGAGCCCAACCCTCTCTCACATCCCTCGGGCTTGAGCCCAACCCTCTCTCACATATCGAATGATGCAACCAGGCGAGCGAGAGGGGGAGGCGCCTGTCCGTGCGGTAGCGCGGCGACCAGCAGGGGAGCGTATCGAATCTTGTTGCCGCTGCGTCCGCCGAAAAACCGGCGCAATTGCATCGTTATGGGTTGGTCCCGCAATGAAGGCTGGCGTTGAAGGAGCTCGAACGACGCGAGCTCGCCCTGGTCTTCGATGACGCTGAGCACGGCTTCAATGCCAAGGCAACGGATGAGTTCGTCCTCCAGATCAGCATCACAGACCTGGAACCCGAGCTCCTCCAATGGGCCGACCCCCAGGCCTGCCCTGCTGAGGGCGCGGGCAACTCCCGGAGACTCTGCTGAGTCGCAGAGGCCCAGCAACCTGTGACCGGCGCCTTTCGGACCGTAGCGCTCGAGGAAGTGGACTATGCTCGTGGCGCCGCCCATCGGCACCACCGAGATTCTTCGCGCGCTGATGTCATATCCACGGAGGGCGGCCAGTGCCTCGACCGCCAGGCGGTCACTTTCACCCTCTACCAGTACTGTCGTCGACTCCATGGGGACAGTATGCCGGACGCTATGCCGGCCAATCCGGCTGGACCCCAAACCCAAGTACTGTCAGGGAGCATCGGTGGTGGAGCTAGTTGGCGGGGCTGTGCTTCGCTACATCAGCGGCGTTGGTGGCCGCACTCATCAACACGGCAGCACCGAACATGTGCGCGCCGACCAAAAAAGCCGGAATTCCGTTGTAGTACTGCGTGAAGCCGATGACCGCCTGCAGCAATGTAACGCCGAGCAGAAGGTATGCGGCCGTGCGGAACGGGCCCCCAATCTTGTGACGGACCACCAAGTACACCGCGAACAGTGTTCCTGCCGTGATGAGGTAGGCCGGTACGGCGTGGATATGCGAGAAGAGATCCCAGTCCAGGTCATTTCGCGGAGCGTCTGCATCTCCTGCGTGGGGCCCGGCGCCAGTGACCACAACACCCAGCATGACCGAAAGTGCCGAGAAAACAGCGACAGCCATCATCAGGGGGCGTGCGATGGAGGGGAGCGCCGGAAGGGTGCGGTTCATGAAGCGGCCGGTCCGCCCATAGGCCCGGTTGACCAGCAGTGTGGCAAAGACCACCAGGGCCATGGAGACAAGGAAGTGCAGCCCGACAACCCACGGGTTGAGGCCGGACAGAACGGTAATACCGCCAATGATGGCCTGGGCCGGGATGCTTGCAAGGAGCCCCAGGGCAAGGATGAAGAGGTCGCGACGTTCCTTGCGGAGGTTCCACAAGTACACGAGCATGAGCGCGGCAACGGCCGCGAGGGCGAACGTGAGCAGGCGGTTGCCGAATTCAATGAACCCGTGGATGCCCATCTCCGGTGTATTGACCAGGGAGTCGTTGGTGCAACGGGGCCACGTGGGGCAACCCAGCCCCGAGGCGGTGAGGCGGACGGCACCACCGGTCACCACAAGAACCGTCTGCCCAATGAGGGACAGCAGGGCCAACCGGCGTACGGCCTTGTTAACCTCGGTGGGCAACTTGGACGTGAATCGCTGGATGGTTTTCGGGAGGCGCGATGCCGTGCTCACAGTTTTCTCAACTCTCAGTTCTGAATGTTGGTGGATACCAGGTTGCTTAGTTCCACTTAAACCAGCGGATGGCTGCAGCGCCGGCCAGCACTGTCCACAGCAGGAGGATCACAACGGCAGGGAACGGGACGGCCCCCGCCAGAAAGGCGTCCCGGAGTGCTTGGCCCAGCGCACCGGAAGGAAGGAATTGGACGATGCCCTGCAGCAAAGAGGGCAGTCGTTCGGCCGGTACCACTATGCCGCCCAACGCTCCGAGGAGAATCCACAGCAGGTTGGTGATCGCAAGGGTAGCTTCGGGCCGTACCGTTCCAGCCACGAGCAAGCCCAATGCGGTGAAGGCAGCAGCACCGAGAACCAGCAGACCGAGCCCCGGAAGCCAGGCCTCCGGCCGCGGCTGCCATCCCAGCAGACCGGCAACGGCCCCTACTACCAGCACTTGGAGGAACAGAACCACCAGCACGGCGAGGATCTTGCCCGCGATGAGCCCGCCCCTGCCAAGGGGAGTGGTGGAAAGAAAGCGGAGAACTCCGTATCGGCGATCAAAACCGGTAGCGATGCCCTGACCGGTGAAAGCCGTGGACATCGCGCACAGGGCGAGAATTCCCGGGGTCGCAACGTCCACACGGGAGCCACCAAGGCCATCCAGCATCGGGGTGACCACCAACCCCACGAGCGCCATCAGAGGCAGCACGATGGCGAGAATGAGTTGCTCACCATTGCGGAGCATGGTGATGGTCTCGTAGCGCCCCTGCTGCATGATCCGGCGCGGCAAGGATGCCGGCCCGGCGTTAGGGGAGAGAAGCTTGCTCATCGGAGTTCCCTTCCGGAAATGTCCAGGAACACGTCCTCCAGGCTGCGGGCTTCCAATCGCAATGAGGCAGGCATGATGTTCCGTTCAGCCCACCAGGCGGTGAGGGCCGCAAGGTCCTTCGGCGTGAGTTCACCAGTGATGGTGTAGCTGCCCGACCGGGTCTCGGTGACCTGGAGGCCCGCACCAAGCACGTTGGCAAAGTTCAGCCCGGCCGGAGCATCAAAGTACAGTGTCCGGTCCGAAACAGCGGATTCGGCGGAATGGTCATGTCGAAGCAGTTCGGCGACTGTTCCTTCCACAACGTTATGACCGCCGTCGATGATGTAAACATAATCCGCCAGGCGTTCGGCATCATCCATGAGGTGAGTCGTCAGGACGATTCCCATGCCTGCGTCCCGAAGTTCCGCGATGAGATCGAAGACCATCTGGCGTGACTGTGGGTCAAGCCCCGCGCTGGGTTCGTCCAGGAACAGGATCTCCGGGTTTCCTACCAAGGCTGCCGCCAGTGCCAGCCGCTGCTTTTGGCCGCCCGAAAGACGCCGCACGCTGGTCCTGCTGAACTGGTTGATACCCAGCCGCTCCACCAGGGCGTCAACGTCCATGGGCTTTTGGTACATGCCGGCAATGTGCCGCAACAAAGATATGGGACGGGCCGACGGCGGGAGGCCGCCGTCCTGGAGCATCACACCTACGCGGGACCTCAAGCCGGCTCCTGCCGTGTCCGGGTCCTCGCCAAGGAGGGAGATTTTTCCGTCCGTTCGCTTCTGCAGGCCTTGGGCGCATTCCAGAGTGGTGGTTTTACCTGCGCCGTTAGCCCCCAGCAGGGCGGTTACTTGGCCGCGTTCGGCCACGAGGGACAGCCCGCTGACCACCCTGAGCATTTTGCCGTCAAGGGAGGCCAGGGGGCCTACGTCCTTAATGAGTCCATCTATAGTGAGGACAGGGGAATCGGGGGATCGCACCAGAGTATTCTACGGGAAGTAGTACGGTCACACTTGGCGGGCGGCGCAGGTCAGTCTTGCCTTACTGGATGCATGAAACAAATTACGACATGATTGTGTTGTGTATTCCATGAGCAGTCCAACTTCCATGCCCTCAACACGGCATGCTGCAGCGGCAGAGGCATTCGTTGCCTCGCCTGCGCTGCCGGACGCGGATGACCGCACACGGGACCGCGTCTTGAGCGCCGTCCTGGAGAACGGCCCGGTAAGTGCCGCGGAACTGGGCGACCTTCTAGGATTTACGCCGGCTGCGGTGCGGCGGCACCTTGACCACCTGGAACGCACCGGCGTCATCGAAGTCAAGCGTGTGGCCAAAGCCGGTTCCGGCGCAGGCCGTCCGGCCCGACGATATGTCCTTAGCTCGCAGGGGCAGTCCAAGCTAGGCGACGATTACCTGAATATTGCCAGTTCGGCACTCAGGCGCCTTCAGGAGCTTGCCGGCGAGGACGCAGTCCGTGAGTATGCCGAAGAACGCTTCTCGGACATGGAGCGCCGCTACGCCCCCGAGGTGGAAGCCGCCGGTAGTGACATCACGGCGCGCGCAATGGCGTTGTCGAAGGCCCTCAGCCGTGATGGCTTTGTTGCCTCGGCCCATTCCATTGAAGCCAAGGCCCCTCTGCCGGCCGCGTTGTCCAGCGTTCAGCTGTGCCAGGGCCACTGCCCGATTCAGCGGCTCGCCGCAGAGTTTCCCGTGTTCTGCGACACCGAGACCAAGGTCTTCTCGCGTTTGGTGGGCGTAGATGTCCGGCGCCTTTCCACCCTCGCGCAGGGCGGACACGTCTGCACCACCCACATACCTACCGGGCGCCCGGCTGCCACGGCATCCCCAGATGTCGCAGTGCAGCCCGGGAACCCGTATCAGGAATCAAACAACCAGCAAGAAAGGCCGTGATGACGGACCAAATAGCAGAGAAAGCGGTAGCTGACGGCACTGTGATCTCGGAGATTCTGGAGAAGAATCCCGAACTGCACGGTATCGGAAACTACGAGTACGGCTGGGCCGACAAGAACGACGTAGGCGCCAACGCCCGTCGTGGCCTCAACGAGGAGGTCGTCCGTGACATCTCCTCGAAGAAGAACGAGCCCGAATGGATGCTCGATCTGCGGCTCAAAGGCCTGAAGTACTTCGACCGCAAGCCCATGCCTACCTGGGGTGCAGACCTCTCCGGCATCGACTTCGACAACATCAAATACTTCGTTCGCTCCACTGAGAAGCAAGCGGCAACATGGGAAGACCTTCCGGAGGATATCCGGAACACCTATGAGAAGCTGGGCATTCCCGAAGCTGAGCGCAGCCGCCTTGTCTCGGGCGTCGCTGCCCAGTACGAGTCCGAGGTTGTCTACCACCAGATCCGTGAGGACCTGGAAGCCCAGGGTGTCATCTTCCTGGACACTGACACCGCCCTGCGCGAGCACCCGGAGATCTTCCAGGAGTACTTCGGCACCATCATCCCGGTGGGCGACAACAAGTTCGCTTCGTTGAACACGGCCGTATGGTCCGGCGGGTCGTTCGTGTACGTGCCCAAGGGCGTTCACGTGGACATCCCGCTGCAGGCCTACTTCCGCATCAACACGGAGAACATGGGCCAGTTCGAGCGCACGCTGATCATCGCTGATGAGGACTCTTACGTCCACTACATCGAAGGCTGCACGGCTCCGATCTACACCTCGGATTCCCTGCACTCGGCCGTCGTGGAGATCATCGTGAAGAAGGGCGCCCGCGTCCGCTACACCACCATCCAGAACTGGTCCACCAACGTGTACAACCTGGTGACCAAGCGCGCCATCTGCGAAGAGGGCGCCACCATGGAGTGGATCGATGGCAACATCGGATCCAAGGTGACCATGAAGTACCCGGCCGTCTACCTCGTTGGTGAGCACGCCAAGGGTGAGACGCTGTCCATCGCCTTCGCCGGCGAGGGCCAGCACCAGGACACGGGCTCCAAGATGGTGCACATCGCGCCGAATACCAAGAGTTCCATCATTTCCAAGTCCGTGGCCCGCGGCGGCGGACGTGCTGCTTACCGCGGCCTCGTGCAGGTCCGCGAAGGCGCCAAGCACTCCGCCAACACGGTCCGTTGCGATGCCCTCCTGGTGGACACCATTTCCCGTTCGGACACATACCCGTACATCGACATCCGCGAGGATGACGTTGTCATGGGCCACGAGGCCACCGTTTCACGCGTCAGCGAAGAGCAGCTCTTCTATCTGATGTCCCGCGGCATGCCTGAAGACGAGGCCATGGCCATGATCGTGCGCGGCTTCATCGAGCCGATCGCCCGTGAATTGCCCATGGAATACGCTCTTGAGCTGAACCGCCTGATTGAACTGCAGATGGAAGGGTCCGTCGGTTAACAATGACTGATATCACTACTGAAAAGGCGCGCATCGGCGCGCCCTCGGCCCAGCCGTTTATCAACGGCTTCACCGAGGAAGGCGAGAACCTTTCGCCCGTCAACACCGGAACGAACACCAGCACGACGTCGGAGCAGCCTTCCGCTGGTCCGCTCGCCGGCGCTTCGGCCAAGAGCCACTCGCACGGTGGCGGGGTCGGCATCCCGGACAGTTCCCGCGCCGGCCGCCTCACCTCATACAAGTTGGCAGACTTCAAGCCGCTGAACGGCCTCGAGGAAGACTGGCGCTTCACTCCGCTGAAGCGTCTCCGCGGCCTCCACACCGAGGTCCTCAGCGGCGCAGCTCCGGCTGTCAGCGTTACTGCACCGGCCGGCGTTGTTGTTGAAACCGTTGGACGCGATGACAAGCGCATCGGCCAGGCTGCCATTCCGGAGGACCTCGTGTCCGCCAATGCTTGGGAGAACTTCGCCGAAGCTACAGTCGTCACCGTGCCCGCCGAACTGCAGGCCGACAGTGAAGTTTCGGTCCTGATCACCGGCGCCGGAGAGGCTCCTTCTGCCCAGCACATCGTGATTGTGGCGGAGCGTTTCTCCAAGGCTGTGGTGGTTCTGGACCACCAAGGCAGCGCGGTTGTCTCCGAGAATGTGGAGATCATCGTTGAAGACGGCGCCGAGCTGACCGTCGTCTCGCTGCAGGAATGGGCCGACAACGCCGTTCACGCGTCATCGCAGCAGGCAAAGATCGGCCGCGACGCCAAGTTCAAGCACATCGTTGTCAGCCTTGGCGGCGACCTTGTACGTGTCACCCCGTCCACGCGCTTCACTGCCCCCGGCGCCGACGTCGAAATGTTCGGTCTGTACTTCGCCGATGCCGGTCAGCACCTTGAGCAGCGTCTCTTCGTTGACCATGCAGTGGCCAACTGCAAGTCCCGTGTCCTCTACAAGGGTGCTCTTCAGGGACGCAATGCCCACAGCGTCTGGGTTGGCGACGTCCTGATCCGTAAGGAAGCTGAAGGCACGGACACCTATGAGGCCAACCGCAACCTGGTCCTCACGGACGGTGCCCGCGCTGACTCGGTTCCCAACCTTGAAATCGAAACCGGTTTGATCGAGGGTGCAGGCCACGCCAGCGCCACCGGCCGTTTTGATGACGAGCACCTGTTCTACCTCATGGCCCGCGGCATCCCGGAAAAGGTTGCCCGCCGTCTGGTGGTCCGGGGCTTCCTTAACGAGATCATCCAGCAGATCAAGGTCCCGGCAATCGAAGAGCGCCTGACCGCAGCTGTTGAGCGCGAACTCGCCGCGACCGACAACTAAGACAGGCCAGGCAGAGCAACAATGAGTGAAGAAACCAAGGGCGAACTGGTATGCAACGCCAATGACATCCAGGTCAAGCAGGCGCTGCGTGTCCTGATCGACGACTACCCCGTAGCCATCGTCAAGGACTCGATGGGCGATATCCACGCCATCGCCGATACCTGCTCGCACGCGGACATCTCGTTGTCCGAGGGTGAGGTTGAAGGCTGCGCAATCGAGTGCTGGGGACACGGTTCCCAGTTCGACCTCCGCAGCGGACAGCCCCTCCAGCTGCCTGCTTACGACCCCGTGCCCGTATTTGCCGTCACCATCGATGGCGACGACGTTTACGTGGACGTGACCAACGTTGTGAACGGCGCCTCGGTAGATAACTACTGAGCGCCCAGTACCGCCAGACTTACGAACGGAAAGAAAGAAGAGCATGTCAACTCTTGAAATCAAGGACCTGCACGTCAGCATCGAGACGGAGCAGGGCACCAAGGAGATCCTGAAGGGCGTCAGCCTCACCATCAAGACCGGTGAAACGCACGCCATCATGGGCCCCAACGGCTCGGGCAAGTCCACCCTTGCCTCCACCATCGCCGGTCACCCGCGCTACAACGTCACCAGCGGCACCATTACGCTGGACGGCGAAGACGTTCTTGAGATGAGCGTCGACGAGCGCGCACGTGCAGGCGTCTTCCTGGCCATGCAGTACCCGGTAGAGGTTCCCGGCGTCACCATGACCAACTTCCTGCGCACCGCCAAGACCGCGATCGACGGCGAAGCACCGGCCCTGCGTACGTGGACCAAGGACGTCAAGGCTGCCATGCAGCAGCTCCGTATCGACGCCGACTTCGCACAGCGCAACGTCAACGAAGGCTTCTCCGGTGGTGAGAAGAAGCGCGTTGAGATCCTTCAGCTCGAACTCTTCAAGCCGAAGTTCGCCATCCTTGACGAGACCGACTCCGGCCTGGACGTCGACGCTTTGAAGGTTGTCTCCGAGGGCGTCAACCGCGCCCACGAAGAGGGCAACATGGGCACTCTGCTCATCACCCACTACACCCGCATTCTGCGCTACATCAAGCCGGACTTCGTCCACGTGTTCGTTGACGGCAAGGTTGTTGAAGAAGGCGGACCCGAGCTCGCAGACCGTCTTGAAGAAGAGGGCTACGACCGCTACGCCCCAGGCGCCGGCGTTGCCGTTGCTCCTGCTGTGCAGGCCTAGTTAGGATCGTTCCATGACCGAAATCAACACGGCGCGAACCAGCCTCGAGGACGTCGAGGAAGCGCTCAAGGACGTCATCGACCCGGAACTCGGGGTCAATGTGGTGGATCTGGGCCTTCTTTACGGACTCAAGTACTCCGATGAGGACGGCGCGCTTCTGATCGATATGACACTGACCACGGCGGCCTGCCCGCTGACGGACGTGCTTGAAGAGCAGGTGGGCAAGTCCCTCGACGGCGTGGTTGATGATTGGCGCCTGAACTGGGTGTGGATGCCGCCTTGGGGTCCCGAGCGGATCACCGACGACGGCAAGGACCAGATGCGGGCCCTCGGCTTCAACATCTGATCAGCAGTTTTTCGCTCGCTACCAGCGGGCACAAGGAAGGGTTCCGGGCCATTGGCCCGGAACCCTTCTTCGTCTTACCTTCCAGCCCTGTTCTTCCAGCCCTGGCCTTCCAGCTCTAGGGCGCTGCAACTCCGAAGGTGTCGCACTTGTTGATGTCACCTGTGGTGTAGCCCTGATAGAACCACTTCTGCCGCTGTTCACTGGATCCGTGCGTCCACGATTCCGGGGACACGCGCCCCGTAGCCGCCTCCTGGATGCGGTCATCGCCGACGGCGGACGCGGCCGAGAGCGCGTCCTGCAGGTCTTGTTGGGTCAGGGGATCAAGGAAAGGCTTGCCGCTGGCATCCGTCTGTGTCGTAGCGTGGCGAACCCACAGACCGGCAAAGCAGTCGGCTTGGAGTTCCACCCGGACTGCTCCCGACTGCGGACCCTGGGGGTCCTGCTGTGCTTGGTCCAAGGTGCCCAGAATGTTTTGGACATGGTGTCCGAATTCGTGGGCTACTACGTACTCCTGTGCCAGTGGTCCTCCCGACGAGCCGAAGCGGGTGACCAGGTCATCGAAGAACCCGGGGTCAAAGTAGGCGGTGGTGTCCGCAGGGCAGTAGAACGGTCCCACGGCACTCGTGGCCGAACCGCAACCCGTGGTGGTGGCTTGGCTGAAAATGACGGTATTTGGCCGTGGATACTGCACGTTGTAGTCCGCAAGGTAGTCAGGCCAGAACGCATTAAGGCTGTTCACGGTGCCCGTGATCCGGCAATCCAGCCGCTTGTCCGCATCAGCGCCGGTCTGGCACTCCTGGACACCTCCGGCACCACCGCCACTTTCGACGGCGGGTGGCTGGCTTCCGCTGCCCGTCAGGTCCCCGAGGATGTTGGGATTGATACCGAAGAGTGCCAGCAGCAGCACCACTATGCCCCCTCCGATCCCTCCGCCGATCTTGGTGCCGCGGCCCATGCCACTGCCACGTCGGTCTTCCACTTGCGAGGGGTCCAGCTGCGCGCCGTCATTGAAACTCATACAGTCAGAATAGACGTCACTATTGGTGCCCGGTGCCGGACACTGCAGTAAAATTGCGTGGATGCCTTTCCTGGACAAACTTCAGCTCTGGGCCGAGGAGCGCCCGCACGACGCCGCCGTCGTTGTGGGCAGCAGCCGGCTCACCTGGGCGGGACTCCGCGACGCTGCAGCAGGGCTGCTCGGTGATGCGACTGCCACAACTGTCCTTGCCGAGCCCAACTCCGTTCGCTTTGTGGAGCGGTACACTGCTGCGGTGGCGGGGGAACGGCGCTGTGCCGTACTGGACCCCGAATGGCCGTCGCCAATGATCGAAGAAGTCTCGTCGCGGATCGTCGAGGCCATCACGCCGGTTGAGACCGGGCTGGTGGATGGAGATCCGTCGAGTACCTTCCTGATCGGGCTTACCTCGGGCACCACCTCTGTCCCCAAAGCCTTCACCAGGTCCCGCCGTTCCTGGCAAGTGTCCTTCGAAGCTTCGATCGAGTTCTTTGGCCTCTCGCAGGACGACCGGACCCTTGCGCCGGGCCCTTTGTCAGCCAGCCTGAACTTGTATGCACTCTCGGAGTGTCTGTACGCCGGAGCTGCATTCCACACCCTTGAATCGTTCGACGTCGGCGACGCCCATGCTGCCATCAGTCACGATGGCATCACCCGCCTGGTCCTGGCACCCACTGCGTTGAGGTTGCTCAGCGAGCGGGGTCTCGCAGGGGACGTTGATGCTTCCGGCATTCGCAGCATTATTTGCGCAGGTTCCAAGTTGGATGCCCGGACGTTGGAAGCGGCCCGGCGTTGGGCGCCCCGCGCCGCCATCTACGAGTATTACGGGGCTTCGGAGTTAAGCTTTGTTTCCGGCACCCGTTTGGCCGCTGGTGAACCCTTGGATTCCGGTGGTACCGGGATCGGCTTGCCGTTTCCGGGCGTGGAGCTGAGTATCCTCGATGATGCCGGCAGCCCCCTCCCGGACGGTGAGCACGGAAATATCAGCGTTCGCAGCGGAATGGTCAGCAACGGCTACCTTTGGGGCGACGATGGACAAGCCTTGCGGTGCATCGATGGTTGGTACACCGTGGGGGACCAGGGTTTCCTGGACAACGGCACTCTTCACATCCTTGGCCGCCGCTCGGACATGATCATCACCTCGGGAAAGAACGTTTACCCGCACGAGGTAGAGCTTGCCGTCGCATCCGTGCCGGGTGTGGATGTTGCGGTTGCAGCGGGTGCGCCCGACGATATCCGCGGCCAAAAGGTGATCGCCGGCGTCGTACCTGTGTACGGTGCGGTCACTGCCACCCAGCTCCGCACAGGGCTGGATGGTCTGCTGGCACGGGACAAGTGGCCGTTGCAGTACTACTTGTTGGCGGAGCTTCCCATGACCGACAGTGGCAAGGTCAGTAGAAAAGTCCTGCTGGACTGGATCAAGAACCATGACCCCCGGGCACAACTCCTTGGGTAGCGGAAGCCCCGTGGCCAGCGTCGAGGAGTTGCAACGCGAGTCCGACGAATCGCGGCAACCGGTCATCATCGCCGCGCTCCGCTCTCCGATCTGTCGTGCCAACGGGCAGCTGAAGCATCTCCGTGCGCCGGATCTCCTGGCACCCGTGTTGGGTTCCCTCCTGGAGACAGCGGGCGTGGATCCCACGGACGTGGACGATGTCATCATCGGGAACGCCGTGGGCGGAGGCGGTAACGTGGCCAGATTCGCTGCACTCCAGGCAGGGATGCCCATCACAGTGCCCGCCCTCACCGTTGACCGGCAATGCGGCTCGGGTCTTGACGCCATTGCACTGGCGTCACGCCTGGTTGCAGCCGGCGGTGACCCTCTGTATCTGGCCGGTGGGGTGGAAAGCATCAGTACCGCTCCGGCCCGGGCCAACAGAACCAACGACGACGAACTCGACTTCTACTCCAGGGCCAGCTTCGTGCCGCCACAGTTCGGCGACCCTGACATGGGTATTGCTGCGGAGAACGTTGCCCGCGAGTTTGGCGTGACACGTCAAAGACAAGACGAGTACGCACTCAGGAGCCATCGCCGTGCGGTCGACGCCGCGACGGCGGGCACATTTGCGGATGAGATCGTTCCGCTCAAGAACAACGAAAAACTGGTGGATTCCGACGACGGCCCCAGGGCTTCCCTGCGGGCGCCGCTGATGGCCAGGTTCCCCGCTGCGTTCGTGGCCGGGGGAACGGTCACGGCAGCGAACTCATGCTTTGACGCAGACGCCGCGTCCGCCGTCGTCATCACGTCGCTCAAGCGGGCCCGCTCCATGGGTGCGACGGACGGGCTGCTGGTGCTGGGATGCGACACCGCCGGCGTTGATCCCACACTCCTTGGCATCGGAGCCGCCCATGCCGCCGAACGGCTCCTTGACCGTCACGCGATGGCCGTGGGAGACATTGATCTGATTGAGTTCAACGAGGCCTTCGCCTCCCAGGCCATCGCTTGCCTGGATCACTTGGGTGTAGATCCTGGCAGTGCCAACCTGGATGGCGGCGCACTGGCCCTGGGTCACGGCTACGGCGCCTCAGGGGCGGTCCTGGTGACGCGGCTGATGGCCCAGGCGCGCAGCCGATATGCCTCCCAAGGACAGAGCCCCATGGCGTTGGCAATGATCAGCATTGCAGGCGGCATGGGAACCGCAGCGCTCCTGCAGTACGCCAGGCTCTAGTCCCTCAGGTCCGGTTCGCCCAACCCGCGGGCTGCCAGAGCGTCACCCGTTTGCCGGGCATACGCCACGGTGGTGATGAACACGGGCAGAACCAGCGCTCGGGGATTGCGTTCAAGCCCTCGGGCCCGCGCTGAGTCCCGGACGTCCGAGAAAGCGCCCGCTATGTAGGGGATGCTCCTCAGCATCACCGCGATGGTCAAGGCGAAGCGCTCCGGGTCGGCACCGAAGCGCCGGAACGGTTTTGCGAGGGCCACCACGCCATCCAACAGGTCCTGTACGGGAGTGGTTGCCGTCAGCACTGAGGCAGCCACCACGCAGACCAGGACGTTCAGGACGATGCGCCCTGCGGTGGGGGCCCCGAGTTGCCACCATTGGAAGAGTCCGATGACCAAGAGGATGGGCGTCACCATCCACACTGCACGCAGGAGGCGGCGGAACCCGGCGCCCGTGAGCAGGAACAGGCCGCACATGATGGCGAAGATCACAAGGGATACGGCCCAGTCCACAATGAGGAAGGATGCCGTTCCGCAAGCCGCCACCACCAGGAATTTCAGCCACAGGGGAGTGCGGTGGATGATCGAGTTCCCTCGCACGTAGTTGGCGATCAGGAAGCCATGCCCCCTCATCTCGGCACATCACCTAAGCGGGCGCCATGCCCGACGTCGTCCAAGGCAGCCGCGCACAGTGCACGGTAACGGGCGACGCCGTCGGCAGCACCGCCGTCGAACACGATGCGTCCGGACTCCACCACCAACACCCGGTCCATATCGAGCGCGAGGTCCAGATCGTGCGTGGACATGATCACCTGCTGGTCCAGTCCGGCGATGGTTCGCCGCAGGAGTTCGCGGTTCCTCAGATCAAGGAGGGTGGACGGCTCGTCGAGAACCAAGACTGTGGGGTCGACGGCAAGGACTGCGGCCAACGCCAACAACTGCCGTTCACCACCGGAGAGTTCGTAGATGCTTTGATCGGCCAGATGAAGCAGGCCGAAGCGATCCAGCACTGCTTCTGCCCGCGCGGCCCGCTCCTTGGAGTTCTTGACGGAACGGCGTAACGAGAGCTCAACGTCTTCCCGCCCGGTAGGCATCACCAACTGTGACAGGGGATCGGTAAAGACGAAACCCACATTGCCGCGGACGCGGCGTACATCGGAAACAGAGTCGACGCCGTGGACCACAACCGTGCCAGCGCTTGGAACAACCAGGCCGTTCAGGAGCCGTAGCAGCGTGGATTTCCCGGATCCGTTGGCTCCGATCACCGCGATCCGGCGCTCGGTCAGTTCCAAGGAAAAGTCGTGCAGCAGGGTCTTGGGCACGTCGCTGCCATCAACCGCCACGTGCACCGAGACCCTGCTGAAACAGATGGAGTTCATGTACTGATTGTTCCCGCTTACTTGACCCGGCGCACCAGGACGTCCGGGAAGGCCTTATGAATCGCCACGGCGATGATCACGGCCAGGACGTTCTTGATGATGTCACCGGGGACGAAAGGGAGGTCGGCGAGGAAGGCCTTGGGAAAGTCCAACTTCGCATTGACCATCATGCCCAGGACGCCAAGTGCGTGGATAACCACGATGCTGCTTACCATGGCCGCTGCGAAGAGCCACAAGGCACGGAACTTAACCGTCCTGCGGATGACCACCGCCGCCAGATAGCCGGTTGCCGCTGCCGCCAGTGGAAACGCGATGATGTAACCAGCGGATGGAGTGGCAAGGATACCCAAGCCACTGCGGCCACCACTGAAGATCGGCAGCCCGGCGAAGCCAAGCAACACATAGAGGCCGACGGCGGCGAAACCGCGCCCGGCGCCCAACACCAGTCCGCTGAGCATCACGGTCAGGGTCACCAACGTGATGGGAACGCCAAGGGCGCCTACCGGAATACCGGGGACGATCGCGGAGGCTGCCACGAGGGCAGCGAAAACCGCGATGAGGCCCAGATCGGTGGCGGTCCAGCGTTTGCGGGACGTGGTGGTGCGCTGCCCAGTGGCAGAGGCAGCGGCAGAATCGGTCTGGCTCATGACGGTCCTAACGGGTGTGATGCGATGCGATGAAAATGTTTGTTTCCCCTCTTGTCGAGGGTACGGAGGGATCGAATGCCGGATTTTGGAGCCTTTCCACAATGCTGAGCGGGAATTCTTTGGCCGTTGGCACAGTTTTCCTCTCCGTAGGCCGATGTCAGCCCTCGGCCGGGGTACCGGTAGACTTGAACAGGCTGTTCTCACGGCCG
The DNA here is from genome assembly GCF_058799755.1 of Arthrobacter sp. GW822-FHT05G07. Classification (NCBI taxonomy): domain Bacteria; kingdom Bacillati; phylum Actinomycetota; class Actinomycetes; order Micrococcales; family Micrococcaceae; genus Arthrobacter; species Arthrobacter sp. GW822-FHT05G07. Next base: position 376,024 of record NZ_JBXALT010000005.1, on the reverse strand, counting down.
CCCCCGCCGCACTTATCGGACCCACCGGTCCCCGCGAGCGTTCCCCATTGAAAGGCATCACCCGAATTGATTACCGTCCAGGACCTCGAACTCCGCGCTGGCGCACGCCTGCTCATGGACCAGGTCAACTTCAGGGTGGACAAAGGGGACAAGATTGGACTCGTCGGACGTAACGGTGCCGGCAAGACCACCCTCACCCGGGTCCTCGCCGGCGAGGGGCTTCCCGCAGGCGGAAAAGTCACCCGCAGCGGTGAGATTGGTTACCTTCCGCAGGACCCGCGGACACCGGACATGGAACAGCTCGCCCGCGACCGCATCCTTTCCGCTCGCGGCTTGGACGTCGTGGTGGGCAAGCTCAAGAAAGCCCACGAGGACATGGCAAGCGATGATGCAGCCGTCCAGCGCAAGGCCATGAACCGCTATGACCGCCTGGAGGCTGAGTTCCTTTCGGGTGGCGGCTACGCTGCCGAAGCTGAAGCCGCTGCGATCTCCTCCAACCTCGCGCTGCCGGACAGGCTCCTCAACCAGCCGCTGAAAACACTATCGGGTGGCCAGCGGCGCCGTGTGGAGTTGGCGCGCATCCTGTACTCCGATGCGGAGACCTTGCTCCTCGACGAGCCCACCAACCACCTTGACGCCGACTCCATCACTTGGCTGCGGGACTTCCTTAAGAACCACCAGGGTGGATTGATCGTGATCAGTCACGACACCGACCTGCTCGAAGCAACGGTGAACAAGGTCTTCCTCCTGGACGCCAACCGTGCCCAGATCGACTTTTACAACATGGACTGGAAGCGCTACTTGCTCCAGCGTGAAACGGACGAGCGCGCCCGGAAGCGTGAACGCGCCAATGCTGAAAAGAAGGCGCAGGTCCTGATCGATCAGGCCAACAAGATGCGTGCCAAGGCAACCAAGGCCGTGGCTGCCCAGAACATGGCCAAGCGCGCTGAGAGGCTCTTGAGCGGTTTGGAGGCCGTACGCGAAAACGACCGCGTGGCAGCTCTGCGGTTCCCGGATCCGTCTCCTTGCGGCAAGACCCCCTTGACGGCGGAGGGATTGAGCAAGTCTTACGGTTCGTTGGAGATTTTCACGGACGTGGACCTTGCTATCGACCGCGGCTCCAAAGTGGTCATTCTTGGACTCAACGGTGCCGGCAAGACCACTCTTCTGCGCATGCTGGCTGGTGTCGACAAGCCGGACACCGGCGACATCATCCCCGGACACGGCCTCAAGGTGGGCTACTACGCCCAGGAGCATGAGACGCTCGACGTCGACCGCACGGTCCTGGAAAACATGCGGTCTTCAGCTCCGGACATGAAGGATGCCGAAGTCCGAGGCATCCTGGGCTCGTTCCTCTTCTCCGGTGACGACGTTGACAAGCCCGCAGGCGTTCTCTCCGGCGGTGAGAAGACCCGGTTGGCCCTGGCTACAATTGTGGCCTCCAGCGCCAACGTGCTGCTCCTCGATGAGCCCACCAACAACCTGGACCCTGCAAGCCGCGCCGAAATCCTGGGCGCACTGAAGAACTACAGTGGCGCCGTCGTCATGGTCAGCCACGACGAAGGTGCTGTGTCAGCGTTGAACCCGGAGCGCGTTGTGTTGCTCCCGGACGGCGTTGAGGACCACTGGAACGAAGACTACCTGGACCTCATCACGCTGGCGTAGGGACTGGGCTAGCGGACCTGGAGAGGTTCCGCGGCGGTGATTCGTGCCAGTTCTTCATAGCTGATGGAGAACATTGAGTTGTGATCTCCTGCGCCGGCCCAGAGGACCGGGTGCGCTTGGAGTGAGATGTCCAGAAGCGTCCTGATCTTCCGGGGGTGGCCCACCGGCGCAACTCCGCCTACTTCCTGGCCAGTGTGTTGCAGCACGAATTCCGGCCTGGCACGGCGGATCTTTCCGATGCCCAGCTGATCGGCCACCATCGTCGTGTCCACCTTCGCCGCACCGCTGGCGAGGATAAGCAGGGGCTCGCCGTCGAAATCGAAAATCAGGCTGTTGGTGATCGCCGCTACATCGCAGCCAAGGGCCGATGCTGCCGCAGCCGCTGTGGGCACCTTTTCCTTGAAAATCCGGACCGTGTCCTCTGCACCAGCCGCTATCAAAGCAGACCGGACGTTCAGGACGGGATCATGAAACAGTTCAGTAGCCTTGTGCATCCAGAATGGCGTCTTCCTCTTCTTCGGACGTGGGCCGTTTGTTTTTGCGGGGAGCAGGCGTGCGCTTCTTGGGCGTGCCACCGGCGGCAAGGATGTGCTCGTCCTCTTCCTCTTCTGCGTCGATGGCCGCGTTCCGGGCCTGTTGCCGCGCTGCGTATCCGAACCCGATAAACATCAAGACGCCAAAGGCGAACCACTGCAGGGAGTAGGAGAGATGCGTGCCCTCTTCCGTGGCTGGCTTAGGGAAGGGCGTGGGCATGGGTTGCACCGCAGGAGTCTCGCTTGCCAATTGCCCATAGGCTCCCGTGGCTATGCCGTAGGGGAGTTCAGTGGCAAAACTGGCCAGGTCAATGGAGGCGAGCTGACCGTCCACGGCGCCGCGGTCCAGCTTGGGCTCTGCCGGCTTGAGGCGGGCGACCACGGTCACCTCACCTGTGGGAGGCGCGGGAACGACGTCGGGACGGCCAGGTGTGTCGTTGCCGATCGGCAGCCAGCCGCGGTCAATCACCACGGCTTCGCCTGTAGTCAGCCGGAAAGGAACTACGACGTCGTAACCTGGCTGGCCGTTCAGCGGCCGGTTTCGCACAACCCGCTGACCATCGAGGTCGTAGCTGCCACGCATCTCAACCTGGGTCCATTCCCTTTCAGGATCCAGATCCTGAAACTGGTCCTTGATCTCCGCGAAGGGGATAGGGGTGGCCGAGTAGTTGCTCACCACACGATTGATTTCCGCCAGCGTTTCAGCCCTGCGGTCCATCTGCCAACGGCCCAGAAAAACGCAGGCCGTGGCGAAGATAACAGCCAGCACGAAATACCCCAGCCACTTGCTGGAGAAAAGGAAACGGTACATTCAGCCGGCCTCATTCGATGTTGCTTCACTCGCCGTGAACGGCACGGTTTCTTTCCACAGGCCGCGCGTCTGCAGGTAGTCCTCCAGCCAGTCCCGGTGGTCTCCGCACGAAAGCCATACCTTGCGGCGATCCGGCGTGTGGATCCGGGGATTGTTCCACAGGAGTTGCCACTCAGCGCCGGCACGGCATCCCTTGCGGGAGCACAACGCAGGAACCGTGGCGCGTTCGGCCTCCTGGCCGGCCGCCCCTAAGCCGCCAAGATTAAAGATATTCATGAAGCCGCCCGTTCGTCGCCGGGATGTCCGGCCTCGCTTGCACGGCCCGCTGCGGGGCCCGCTTGATTGCTTGGTGGTTCTTCATCCACCAGTTCACCTTGGAGCACTGTTGGTGCGTCTGCAGGAGTTTCTTCCGGCTCTGAGGAACGTTCTATTTCCGGGACGGCCACGTAGTCCAGCAAGGACTCGCTATGGTCCTCGGCTTTGTCGTTGCCGTTGGCGATGACCACAGCGATCCATGGCAGGAACACTGCGCCTGCGATGGCGATGATCTTGAACCAGCCGTCCACCACGAAAATCAGGATGATGCAGACCATGCGGATGCCCATGGCCACCGCGTACTTGATCATGCGATCACGCATGTCTTCGGAGTGTGCCGCAGCGGCATCTGTGATGCTGTGGACTTCGGGGTCGCTGGAAACAGCGTCCGGTTCCCCGGGCACTTGCTGCAGGGGACTGTTTTCTCGTGTCACAACTGAATCATCACGCTCCAAAGGCCTCTTCCAATTCTCTCACCAAGGCTGTACCCGCCCAAACCGCGCTGGTTTCCGGTTACCCGCGGGTTGCAACGAGCTGCGGATAGGATCGACACAGGAAAATCCCCCTTCATTGCGGCATACGAATGCCGCGGAACCTGGAGCGAAAGCATGTCTGAAGCAGCATCCACCGGCCGCAGCGTCCTCATTACCGGCGGCAACCGGGGCATCGGCCTCGCCATTGCAGAATCGTTCCTTGCCAACGGTGACAAGGTTGCCGTCACCTACCGCAGTGAAACAGATCTGCCTGAGGGCATCCTGGGCGTCAAGGCCGACGTCACGGACGAGGCATCGATTGACGCTGCGTTCAAGGTTGTTGAAGAGGCGCATGGGCCAGTGGAAGTGCTGGTAGCCAACGCAGGCATCACCAAGGACACGCTGCTGTTGCGGATGAGCGAGAACGATTTCACCTCAGTTCTGGACACCAACCTGACCGGCGCCTTCCGGGTCATCAAGCGGGCCTCCAAGGGCATGATCCGGCTGCGCAAGGGTCGCGTGGTCCTCATATCATCAGTCTCGGGTCTTTACGGCGCCCCCGGCCAAATCAACTACTCCGCTTCCAAGGCCGGAATGGTGGGCATCGCACGGTCACTGACCCGCGAACTCGGCAGCCGCGGTATCACTGCCAACGTAGTTGCTCCGGGTTTCATCAACACGGACATGACCGCAGAACTGCCGGAGGAAACTCAGAAGTCCTACTTGGCCAATGTTCCTGCGGGACGCTTCGCCGAGGCTTCGGAAGTCGCAGACGTTGTTCGCTGGGTTGCCAGTGACGAGGCAGCGTACATCTCCGGCGCCGTGATCCCGGTTGATGGCGGACTGGGGATGGGCCACTAGGCCACTAGGCTGCACAGCAGATTTTGTCCGGGACCAACAACGGATTTCTTTCCTGCCGCTGGCATGATGGAAGTCGAGCCCACGGAATTTGGATGAAGTGAACAAAAGGAGCACGAATGGGAATGCTGGATAACAAGACCGCCATCGTCACGGGATCTTCCCGCGGAATCGGCGCCGAAGTTGCCAAGATCCTCGCAGGTGAGGGTGCCGCCGTCGTGGTTAACTATCGCCAGAAGGCGCCTCGCGCCAACAAGGTAGTAACCGAAATCCAGGCAGCAGGCGGGCGCGCCGCTGCCGTAGGCGCGGACCTGACAACCGATGAAGGTGTTCACGCGCTGGCAAGCACCGCCATGGAGGAGTTCGGGTCCCTGGACGTACTGGTACTCAATGCCTCCGGTGGCATGGAGTCGGGCATGGAAGAAGGGTACGCACTCAAACTGAACCGCGATGCCCAGATCAACATGCTCAATGCAGCCGTTCCCCTCATGCCCGAGGGTTCGCGCGTGGTCTTCGTCACCAGCCACCAGGCGCACTTCGTCGAAACCGTACCCACCATGCCCGAGTACGAGCCCGTGGCAAAGAGCAAGCGTGCCGGCGAGGACGCCCTGCGTGCGCTCCTGCCGAACCTTGCCGACAAGGGCATCTCCCTGGTTGTTGTATCCGGCGACATGATCGAGGGCACCGTGACGGCGACCTTGCTCGATCGCTCCAACCCGGGAGCCATCGAAGCTCGCCGCGCAGAAGCCGGCAAGCTGTACTCCGTGGAGGAATTCGCGGCCGAGGTCGCCAAGATGGTGACCGCGGACGTCGAATCCGGCCACACCGAATACGTGGGCGGCTCCGACTACTTCGGCAAAACCGCCGAGTAGCGCGCACAGCAAACCAGCAGCGGTCCGGGACATACGTCCTGGACCGCTTCTCTTTAACCGGCTTTCCAGCGTTAACCAGCCTTCCGGAGCAGAGGATGACAATCCAATAAAACATTCGGATTTTTGCGTCACGAATTGGTGGTTATTGTCTTGCGTTTTTAGCTTTGCATTAACGGACCTCTTCTGATTGACTTTCCACAGCGCCCTCGTCCCAATCAGCAATCGAATTGCATAAACACGGACGGCGGGATTACGCCCAATCACCCAGCTCAGGCAGCAGGTGGAAACTTCACGGGGTGACTCCAGTGGCGGCTTTTGTCCCTTTGCTTTAGGAGCTTTCTTTGGACCTGTTATTGCGCGCCGATGATATCCACGCCTCGTACGATCATCGGCGCATCCTTAAAGGCGTCGGACTTTCGGTACAACGCGGCGAGATACTGGGGTTAATTGGAACCAACGGTGCGGGAAAAACCACCCTTATGGGCGTACTGGCCGGATCTCATAAGCACGATGCCGGATTGATGACGCTGGCCGGAGAAAAGTATGGGCCGGACTCTATGGAGGAAGCGCAGGCCTGCGGCGTCGGGCTCATCCCGCAGAACTTCCGCATCGACCCTCAACTAAGCATTGCGGAGGCCATCTTTCGTGGCACTTTCCAAGCAGGCAAGCCCCATCACGAACTTCGTAACCAGGCATCCGAACTGATCCGGGACATCGGCATCAGCTTGGATCCCGACACGAAGGTCGGAACGCTGATTCGCGCTGAGCAAGCCCTTGTGGAAGTCCTGAGGATGGTTGCCGAGGAAGCCCAGTTGGTCATCATGGACGAGGTTGCCGCCTCGCTGCCGGACCATGATGTAGCTGTACTGCATCAGGTCTTGCGAATGCTGGTCCGGCAGGGACGGGCCATCATCTACATCACGCATCGTCTGGATGAGGTCAGGTCCATTGCGCACCGCATAGCCGTCCTGAGGGAAGGCAGGGTGCACAAAATACTGGAAGCCAGCAGTACTGACATCGATGAACTGGCATTCCTGCTGCTTCAACAAGAACTGGAAGGCAACGCCAGGCCCACTGACCCGGCTGGAGGTGACGAGGCCCTCCGGGTGGTGAACCTCAGCATGGAGGACCGGGTTCGGGAGGTCACCTTCAATGTGGCCAAGGGCGAGATTTTTGGCTTGGCTGGAACACATAGATCGGGCGTCTACGAGTTGGTCGAAGCGCTTGCGGGCGTCCGCCCCAGCACATCGGGCCACATCCATTTGCACGGTGAACCCGTACAGATTCGAGGGGTCCAGGATGCCTTGCGCCTGAAAATCGGCTACTTGTCCGATGCTGCAGACAATGGTGAGGCAACCGGCAGCATTATGGACGGCCTTCAGGCAAGCGCTAACGGGGGTGCCGCAAATCTACAGGATGAGGTTACCCAGCTTCGTGGAGTAGTTGAAGTTATTCGACGCATGCGCATCAGCACGACGAACATCCATGGCGACATCAGCACCTTGTCGGGGGGCGACCGCCAGAAAGTCCAGCTCGCGCAGTGGATGGCCACGGGCTGTGATGTGCTGATCCTTAGCCATCCAAGCCGTGGCATTGACATCGGCGCAAAAGACGCGGTTTACAAGATGCTCAACGAGCTCAGTCAGACAGGGGTAGCCATTATTCTCCTGTCGTCCGACTTATCCGAACTGGTCAGCTGGTGCCACCGCATCGGCGTGATGCGCGACGGCGAACTTGTCACTATCGAGGCCAATGCCAACACCAATGAGGACGTATTGGTCCACCATATGTTGGGCGTGAAGTTTGAAACCGGCGGAAGCGAGGCCCGTCGCGTGAGAAATTAACGCGCTTCTGATTGCTGAAGTGCAAAGGGGACGGTGGCACAGAAGCACACCGTCCCCTTTGCTTTGCCCTCAGGGGTTTGTCAGATGGTGATGTCCTTGGCGAGGTTCTTGAGCTTGTGCCTGGCCAGCGCCAGATTGGCGTACGTGCGATCGAGTACCAGATAGACGAAGAGGCCTCTGGAACCGCTTGAGTTCAGAACGTTGATGAGGTGGTACTGCGTGCCCAACGTAATAAGAATGTCGTCAATGTCGCTGTCAATGCTGAGATCGGCCATGGTGCGCAGCTTGGCGCTCACTACATTTGAGTTGCCCGCGGCAGCAACGCCCAGGTCGAAGCCCGGGTTTCCGCCTTGGGCCAAGGCCATGCCGCTGGAATAGTCCACCACGGCCGCACCGGTGGCCCCTTCAATGGCCAGTAGTTGCTTGATGGCCTCATCGAGTGTGCTCATATCGGGTTGTTCCTGTTCTGTTGTGTAACCGGAGGTATCCGTGCAGTCGGCAGTTCGGATTGCATCCACTCCGTAGAGATTCGCGTGGAAAATCTCATGGAGGGGCGTAAAGGGCTCGTCTTGCGGGGCGTGGTCATATCCAGCTGATTCGAATCTCACGATGCGTTTCCGCCATTTCCACCCTCGTTCCGAACGGCTCATTTTATGCCCCCGCATTTCCATCATCCCGACCTACCGCCTGCTATGCGGAGTTACTTATAGGACTCTTCACTTTACACAAAAAGTATCAGTTCGATGCAACCGGATTTACGCACCCCCGGCAAATACGCACGTGGTCGGCAATTAGTATCAGTTCGATAAATTACCGCAAATTCTTCGTCACGAAATTGGTTTTGTTGTTTCGCCACAGCCACCATGGCTCGGGTGGGGCATGCGGTCATGCAGAAGCACCGGTGGAAAAATTCCACCGGTGCTTCGGTCATGCGATCGTGAGGCGGCGTCGCGCGGGCGACGCCTGAATCAGACGTTGGCGATATGCCGCACGGCGTCCAGATACGGGATGGTAATAACAGCGTCGGCTACTGCGCGCACGGCCGGTTTGGCGTTGAAGGCAATTCCTATGCCGGCAGCACCGAGCATGTCCAGGTCATTGGCACCGTCGCCCACCGCAATGGTGTGCTCAAGGCCGATGCCTTCCTCAGCCGCCCATTCACGCAAGTACTTTTCCTTCGCGGCCCGATCGATGACCGCGCCAAGTACCTTACCGGTCAAGGCGCCGTCGATGATCTCGAGCTCGTTGGCAATCCAATAGTCCAGGCCGAGTTGCTCGGCGATGGGACCCAGGATCTGGTTAAAGCCGCCGGACACCACCGCCACCACGTGGCCAGCCTCCTTGAACGCGGCTACCAATTCTGCCGCTCCAAGACTTAGGCGCACCTCTTGGCGAACAGAATCGACGACGTCGGCCGGCAGGCCGGCGAGGACGGCAACGCGTGCGTGCAGGCTCTGGGCGAAGTCCAACTCTCCGCGCATGGCAGCCTCCGTGACGGCGGCGACTTCCTCGCGCTTGCCGGCGTGCGCCGCCAACAGCTCGATGACCTCTTGCTGGATCAGGGTTGAATCCACATCCATGATCAGAAGCTTCCGGGGGGCCTGGCGCAGGGCCTCCGGAACAATGGCTGTGTCCACCCCTGCCTTCGCGGCTTCCGCCACGAGCCGCCGCACGGTCAAGAGATCCGCATCCGTGTCAGCGCCGACGATGAGTTCGGCCGTATGCACAGCGAAGCGCTCGTCACCGCCGTGTGATTCCGATGACACCGAGGCACCGGCGTCGGCTAGTACCTTGAGCAGGTTTTCCAGTGATTCGGGGGACAAATTCACGCCGTAGCTGACTGCAGCCAAGTTCGAAGTCATGGCCTCAATCCTACTGAGGCTGCCGCGGGCACCCGAATTCGTTTCGGCTGGTAAAGCAGGAGAAACCCCGGTTATCAGTCATGTGCATTTTTGTCCTAGTGTCTACTGCTATGAGTGATGTTCTGGAATTGGCTTCCGTCAGCGTTGTCCGAGGCAAGAAGACCCTGCTGGACAAGGTCGATTGGGAAGTCAACGAAGGCGAACGCTGGGTCATCCTGGGGCCGAACGGCGCCGGTAAGACCACCCTTCTCCAGATTGCTGCCGCCCGCATGCACCCAAGCAGCGGCAGGGCAGGGATCCTTGACGAGACAATGGGGCGTGTTGACGTCTTTGAACTCCGCCCACGCATCGGCCTTTCATCGGCGGCACTCGCTACACAGATTCCTGAACACGAGAACGTCCTGAACGTCGTTGTCACCGCAGCCTACGGCGTCACCGGACGCTGGCGCGAGGGATATGAACGCGACGACGAACGCCGCGCCTTCGGTCTGCTGAACGACTGGGGGATGGGTCCCTTGTTGAACCGCACCTTTGCCACCCTGTCCGAGGGCGAGCGCAAACGCGTCCAGATCGCCCGTGCGCTCATGACCGACCCCGAATTGCTGCTCCTGGACGAGCCGGCAGCAGGCCTTGACCTCGGCGGACGCGAAGAACTGGTGCACAAGCTTGGCGAGCTCGCCAGCGACGAAGCAGCACCGGCGATGGTCCTTGTCACCCATCACCTTGAGGAAGTGCCGCCGGGATTCACTCACGCCATGCTGCTCCGCGAAGGCGGAGTGGTCGCTGCCGGCCCCATCAAGGAAGTCCTCACCGACGAGCACCTCAGCAACACCTTCGGCCTGGCCTTGGATGTTTCGGAAAACGCCGGCCGTTACACGGCTACTGCCCGGCGCTAGAGGGGTTCTGTAACTTACTGTGGAGATTCTTAGCAGCATTCTGGTCTTTTTCGCGGGCTTGTGGGCCGGCACCATCAATGCCGTAGTCGGCTCCGGCACGCTTGTGACATTCCCCGTGCTGATAGCACTGGGAGTGACACCGGTTGTCGCGTCCATGAGCAACGCCATGGGCCTGGTGGCTGGAACGGCCGCGGGAGCGTGGGGCTATCGGCGAGAGCTGGCGGGCCGGGGAAGGCAGTTGATGAAGCTGCTTCCGGCCTCCCTGCTGGGTGGCATCACCGGCGCATGGCTCTTGCTGCATTTGCCGGAAAAGGTCTTCCATTATGTGGCCCCCGTCCTTTTGGTGCTGGCCCTTCTGATGGTGCTGTTCCAGCCCAAGCTGCAGGCGTGGATTCGTAGCCGGGAACAGAATCCAGAGCATGCCATCCGGGACCGAAGCCACGGGATCCTCCTGGTGGTTCTCGTTTACTTGGCCGGCGTCTACGGCGGCTATTTCGTTGCCGCGCAGGGCATTCTCCTGGTCGGTATCCTTGGGGTGTTCCTTACGGGCACCATGCAAAACGCCAACGCCATGAAGAACATCCTGGTGCTCGGTGTGAACATGGTGGCGGCCATCTCTTACCTGATCTTCGCCTTCGACCGCATCAACTGGCTCGTTGTCCTGCTCATCGCCGTAAGCTCCACCATCGGCGGACTTGTGGGTGCCAAAGTGGGCCGGAAGTTGTCGCCCCGGGTTCTCAGGGCGGTCATCTTCACCCTCGGCATCGTGGCCCTCGGCTTCATGATCGCCAATCTGCTGAAATAATCGCCCGGTGACCTTTCACTACCTTGAGTCCGCAGCTGATCCACGAGTCACGGACTACACCACGCTCACTGACGTACACCTCCGGAAACTTCGCGAGCCGCGGGAAGGCATGTACATCGCCGAATCCTCCAAAGTCCTCCGGAGGGCACTGGCGGCAGGCCACCAGCCACGTTCCTTTTTCCTGGCAGAGAAGTGGCTCGAGGACTTGGACGACGTCTTCAAAGCCCACCCTGATGTTCCGGTCTACATCGGCAAGGCATCCTTGCTGGAGGAAATCACCGGATTCCATCTGCACCGCGGTGCCATGGCTGCCATGCACCGGCCGGCTCCGGTTCCGTTGGCGACCCTCCTGGCGAACGCGCAGCGAATCGCCGTCCTGGAGGACATCGTGGACCACACCAACGTGGGGGCCATCTTCCGTTCCGCCGCCGCACTCGGAGTAGATGCTGTGCTGGTCTCCCCGCGTTGCGGGGACCCGCTCTATAGGCGAAGTGTCCGGGTCAGCATGGGCACTGTTTTCCAGGTTCCCTGGGCGCGGCTGGAAAGCTGGCCGGACCACCTCGCTCAGCTGAAAGAGCAGGGGTTCACAGTGGCGGCTATGGAGCTGACCGATAACGCAGTGGACCTGGACGATCTTGCGGCAAGGAAGATCCCCAAACTGGCCCTGGTGCTTGGAACCGAAGGTGCTGGCATGAGCGAGGAGACGTTGGCCGCCGTCGACCTCGCCGTCAAGATTCCCATGCGTGCCGGCGTCGATTCGCTCAACGTCGCAGCCGCCTCGGCAGTGGCGTTTTGGGAACTCCGTCCGCGCGATTGATTGCAGTTCGTACGGGGTGGCCGTTTCCGCTATGATTGGTTGTTGGCCCAGCCGCTGGAATGTTCACATTGCAGCCAAGGTCCACCTCCATTCATACCTGGCAGCTGGCAAAATCCAGTTGCGCGAACAAAAGGTCCCATTATGAAGTCTGATATCCACCCGAAGTACGAAGCTGTTGTTTTCAACGACCTGGCTTCCGGTACGCAGTTCCTGACCAAGTCCACCGTGTCTTCTTCGAAGACCATCGAGTGGGAAGACGGAAACACCTACCCGGTTATCGACGTCGAAATCTCTTCGGAGTCCCACCCGTTCTACACGGGCAAGCAGCGCATCATGGACTCCGCTGGCCGCGTCGAGCGCTTCAACGCTCGCTTCAAGGGCTTCGGCGGCAAGAAGTAACCACTTCACCCCAAGGCTTTTCAAAGCCCGCATTGCCGGATTTCCGGCAATGCGGGCTTTTGCGTTTTCCGGCAAGATGGACAGCATGACTTCCCACCCGGATCACGAATCGCCCATCCACGACGACGGCACGCGCCTTCACGGTGAATATAAGGTACCGGGCGGCAAACTGGTAGTGGTGGACCTTGAGGTGGACGACGGACGATTTTCCAAGGTCTCGCTGAGCGGCGACTTCTTCCTGGAGCCCGATGAAGCCCTTGAGGACATCAATCGCGCACTGACCGGACTCCCGGACAACTCAACAGCGGCCGACATTGCCGCAGCCGTTGCTGCCGGCTTGCCTGAAGGTGCAGTCTTGTTCGGGTTCTCCGCTGAGGCGGTGGCTGTCACAGTCCGGCGCGCACTTTCCAAGGCCACCGGGTGGGCAGACCACCAGTGGGAGGTCATCCCGCCCTCGGTTCTGCCCACACAGGTCAATGTTGCGCTGGACGAGGTCCTCACGGAGGAAGTGGGAGCAGGGCGGCGCAATCCCACCTTGCGGTTCTGGGACTGGGAAGAACCGTCCGTTGTCATCGGCAGCTTCCAGTCGGTACGGAACGAGGTGGATCCGGACGGCGTTTCCCGGCACGGCATCACGGTGGTGCGCCGCATCAGTGGTGGCGGTGCCATGTTCATGGAAGCCGGCAATTGCATCACTTATTCGCTCTACCTGCCGCAGACGCTGGTGGATGGGATCAGCTTCGCTGACTCATACGCATTCCTGGATGCCTGGGTCATGGCCGCACTGGAGAAACTGGGCATTACCGCCTTCTACGTCCCCCTGAATGACATTGCCACCGATCAGGGCAAGATCGGAGGGGCAGCACAGAAGCGGCTCGCCAACGGCGGCATGCTCCATCACGTCACCATGAGCTACGACATCGACGCCGACAAGATGGTGGACGTCCTGCGCATCGGCAAGGAGAAACTCTCCGACAAGGGAACCCGGAGTGCCAAGAAGCGCGTGGACCCTTTGCGGCGCCAGACAGGACTAGCGCGGTCGGTGATCCTTCAGGCCATGCAGGACGTCTTCACCGAACGCTACGGTGCTGTGGAAACCCGGCTCACCCAAAGCGAACTCGACGAAGCCAGGCAGCGCGTGGACGCTAAGTTCGGCACTGACGAATGGTTGAACCGGGTTCCCTAGATCCGTGCGGTCAGCCGGTAGCCTGGGCCGTCAAGGCGCGCAAGAGGTGGCTCCGTTGCTCGATGATAATGCGACGCAAGGCACGGGGTGCGTCAGCGTGGTCACGAAGCCACTGGTCCGCACGCACCAGCACCGGATGTCGAGCAGGCTGTGTGCTTTCGGACAGGTTCTGGGCTCCCGGGAAGAGGCCACGAACAATCCTGCCCGCGATTTCAATGCTGCGTTCGGACCACACGCGCTCAAGGCACTCGAAATAAGGCTCCACGTAGCGTTCCAGAAGGTCTCCGGGAGCAGTAGCGAAGCCCGCTATTGTGGCGCTGAGGAGCTCGTTGGAAAGGCCTGTGCTGTTGACTGCGGAGTCCCAGGCAGCTGCCTTGACTGCTGCGTCCGGCCGGGCTGCGGAGGCCAGGGCATGGCCTTCCCTGCCCGATGCTGTCGTATCCGTGTCAAGCTCCCTGTCCAGCTCGGCCAGGCTTGCTTGCCCATGGGCTGCCAACGCCTGCCACAAGCTCCATCGCAGTTCAGCGTCGACGGCCAAACCCGCCACTACGATGCTTCCCTCCAGAATTCCCCGCACCAGGGTTAGCTGGCTGTCTCCATGCCTGGAAACGTCGGCCAAGGTCCTGGCCCAGGCAAGTTGAGGGTCAGAGCCGGGAGCAGCAGCCATCAACTGGTCACCGGCCACGGCTAGGAAGTCCTTTCGCACACCTTCGCGCGTCGCTGCCGGGACGTAACGTTCGATGGCGCTGGCGGCGTTGCCCAGCACGTTGAGCAGGACACCTATGCCCGCTTCCGTAGGCGCGAACTGCTCGACGGCGGACACGTAACCTGCCGCCGGGGTAACGCCATCCCGGGCCGAATCCCAGAGCGCGGTCCAGCAGAGAGCGCGCGCCATGGGATCCGAAATCTTGTGGAGCGATGTCCGGACTGTGTGTTCGGACTCAGGGTCCAGCCGGACTTTGACGTAGCTCAGGTCGTCATCATTGACCAGGAGCAGCGCGGGCCGACGCTTTCCATTCAACGCAGTCACCAGGGTGCTCGGACCGGCGACGTCCACGTCAATGCTTTCAGTCCTCACCAGGGCACCGGTGGAGTCGGCGTCATACAAGCCCAACCGCATACGGTGCGGACGGAGTTCCTGGTGGCCCGTCAGGGGATCGATGGCCTCCTGCTGGAGTGTCACGGCGCCGAGGACCCCGCCGTCCTCCACGAGCTCGGCGGCAACCGTGGAGATACCGGAAGTCTGCAGCCATTGGCGTGCCCAGTCCGAAAGGTCCCTGCCGGAGGCAGCGCTGAGCGCTTGGAGGAGGTCCTCCAGGGACGTATTGCCGAACTCGTGATCCCGAAAATATTGACATGACCCCGCGATGAACGCATCAAAACCAACGTAGGCTACCAGTTGCTTCAGAACCGACGCGCCCTTGGCATACGTAATGCCGTCAAAATTCTGTTTAGCCGCCTCAAGGTCCGGGATATCCGCCACGATCGGGTGCGTGGTGGGCAGTTGGTCCTGCACATAAGCCCAGGCTTTCCGCTTGCTGGCGAAATTCACCCAGGCTGTGTCCCAATCCGTAGCCCGGTCCACTCCGAGCGTCCCCATGTAATCGGCGAACGACTCTTTGAGCCAGAGGTCATCCCACCAATTCATGGTGACGAGGTCGCCAAACCACATGTGGGCCATCTCGTGCATCAGGGTGTTGGCGCGGGCCTGGTACTGGGCATCGGTGGCGCGGGAAGCGTAGACGTACTTTTCCGTGAACGTCACCAGCCCGGGGTTCTCCATGGCCCCGAGGTTGTATTCGGGCACAAAGGCTTGATCGTACTTGCCCCAGGGATAGGGGTAGGCGAAGAGGTCGTTGAAAAACGCCAGCCCGTTCTTCGTCAGCCCGAACAACTGATCGGTATCAAAGGAGTCCGCCAAGGAGGCGCGGCAGAAAAGTGCCAGCGGCACGTCAAGGCGGGTGCCGTCGTCGAGCGTTGCTCCCCAGTGATCCGTGGCCTTGAAGTAGGGACCGGCGAGCACGGTGGTGATGTACGTGGACATTCGTTTGGTGGTGGCGAAATCCCACCGCGAAGCAGCAGGGTCGCCCGCCACCGGCGTACGCGTCTCCTCAACTCCGTTGGACGCGACTTCCCAGCCGGCAGGCGCCAGCACGTGGAAAGTAAATTCGGCTTTCAGGTCCGGTTGTTCGAAGTTGGCAAAGACGCGGCGACTGTCCGCGGGTTCATACTGCGTGTAGAGGTAGCACTGGCCATCGGCGGGATCCACAAAGCGGTGCATGCCCTCGCCGGAGCGGCTGTAGAGTGCCACCCCGGTCACAGTCACAGTGTTGTCGGTGGCGAGACCTTCCAGGATGATCCTGTCGTGGTCCACCACAGAGCCAACGTCAAGCGTCCGGCCGTTCAACACCACTGACTCGACGCCGCCGCTGATGAAATCCAGGAAGGTAGCGGAGCCGGGTTCGGCCGAGAAGGTGATGGTGCTGGTACTCGGGTATCCGGCGACGGCGGGATCTGCCGCATCGCGGACATCGAGGGTGACGTCGTAGCTGTGGGTGGTGATCAGGGCTGAACGGGTAGCGGCTTCATCGCGCGACAGATTGTGATTCGACACACAGCTATCTAATCATGATCCACGCAGCCCCCAGGCCCAACGATGCGATGAGCAGCCAAGAGCCCAACGCCACCAAAATTGCGCGCCCTCCCGTGTGAATCAGCGTGCGGACCCTCACCGCGGACCCCAGCCCGAACAGCGCCGTTGCCAGGAGGATGTCCTGGACAGCCGCTGCGATTTCCAGTCCCACCGGCGGCACCCAGCCCAAGGACCGGACTGCAACCATGGACAGGAAGCCGACGACGAACAGCGGGACGATGGGCGGGAAACGGCCATCGATGCTCTTGGCCGCGTCGCCCTTCCCGTTGGTGCGCTCCCGCACGTGGAGAATCCGCTGGTGCACCCCGGCGGCTGCCGCAACGGGCGCCAGCAGGACCACACGGGTCAACTTCACGACGACGGCAATCGCCAGCGCCGATGTACCTGCGGTTTGTGCTGTGGCCACCACTTGGCCGACGTCATGCACGGACGCGCCGGTCCATGCCCCGAACTGTTCGGGATTGAGGTTGAGGGGGTGCATCAGCAGGGGCAGTACACCGATGGCAAGGGTGCCACACAGTGTCACGAGTGCCACCGGGAGCACGGTGTCTTGATGCTTGATGCGGCGCACAGCTGCCATCGCGCCGATTGCGGAGGCTCCGCAGATGGAAAAGCCCGTGGCGATGAGGAGGGCAGCTTCTCCCGGAAGACGCAGCAAACGCGCCAGTCCGTAGGTTCCCGCAAAGCTCAGCAGGACCACGCCTGCGATCAGGAGGAGGGACAGCCACCCCAGGCCGATGACGTCGCCGATGCTGACTTTGAGGCCCAAAAGCACGATTCCGGCACGCATGAGGTGCTTTCCGGCGAAGTCCAGGCCTGGTCGGGCGCGTCCCGCAGTCAAGACCGCCGTGCCCGGTATATTTGCTGAGAGCAAGCCCAAGGCAACTGCGAGTGTCATGGCCGGGACCGCCGGGAAAACGGTGTGGATGGCGAAGGCAAGACCCGTTGCGGCGATGCTCAGGACCAACCCGGGCCCCAGCCGGGAAAACTGGGGCGCAAGAGTGTTGAAGGGCATGCCTCAACCCTGCCGGATGGGGGCACGGAAGGCGAACCGGGAGCACCCGGAAACGGCGACACAATCAGCGCGAAATGCGCCCGACCCAAAAAGGTGATTACCTGAATCCCATGTCTGACCTATTCCAGGATTACTCCGAGGCCGCCGCACGCAGTGGCGCCTACGACGAGATGTTTGCCCAGGGCCACGTTGCCAGAAGATCCTATGGTCAGGTTTCCGGGGCTCTCCGCGAGCTTTCCCTGGCGGATGTCACCGCCCGTGCCGACTCGATGGCACGAACCTTCCTGGACCGTGGCGTGACGTTCGACTACGCGGGGGAGGAACGCCCCTTTCCCTTGGACATTGTTCCGCGTGTCATTCCCGCCGATGAGTGGAATGTGTTGGAGCGCGGCGTGGCCCAGCGCGTCAAGGCTCTCGAAGCATTTCTGAACGACGTCTACGGGCGGATGGCAGTAGTCACAGATGGCGTGATTCCCCGGCAGCTTGTGACAACCAGCGCACACTTCCACCGTGCCGTGCACGGTTTCGAGCCATCAGGCGGGGTTCGCGTCCATGTGTCGGGCATTGACGTGGTTCGCGACGCCGCAGGAACCTTCCGAGTGCTCGAGGACAACGTCCGCGTACCTTCGGGGGTCAGCTACGTCCTGGAGAACCGGCGGGCCATGGCCAAGGGTTTGCCCGAGGCTTTTGGCCAGCAGCACATCCGGCCTGTGGAGGAGTACCCCCGGAGGCTCCTGTCCGCACTGCGCAAAACCGCTCCCGCCGGCGTGGACGATCCCACCGTGGTTGTCCTGACCCCGGGCGTCTTCAACAGTGCGTACTTTGAGCACACCCTCCTTGCAGGGCTGATGGGCGTGGAGCTCGTTGAAGGCCGTGACCTCATTTGCCGTGGCAACCGCGTTTACATGCGGACCACTGCCGGTGAGCAGCGCGTGGATGTGATCTACAAGCGCATCGATGACGACTTCCTGGATCCACTGCAGTTCCGCTCGGATTCCATGCTCGGTTGCCCGGGACTGGTCAACGCCGCCCGAGCCGGGGGAGTGACCATCGCCAACGCTGTGGGCAACGGAGTAGCCGATGACAAGCTCGTGTACAGTTACGTGCCTGACCTGATCCGGTACTACCTTCACGAAGAGCCGATCATCGCCAACGTCGACACTTTCCGGCTTGAGGAAAAGGAAGCCAGGGAGCATGTTCTGGACCGCCTCGACGAACTGGTGGTCAAGCCCGTGGACGGCTCAGGCGGCAAAGGACTGGTCATTGGGCCGGACGCCACGAAGGACGAACTCGACGCCCTGCGCAAGCGCGTCATTGCAGATCCCCGCGGATGGATCGCACAGCCAGTTCTCCAGCTCTCTACGGTGCCGACGCTCTCCGGAGACAAGTTCGGCCCCCGCCATGTGGACCTGCGGCCATTTGCAGTCAACGACGGCGACGACGTCTGGGTCCTGCCCGGAGGCCTCACCCGGGTGGCACTCAAGGAAGGGTCTTTGATAGTGAACTCCAGCCAGGGCGGCGGTTCCAAGGACACCTGGGTTTTGGCCGACTCTCCGCAGCTGCCGGCCGAGATCATTCCCCGCCAATCCGTTACTGTCCGTGAGCAGGTATCCGTGTGGCCCGTGGAGAGCAACTGGCGGGACCGCCAAACGGAGCAGCAGCAGTGAACGCACTCCACCAACACTTGAACTTCGATTTGCACCACGCGAAGGAGGCAGTTCCATGCTGAGCCGCATTGCTGAGTCACTCTTCTGGATCGGACGCTACGTAGAGCGTGCCGACGGTACTTCCAGGATTTTGGATGTCCACCTTGAGCGCCTGAACCACCTGCCCCTTGAGGAACAGCGAAGCGTCGCCCGGGAGCTCCTTGCCGTGATGGGTGCCAAACCCCAGAGCGAGGACTTCGGCCTCCCGGAACTCCTGCACGCGTTGGCCTATGACAAGCACAGCGCATCGTCCATCGCAGGTTCACTCGGGGCAGCCCGCGAGAATGCGCGGCGGGCCCGCGAAACCGTGTCCCAGTCCCTCTGGGAAAGCCTCAACACCACCTATTACGGCCTCAACCAACACCGCAAGGACGTTGTGGGAACCTACCGTTTCTGCAATTGGGTCTTGGAGCGGACCGCCATGGTTCGCGGTCTCGCGGACACCACGGTCAGCCATGATGAGAGCTGGTTGTTCATGGTGCTCGGCCGCTCCTTGGAACGGGCCGATATGACTGCCCGCATGTTGTCGACGCGCGATGTTCAGTCCGCTGGAATGTCCTGGGTCAACATGCTGCGGTGCGCAGGAGCTTATGAGTCCTTCATCCGAACCCGAAGGGCAGCGTTCGGAGACCAGCACGCGGCGGAATTCCTGCTGCTGGACCGGTTGTTCCCGCGGTCGATTGTCTATGCTTTGCGCGATGCCGATGAATGCCTCGCCAAGCTGGATCCATCAGCGCAGCGCGTGGGATTCATCAACGATGCCCGGCGAATTGTTGGCCAGGCCCGGACATTCCTGGAATTCCACCGCACAGACGATCTCATGTCCGAACTGCCTGAACACATGGAACGTGTGCAGAAGGCCGTAACGCAGGCGTCTGACGCAATTTCCCGTAAGTACTTCAATCAGGCTGATGAGCACGCCTGGGTGGGAGAAGTTTCATGACCCGGCTGAGCATCATTCACAAGACTGCCTACAAGTACAACCGCCGCGTGACCCTGTCCTATAACGAGGCCCGGATGACTCCGCTGACTGATGGCCAGCAGGTGGTCCTGGAGTCCTCACTGAAGGTTTCACCTAACCAGGCCTCGGTCAGTACCTACCGTGATTATTGGGGGACGCGGGTCACAGCTTTTGATATGCAGATGCCGCATGAGAGCCTCGAAGTCCTCGCGACAGCCACCGTTGAAGTGCACCGCACCGAGCGGGTGGCAACCGAGGATGACATCGTGGGGTGGGATGTCATAGCTTCGGAGAAGGTCCAGGACGAGTTCAGTGACTGGTTGCCGCAGTCCCGGCTCAGCGGGCCCGGTGAGGAAGTCCTCGAAATCGTCCCGGATGTTGTCAAGGGGAAGAACCCCCATGAGGCAGCGCTGGCAGTATTCGCGTGGATGGCCGGCGAGATGACCTACATGAAGGGCACTACGGGGGTCACCACCAATGCCGAACAGGCATGGTCCCAGCGCCAAGGCGTGTGTCAGGATCTCGCGCACCTGGCAATCGGCGCCCTACGCTGCAGTGGCATCCCTGCGCGCTACGTTTCCGGCTACATTCATCCCCGGTCCTCGGCGGACATCGGCGAAACTGTTGCTGGCCAATCACATGCCTGGCTGGAGTGGTGGGATGGCGAATGGCGCAGCTGGGACCCCACCAACCACAAGCCTGCCGGTGATTACCACGTCACAGTTGCCCGAGGCCGCGACTATCGCGATGTTCCCCCGCTGAAGGGCATCCTGTCAGGTGGCGGTGGTTCAGGGCTCGCCGTCTCAGTGGAGATCACCCGACTCGCTTAGGTTTTTTTGTACAGATAAGGCCCTTAAGAGTCGCTCTTAAGGGCCTTATCCGTACTCAAGCCTGGCGTCTTTCTACCAAGGTGACGGCTTGTAGTCCTTGAGGAAGACGCCGTACTGATCTTCACCCTTTTCACCCATCACGATGGGGTCGTACACACGTGCGGCGCCGTCCACCAGGTCCAATGGAGCATGGAATCCCTCTTCCATGAGCCGGACCTTTGTGTAGTGCGGCCGCTCGTCAGTGATCCATCCGGTGTCCACTGCGGTCATGAGGATGCCATCGGAATCCAGCATTTCCTGTGCGCTGGTCCGGGTCATCATGTTCAGCGCAGCCTTGGCCATGTTGGTGTGGGGGTGGCCTGGGCCCTTGTAGGCGCGGGAGAACTGCCCCTCCATGGCCGAGACATTAACGATGTACTTCCTGTGGGCTGTGGACCGCTTCATGGCATCGCGTAGACGGCTGACCAACAGGAAGGGTGCTGTGACGTTGCACAACTGGACCTCGAGCATCTCCAAGGGATCCACCTCGTCCACCACCTGGGTCCAGCTGTTGATGGAGGCGAGGTCCGGTACCAGGCCACCGGCGTCGATGGCCGTTCCCGATTCAATTCGTTCCAGTGATGCCGATCCGGTGGAGAGTGCCAGAGACGTGATCGCGTCGCCCGCCAAGACCGGATGTTCGGTGACGCTGCTGGCGAGGGCCAGCGGGTGCTTGTCATGGGCATGCCCGAAGGTCACCAGCTCCGGGCCGCCGTTGGCAGCGTCAAGGGCTGCAGGCAACGGCTCGTCCTCAGCGTCCACCAAGGGCTTGTAGGCGTTGCCGGAACGCCGCACCGTCTGTGCGGCGTTGTTAATGATGATGTCCAGCGGGCCGGCCTCGTTGAGCGAGTCCGTCAATGCCATGACTTGTGCCGGATCGCGGAGGTCTATGCCAACGATCCGGAGCCGGTGAAGCCACTCGCTGCTGTCTTCCATGGCAGCGAACCGACGCGCGGCGTCCTTCGGGAAGCGAGTGGTGATGGTGGTGTGGGCACCATCACGGAGAAGCCGCAGTGCGATGTACATGCCGATCTTGGCGCGTCCACCGGTCAACAAGGCCCTGCGTCCCGTGAGATCGGTGCGGGCATCGCGCTTGCTGTGGCTGAAAGCCGCGCACTCAGGACAGAGCTGGTGATAAAAAGCGTCAACCTGGGTGTAGTGCTTTTTGCAGATATAGCAGGGACGCGAGCGGATGAGATGACCCGCGATCTCGCCGGTGGCAGAGGGTGCCAGCTTGTTGCCGCGGGTTTCGTCGTCAATGCGGTCCGGCGCGGCGGTAGCCGTCATGGCGATGACGGCGCGGTCAGCCTCTGCGATGGAATCGCGTTTGGTGACACGACGGTGGCGTTTGACGGCCTTGAACATCTTGCCGGTGGCACGGCGGACTGCAACATAGTCCGGGTGCTCTTCGTCGTAGACGTGGATCGTGGTCAGAACCTTGAGGCAGGCCTGGATCTCTTCAGGCGTCAGATCGGTGGAGCTCATTGACCTGATTTTACAGCCTTGGGAGCCAGTGGCCTGCCTCGGGTTCTGTGTACGGTACTACCGGCTAATGCGCGGCACCCTGCGCCGCGGCGTCCGCCACTCGTGACTGGATGCCTGCAGCTACCTTTTCAGCGGAGTCGCGGATATCGGGATCATCATGGGTGGCTGCCTTGACAGCTTCCGGCAGCCCCCGGCGGTGTTGAGCGGACAGCGCGAGCTCTGCCTCACCGGGCTCGGGGACAACCTGGCCCTTCGCCAGCACGGTAATGCCTGACTCCGTGACCTTATATCCCCGGGCCTTATCCAAGGCCGGGTCCAAGCCGATGGCCGCACCGGCAGGGACCTTGACGTTCTTGTCCAGAATCGCCCGCTTGATCACGGCACCTTCGCCGACGCGGACTTTGTCCATCAGCACAGAGTCCTGGACCCTGCTGCCGGCCGCCACGTAGGCGTCGTTGGAGAGGACTGATCCCTCCACAATGCCACCGGAAACTACAACGCCGCTGGCAACAATGGAATCGAGGGCCGTTCCCACTGTGTTGTTCTCGCCTCGAACAAACTTTGCAGGCGGCGAGATGCTCTGGCGCGTGTATATCGGCCACTCGGAATTATAGAGGTTGAAGATCGGCACGGGGGAGATGAGGTCCATGTGTGCGTCGTAGAACGAGTCGATGGTGCCGACGTCGCGCCAGTAGGTCCGGTCGCGTTCGGTGGCACCTGGAATGTCATTGAGCGTAAAGTCATACACGCCCGCTTCGCCTTGGTCCACGAAGTAGGGGATGATGTCACCGCCCATGTCGTGCTTGGTATCGAGGCGTTCCGCGTCCACATGCAGCGCTTCAACAAGGGCATCAGCATTGAAGACGTAGTTGCCCATGGATGCCAGGAACTGCGTGGGGTCGGCAGCCAGCCCGGGGGTGCTGGCCGGCTTCTCCACGAAGGCGGCAATCTTCTGGGGATCGTTCTGGTCTACCTCGATCACGCCGAACTGGTTGGCCATGTTCAGCGGCTGCCGCACTGCAGCGACTGTTGCTTTGGCGCCACTGGCAATGTGCTGCTCCACCATTTGGGAGAAGTCCATGCGGTACACGTGGTCAGCGCCGACCACTACCACGATGTCCGGGGCGTCGTCATGGATGAGGTTCAGCGATTGATAGATGGCGTTGGCACTGCCAAGGAACCAGCTCTTGCCCACACGTTGCTGCGCAGGAACAGAAGCAACGTAGCGGCCCAGCTGCGTGGACATACGCCACGTTTCCGAGATGTGCCGGTCAAGGCTGTGCGATTTGTACTGCGTCAGAACGACGATTTTCAAATATCCCGAATTAACGAGATTGGATAGTGCAAAGTCGATTAGCCTGTAGCCGCCTGCGAACGGAACCGCGGGCTTGGCCCGATCCGCCGTCAGCGGCATGAGTCGGTTGCCTTCTCCGCCTGCCAATACGATTGCCAGAACTTTCTTCAACGCCATGGTCACAGCTCCCCGTACGTCTTCGTATCCCCCAAAAGTCCGATTTTCCGGACTCTTTCACACTAGAACACATACGCCGGAACGACTACGTTGGTTAGCGTGCGAATAGACATTGTGACTAAAGAATTCCCTCCGGAAATTTATGGCGGTGCCGGTGTCCACGTTGCCGAGCTCAGCCGGGTGCTGGCAAAGCACGTTGACCTTCACGTTCGGGCGTTCGGCGCGCCGCGTGATGCCGACTATCACGGGGCTACCGTGGCGTCCTACGCCACGCCCGAAGACCTCGGCGAAGCCAACGCTGCCCTCCAGACCCTCGGCGTGGACTTGAGGATCGTTCCGGACATTGCGGGAGCGGATCTTGTCCACTCGCACACCTGGTACGCCAATATGGCCGGCCACCTCGCGTCGCTGCTGCACGGCATTCCGCACGTGCTCAGCGCCCACAGCCTGGAGCCACTGCGCCCGTGGAAGGCGGAGCAGCTCGGAGGCGGCTATGCGCTGTCCTCCTGGGTGGAGAAGACGGCGTATGAGGCGGCCGCCGCCATCATTGCTGTGTCCGATGGCATGCGTCAGGACATCCTCCGCAGCTACCCCAACGTGGATCCGGACAAGGTCCGGGTTGTCCACAACGGCATCGACGTTTCCCTGTGGGAACGTGATGAAGAGGATGACGCAATCCGGGCACTGGGCATTGATCCTGCCAAGCCCAGCGTGGTCTTCGTGGGCCGCAACACCCGCCAGAAGGGTGTGCCGTACCTGCTCCGAGCCGCGTCAAGCCTGCCTGACGATGTCCAGTTGGTCCTGTGCCTCGGGGCCGCTGACACTCCCGAGCTCGCCGCCGAAACTGCGCGCCTCATCGAGGAGTTGCAGGCCAAGCGCGAAGGCGTCGTCCTCATTGAGCGGATGCTGCCCCGGAAGGAGCTGATCCAAGTCCTCAGCCACGCCACGGCCTTCGCCTGCCCTTCGATTTATGAGCCCCTGGGCATCGTGAACCTGGAAGCCATGGCCTGCGGTGCCGCAGTGGTGGCCAGTGCCACCGGCGGCATTCCGGAGGTGGTTCAGCATGGCGAAACCGGACTCCTGGTCGAATTGGAACAGGTTACCGACGGAACCGGAACGCCTTTGGATCCGGAGAAGTTCGTCAGCGACTTCGCTGCGGCCCTGAATGAAGTAGTAGCCGATCCTGCCCGCGCCCGCGAGATGGGAATTGCAGGGCGACGCCGGGCGGAGGAACACTTCTCCTGGGAGTCCATTACGGAAACCACGCTGGAGGTCTACCGCTCAGTCCTGCGGTAAGGCAGGACTAAAGCGTCCCGGCATCACGTCAAACCACGACGGCGCCGTCCCCTTTGGTGGGGACGGCGCCGTCGTGCTTTAACAAAGTTCCGCAAGCTTGAACAAAGTTCCGCAACTGTTCACCGTTTGGTGAGGAAGTACCGCTAACGCGACTTGCGGGCCTTCAGGGCAAGGAGCGTTTTCTCGTCTGCAGGGCCGCTTCCGCTGGCCCGCTGCTCGCTGAAGTGCTCGCGGGCTTCATCCTGCCTGACGGCTTCTGCACCGCTCGCTATGGAAGCACGCAGATGCTCGGGACCGTAGCCGAAAGCATCCACGAGGTCCACGGCGTGCGGGCGGATCTTGACCAGCAAGCGGTTGATGTACGTACCCACGGTCCGGCCCCGCTGCATCGAAAGACGCCCGTTCATGAGGTACCAGGACAGGTGCTTCTCGATCAGGGACAGCCCGAAGAGGTCGCGCAGCCACGTCAGGACCCGCTTGGTCCCTTCATCAGAGACGTGGCCCAGAGCCTCAGTGAAGGCTTCCCACTGGAGGAGTTCGGCGTGCGCCTGGGCCGCTTCGATGAGTTCGTGTTGGTGCTGGTTGAAGAGGGCTGCAGCCTGGTGCTGGGGGAGCTTGTTGGCGCCCTTCAGTGCCGCACCGACTTCTGCCACCATCGACTGCACGCGGTCTGCGAGGAGGGTCCGCTGGCCTTCCTCATCCCGCAACGCCAAAGCAGCCTTTTGGACTGAACCGGTATCGGCCACGAACTGGGCCACCTGCCTTAGACCCGTACGGTGCAGAGCCACCCCGGCCGCCTGGTCCACAACGTAGCGGGCCAGTACGCCAAAGTCCGCGCTGCGGAATTCCTTGGCGTAATCGGCCAAGAGGCGCTTGGCCACCAGTTGGAGCAGGACAGTGTTATCGCCTTCGAAGGTTACATAGACGTCCAGGTCCGCTCGCAAGGAAGCAAAGCGGTTCTCGATCAGGAAGCCTGCGCCGCCGCATGCCTCCCGGCATTCCTGCAATGTGTCCAGGGCATGCCAGGTGCTGAGCGGTTTGAGCGCGGCGGCCAGGGTTTCCAGGTCCTGGCGGTCGGCATCGGTGTCGTGGGCGCCGGAGAAGACGTCGTCGAACTTCTGCAACAACTGTTCGTGCGCGAAACTGGCGGCGTACGTGGTGGCGAGCCGGGTGAACAGGCGGCGCTGGTGCCGCTGGTAGTCCAGCAGGACCTCTTCATCGGTGCTGGACGACGCGTTGAATTGCCGGCGCTCGGTGGCATACTGAATGGCGGTCTTGAGGGCAACCTTGCTGGCAGCCACAGCGGCTCCATCCAGGGAAACACGGCCTTGAACCAAGGTGCCGAGCATCGTGAAGAAGCGGCGTCCCGGGCTTTCAATGGTGGAGGAGTAAGTACCGTCCACAGCGACGTCACCGTAGCGGTTCAGGAGGTTGGTGCGGGGGATGCGTACATTCGCAAAGTGCAACCGGCCGTTGTCAATGCCGTTCAGTCCACCCTTGATGCCGTCATCTTCACCGCCGATGCCCGGGAGGAACTCCTTGGTGGCTGGATCGCGGAGTTCCACGTAGAAAGCGTGGACACCGTGATTCACGTTCTTGGTGATCAGTTGGGCAAACACCACAGCGGCCAGGCCATCGTTGGCTGCATTGCCGATGTAGTCCTTCCATGCCGCCCGGAACGGCGTATTGATCACGAATTCCTGGCTGGCTTCGTCGTAGGTAGCCGTGGTGGCAATGCTGGCGACATCCGAGCCGTGGCCCGTCTCGGTCATGGCGAAGCAGCCTGGAATCTCAAGGCTCATGATGCCGGGGAGCCACTTGTCCTGATGTTCCACGGTGCCGAGGTGCATCACTGCAGAGCCGAAGAGGCCCCACTGGACGCCAGCCTTGATCTGCAGCGACGGGTCGGCGGTGACGATCTCTTCGAAGCCGGCGATGTTGCCGCCATGGTCGTCGGAGCCGCCCAGCCGGGTGGGGAAGGCGCGATGGACGGTGTTGTTGTCCACCAGGAACTTCAGCTGCTCGAACACTCGGGCACGGTGCTCGGTGTGGTGCAGGCCCTCGATTTTCTGGACCGCCGGGTTGCCTGCCACCGCGCGGGCCTGGTGCCGGATGTGGGCCCACTTGCCCAGGAGCTGCTCTCCCAGGGCAGCGACATCCACCACAGGCTCGGCAGCGCTGGGCGTGGCTGCGTCGTCGCGGCCTGAGGGCTGGTTGGCCGATGAGGCCCGGTCCACTACTTCAGTCATGTTGTTTCCTTCTTTGGTTCCGACAACTGATGAGTCATTTCTTGCGTCAGGTGGTGGTCTTGAGTTCCGGGGCGATGCCCAGGCACAACCAATCAGTGATCTGCCCGGCCATGGTTGCTTGGTCGGGTTTGGTGCTGCTGGCGGGGCTTCCCAGCCACATTTCGCCCGCGTTCCTGACCAGTCCGATGGCGGCAGTGGGCCAGTACACGATGACGGATTCTTTCTCTTCGCCGAGGTGCTCCCGCATGGGAGTCGCGATCATGTCCGTGATTTGCTCGAAGAAGTTACCCAACGCGCCTGAGGCCGCGATAGCGTCTTGGGCCGAAGCCTCCCCGGGAGTGAGCCGGGTGATGAAGGCGTAGACGTTGGGGCTGGACTCGGCCATCTGCAGGTACGCGGAAACCATGGCGAACAACCCCTCGCGGGGTGTCTGGGCCAGTTGGGCGGCTTCCTGCATGCGACGCTGCATTTGACCCAGTACAACCTCGCCCATTGCTTGCTGAAGCCCGGCTTTGTCCCCGAAGTAGCGGTAGAAGACCGACTTCGACGTTCCGGCTGCTCCGGCGATGTCCTCCATCGAGGCGTCACTTCCCAGCCGGTGAACTGCCTTGCGGGCGGTTTTGATCAGTTCCCGCCGGCGCTCTTCACGGTGGGACTGCCACCGTGCCGCTCGCCCGTCAACAACGGCTTCGGACTCCATGGCCCCGGGGACTTCGAGGACAACCTCGGGGGAGCCGGCGGGGCTGGTGGATTCTTCGTGGCGACTGTTCACGATACCCAGCGTATCAGGTACGCTGGGTATCAGTAACTGGCATCGATCGAAGGAGATAAGCATGGCTGCAGCAGACGTGACCACGGACGGGCCCTTGGAACCGGCTTCCACCCCTCAAGCAACGCGCTCGGCGGTCATCGTGGGCGGCAACCGCATTCCGTTCGCCCGCACTGGCGGGGCATATGTTAAGTCCTCCAACCAGGACATGCTCACCGCTGCACTGGAAGGGCTCATTGCCAGGTTCGGTCTCCAAGATGAACGCATTGGGGAGGTGGCAGCCGGGGCAGTGCTCAAGCACTCAAGGGACTTCAACCTCACCCGGGAAGCCGTCCTCGGCTCTGCCTTGTCACCCGAAACCCCCGCATATGACCTCCAACAAGCCTGTGCAACCGGCCTGGAGACCGTTCTTGGGTTGTCCAACAAGATCAAGTTAGGGCAGATCGATTCAGGGATTGCCGGTGGGGTGGACTCGGCATCGGATGCCCCGATCGCTGTCAGTGAAGGCCTGCGCGAAATCCTGCTGGACCTGAACCGGGCCAAGACCCCCATGCAGAAGCTGAAGATCATCGGCCGGATCCGCCCCAAGGACCTGGCGCCGGATGCCCCCAACACCGGAGAGCCCCGCACAGGGCTGTCGATGGGCGAACACCAAGCCCTCACTACCGCCCAGTGGAAAATCTCCCGGGAAGCGCAGGATGAATTGGCTTTCAACAGCCATCGCAACCTCGCTGCCGCCTATGAGCGAGGCTTCTTCGATGACCTCATCACTCCGTACCGCGGCCTTAACCGCGACTCCAACCTGCGCGCAGACACCACACTGGAGAAGCTCTCCACGCTGAAGCCCGTGTTCGGCAAGAACCTGGGTGCCGAGGCGACCATGACCGCGGGAAACTCGACGCCCCTCACCGATGGAGCCTCCGCGGTCCTGTTGGCAACAGAAGAATGGGCCGACTCACACGGCCTGCCCAAGCTCGCAACCGTCCTGGATGGCGAGGCGGCCGCCGTCGACTTCGTTCACGGTAAGGACGGCCTCCTCATGGCGCCTGTTTTCGCAGTCCCGCGCCTGCTGGCCCGCCAAGGATTGACCTTTGAGGACATCGACTTCTTCGAAATCCACGAGGCCTTCGCGGGGACCGTTCTCAGCACCCTGGCGGCGTGGGAAGACGAGGAGTTCGGCCGGACGCGGCTGGGCCTTGACGGAGCGCTGGGCAAAGTGGACCGTGCCAAGCTCAACGTCAACGGATCATCGTTGGCTGCCGGCCATCCATTCGCAGCAACAGGTGGGAGGATCGTGGCCTCACTTGCAAAAATGCTCCATGAGAAGGGTGCCGTCAACGGCCGCCCCGCACGGGGCCTGATTTCCGTGTGCGCCGCAGGTGGTCAGGGTGTTGTTGCCATTCTGGAAGCAGCGTAGGGGGAGCGAGATGACAGATAAATACACACAGCTCGTAAGTCAGGGACTGGGGAAGGACGTAGCCAAGAAGCTCGGCCTGCCGCAGCCCGTTGTGCTTCGACGCCACCAACCCGGCGATCCGCTCATCACGGGCCCGGTCCTGGTCAGCGGAGACAGCGCAGGGGCCGATGACATCGCCACCTCCCTGCTCGGCTGGGGCTTGGACGTCCGGCGCAACGCGCTGCCCAAGGAAAAGTTGGGTGCCATCATCCTGGTGCTCGACGCCGTCCAGCATCCCGAAGACCTGGGCAAACCCGTACTTACCGCCGGCGCCTCCTTGCGGGACCTTTCGCCGAACGCCCGGGTTGTCACCATCTCGAGGACATCGCAGTCGGCCCAGTCGCCGGCATCCGCTGCTGCGCGGCAGGGGGTTGACGGGCTGCTGCGGTCCTTGGCCAAGGAGCTGCGGTCGGGAGCCACGGCAAACGGCATTCTCTTGGATGACCATCTGGCGACCACCAGCCCTTCGGCCCTGGGGGCGTTGCGGTTCTTCCTTTCGGGCCGCTCCGCATATGTGGATGGGCAGTTCCTGACCATCCGCTCAACGTCGGGCAGCTTGCCAAACGACGCCGACAAACCCCTCTCCGGCAAGGTGGCAGTGGTCACCGGCGCAGCACGGGGAATCGGAGCCGCCATCGCCCGGACCCTGCACCGCGACGGGGCCAAGATCGTGGCCGTGGACATCCCCGCGGCTGGAGACCACCTGGCAGCTGTTGCCAACGAGGTCCGCGGGACAGCCCTGCAGCTGGATATCAGTCGGGATGACGCCGGCCATCGCATCATCGAGCACGCCGTGGAACGCCATGGGCGACTCGATATCGTAGTCCACAACGCCGGAATCACCCGCGACAGGCTCTTGGCCAACATGGACGAGGGCCGTTGGCAGTCTGTCATCGCCGTCAACATCGCAGCCCAGCTGAGAATCAACGAGGCCCTTTTGGCGTCGGAGTATTTCAGGGATTCGCCGCGAATCGTTTCGGTCGCGTCCACCAGCGGCATCGCCGGCAACAGGGGGCAGACCAACTACGGCGCGTCCAAGGGGGGCGTCATCGGAATGGTCAGGTCCACCGCCCCGCTGATGGAGTCTTTTGGGGGGACGATCAACGCAGTTGCCCCGGGCTTTATCGAAACCGAAATGACCGCCAAAATGCCCTTCGCCATCCGCGAGGCAGCACGCAGGCTCAACTCTCTCAAGCAAGGCGGGCAGCCCCAGGACGTGGCGGAAGCCATTGCCTTCCTTTCCAGCGATGCTGCCGGTGGAATTTCCGGAGAAGTACTTCGCGTCTGTGGACAACAACTGGTGGGAGCATGAACCATCCCCAGCCCGTTATCCTCGGTGAGCTGCCATCGCTGTCCAAGCTGTACGTCAACGCGGCCACAACGGCAGCCCGTAGGCGGGTCCTCGGGGCCAGCACAGGAAAGACGAAGTTGCCGGCTGTCAGTCACGAGGTGAGGGGGGTCCGGGCCGACGTCGGCAACCTGACCGCGTACCAGCACCTGGTAGGGGAGACGGCAAGCGATATTCTCCCGGCAGGATATGTCCACGCTTTAGCCTTTCCTGTTTCCATGAGTGTCATGAACCGCGACGACTTCCCGTTGCCGCTCCTGGGCATGATCCACCTAAGGAACCACGTAGAGCAGCGGATGCCGATCCACTTCTCCGACTCTTTGGATATCCGGTCCTGGGCGGAGAACCTCTCCGCCCACAGGGCGGGAACAATGCTGGACCTGGTGGCGGAGGTCCACGCCGGCTCCAGCGGAGACCTGCTGTGGCGAGGCGTCTCCACCTACCTTGCCAAGGGCGTCTTCCTGCCGGGCATCGACAAGCCGGGCAGCGTCAACGGAGCATCGGGAGCCTCGGACTTCTCACCCCCGGACCCCACTGCCCTGTGGCAGCTTGGCCTGGACATCGGGCGCAGCTACGCCACCGTTTCGGGTGACTTCAATCCGATCCACTTAAGTGTCCTATCGGCCAAAGCACTGGGGCTGCGAGGATCCATTGCGCACGGCATGTACTTGGCCTCGCGTGCGCTGGCTGACGTTGGTGCCGTCAAGGCGGATTCCTTCATCTGGGACGTGGCCTTTGAGGCTCCCGTGTTCCTGCCAACGCGGGTTGCCTTGGACATCACCACGGTCCAGTCGGCTTCTGGACGCTGGGAACGATCGGACTACGTTGCGTGGAATCCCCGCAGCGGCAGGCGGCACTTCATTGGCAGCGTTTCGGCCTTGCTCTGAAGTCCGCGAAATGGGACGGCGGCGGTCACTCACAAGGTGACTGCCGCCGTCGTCATTAATTCCATAGTGATCAAGGTCGCATCGCAACTTGCCCGGGAAAGCCGGGAAAACAAACAAGGCCCGAAATCCGTAGATTTCAGGCCTTGTGATTGTGCGCGGAGGGGGACTTGAACCCCCACCCCCTTTCGAGGACTAGCACCTCAAGCTAGCGCGTCTGCCATTCCGCCACCCGCGCAGGTGGTGTTCAGAAGTTCATTTTGCACCTTGCGGCGCTTCACTTTCCTCCGAAGCAGCGAGAAAAACTCTAACACGGTTTCAGGGCGCTGAAAAATCGGCGCGGATCAGGGCTCCTCTGCAGGCGCGTCCCAAGACCCACGGCGAAACGAATACCTGACTGAGCCCGCTGCTGGTGAGTAGGCTGAGGGAACACGGGACGGAAACGCTGGGAAAACCACAGCGTGCGTCACCGGAACCTGCAGCCCAGCAACGCAAGGAGAGTTTCCATGTCTGTCATCCGCCCCGAAGACGAAGTCGTCCGGATCTGCCAGGAGCTCATCCGCATCGACTCCTCCAACTTCGGAGACGACTCGGGGCCGGGGGAGCGTGCGGCAGCTGAGTACACAGCCGGGCTGATCACCGAGGTTGGACTTGAAGCTGAGATCTTCGAGTCAGCCCCGGGCCGCGCCAACGTGGTAACCCGCATGGCAGGAGAAGACCCGTCGGCGGACGCCCTGGTAGTGCACGGGCACCTTGATGTTGTCCCGGCCCTCAAAGACCAATGGAGCGTGGACCCGTTCAGCGGCGAGTTGAAGGACGGCCTGGTCTGGGGTCGCGGCGCCGTGGACATGAAAGACATGGACGCCATGATCCTTTCAGTCATGCGGAACTTTGCCAGGACAGGACGCAAGCCCAAGCGCGACATCATTTTCGCTTTCTTCGCAGATGAAGAGGCCGGCGGCACCTACGGCGCCAGGTACGCGGTAGAGCACCGACGCGAACTTTTTGATGGCGCCACAGAGGCCATTTCCGAGGTAGGTGGGTTCTCTGCCACGATCGGCGGACAGCGGACCTACCTGCTGCAAACTGCGGAAAAGGGCCTCTCGTGGCTGCGCCTCGTAGCCCATGGCCGGGCAGGACACGGCTCCCAGATCAACACCGACAACGCTGTTACCCGCCTTGCCCGTGCTGTGACCCGCATCGGCGAACACAAGTGGCCTGTGGAGCTGACGCCCACCACCCGACAGTTCCTGGACGGCGTCACCGAACTCACCGGCGTCGAGTTCGACGCCGACAACCCGGACATCCTGCTGAAGGAACTTGGTACCGTGGCCCGGTTCGTCGGTGCCACCCTTCAGAACACTTCCAATCCCACGTTCCTGCGTTCCGGATACAAGCACAACGTCATCCCTGAGTCTGCCGAGGCGTTCGTGGATTGCCGCACACTGCCCGGACAGCAGGAGCTGGTGTTCGAGACCATCAAGGAACTCGCCGGGGACGGCATCGAGATCAGCTACGTCAACAAGGATGTTTCCTTGGAGGTGCCGTTTGCAGGGAACCTGGTGGACTCCATGATTGATGCGCTGCACTCCGAAGACCCGGGCGCCAAGGTCCTTCCCTACACGCTCTCCGGTGGCACGGACAACAAATCACTGAGCAAGATCGGCATCACCGGCTACGGGTTCGCTCCTCTGATGCTGCCCGACGAACTCGACTTCACCGGGATGTTCCACGGTGTTGATGAGCGCGTGCCGGCCGAATCCCTCCAGTTCGGTGCCCGCGTCCTGAACACGCTGCTGACTAACTACTAACGGCAATCACCGGAAGAAGCTCCACGTCATGACTCCCGAAGAAATCCTGCCCGACGAACTGCTCGAACGGCTCCGTGGCCGCGCAGCAGGATACGACCAGAACAACCAGTTCTTCCACGAAGACCTGGAAGACCTGGCGGCCGCCGGTTACCTGAAGCTGTTCGTACCGGAGGCCGACGGCGGCGCCGGACTCGGTCTCGAAGCAGTAGCCGCGCTGCAGCAGCGTCTCGCCACGGCTGCACCGGCCACAGCGCTGGCCGTGAACATGCACCTGGTGTGGACCGGCGTCGCGCAGGTCATGGCGGCCAGGGGAGACGACTCGCTGGACTTCGTACTCAAGGAAGCCGGACAGGGTGAGGTCTTTGCTTTCGGCATCTCCGAGGCCGGCAACGATTCCATGCTGTTCGATTCCGGCACGGTTGCAGAGCTGCTGCCCGATGGAGGCTACCGGTTCACCGGCCGGAAGATCTTCACCAGCCTCTCGCGCGGCTGGACCCGGCTGGGCACTTTTGGCAAGGATATCGATGCCAGGGACGGAGAGGGTGAGCTCGTCTTTGGATTCCTCCGCCGCGATGAGCCGGGCCACGAAACACTGAGCGACTGGGACACCTTGGGTATGCGTGCCAGTGCATCCAACACCACCCTCTTGCACGGGGCAGTGATTCCCCCGGACCGCATCTTCCGCAAACTGCCCGTGGGACCCAACAAGGACCTGCTGATCTTCGCGATCTTCGCCTGTTTCGAAACGTTGCTCGCCGCTGTGTACACCGGCGTAGCCGAGCGAGCGTTCACTCTGGGCGTGGAAAATGTGAAGCGTCGTGTGTCAGCCAAGTACGGTGGCCGCAGCTATGCGCAGGATCCGGATATCCGCTGGAAAGTGGCAGACGCCGCGTTGGCGATGGATGGGATCTATCCGCAGATATCCGCCGTTGCGCGAGACGTCGACAACCTGGTGGATCACGGGGCGCTTTGGTTTCCAAAGCTTGTGGGGATCAAGTCCCGCGCCACAGAAAATGCACGCCACGTAGTGGATCTGGCCATCCGGGTTACTGGTGGATCCAGTTACTTCCGCGGCTCCGAAATGGAGCGCCTGTACCGGGATGTGCTTGCCGGTATCTTCCATCCGTCAAATGATGAATCCGCGCATAACACCGTGGCCAACGCGTGGTTGGGGCCCTTGGAGTAGCGGCGGACGCTTAGACGGTTCGCTGCACGGAATAGACTTTACGGCGCAGCCAAAAGCGCCGGCCGCCTCCGAGATAGAGCACGCTGCGCTCGAGTTCCCACTTGCCGTATTCGGAATGCTCGGCAAGCCGGCGCCGGGCGTCCGGCAGCGAATCGTCAGGTCCCACCGTCAGAACGAGGTATTCGTACTGACGTGCGTAGTCTCGTTGGCGCTCAACGGAGCTGCCCGGAAATTGTTCTCTCATCCCTCTCCATTTTCGTCCTTTTCCAGCTAACGTGAAGTCATGAGCATCGATCCGCGTGTCGCGCTTCAATCACTGACCGCCGCCCTGGAAGAACATCTCGCTGCCGCATCCGCGCGCAGGGGCGAAGGTGACCCCAACGTCGAAGCGTCATTTTTCGCCGTCGCTGACGCCTTCGAGGTTTATGAAGACGCACTCTACGAGGCCTATTCCGAGGTTACTCCGCTTCAAGTTTTTGACGACGAAGATGAGGAAGACGACGAGGTTCTGGACGAAGACCTGGAAATCGTAGAGGACTAAATACCCTGATGACCGGCCACCCACTGGGTGGCCGGTTTTTCGTGGCTTCCTGGCGCGTTCTTGTGCCGTTTCCAGCCCGGATTTCCGGCGTTTTCCACCTCGTCGCCGAGCCCGAAAACACGTAGTGTGGTCGCCGCCGGCTAGGTACTCGCACGTAGATGCAATGGGTAATCCTGCGCAAACTTGAGTACAGACTACTGGTGCGCCTCCTGACCGCCGCCGCTTCACTGATAAGTAGGCAATGGCAGGTCTGCAAAGAAGGCTGACATGGTGAAAGTTCCAGTCTTGCGTATAGGCAAGGTAGCGGCACCCACGGGTGCGGACCATGCCCTGGCGGGGTCAGCCTTTCCCGCAAAAAATGCCATCGCCGACGTCAATCCGCCGGCGTCTCCCTGGATTGACAAGTCCGTTGCTGCACAACGGACTGAAAAGGCGGGACTGGCGGCACCGAGGTCCGAGGTCACCCTGGACTTCGTGCCGCCAGTCACCCGCAGGACCCCTCGGATCACTTTCCCTCGCCGGGGCCGCTCCGACTGGACGCACTCGCTGACCAACAGCCTTCGCATGTCGGACACGGCCCTCGTTGCTGCGGCTGTGTTCGCGGGCTTTGCGCTCAACACCAATGGCCTGTCCTTGGCAGCGGAAAGCCCTGCGTTCACGCACCATCTGATGACGGGATTGATTCTTGGCCTGGTTTGGTTGGGTGCACTGGAGGTCTACCGCACCCGGGATCCCAAAGTTCTCGGCGTAGGACCCGAGGAGTACAAGCGCGTCCTGTCGGCCAGTTTTCGCGTATTTGGCTTCCTGGGCATCGTTGCCGTGGTTTTCCGGCTCGATGCCGTTAGTTCATTCGTGCTTGTCTCCCTGCCCCTTGGCCTGGTGGCGCTCACCGGCAGCAGGTGGAGCTTCCGCCGGTGGCTGAGTCACGAAAAGTCCCGTGGGCGCTGCCTCTCCCGCGCGATCGTTGTGGGTGAACCCCAGGACGTCAGATACGTCATCAAACAGATCAACCGAAAGTCCGGCGCCGCCTACGACATCCTCG
The DNA here is from genome assembly GCF_058799755.1 of Arthrobacter sp. GW822-FHT05G07. Classification (NCBI taxonomy): domain Bacteria; kingdom Bacillati; phylum Actinomycetota; class Actinomycetes; order Micrococcales; family Micrococcaceae; genus Arthrobacter; species Arthrobacter sp. GW822-FHT05G07. The sequence goes on along the minus strand of NZ_JBXALT010000005.1, from coordinate 339,946 downwards.
GAGCATGTCTTCCAGGTGCCCGGCGTGGTGCGGTGCTGAAGGTGGACCACCTCCGCGTCCCTGTCCTGTCGTCGATCTACGGCATCGCCCACACAGTCCGGCAAACAGGGGCAAACGCAGTAATTGTGGCCGGCCCCGTTCCCGGAGGAAACCAATTCATTCAAGAGCTGGGGTGGCAGCTGGAGGAAAATGCCGCGGAGCTGGTCCTCGCAGCCACCCTGACCAACGTTGCCGGCCCGCGCATCCACTGGCGGCCCGTCGAGGGACTTCCCCTGATGCACGTGGACATCCCGCATTACTCCGGGGGCAAGCACACGCTCAAGCGCTTGATGGACATTACGGTCTCGGCGTCGGCATTGCTGATCCTGTCACCGATCCTGCTGCTCCTCGCCGCCATAGTCCACCATGACAGCCCCGGCCCCGTACTTTTCCGGCAGGAGCGGGTTGGCAGGAGGGGCACCACCTTCCACATGCTGAAGTTCCGTTCCATGGTGGTGGACGCCGAATCGCGTTTGGAAGAACTCAATACCCGGGATGAGGGCGCAGGTGTACTCTTCAAGATCCGCGGCGACCCCCGCATCACCCGTTGCGGCCGGTGGATGCGAAAGTACTCCCTCGATGAATTGCCCCAGTTCTGGAATGTCCTGGTGGGCAACATGAGCCTGGTGGGGCCACGGCCACCCCTGGCCCGGGAAGTCAGTGGATACGAACGCCACACGCATCGTCGGCTGCTCATCAAGCCCGGTATCACCGGCTTGTGGCAAATCAACGGGCGGTCCGACCTTCCATGGGATGAGGCCGTGCGGCTGGACCTCTACTACGTCGAGAACTGGTCCATAGCGGGAGACCTGATCATCATGTGGCGGACCTTCAGGGCAATGATTCAACCCTCCGGAGCCTACTAACCAGTATCTGCAACAAACCAAGCAAATCGCGCTGTCAACATAGAAGCAGAGTGGGAAATGAGCATACGAACCATTCCATCAGGACAACTGAACGGCCACGGACTACAAGCCAAGCTCCGAATCGCGGTGGTCGGGGCAGGATATTGGGGGCCCAATCTGGCACGGAACCTCAAGGCCAGCCCGGACTGGGATCTCGTGGCCATCTGCGACCTCGACGTCGAACGCGGCCTGAAGCTCGCAGAGACGGTCGGTGGGGTGGCCGTCGTCGAATCCTTGGACGAGCTGTTGGATACCTACAACCTGGACGCCATAGCCGTAGCGACGCCGGCGCATACCCACCATGGAGTGGTGATGACGGCCCTGCGCGCAGGTAAACACGTCCTGGTGGAAAAGCCGTTGGCCGACAGCCGGGCCAAGGGCTTGGAGATGGTGGACGAAGCAAAAGCCAGGAGATTGGTCCTTATGGCAGACCACACGTATTGCTTCACTCCGGCGGTCCTCAAGATCCAGGAACTGGTGTCCAGCGGCGCCCTGGGCGATATCTTGTACGTGGATTCCGTCCGCATCAATCTGGGGCTCGTCCAACCGGACGTCAACGTCTTCTGGGACCTGGCCCCGCATGACCTCTCCATCCTGGACTTCGTCCTGCCCGGCGGCCTGCATCCCACGGAAATTTCAGCTCACGGCGCGGATCCCCTGGGAACGGGCAGGGACTGCGTTGGACACCTCACCTTCGGTCTGCCCAATGACGCCATGGTCCATATTCATGTGAACTGGCTCAGCCCCACCAAAATCAGGCAAATGATCATCGGAGGGTCAAAGAGGACCCTGGTGTGGGACGACCTCAACCCCCAGCAACGCCTCAGCGTCTACGACCGCGGGGTCAGCCTGGAGCACCAACCCAGATCTGCCGCAGACAAACGGACCTCGGCCATCTCCTACCGCCTCGGCGACACGTGGTCCCCGGCGCTGCAGGAAAGGGAACCCTTGGGCCAGGTGGTCAGTGAACTTGCCTCGTCCATCCGCAACCGCACAACGCCACGGACCAGCGGTGAATCCGGGCTCCGCGTCTTGTCCGTGCTCGAAGCCGTCACCAAAAGCCTTGGTACAGACGGACAATCAACAATCGTCGCCGGGAATGAAGTCTCCCTCCAGGTTGCACGATGAAAGAGCTTCCAGGGGCGCGTGTCCTGGTCACCGGAGGCGCCGGCACCATTGGATCGACGCTGGTTGACCAACTGCTCGACGCCGGTGCGGAACACATAGACGTGCTGGACAACCTCGTCCGCGGCCGACGCGCAAACCTGAACGAAGCCCTCTCCAGTGGGAGGGTGCAGCTGATCGAAGGCGACCTCCGTGACCGCGACCTCGTCCACGACCTCACCAAGGGCAAGGACCTTCTCTTCCACCAAGCCGCCATCCGCATCACCCAATGCGCGGAAGAACCACGGCTGGCCCTCGAAGTACTGGTGGATGGGACCTTCAACGTCTACGAGGCCGCCGCAGCACACAAAGTGGACAAGCTCATCTCAGCGTCAAGTGCCTCCGTTTACGGCATGGCGGAGGAATTTCCCACCAAAGAAAGCCACCACCACCACAACAACGACACCTTCTACGGTGCTGCAAAGTCCTTCAACGAAGGAATGGCACGGAGCTTCCGAGCCATGTCAGGCCTGGACTACATCCTGCTGAGGTACTTCAACGTTTACGGACCCCGCATGGACGTCCACGGCCTCTACACCGAGGTACTGGTCCGCTGGATGGAACGGATTGTCGACGGCCAGCCCCCGCTGATTTTCGGCAGCGGGCACCAAACCATGGACTTCATCCATACCGCGGATGTCGCCAGGGCGAATGTCCTTGCTGCCGTCAGCAACGTACGCGAGGGCGTCTTCAACGTGGCCAGTGGTACCGAGACCAGCCTGGCGGAACTCGCACAGACACTGCTGAAAGTCATGGACTCACCACTTCGACTGGAACATGGCCCGGAACGTGCCGTCAACGGAGTTGCCCGAAGACTTGCAGACATCACGGCAGCACGCGAAGCCCTGGGCTTCGAGGCGGCCATTGGCTTGGAAGACGGGTTGCGCTCGCTGGTTTCGTGGTGGCGTCCGCTTCGGGCCGAGATCGCTGCAGCCCGCACCACTAGTCGTCCAACAGCTCCGGCAGTGGGTGCGCGATGACCATCTCCGAAACCCGATTGGCCCGCATTGATGTCATGAAGCCGTGGCTTGGCGAAGAAGAGACCCAAGCCGTTGCTGAAGTGATCGCATCAGGTTGGGTTGCACAGGGCCCCAAGGTGCGGCAATTCGAAGACGCCTTCGCCGCCGAGCAACAAGCCGACTTTGCCATTGCAACGTCGAGCTGCACCTCGGCACTGCACCTGGCGCTCGCCGTCGCTGGAGTTGGACCAGGGGATGACGTGGTGGTGCCGTCGTTCTCCTTCATTGCCACCGCCAACGCGGCAACATACGTGGGCGCGCGGCCGGTCTTCGCCGACGTCGACATGCATACAGGCTGCGTTACTGCAGCAACCATCAAGGCTGCCCTGACACCCGCCACCACAGCGGTGATCGCCGTTGACCAAGGTGGAGTCCCTGTTGACCTGGAACCCATCCGGGCACTCTGCGATCCTCTCGGAATCATCGTGGTGGAAGACGCTGCGTGCGCTATCGGCTCCAGATACCGCGGACGACCTGTAGGTTCCAACGCCGAGCTGGCCGCATGGTCCTTCCATCCGCGCAAGATCCTCACCACGGGAGAGGGCGGGATGATAACCACTCCTCGCCAGGATTACGGTGACAGGGCACGACGGCTTCGCGAACACGCCATGAGCGTTTCAGCCGCCGACCGCCACGCCAGCCTGCTCGCCCCTGCTGAGGAGTACCTCGAAGTCGGGTTCAACTACCGCATGACCGACCTTCAGGCCGCCGTCGGACTTGTCCAACTCGGCCGTCTCCAAGCAGTTGTCCAACGGCGGCGTCAGCTCGCCGCTACCTACGCCAACGCCTTCGCCGGCGTCGAAGGCCTCCGGCTGGTCAGCGACCCCCATTACGGCATCAGCAACTTCCAATCGTGCTGGTTGGAGATCGGCCCGGCGTTCCCGCTGGGACGGGAGGCGTTGTTGACCCGTTTGGCCGGAGACGGCATCTCTGCCCGCCGCGGAATCATGGCGGCGCACAGGCAGCCCGCGTATTCCGGTGCGGACACCGGCTCGGCTGAGCTGGGCGTTACTGAATGGTTGTCGGATCACACGCTCATCCTGCCGCTCTACCACGAACTGTCACTGCAGGACCAAGTCCGGGTCATCGACTCCGTGCTGCGCGCGGCGGGACAGCCATGAGCGAACTACTCCTCATTGCTGCAAGCGGCCTCGCCCGGGAGGTGCTTGCCATGGTCCGCAGCAGCGGGCCCTTCGACGTCATTGGGATCCTCGACGACGACGAAGACAAACTTGGGCGCGTAGTAGATGGGGCCCATGTGCTGGGCCCCATCCGCGACGCCTTGAAATTCCCCCATGCGATGCTCCTGGTCTGCATCGGCTCAGGAAGTGGGCGGGAGGGCGTCGTAATGCGGCTACGGACACTCGGACTCGACGATGACCGCTACGCGACAGCGATCGATCCATCTGTGAACGTTCCCGAGGGCTGCTTGATTGGCCGCGGAAGCATCATCCTGGCCCACGTCAGCATGACGGCATCCGTCACTATCGGCAGCCATGTCGTCGCGATGCCGGGAGTAACCTTCACCCACGATGACCTCATCGGCGACTACGTCACGTTGGCCTCCGGCGTGTCACTGGGCGGCAACGTCCACATCGGCCGGGCAGCCTACATAGGAATGAATGCCAGTGTCCGCGAGCGCCTGACCATCGGTGCGAAAGCAACGATCGGAATGGGCGCTGCCGTCCTCAGCGACGTCCCGGAAGACGAGACGTGGGCCGGTGTCCCTGCCCGGGTGATCAGGCGGGGCAACTCTCCGGCGCTGGAGGGGGCCCAGTGACACTTCGGAGCCCGGTCACTCCCCGGCGGACACCAACGCCCACCAGGGCATTCGTGATCAGCGTGGTCAACGCTTTCATCACGAAGCTGGGCACGATCGGAATCGGCATCGCGCTGGCACGCCTGCTGGGTCCCGAAGAATTCGGAACCTACGCCGTAGCGTTTGTAGCTTTGGTTGCGGTCCTGAGCTTCAATGAATTGGGGGTCAGCCTCGCGATCGTTCGCTGGCCGGGTGACCCGAAGGCCATAGCGGCAACCGTTACCACTATTTCGGCAACATGCAGTGTCCTGCTCTTCGCCGTTTCCTATGCAGCTGCACCCTACTTCGCGGCCGCCATGGGAAATGAAGCAGCCACGGATGTGGTCCGTGTAATGGCGGTCTGCATCGTGCTGAACGGCTTGGTGGCCACCCCTGCAGCCCTGCTGCAACGGAACTTCCGTCAAGGCCAGCGCATGGTCATTGACCAAGTCAATGTATGGCTGGGGGCTGGCGCCTCGTTGATCATGGTGATCGCCGGAATGGGCGCCATGAGCCTTGCCGTTGGTCGGGCCCTGGCCAGCTTGGTAGCCGGCGTCCTGTTCCTCATCTATTCTCCCTTGCCCTACCGTTTCGGATTCTCGTCGAAGGTTGCCAGGCAATTGCTGGCCTTCGGGCTGCCCCTTGCCGGCGCCAGTATGGTGGTCTTTGCGGTTGGCTACGTTGATCAACTCGTTGCGGGAAAGATGCTGGGGCCTGTCGCGTTGGGCCTGTATGTCATGGCGTTCAATATGGCTGGTTGGCCTTCCAGTTTGTTGTCTCCGCCCCTTCGGAGCGTGGCACCTGCTACCTTTGCCAGGTTGCAGGACAGGCCGGGGGACATGCAGTCGGCGCTGTTGTCCCTGACAGGGGCGCTTGGAGCAGTACTGTTGCCGGTCTGCGCGGTAATGATGGGATGCGCTGTCCCACTGGTCATGCTGGTTTATGGCGATGCCTGGGCTCCGGCCGGCCTCGCCCTTTTTTGGTTGGCTCCGCTGACCGCCGTGCGAGTGCTTCACGAGCTTTTTTATGACTACCTGGTCATTCTTGGTTTGTCTGGTCCGATTTTCACGGTCCAACTGATGGCGCTCGCAGCTTTGGTCCCCGCCCTGATTGTTGGGGCCATTTATGGCGGCATGTTTGGACTGGCTGCAGCGCCGGTGGCCGTTGCTGTTGTGGTGACCTCACCGATGTACCTCAGGGCCATGAAGCGGGCGAACGTTTCACTGCGGGCGTTGGCCGGTCGACTTTTCCGGCCCTTCTTGGTGGCTGTTGCTGCCGGTATTGGTTGCGCGCTGCTGAGCCAATCTGTGCGGTCACCGATGGAAGCTGTTCTCTTTTCTGCTGGTGTGGGCGTTGTTGCGATGGTCCTCACGCTTGCGTTCGGCAGGCGGGACATTGCCGACGTCCGGCGTTGGGGCCGTGGTCGGGGCCCTGAGGAGGCCTGGACATGAGAATCCTCGTTTACCCACACGACCTCCGCCTGGGCGGCAGCCAGCTGAATGCAATTGAATTGGGCGCAGCCGTACAGCGCTTGGGGCACGATGTCCTGCTCTTTGGGCAACCTGGTCCACTGGCGCAAACGGCTGTCGAGTTGGGATTGGAGTACGTTCCCGCACCACTTCCCGGGAAGCGTCCTTCGCCAACTGTCATCAGCGCCTTGGTACGCACTGTTCGCGAGCGCGGTGTGGACGTTCTTCACGGATACGAGTGGCCGCCGGCCTTGGAGTGCTTGGCTGCTTCCAAAGTGGTCCGTGGGACTACGGCCGTTGCCACCGTCATGTCCATGGCCGTGGCTCCGTTCATTCCAAAGTCCATGCCGCTCATGGTGGGTACTGAGCAGATCCATCATTGGGAGTCTTCCCGGGGGAGGGGAGAAGTGCACGTCATGGAGCCGCCGGTGGACACGCACGCCAACCAGGCGTCCGCGACGGTGGGCTTGGACGCATTTACCCGGCAGTTTGCACTGGCTGATCGTTCCCTGACCGTTGTCTGTGTTTCACGCCTGGCGCAGGAATTGAAGCTTGAGGGCCTTATGAGCGCCATGGATGCTGTACGGCTGTTGTCCCTTGAACATCCGGTGAGGCTGATCATCACGGGAACAGGTCCGGCGTCGGATGCAGTCGCAAGCCGGGCTGCACTTATCAACGCGGCCACTGGGCGGGAGACGGTGACGCTCACTGGTGAGCTCGCGGATCCGCGGCCTGCCTACGCTGCTGCGGATGTGGTGTTGGGAATGGGTGGTTCAGCATTGCGCGGCCTGTCCTTCGGGAAGCCCCTTGTGGTGCAAGGTGAGCGCGGGTTTTGGGAACTTCTCACACCCGATTCCCTGCCTACTTTCCTGTGGCAAGGATGGTACGGATCCGGTCCGGGTTCAGGCGGCGAAGGACAAAACGCTTTACTCGCCATCCTGCGAGCGCTCATGAACGATGAGCAACTTCGCCGCGATTTGGGGGTCTTGGGTCGGCAGGTCGTCGAGCAGAGGTACTCATTGGACTCCGCTGCTCGACGTCAGGTGCGCCTTTACGAGGATTTTGCCGCTGCCCGCCCTGGCCTGGCTGCGACCATGGCGTCTGAAGTGGCAGCCATAGGCCGATACGCCGGCTATGTGGGGATACGACGTTCTCAGCGCGTGCTGCGACGACTGCCACGGGACGACTTCAATGCACGCCCTGTTGCCAGCCACGCTGCAGGGCCGGGGCTACACGTCGCCAGGGGGGTCTGATGGAAACCATCATGTATATCTCCGGGGGGCGGTGGGATGGCCTGCCCGGCACTGACCGCCTTCTGGTGGAATCGCTCGCGGTAGCCGGTCCTGTGCTGTGGGTTGATCAGCCTGCGCCGGTTTTCCGTTTTGGGGATGTACGGAAGTACATGGTGAGAAGTCTCCGCGGCGTTCCGGAAATCCTGACCCCGCACCTCAAGCGTCTCCGGCTTCCAGCACCCCCGCTTTTCAGTTCCAGTGTTGGCCGTCCCATCACTCATGCAATCTCAACACACTGCATGGAAAAAGCCATCCGATTCTCCGGCCGTCCGCCAGCGGCCGTCATCAACGCTTCACCCGTTGTGGCATTTCCCGCGAATGTTGCCGGGACACGGTTGCTCCATCTGACAGATGACTGGTTGGCCGCAGCTGACCTCATTGGGTTCCCGTCGAGCTACCTGCGTCGTTCACTTGAACGCAACTTAGCGGCGGCAGACGTTGTTACTGCTGTTTCGCCTGGATTGGCTGCGAAGATGTCCAGCTTCGCGGGGCGGCCCGTGGGCGTTCTTCCCAACGGCTGTCGTCCGCCCGTCAGGCGCACTACCGATAATCGCCGGCGGCCCATCACGGCCCTGGTTGGGCAGCTCAATGAGCGCCTGGACCTGGATGTGCTCGAATCGTTGGCCGACTCCGAACTCGACATCCTGGTCCTTGGCCCACGGACTGCGTCCGACCCCGCAGCCAAGCTAAGACTCAATGCTTTCCTGAGCAGGGGAAATGTGGACTGGCGTGGATACGTTCGGCCCAGAGAGGTACGCCGGCTCCTGGAGACAGCATCGGTAGGGATCACTCCGTATGCCAACACTGAATTCAACAGGTCCAGCTTCCCCCTTAAGACGCTGGAATATCTTTCTGCGGGACTGCCCGTCGTAGCAACGGACCTGCCATCAGTCAGCTTGCTGGAGTGCAGCGCTTTGTTCGTTGCCGGTGACCGCGCAGAGTTCGTGGATTTGGTCAGGGGAGCCTTGGACCATCATCCGGATCAACAGCAACGCGACGACATGCGGCGAGTCGCGGAGGCAAACTCCTGGGAAGTGCGGGCTTCAACCATCCGGGACCTCTGCGGACAACACATACCCCCGGACGCCGTTGCTGAGTCCGTTCGAGGAGGACACCATGATCGATGACAACCGGACAACCGCCGATTCGCTTGATCACGTCTTCCTGACGCGTTTCAACCTTCCCTCCCAAGGCTTCGAGAGCCTTGTAAGGGCCCAGGACGGGTGGCTGAGAGAACGAATGGTGCTTTTCGAGCGCTACTGCCTTCCCTCCGTGAAAGCCCAAACCAACCAGGACTTTCACTGGATCATCTACTTCGATCCGGAGAGTCCGGTATGGCTGCTGGATCGCATCCAGCAGCTGAACCGGGACCGGACCTTTTTACCCCTGTTCAGGACAGCTGTCAGCCCTTCCGAACTGCTCCAAGACATTCGGGCAGCAGTTCGAGGCGATCGCCAACTGCTCCTCACCACCAACCTGGATAACGACGACGGTTTGGCAGTGGATTTCGTTGAGCGACTACAAAAGGCTGCCGGCGGCGAGGGCAGCACAGCCATCTACCTTGCTTCCGGCCTTGTTAAGGGAAATGGCTCCGTTTTCCTCAGGCACGACCCCAACAACGCGTTTTGCTCCGTGAGCGCAAACTGGTCCACACCCGTGACATGTTGGGCCGCATGGCACAACATGCTGGGAAACTCCATGAACGTCAGGACGCTCCATGGCTCACCGGCATGGCTGCAGGTGGTACATGACCACAATGTGAGCAACCGGATTCGCGGTCGCCGTGTAGCCCCCGAGCCATACCGGCGCCTCTTTCACAGCCTTTTGGAGGATGTGCCCAACCCCGGCTTGCAGACGATCATCGCGGACCGCGTTTTTGAGTCGCCACTGAGGGTTCTACGGGAGCTGATTCGATGCACTGCCAAGGCAGTCACCATTGCACTGCTGGGACGCCAAGGGATTGATCGGATCAAAACGGCCGTCGCAAGTAGGAAAAGCACCATGCCAGGGCCGTGAGCCAAATGGCCGTCCAACCCTAAGTCATCGAATGAGAGGTAAGTGCGGGACATGCAGGTACAGAAGATATTGAAAAGCCTGGGACGCCGATGGTTCATTGTTGTGCTTGGGCTTGCCCTGACCGCGGGTACCTGTTTCATCCTTCAACGGAGCACTCCCGACAACTACAAGGCCCAGGCAAGTTTGGTTCTGCTGCCCTCAACCCAAAGCGTTGGAGAGACAGGCAATCCATATTTGGGGCTAGGCGGCATGAGCGAGGCTCTTGACATCCTGACGCGAAAGATGTCCTCCGAAGAGTTCAAGGAGAACATCCGCGAGCAGAGCGGGGCAGCCACGTTCACAGCTGAAGCCGACCGTGGAACGAGCGGCGCCATCCTCCTTATCACGGCCACTTCACACGACGCCGACCAAGCACTCAAGGTCTTGGACACGGTCATGAATCAGGCCCCGGTGGCTCTAACCGAACTACAAGACGTGCTCAACGTTCCTAACGCATCCCGCATTTCCACAATGAACCTGTTGGAGGACAGCAAGGCTGTTCCAGAGGTCAAGGCGCGGACTCAGCTCATCCTCGTAACTGCTGCCGGAGGGACAGCCTTCACCGTCATCATCACTGTGCTGCTCGATGGCTTGCTTCTGACAAGGAAGAGTCGCAGGAGTACACAAGGACCCGCAAATCACACTGGACCAAAGCCGCCAAACCCGGCTCGCCGTCGGCAAAAGACCGTGTCGCGTGCCTCTGCCAGCGGCACAGTCAATCAACCTGCAGTCCCCATCCTGAACTCGCACCACGTCCACAAGCCATCATCCCTCGGTCGCCCTGCACGTAGTCGGCCCAAAGCCGACGATCCGGCTTACCTCGCAGGTGAAACAGTCACCGTCGTACCCAGCTCGTCCAGGCCGGGATAATCATGACCGCAGCCGTCCTCCTAGGCATCATGGCCAGGCGCTGGTACATCCTGGCCATCGGAATCGTCGTCGGTCTCGCGTCCCTGGGCGCCGTCCGGTCATCTGAACCTGTGTACTGGACAAAGGCTGAAGTCACCTTTGTGGCTCCAGACCGAAAGCCCGCATATTGGATCCCCGGCGATGACTACGCCTCGCTGGTCGATTTCGCAGCAATGGTGGAACGACGCGTGAACTACAACTCGGCTTCGGTGGACCTCACGCTGTCAAGCGGAACCCTCTATGGCGCCGGTGTACGGCATGGTTACTCGGTGAATCTACTGAACAGTGGTGGTCAGTGGGCCAAGAGCTTCCGATGGCCGGTCCTCTCCGTTCAAGTCGTTGACTCCAGTGCTCAAAAGGTGAAGGAAGTCCTAAACGGTGTCATTGACCAAATCAACGCTGCATCACTGGCCCTGCAAACTGAGGCCGGGGTCCAACAGGACCTGATAACTACGCTCACTTCACCGTCAAGCCCGGAGATTGTTTTCGGCGGAGGAACCCAAATCAACCGCGTCAAGGGCGCCGTCTTCTGGGTAGGAATAGCAGCCACGCTTTCAACATTAGCCGCCGTGATCATCGACGCACGGCCTCGTCGAAGCAGGACCCCAAAGAAGCAAACTACGCGTGTGCAGCAAGCAGAGGGAAAGTCCCATGTACCGGGTTAATGGTTTGCTCCACAGCGAAGGTACCCAAGGAGCGGCCCGGAAATCCGATGCCCCCATGTTCCTCACCGTGTACTTGGTGCTGACCTTTGCACTGCCATCGAACCTGGTCATCGCATCCCTGGGTTCCGTCGGCCGACCGAACACGCTGTTTGCGCTCCTGGGATTGGCATGGTGGATTCTTCACCAATTACAACGCACCAAATCATTCACCAAGAGCTTCCACCCCTTACGCATTGGCATCTCAGCGTTCCTCATGGTCGCCCTAGCCAGCTATGCCTACGCAATGGTGAGAGGACTACCCGAAAGCGAAGCCAGCCCTGCAGACGCCGGTTTGCTGAGGTTGGCGGGCTGGGCCGGGATTCTGCTGATCGCAGCAGATGGCCTGACTACCCGTGAAGGAGTCAGGAAGGTGCTCCGCCGGATCGCCCTTGTAGGCGGATTGACAGCAACTCTGGGATTGCTCCAGTTTGCCACTGGATCGTCACTGATCGAATGGATCAGAATACCGGGCCTCAGCGTCAGTTCCGAGCTGGCAAACATCGACTCCCGCGGCGGATTTGTTCGGGCAGCAGGCATGTCCATGCACCCTCTCGAGTACGGAGTAGTACTGTCCGCCTCCCTACCTATCGCCATCACACTCGCCCTCAACGACGTCACGAAGCGCCGAGTCCTATGGTGGATCCCGGTGGGCCTGATTGCAGTGGCTGCCATGTTGTCAGTCTCAAGAGCCGCGCTGATCTGTATGGCTTTGGCCTTCCTCATTCTTTTGCCGGTGTGGCCCAAACAACTCCGACGACGGGCTGTGGTTGTTTCGGCGTTACTGGTCGCAGTCATATACGTAGTTACCCCCGGCATGATCGGGACGCTCTTTGGCCTTTTTACCGTAGGCACCAATGACCCCAGCATCAGCTCACGAACGAATGGATACTCCACTGCCTTCGGAATGGCAAGCCAACAACTGGTGTTGGGCCGCGGGTTCGGAACCTTCCTCCCGGCGTACGTCATCGTTGACAACCAATACCTTGGACTTTTGGTCGAGCTCGGCATAGCAGGTCTTGTCGCCTTCCTGCTATTGGTGTCTGCCGGAATGTTCTGCGCCTGGCGGGCACGCAGGCTGGCAAGCAATAATGAACAGCGTCAAATGAGTCAATCAGTACTGGCCTCCATCGCGGCGGCCGCCCTGGCCTTTGGATTCTTTGATGCTTTTGCCTTCCCCATGGCGGCCAGCCTATTATTCCTCATGCTTGGAATTGCTGGAGCGCTGTGGCGGATTTCGCATCGTGAACTCGCTGACGCGCAGCTGAAAGAACACCTGAAGGAAGAGGCCGCCCCTGCCGGGAACGACTGAGCAAGGTCCAAGCCGGGCTGATCTGCTAGCGGCGACTTTCATCCCTTTCCCAAACGGGGGAAGACTTGGCGGACAACGACGCACCACGGCGACCCACAATCGCGAACGTGGCGTAGATGAAAGCGTCAAAAGCCGTCCACGGCCCCCGCACTGAAGCGATCAACTCCCGCAGCGTCCGTGTCAAGGACGCACCACCAGTCGCAACGTCCTGCTCGGTATTTCCACGATATGTACGCCGCAAGACCGCCAACAACGCAGCAGTGGTCCGGGGCGTTCGAACAATTACCGGCTCCGTAGGAAGTACAGCTTTCTCCCGTTCATCAAACAGCCTGTCCACAAAGTAGTCGTCGCCCGTAAGGGCAGGAAATTCACCCAAGCGATCATGCCCGCGCCGGCTCAACGCGTAAACACCTGCGCCCCACAGGCCCTGCGCGTTGCCTGGAATCCGGCTACGGGCCCGGTAGTAAGCGCGTACGGGCACAGAAGCACCCTGGGTGTCGTAACGAAATGCCGGGCGTGCTGCCAGAAGGGCGCCATCCTCCAACGCCGTGAAAACGGCCCTGAGCGCCTTCGTGTTCACTTCGATGTCTGCATCCAAGTAGAGACGCGGCCACAAGCAAGTGCACCGGTCGCCGGCATTCAGCGCAGCAGCCTTCGACGCCTCCGGCACATGAAGTACAGAAACACCCTCCCACCGGGACACGATCGCATCCGTGCCATCCGTGCACCCGTTGCAGGCCACGACCACCTCAACTGTTCCCCATCCAATGACTTCACTGAGGGACTGAAGTGTCCGTTCGATCACTGCGGCCTCATTATGCGCAGGGATAATGACAGCGCCCGAGGGAAAAGCCGCGGGCATTCAGTGGCCTCCATCCGCACTCCGCACAGCGTGGGGGAGGAGATCCCTCCGCCGCTTGCTGGCCAAAGCCCACACAGCGACCAGGTGACCAGGCTTATTCAGGCGAACGACCTCCGCAACGAGCACGGCACAGCGAAATGCCAGCACCCGGCTCTGATTGAAATACTTCTCCGCATAGCGGACCCTGTTCACAGACATAAGCGCTGCCAATTGGGGCGACGCCCCGGAACCACCACGCGTGTGCCACATCCTGGCCGCCGGCTCAAACCAGATCGAATAACCCGACGCCCTCAGACGATGACAATAATCCGTCTCTTCCGAATAAAGGAAGAACCTTTCGTCCCAAGCGCCCACCACCGTCGCTGCCTCGGCGCTTACCAAGAGCGCAGCACCAGTAGCCCAATCCACCTGGTGCCCGTGACGGTAGCTCTCTTCATCAAAGTCCATCTCGGACAACCAACCAGGGCGGGCTTTAAAATGACTGCCCAAGGCCGCGTCACCAAGCGCTCGCAGAATGCCCGGCTCGCGACGCAAGGAGGGATACACGCTGCCGTCATCGTCCAACAACATCGGCACCACCATTCCAGCGCCGGATTCATTCATGCGCTTGAGCATTGCCCTGATCGCGCCCTTTTCGACACGGAGGTCCGGGTTCAGAATGAGATAGGCTCCAGCTTCTCCAGCTTGCGCAAGTGCGGCGTTGATACCGCCGGCGTAGCCCAGGTTTCCTCCGGTTGCAACGACCGTGACATCGGGATGGCGCGCGAGTTCTGTGCGCGTGAGGTCGTTTGCGGAATTGTCGGCTACCACCACCTTGATGGACTGGTTTACTGCTTCTTTCCGGAGTCCCAAGATCAACGGTCCTACATCGTCTGCATTGTTGTAAGTGACAATGACAATGGCGAGATCAGCGGTGGCACTTGACGACACAAAGGTACCCGGAGCGCGGCTGGGCTCACGCTCCGGGACGACGGAGGCAAGGCGGATGGACGGCGTCCACGGTGGGACGGACAAACTGCTGTCCCTGCGCAACCGGAAATATGCTTCGGGCCCGTCCACGAGGTATCGACGGGACAGCCGACGCGGTTCCATTGCCAGCCTCCAGGCCCACTCCAGCCCATTGGAACTGATCCAGGACGGAGCCCGCCGGACGTGCCCGGCCAGAAAATCCACAACAGCACCGAAGGCCAGCAGTACTTTGGCGCCGGTCAAATGGCCGTACTCCGAAATCCAGAGTTCCTGCCGGGGCTTTCCCAATCCAACGACCAGAATGTCGGGAGCCGCCTCGGAAATCCCAAGGGCAAGTTGGCGGGACGCCGCATCGTCGTTCAGCGTGGTCCGCGCCGGAGCCCACCAACCGGCCACCGCAAGGTTCGGCCGGTCCACAGCGAAGTTCTCGCGAATCAGGTTGTGAGCTTCTGCTGACCCGCCAAGGAAACCAACGCTAAGCCCCCGCAGCCCCGCTTCATCCAGCAACGGTCCCACGAGGTCGCTGCCAGCCAGGCGCGGCCACGCCCTGCCCGTTAGACGCCGGGCCTCCGTCGCCAACGGCGCTCCATCTATGAGGGTTAGCCATTCAACGGTCCCCGCCTGGTCCAGGGTGTCGGACCAGCGTCCGCCCGCCCCGAAATGGCGAATGTGGTCGAGGTTTGCGGAGCAGACACCCAAAGGCGGTGCGCCCGCCTCGACTGCCCTGCCCAGGATATGTTCAACCGCGGCGTTGAACTCCATGAGTTTCACCGGTACGCCGCCCAGGCCTACAAGTGACGCGGCGGGGACAGCCTCACTCCGCTCAGGCGGATTCGTAGGACGGTGGAAAAGGAGACTGCCACCGGCGATGGCGTGTGTAGAGGAGGTTTGGGGGAGTACCCGATGAAGTGCGTTTCGGGTGGGCGTGGTCTTCGGTAGCAGCATTCTCGGCTCCAGGCTCGGGGCAAGCTCAAGGCATAACCATGTGGCCCACGATCCGTGGCTGCTGCACTGCCAGGATCGTGGGTGGCGGAATAGCTCCGCCACGTCGACATGTTTTCTTGAGTTGTCTCCCGGCCTCCTGCCAGAGGCTGCCGTAGGCCTACTGTAGGCCGATTTTTCGGTCTCCGCCAGAGTCTCGGATGCATCTACCCGGCAGGTTCCGCCCGGACTTCTCCTAAAGTGCTATGCGGTAAACATGATGAGAGTATTCGTTCGGGAATGCATCCGTGAACTGTCCGTCCTGGATGGGTATTGACCGGTTTTCGTGCACCACCTCAACCGTGGTTCCGGACAATCCGGCGGGAAGCGTAAACACTCTGGTGCCAACACCACCGTCATCGGTCATGGCGAATATGTAGGCATCAGCATCCTTGACCTTCAACATGGTGTCGGTGCCGGCACCGAAGTCCCAGGCATAAGACTGGGTATTGAGGATCGGCGCGTAAGACCTGATCGCATTGTTCACGGCACCAACGGCGGCCACTTGTTCTTTAAGGCAGTCGGCACTGTGGATCCTGGCGTCTTGGAAAGCATCCCCGCTGATGCAATCGTTGACGTTTTGCTGGTCCGGAGACTGGCTGAACCACACAATGCCACGTGCCTCGTGAATGATGGATGCCCATACCTGTGCCTGGACCTGTTCCGGGCTCAATTGCCGATACCCGCCCTTCGAACCACCGGTGCTGATAACGGTGGGAAGTGCCCACAATGGGGCTGACACACTACGGGCTGCATTGACCTCTTGCTGAAGGGACATGATCTTCCCATAGCTTGAAGCAGTGCGGCAGTTTGAAGGATTGATCGGGTTCTGCCCAATCGGAGTCCGCCACCTTAGCGCTCCCTCCCCCCAGTCGCACTGGGGTACGGCGTAGAAGTATTGATCAACCGAGTTCACATTCACGGTGTTGTAATAGTCCGTGGAGTACTGCATGGAGACGTCGTACGTGATGATGCCTGCAGTCCAGTTTGCGTAGGTAAACCTACCTGTCTTGGCCGGATCGTGCTGGGATGCAAGTTGCCTCATGCGAGCAAGCCCTGGGACGGGGTGGTACCTCCCGTCCACTTCATCGTCCAGCACAGTGCCCACTTGTCGGTCCCAGTCTGCCGGCGCGTCATCCGGAGCGAAGAGGGTAAACATGCCGTTGGCAGCGATTTCAGCGCTGGATGCATCGGGGTTACCTTGCACATACGTGTTGATGCCCAGAGACTTGTCGTACTTCAGTTGCGCGTCGCTACCCGGAGATCCATACCAAACTGCAATAGGAAAGAAGGAAGGGTCGTCCCATCCGGCTGCGGCTGCTTTGGCAAATTGATTCCAGTATGCCGGCCCGCCGTCCCAGGGAATCCTGGGAAGCTCAGAGAGGGTTGATGCGGCTTGCCCGGGCGTGTTCACCGTACCGGGCTGAGAAGGCATCGCCGTCACTCGTACAGTGCCTGGTATTGTGCTTGCCAATACCAGCGCACCAAGCGTCGCAGCCACAGTAGTGAAGTAGCGAACCCTCATAGCTTCATCTTCTTCCGCAACGCAATAACGAAGTACCTAAAGGATGGCACCAGCATCAGGAATTCGTAACCTCAAGTCCTTGGGCCATTGCGGCGTGTTTAGGAGGGCAGCTGGGGATCCACATGTCGGAGGTATTCAACCAGGCGCTCTTTGGCATCGGGTGGGTCAAAACCGGTGGCGCGGATCCGGGCCAGGTCCAGGACACTGCTTGGCGGCCTCGGCGCAGTGTCGGGCTTCGCATAGTCCTCGGTGCTGATGGGTTTCACAAGAAGTGGATCGGCACCCTGTAAGCCGTAGATGTCGCGGGCAACCTCGTACCAGGACTTGGCTTCACCGCTGTTGCTGAGGTTGTACGTCCCGTAGGGTGCCGTGCTTCGGAGGAGGTGACGAATGCCCGCCGCGATGTCGGACGCGAAGCTCAATCGCCCCCGCTGGTCATCGACCACCGATGGCGAAGCCCCCTTGACGGCCAACGAAGCCATGGTTCGAACAAAGTTCCTTCCGTCGCCTACTACCCAACTTGTCCTCACGATGTAGTGCTTCGGTACGGTGCTCACGGCAAGATCACCGGCGGCCTTGCTTTGGCCATAGACACTTAGGGGAGTGGGAACCTCATCTTCGTGATGCACCTTTGTTGTGCCATCGAAAACGTAGTCGCTGGATACATGGACCAGCGTCAGTGAATGCTCGACGGCGGTACGCGACAAGCGGGAAACGGCAGCTGAGTTGATGCGCCAGGCAGCTGCCCGGCCTTCCGGGGTCTCGGCGGCATCTACCGCGGTGTATGCGGCTGCGTTGATGATCGTGGAGTAATCGCGCCACTTGAGTGCCTCATAGGAGGCCTCAATGGCGATGTCGAACTGCGCCCGACCCGCGAACTCCACCGTCGGATCGTGCGCGAAGGCATGCCGGAGGGCCGTACCCAGCTGGCCGTCCGCTCCAAGGACCAGCGTCCGCCGCCCGTGCATGGGAACAACGTCACCCAGCCGCGGATGCCGCCTGTCCTGTGCAGACACAATGGACTTCTCCAAGGGGATCGGCCACCGCACGGCTACTTCCTCATCGGCAAGGTTGAGGAACGTGTACTCCTTCTGTGCCTCCGCGCTCCAGTGATCGTTGACCAGGTATGTGTACGCCGTGTCGTCTTCCAGCGTTTGGAATGCATTGCCTACGCCACGGGGGACGAAGACGGCGTCCTGAGGCGTCAGCTCTGCGGTAAACAGTGTCCCGAAAGTCGGGCCCTCGCGCAGGTCAACCCACGCGCCGAAGATCCGACCGGAGGCCAAGGAAACTAACTTGTCCCAGGGTTCGGCATGGATGCCCCGAACCGTACCGCGCGCTGCGTTGAAGGAAATGTTGTTCTGCACCGGACCGAAATCAGGCAGCCCGGCATCCAGCATCTTGGTCCTGTGCCAGTTCTCTTTGAACCATCCCCGGTCATCCCCGTGAACAGGCAGCTCAAACAGCAACAGGCCAGGGATGGGAGTGGTCCTCGAACGCAGCTGCCGTCCCGGAACCATGTCTCAGTGCCCTTGTCCAGCGTATTTGGCCTCCGTTGCCGCTTTCTGCGGCCGCCACCAATGTTCGTTGTCCCTGTACCACTGCACTGTGTCAGCCAGCCCGGCGTCGAAGTCCGAATAACGGGGCGCCCACCCGAGTTCGCGTCGAAGTTTGCTTGAATCGATGGCGTAGCGGAGGTCGTGGCCGGGCCGGTCGGTCACCAGGTCATAAGCTTCGCGGGGCTGCCCCACGAGGGAAAGCAACATCTCCACTACCTCGCGGTTGGAGCGTTCGCCGTCGGCGCCGATTAAGTATGTTTCGCCCAGGCGGCCACCCTCCAATATCGCCAACACTGCGGACGAGTGGTCCTCCACATGGATCCAGTCCCGGACGTTCCGCCCGTTGCCGTAGAGGCGGGGACGGAGACCGTCAAGGATGTTGGTGATCTGCCGTGGAATGAACTTCTCCACGTGCTGGTAGGGGCCGTAGTTGTTGGAGCAATTACTGATGGTCGCCTTGAGGCCGAAGGAGCGAACCCAGGCGCGCACCAGCATGTCCGAGCCCGCTTTCGTAGCGGAATAGGGACTTGTGGGACGGTAAAGTGAATCTTCAGTGAAGCGCTGAGGATCGTCCAAAGCCAAATCTCCGTACACCTCGTCCGTGGAGATGTGATGGAACCGGGTACCGTGCTTTCGCGCGGCTTCGATGAGGGTGAACGTACCGAGCAAGTTAGTGTCCACGAAAGGCCGGGGCTCCTCCAACGAGTTATCGTTGTGCGACTCGGCTGCAAAGTGGACAACCGCATCCACTGAAGATGTCAATAAGTCCACCAAGGCAGCATCGCAAATGTCACCCTCGAAGAATTCAAAACGGTCTGTGGGTAGTCCCGACAACGATTCAATGTTGCCCGCATAAGTCAGTTTGTCCAGGACAGTGACATGGAGACGGGTGTGCTCCATGATGAAGTGAACGAAATTGCATCCGATGAATCCGGCCCCGCCGGTGACAAGGATTCTCTGCATGGCCATAGCGTAACCGTCGAATACGGCGATGTGCAGCGGGAGAGGACAGGTAGATGCGTGGAATTATTCTGGCCGGTGGAACAGGATCCCGGCTCCATCCCATTACGCTCGGAATCAGCAAGCAGTTAGTACCCGTCTTCGACAAGCCAATGATTTACTATCCACTCTGCACCTTGATGCTTGCCGGCATCCGCGACATCCTCATCATCACAACACCCACGGACGGCCCTCAATTCGAAAACCTGTTGGGCAACGGTTCCCAATTCGGCATTAATTTGAGCTATGCCCGGCAGCCGACGCCGGACGGGCTTGCGCAGGCATTCGTCCTGGGCGAGCAGCATATCGGCAGCGGCAAAGTTGCGCTGATCCTGGGTGACAACATTTTCAACGGCCCCGGCATGGGCAACCAGCTACGGCACTATGCCGATGTGGACGGCGGAGCCATCTTCGGATACTGGGTCAAAGACCCGTCCGCCTACGGCGTGGTGGAGTTCGACGACCAAGGCATGGCAGTTTCCATTGAAGAAAAGCCCGCAGTCCCCAAAAGCAACTATGCAGTTCCTGGGCTCTATTTCTATGACAACAACGTGGTTGCCATGGCCAAGGACCTGCAACCATCGCCGCGGGGGGAACTGGAGATCACGGATATCAACAGAAAATACATGGAGCTTGGCCGGCTGCATGTACAGAAGTTTCCGCGGGGGACCGCCTGGCTGGACACCGGTACCTTCAGCGACCTGAATGACGCCTCCAACTATGTACGTACCACGGAAAACCGGCAGGGTTTGAAGATAGGTGCTCCAGAGGAGGTGGCTTGGCGAATGGGCTACCTGACGGACGACGAGCTCCGACAACAGGCTGCCAAGCTCGCCAAGAGCGGCTACGGCAGTTACCTTTTGGACATTCTGGACCGCCAATAAGCCCAACTAAGCTGCTGAAACATCCTCGAGAGCGCGCGCAATCTCAGCCGGCAGCGCCGTCAATTGAGCGTCCAGTAGTTCTTTGAGTTGAACGGCGTTCCTGGGGCCAACAATTGCCGTCGCCACGCCCGGCCGGGAGAGCAACCAACTGAGGGACACGTCCATCGGTGTGCGGCCCAGTCCGCGGGCTGCCATGGCCACGGCCTCCACTACCCGGGATGGCCGCGAGTCGAGATAGGGCTCGACGTAACCGGCCAAGCGGCTCTGTGCTGCACGGGAATCGGCAGGAATCTGGCCACGGTATTTACCGCTGAGTACTCCTCGACCCATGGGTGCCCACGCCATGAGCCCCAGTCCGGCGTCTTCCACAGCTGGAATGAGTTCTTCCTCGGCTTTGCGCTGAACCAGGGAGTATTCGGACTGGTTGGCCACGAGGGTGAAGCCGGCCACGGCGGCTGCCTTGGCGGTCTGCCAGCCGTTGTAATTGGAGATACCCACGTAGCGGGCACGTCCGCTCCGCTGGGCAAGGTCCAAAGCCGAAAGAGTCTCGTCCAAGGGCACGTTCGGATCCCACTCGTGGGCGAACCAAATATCGATGTAGTCGGTGCCGAGCCTGGCGAGGCTGGCATCAAGGGCGGACAACATCGCGCCGCGGGAAGCATTGATACTGCGCCTGGAGTCCGACGACGACACGCCGGCTTTCGTGGAAATCACAATTTCCGATCGGGCCACCACATCGCCCAGCATGGACCCCAACATGGCTTCTGCCCGGCCTTGGGCGTAAGACGCTGCCGTGTCCACAACAGTGCCGCCGGCGGCAACGAATTCATGGAGCAGTTCGGCAGCGTCCTGCTCGTCGGTCTCCTGGGCCCAGGACATGGTTCCAAGGGACAATGAGGACACACGGAATCCACTGTTTCCGACATAACGCTGCTGCATAGCAGTTAGCTTACGGGGAGTTAGAGGACTTCATGACGTAGGGTCTATTCACGTGAACTGGATAGAAGCAGCCTTGCTGGGCCTGGTGCAGGGCCTCACCGAATTCCTCCCGATTTCCTCGAGCGCACACCTGCGGATTGTCGGATCATTCCTTCCGAATGCCGCAGACCCCGGTGCTGCCTTTACGGCCATAACGCAGCTGGGAACTGAAACCGCCGTGATTGTCTACTTCTGGCGTGACATAGTACGGATCGTCCAAGCATGGTTCGGCTCCCTCACAGGCAAGGTGGAGCGCAACAATCCGGATGCCCGCATGGGTTGGCTGGTCATCCTGGGCAGCCTGCCGATCATCGTCCTGGGCCTGTTGTTCCAGGACCAGATCGAGTCGGTGCTGCGCAGTATGTGGATCGTCGCCACCATGCTGATCGTCTTCGGCATGATCCTTGCTGTTGCCGACGCCGTTGGCAGGCAGGAGAGGGATCTCACGCAGCTGAGCTACAAGCACGGCATCCTCTACGGCTTTGCACAGGCCATGGCCTTGATCCCGGGCGTTTCCCGCTCCGGCGGCACCATCACCGCCGGCCTGCTCATGGGGTACACACGTGAAGCAGCCGCCCGGTACTCCTTCCTCTTGGCCATACCGGCCGTGTTCGGCAGTGGCCTCTACCAGCTCTACAAGACAGTTTCCAACGAGGGACTCGCTGGTCCCTATGGCCTCCCGGAGACTGCGCTGGCCACAGTCATCGCTTTCGTGGTGGGTTACGTCATCATTGGCTGGTTCCTGAAGTTTGTCTCCACCCGCAGTTACCGGCTGTTCGTTTGGTACCGGATTCTCCTTGGCTTGGCCTTGTATGTCCTGCTCGGTTTCAATGTGATCAGCGCCTAGCACTAAGGTTGAGTAGTGAAATCGTGGACCTCCCGCCCTGTTCCTGAGCTGCCCGGCAGCATGCCGCAACTACGGCTGTACGACACAGCCCTTGGTCGTGTGGTGGACGTCGAGAGACAGCCGGAACAGTCGTTGTATGTCTGCGGCATCACGCCGTATGACGCCACCCACATGGGACACGCAGCCAGTTACGTGGCTTTCGACCTCCTGAACCGTGCCTGGCGCGATGCCGGCGTCCGGGTGTCCTACGTCCAGAACGTCACGGACATCGATGATCCGCTTTTGGAGCGGGCCACGGCCACTGGCGTGGACTGGCGCGAATTGGCGCAGAGCCAGATTGACTTGTTCCAGACAGACATGGACGCTTTGAATGTCCTCGCTCCGAACCATTACATCGGTGCGGTGGAGGCCATCCCGGACATCGTTCCCGCCATCGAGCAGCTCATTGCAGACGGCGTGGCCTATCGCGTTGCCGGCTCCGAAGGAGAACCTGACGGCGATGTCTACTACGACGTCGAGACGGCAGGCAAGCGCTCGGATGCCACTGACGCTTGGACGCTGGGCGACGTCTCCGGCCTCGGCGAAAAGGAGATGCTGGAGCTTTTCGCTGAACGGGGCGGCGACCCCACCAGGGCCGGGAAGCGCCATGCCCTCGATCCTTTGCTCTGGCGCGTCGCCCGTGACGGCGAGCCGAGTTGGCCAGGTTCCACCCTCGGCGATGGCCGGCCTGGCTGGCACATCGAATGTACCGTGATCGCTCAGAAGTACCTTCCCGCTCCCTTCACCGTTCAGGGTGGTGGCTCGGACCTGGTGTTCCCGCACCATGAAATGGGCGCCGGCCACGCCTATTCACTGTCCGGAGTCCCGCTGGCGCGCCACTATTCACACGCCGGCATGGTGGGGTTGGACGGCGAAAAGATGAGCAAGTCCAAGGGCAACCTGGTTCTTGTCTCAAAGCTTCGCGCTGCCGGTGAGGAACCTGCGGCAATCCGCCTTGCAATCCTTGCCCACCACTACCGCTCTGACTGGTCATGGACCGATGCGGAGTTCGCCGAAGCCAAGGACCGGCTCAAGCAGTGGCGTGCGGCACTGGATCATGCCCCGGCCGGATCCGCCGCGGCCCTCATATCAGCCATGCGCGATGAACTTGCCAATGACCTCAACGCTCCAGGTGCCATAGCCGCCGTCGACCATTGGGCCGCGGAAGCTATTCGCTCCGGCTCGGACAAGTCCGAGCAGGACACCGCGCTTGTCACGGATGCCATCGACGCTTTGCTTGGGGTTGAACTCTAGGCCACAACAGAAAACGCCAACGGCCCTGACTTCGCGTCAGGGCCGTTGCTGGTTTCGGCGGCATTAATCCGTCAAGGACGTTCTTTGCCGCGACGTTTCAAATACCGCTCAAACTCGCGGGCGATGGACTCGCCGGACGCCTCCGGTAGATCGGCGGTGTCCTTCGCTTCTTCCAGTTGCCGCACATAGGCAGCAATCTCAGGGTCTTCCGTTGCAAGCTCGTCCACGCCGCGCTCCCAGGCTTCAGATTCTTCAGCCAATGCCTGGCTATCCAAGGGAACCTGCAGCAGGTCCTCGATCCTGTGCAGGATCGCCAGCTGCGCCTTGGGGGAGGGGGGCTGGGCAACGTAATGCGGAACTGCTGCCCACAGGGAGACCGTCGGCAGCCCTGCCAGCATCGCGAACTCTGCGAGCACACCCACAATTCCCACTGGTCCCTCGTACTGGGAAGCTTCCAGGTTGAGGCGCTCCCTGAGGGAACTGTCCTCGGTGGTGGTGCTCACCGGAATTGGACGGCTGTGGGGAACGTCGGCGAGGAGCGCACCCACCAAAATCACGGAGTCCACTTTGAGCGCTTCAGCATGGACCAGCAGTTCGGTGGTGTAGGCCCGCCAGCGATATGAGGGCTCAGTGCCCAGAACCAGAACCACATCCACGTTGCTGTCCGGAACTTCAGCTTTGTAAATCCGCGTTGACGGCCATTTCACCTTTCGGGCGCCTGAGGATGTACGCCGCACGGTTGGCCGCGTGAACTGGAAGTCGTAATACTCCTCGGCGTCCACAGTGGCAACCTTCTTGCCGTCCCAGAGCTTGTTCAAGTAGTGCAGCGCATCGCTGGCAGCCTCACCGGCGTCATTCCAGCCCTCAAACGCCGCGAGCATTACGGTGACGCGCTGGCCGTCCGCGGGTTCCTTGAGGAAACGCTCGGGCTCCGCGGTCATGTCCTGTCCTTCGGGGGTCCCGTCCACACTGTTCATCCACTCACCCTACGTCCAAGACCCTTATGGATGCATGGCATTCCGCGCCGAAGCGTGTCCGCGATTCGCCCACAGCGCAACGCGGGGACAGCCGCCCGCCAGGTTCCACGTAGACTGGAAACCATGCATTCGTTACCCAGCCAGCCCCTCCTCAAAGCCGTGCTCTGGGACATGGATGGCACACTCGTGGACACCGAGCCCTACTGGATCGCGGCCGAGCGTGCGCTGGTGGAATCCTACGGCGGCACGTGGTCCCAGCAGCAGGCCATGCAATTGGTGGGCCAGGCTTTGCTTCACTCGGCAGCCGTTCTGCAGGCCGCCGGTGTCAGGCTTGAGGCCCGTGAAATCGTGGACACCCTGAGCACACAGGTCATCGAACAGGTCCGAAAAGAAGTCCCGTGGCGGCCAGGCGCCCGGGAACTGCTGGATGAACTCCACCAGGCAGGCATCCGCTGCGCCCTCGTGACCATGTCCGAGGGCCCCTTGGCCGGCGTCGTGGTGGAAAGCCTCGCCAAGCCCTACTTCGAGTTCATGGTGACGGGCGATACTGTCACCAACGGAAAACCGCACCCCGAGGCCTACCTCACGGCGGTGGAACGGCTCAGGCTGGACGACCCGTCCGTCACCGTTGACAACTGCGTCGCTTTGGAGGATTCCATCCCAGGTGCAACTGCCGCTATCGCGTCGGGTGTGGTCACAGTGGGAATTCCCCATCAGGTTCCCCTCCCGGAAGACCCCCGGATGATCACGTGGCCCACGTTGGTTGGCCGCACCGCACCCGATCTACAGCAGCTGGTGGCTGACCGTTTCGCCGCAGCAAACCTGCTTGAAGGGGCCAACTAGGTGAGCAGCCCATCCACACAGCATCACACGCAAAACAAAAAGCGGGACGGCATCCCCCTCGGAAGAATCGCGGGCATTCCGGTTTACCTGGCCTACTCGTGGTTTGTCATCGCAGCTTTTACGGTGATCGTCTACGGCCCGGTCCTGATGGACTACATGCCCTATCTGAACAACTGGGCATACTTCGTAGCGCTGTGCATTGCCCTGCTGCTCGCCCTCTCTGTCCTGATCCATGAACTTGCACACGCGCTCAGCGCAAAAGCCTTCAAGTGGCCCACCGAAAAAATCGTGCTCAATCTTTGGGGCGGACACACACAATTCGAGAACTTCACGGCTTCGCCGGGACGTTCGGTTGTTGTCGCCCTGGCTGGACCCGCTTCCAACTTCCTGGTGGCCGGGGTGATGTGGGCTGTGATGTCCACCGACCTGCTCAGCGGCGTGTCCGCAACCTTGGGCGACATTCTGATGCGAGCCAACCTCTTGATCGGCATCTTCAACATTCTTCCCGGAATGCCACTCGATGGTGGTCGCTTAGTGGAGTCGGCCGTCTGGAAGGCGACCGGCAGTCAGGACAAGGGCACTATCGCTGCCGGCTGGTCCGGCCGGATCATCGTCGTCGTGCTGGTCATCTTGTTTATCGGCGTTCCCTTGATCAGCGGCGCGTGGCCGGACCTCACCTTCATTGTGATCACCGTGCTGGTGTGCGGCTTCCTCTGGATGGGCGCCTCAAGCTCCATCCACCACGCAAAGCTCCGCAGCCGTCTCTACTTGGTAAGTGCCGCCGGCCTCGCTGAGCCGGCACTAGGCGTGCCGAACTCGGCAACAGTGGCTGACGTCCTGGACATTTCACCCACCGGAAGTCCCGCCGTCGTGATTTGCGGCCCCGACGGCAAACCGCAGGGAGTTGTGGATTTCAGCGCAACACTCGCGGTGCCCGCCGCTGCCTCTACGACGACGCCCGTCACCGCTGTGTCGCACGCCCTGGCTGCAGGGGCTTACGTTCCGGAATGGTCGAAGGGGCAGGAATTGATCCAGTACTTGGCCCGACTCGAAGGCGGCGAATACGCTGTGGTGGACCACAATGGCATCGTCACCGGGCTGCTCCGCCAGCAGGCGGTAGTGACGGCCATAACAGGTAAGGAAGCACGCAGGAGCGGGCGCGCCTGACTGCGTTGCCGGTAGAGTTACATGCCGGCGGTTATACAAAAGAGACCCATTGATTTTTTGGCGCCCACCAGCCGGTCACACATCGCGGCCCAGCCGTACAGGAGCGAGGAACACCACATGAGCAGCGAAACCGCCGCCCCCGCAGCAAGCGCAGGCACTGACGAGTCGGCCACCGGCTCGGCCGTACAGCCGACAGGCGCTGCACGACGCCGCGGGCCTTTCCGCGTGGGCGAGCGGGTCCAGCTCACGGACGAGCGCGGGCGAATGAACACCATCACCTTGGAAGTGGGCGGCGCTTTCCATACGCACCGCGGCTTCTTGAACCACGATGAAATCATCGGCAAGGTGGATGGGTCGGTGGTTAGCAACAACGTCGGCCAGCAGTACCAGACGTTGCGGCCCCTGCTCTCTGACTTCGTGCTGTCCATGCCCCGCGGTGCGGCGGTGGTTTATCCCAAGGATGCCGGCCAGATTGTCACCATGGCTGACATCTTCCCCGGTGCACGTGTTGTGGAAGCGGGAGTTGGCTCAGGCGCCCTGTCCATTTCCCTTCTGCGCGCAGTCGGCGACGGCGGTTACCTCCACTCGTTCGAGCGTCGCGAAGAGTTCGCGGACATCGCACGTGGAAACGTGGAGACCATCTTCGGGGGCCCGCACCCCGCTTGGCAGATCTCCCTGGGTGACTTCCAGGAAGAGGTCGTCAAGGCCGAGGCCCCGGGGTCCGTGGACCGGGTTGTGCTGGACATGCTGGCTCCATGGGAATGCCTGGATGCCGTTGCCACCGTGCTGGCTCCCGGCGGCGTCTGGATCAACTACGTAGCAACCGTCACCCAGCTGTCCCGCACCGCCGAGGCAATCCGCGCTGATGGCCGCTTCACAGAGCCGGATGCTTGGGAATCGATGGTTCGAGGTTGGCACCTCGAAGGCCTCGCAGTCCGTCCGGATCACCGCATGGTCGCCCACACCGGATTCCTGCTTGTCACACGCCGTCTGGCCGATGGCGTCACCGGAATCTCCGTGAAGCGCCGCCCGTCCAAGACTGAATTCAGCGAAGAGGACCTTAACGCGTGGACCCCCGCAGCAGTGGGGGAGCGCGCCGTGTCTGACAAGAAACTGCGCCGTGCAGCACGCGACGCAATCGCCGGGACCAACGTCCAGGATGAGCCCTCAGTCACAAACTGACAAAGGTCACAATAGGGTTCGCATTCCGAATGTCACCCAGCACCCTGAGCGTTTCGGGACTAAGGTCTTGTTAAGCGCAGGAAGGGGCTGATGAATCGTGGATACGTCAAACAACGACCTTGGACGGCCGACGCCGGAAGAAGCAAACGACGCAGCGGAGAATACGGCAAGCCGGAGGCTTGGCGCTGTTCAGCCGCCGGAGACCTCGAGTGAACTGACTGTTGCCGAGCGGCAGATCAATATCCTTCGGGACAAGCTTCGCCACATCGACCGCCAGTTGGCAGCCGCAACCCAGAACAACAGCAAACTTGTCAGCATGCTGGAAACGGCGAAGGCCGAAATTCTTCGCTTGAAGGGCGCCTTGGAGCAGGAGGGTCAACCTCCTTACAGCTTCGGTACCGTGGTGCAGATCAACCCACGGAAACAGCCGGCCGCCGGCAGTTCGGGGCAGGCAGCCACCGAAGAGTCCGTGGACATTTTTAATGCGGGCCGCAAGATGCGTGTGGGCGTCAGCCCGCTGGTGAACCTCAACCAGCTCGCTGTCGGACAGGAAGTCCTGCTTAACGAGGCACTGCTGGTAGTGGCCGGACTCGGCTACGAACGCGCCGGCGAGCTCGTCACGCTCAAGGAAATGTTGGGCAGGGACCGGGCGCTGGTGGTCGGCCGCGCCGATGAAGAGCGCGTCGTCAGGCTATCGGGAGCGCTCCAGAGCGTTCACCTGAAAGTGGGCGATGCGTTGTCGCTTGATTCCCGGACAGGTTACGCCCTGGAGAAGGTCCCGCGCGCTGAGGTGGAGAACCTCGTCCTTGAAGAAGTTCCGGACATCACTTACCAGGATATCGGTGGCCTGGTCCCGCAAATCGAACAGATCCGGGACGCCGTGGAGCTGCCGTTCCTGCATCCGGACCTCTACCGTGAGCATGGCCTGAAGGCCCCAAAGGGCATTTTGCTGTACGGCCCTCCGGGCTGCGGCAAGACCCTCATCGCCAAAGCAGTAGCGAATTCCCTCGCTGCCCGGGCGGCGGAACGGGCTGGCAATACCGATCTGAAGAGCTACTTCCTGAACATCAAGGGCCCTGAGCTCCTGGACAAGTATGTGGGTGAGACTGAGCGCCACATCCGGCTGATCTTCTCCCGCGCGCGTGAAAAGGCGTCCGATGGCAGCCCCGTGGTTGTCTTCTTCGACGAAATGGACTCGTTGTTCCGCACACGCGGTACCGGCGTGTCGTCCGACGTCGAAACCACCATCGTGCCGCAATTGCTCAGTGAGATCGACGGCGTGGAGCGCTTGGACAACGTGATCGTCATTGGCGCCTCAAACCGTGAGGACATGATCGATCCCGCCATCCTTCGTCCAGGTCGCCTCGACGTGAAGGTCAAGATCCAGCGTCCCGACGCTGAAGCTGCGGCCGACATCTTCGCCAAGTACATCACCACTGACCTGCCGTTCCACGCCCAGGATTTGGCTGAGTATGGCGGCGACGTGCAGGCCACTGTGGATGCCATGGTCCAGCGCACGGTGGAGGCCATGTACTCCACTGAGAAGTCCAACGAGTACCTCGAGGTCACCTACGCCAATGGCGATACCGAGATGCTGTACTTCAAGGACTTCAACTCCGGTGCCGTGGTCCAGAACGTGGTGGATCGCGCCAAGAAGTATGCCATCAAGGATTTGCTGACCAATCAACAGAAGGGTCTTCGAATCGATCACCTGCTTCGGGCCGTTGTGGACGAGTTCCGTGAGCATGAGGACATGCCCAACACCACCAACCCGGATGACTGGGCACGGATTTCGGGTAAGAAGGGCGAGAGGATCACCTACATCCGCACGATCGTTCAGGGCAAGGCCGGTCAGGAACCGGGCAAGTCCATCGAAACCACCGCGAATACGGGCCAGTACCTGTGACAGCAAGACCCGAGGGAACACCGGCAGAGAAACTTCCCGCAGGCGGCGCCATGCGTGTCATGGGCTCCGAAACTGAATACGGAATCCATGCGCCGTCAGCGCCGGGAGCCAACGCCACCATGATGTCCGCCAGGATCATTCAGGCTTATGCCACGGTTACCCGGCAACGGGCGGCCGGCGGGGCTGAGACGCGGTGGGACTACACGGACGAGGAACCTTTGCACGATGCCCGCGGTTGGACCGTGGACAGGGCGGTGGCGGATCCCAGCCAGCTGACGGACCAGCCGCCAGTGCTCGACGCCGAAGCGGTCGCCCTGGCTTATGGTCGCCAGGAGTTGGAACTGGATGGCGCAGACGAGTCCGGTTCCCTCCTGATGAACATGGTCCTCGGCAATGGTGCGCGCCTTTACGTGGACCACGCGCACCCTGAGTATTCCAGCCCGGAGGTCACCAACCCACGCGATGCCGTGGCGTGGGATGCCGCCGGTGACCTGGTTGCCTTGGCCACCGTCCGGAAGGTCGCGTCCGATCCCTCGCTTCCTCCGATCAACCTGTACAAGAACAACACCGACAACAAGTCCGTGTCC
Organism: Arthrobacter sp. GW822-FHT05G07; assembly: GCF_058799755.1. NCBI lineage: Bacteria > Bacillati > Actinomycetota > Actinomycetes > Micrococcales > Micrococcaceae > Arthrobacter > Arthrobacter sp. GW822-FHT05G07. Next base: position 309,724 of record NZ_JBXALT010000005.1, on the reverse strand, counting down.
TACGGCTCGCATGAGAACTACCTCATGCCGCGTTCTGTGCCCTTCGGAGACATCATCCGTGGGCTCACGCCGTTCTTCGTCTCCCGTCAGGTCATCTGTGGCGCGGGCCGGGTGGGGCTGGGGCAGGACAGCTCAACGCCCGGCTACCAGATCAGCCAGCGGGCAGACTTCTTTGAAGCCGAGGTGGGGCTGGAGACAACCATCCGCCGCCCCATCATCAATACGAGGGACGAGCCCCACGCGACAGCGGACAAGTACCGACGCCTCCACGTGATCATTGGGGACGCCAACCTCAGCCAGGCCTCAAATTTCCTCAAGTTCGGTACCACCGCCATGGTCCTGAGCCTCATTGAGGCAGGACAGGCTCCGAAGATTGAGGTTCACGAGCCCGTCCAGGCGCTCCAAGCCATCAGCCACGACACCACGCTGGCTGTGACCGCAAGGCTCCTCGACGGGAGACGCGTGACCGCCCTCGATCTCCAGTGGATGTATTACGAGGCAGCCGCCAAACTGGCCCAGGAGACAGGGGTGGCGGATTCGGTCACTGGAGATGGCCACACCCATCTGGTCCTGTCGCAGTGGGAGTCCACGTTGACAACCCTGGGCACTGATCCTGATGCCGCTGCCTCGTCGGTTGAATGGGTGGCCAAGAAATCGCTTCTGGAAGGTTACCGCCACCGGGACGGACTGGCGTGGGACGACGCCCGGCTCGGCTTGGTGGACCTTCAGTGGTCGGATATCCGGCCGGAGAAAGGCCTTTACTACAGGCTGCTCTCCAGGGACCGGATGACGCGCATAGTCGACGACGGCGACATCACCCGGGCGGTCGCCGAACCGCCGTCGGATACCCGCGCTTACTTCCGCGGCCGGTGCGTTTCGAAGTTCGGAAAGGACGTTGTCGGCGCCAGTTGGGACTCGGTGATCTTCGATGTTCCCGGGCTGGGGAAACTGCAGCGGGTACCCACGCGCGAACCCCTGCGGGGAACCCAGGCACTCACCGGCGCCCTTTTCGACCGGCATGAGGACGCCGGCACTTTCCTGTCCGAATTGATGGGCCGGAACCCGCCTCCGGCGAGGAGCTGAAGAGTGGCAGCCACAGGGAGATTCGTGCCCCCGCAAAGCCACGCGCAGCAGCCCGCAGCGTGGCACTATGGCAGTAGGAAGTCTCCGTCAACAGGGGACTGACAGTAGGGAGAAAGAAAATGGCAGCACAGGAGCAGCAACAACCACAGTCCCGGGAAACCGAGACCGAGGTGGATGTACCGGAGGCACCCCCGGCAGCACCCGAGGCACAGGCCTCGGAGGCGACGCAGGGAGTGGATGACCTTCTTGACGAAATCGACGGCGTTCTGGAATCCAACGCTGAAGAATTCGTCAGGGCGTTTGTCCAAAAGGGCGGCCAGTAACAGGACCCACCCCCGCAGGTACTGCCCGGTAGGCGTGAGGCCACCGGGCATCGGAACGCAGAGTCGAAGGAGTGCAGCAATGCAGGACCCATCAACCGGCCCCCTGGCCACCCAGGCAACGTCTTCTTTCACGGAGCATCTTCAACGTTCGCGTCCCGAACTCCTACCGTTCAATCAATTGTTACCCGCCGGCACAGTGCCGTCGTCGCCGCATGCCACCACCATCGTGGCCTTGACCTACGCCGGTGGTGTGTTGATGGCCGGGGATCGCCGGGCCACCATGGGCAACATCATCGCCAGCCGTCACATCGAGAAGGTGTTTCCTGCCGACGAGTACTCCGTGCTGGGCATAGCAGGCACCGCCGGCTTGGCAATCGACATCACACGGCTTTTCCAAGTTGAACTGGAGCACTACGAAAAGATCGAGGGCACGCTGCTCAGCCTCGTGGGCAAGGCCAACCGCCTGGGTGCGATGATCCGCGGAAACCTGCCCATGGCAATGCAGGGGATGGCGGTCATTCCGTTGTTCGCAGGCTTCGACCAGGTGGCAGGCGTGGGCCGCTTGTTCTCGTACGACGTCACAGGCGGCCGCTATGAAGAACAGGAGCATCACTCCGTTGGCTCCGGTTCGGTGTTTGCACGGGGAGCGCTGAAGAAACTGTGGAAGCCGAACTTGTCTGAGGAGGACGCCATATCCGTGGCCGTTGAGGCGCTCTACGATGCTGCCGACGACGACTCCGCCACCGGTGGCCCCGACCCCGTCCGGCAACTATGGCCGGTGGTCTACACGGTCAACCGCTCCGGCAACCGACGTGTCCCTGAGAGGGACCTGGCTGCGATCGCCGGCGCAATCGTTGAATCGCGTGCCGTCGCCGGACGGGAGGCCTGACATGACACAGCAGTTTTATGTCTCTCCCGAACAGTTGATGAAGGACCGTGCGGACTTCGCACGCAAGGGCATCGCACGCGGGCGCTCTGTGGTGGTCATCAGCTGCGCCGATGGCATCGCATTGATCGCGGAGAACCCTTCGCCGTCGTTGCACAAAATCGGTGAAATCTACGACAAAATCGCCTTCGCCGCAGTGGGCAAGTACAACGAATTTGAGAGCCTCAGACAAGCAGGCGTCCGCTACGCAGATGTTCGCGGCTACTCCTACGATCGCGAGGACGTGACGGCCCGGGGCCTGGCCAGCGTTTATGCTCAAAGCCTCGGAGCTGTATTCACGGCCGAGCAGAAGCCGTTCGAGGTGGAATTGGCAGTGGCCGAAGTCGGCGTCACGCAGGAACAGGACCACCTGTACCGCCTCACCTTCGATGGATCAATCGCCGATGAGAACGGCTTCGTGGTCATGGGCGGACTTGCTGACCAAATTTCCGACGTCGTCAACGGGGCTTGGGAGCCGGAGCTCAACTTGGCGGGGGCCATGCAATTGGCACTTCGTGCCCTCGCCACCAACAAGGAAGTTGAAGAATTGCCCGCTGCCGCCGTGGAAGCCGCCGTTCTTTACCGCGATTCGGAAAGCAACCGCGGATCCCGCAGGGCGTTCCGACGGCTGCTTCCGGAAGACATGACCCGGTTGCTCACAGAGGAGAGCTGAGATGGATAAGCGGATATTTGGCATTGAAACGGAATTTGGAATTTCCTATTCCAGCCCCGATTCCCGCCCTTTGGCACCCGAAGAAGTGGCACGCTACCTCTTTCGCAAAGTGGTCAGTTGGGGCAGGTCATCCAATGTCTTCCTGACCAACGGCTCCAGGCTGTACTTGGATGTGGGCTCCCACCCTGAGTACGCCACCGCAGAGTGCGATGACCTTGCACAGCTCATTGCCCATGACAGGGCGGGCGAACTGATCCTGGACGACCTCGTGGATGAGGCCCAGGCAAGGCTGGCCGCGGAGGGGTTCAATGGCACGGTTTATCTCTTCAAGAACAACACCGATTCAGCTGGTAACTCCTATGGCAGCCACGAGAATTACCTCATACCGCGGCGTGGAGAGTTCTCCCGCCTTGCCGAGATCCTGATCCCCTTCCTGGTCACCCGGCAACTGATCGCGGGTGCCGGCAAGGTCTTGAAGACCCCGCACGGTGCCACGTTCGCGTTTTCTCAACGGGCCGACCACATCTGGGAGGGCGTCTCCTCTGCGACCACCCGGTCCCGGCCCATCATCAACACCCGCGATGAACCGCACGCGGACGCAGAGTTCTACCGCCGCCTCCACGTGATCGTGGGGGACTCCAACATGTCCGAAACTTCCGCGCTGCTCAAGGTCGGCACGGTGGACCTCATCCTGCGCATGATCGAGGCCGGCGTCATCATGCGGGACATGCGCATGGAGAACCCCATCCGAAGCATCCGCGAAATTTCCCACGACCTGACGGGCCGCGCATTGGTACGGTTGGCCAACGGACGGCAGCTCACCGCACTTGACATCCAGCGCGAGTATCTCAACAAAGTCACCGATTTCGTGGCCACAAACGGTGCCCACAACGCCCACGTTCCGCTCATCCTGGACTTGTGGCAGCGGACCCTGGATGCCATTGAGAGCGGCGACACCAGCACCATCGACACCGAAGTTGATTGGGCCATCAAGAAGAAGCTCATGGATGGCTACATGCGCCGCCATGACCTCAGTCTTGATTCACCACGCATTGCCCAACTGGACCTCACCTACCATGACATCTCGCGGCAACGTGGCATCTTCTTCCTCTTGCAGGCGCGCGGCCAAGCACGCAGGCTGGTCACTGAAACCGACGTTAAGGATGCTGTGGATGCCCCGCCACAGACAACGCGCGCAAAACTGCGGGGAGACTTTGTGCGCAGGGCACAGGAGCTTGGCCGCGACTACACAGTTGACTGGGTACACCTGAAACTCAACGACCGCGCACACCAGACCATCCTCTGCAAGGATCCGTTCCGGAGCGTTGACGAACGGGTGGATGCCCTCCTGGACTCCATGGGCTGACGGGCCTTATAAGCTGGCTCCCAGCTTCACGGGCTATTCTGGATAGTGGTCTCTTCCCGAGATACACCTTGCTTGGATGCGCTACGCGTCTTTCCGAGTGTCCCTTTGCCCCGACGAAAGTGTCTTTTTGTGCGTCGACTCCTAGCAATTCTACTTCCCGCCCTGCTGCTCATCACCGCGTGCGGAGGCGGAAGCACTCCGGCCGCTGAGCCCACCAGCCAGTCAGCAGGCGAAGTCGCCAAGCTCGACTCCGTGAAAGTTACGGATAACGGCAATGACAAAGCGCCCGGCATTGAATTCTCCAAGCCCCTCGCCGTGACCGAACCCACCGTCAAGGTTGTCAACGAAGGTGACGGTGAACCCGTCAAGGCTGGACAGACGGCGGAGCTGGCGTATCTCGCATTGGATGGCACTGACGGCAAGACCCTGGAAGATGCGTACGCGGCCGAGCCCCAGCAACTTGAGCTTACGGACCAGCTCAAATCCGAAAACGCGCTGATCTACAACGCCTTTGTCGGCGCCAAGGTCGGTTCGCATGTTGCCTTTGCTGTGCCCGGCACTGCCACTGGTGCTGCCGCAGCATCCACCCAGCTGATCGTCTTCAAACTGGTTGCCGCCAAGGATGCAGCCCCGGTGCTGGAAAAGCCTGAAGGTGAAACTGTTACGCCTCCCGCGGGACTCCCCACCGTGAAGGAAAACGACAAGGGCATCCCGGAGATCTCGGTTGAGGGAATCGCAGCTCCCACTCAGCTGATCGCCCAGGACCTTATCAAGGGATCCGGCGCGGCAGTCAAGGCCACCGACACGCTTACCGTCAACTACGTGGGCGTCAACCTTTCCGACGGCAAGAAGTTCGATTCCAGCTTTGATCGCGGCGAGCCTACAAGCTTCCCGCTCTCCGGCGTCATCAAGGGCTGGACCCAGGGCCTGGAAGGCAAGACCGTAGGTTCCCGCGTCCTCCTGGTCATCCCCCAGGACCTCGCGTATGGCGAGGCAGGTCAGGGCGAAGCCAAGGGCCACCTGGTGTTCGTCGTGGACATCCTGGGCGTCAAGTAACGCCAGCAGGATAGGCAGGCACTCGCTTAGGCTGGTTCCTGACATATTTTCTTTTCTCACCTAAGGAGCAACCATGTCATTTGGTCAGCGTGACTTCGACCGCACCAAGCCCGAAATCGACTTCCCCGAAGGCGACGTCCCCACGGACCTTGTCATCACGGATCTCATTGAAGGCACCGGCACCGAGGCCAAGGCCGGGGACACCGTGTCCACCCACTACGTCGGCGTTGCCTGGTCCACGGGCGAAGAATTCGACGCTTCCTGGGGCCGCGGCGCTCCGCTCGACTTCCGCGTAGGCGTCGGCCAAGTCATCCAGGGCTGGGATCAGGGTCTGCTCGGCATGAAGGTCGGCGGCCGCCGTCGCCTGGAAATCCCCTCGGAGCTGGCTTACGGCTCACGCGGCGCCGGTGGAGCAATCAAGCCCAATGAGGCCTTGATTTTCGTGGTTGACCTCGTAGCCGTCCGCTAGGACTTTGGCTTTTCGCAAGGCGCGTTACCTTCCGGTTTTGCCGGTCGGTGACGCGCCTTGCTGCTTTCCCGCAGGTTTTTAGTAACGTAGCAAGCGTGTCCGCATCCCGCACTGAACGCCTGTTGAATCTCCTCCTTGCTTTGCTCAATACCAAAGTGGGCCTCCCACGTGCCGTGCTGCGCGAAAAGGTTTACCACGATTCGGCGGAGAACGATGTCGCCTTTGGACGGATGTTCGAGCGCGACAAAGTTGACCTGAAGCACTTTGGCTTCGAGATCGAGACCTTGACGGATCCGCAAAACTTCGGCGCCGACGACCCCGCCTCCACCCGATACCGCATTGGCAAGGACTCCAACCGGCTGCCCGATGTGAGTTTGACGCCTGCAGAGAGCACCGTGCTGCTGCTCGCTGCACAGTTGTGGGAACGCGCAGCGCTGGGAACCGCAGCCGCCAACGCCGTCCGCAAGCTGCAGGCAGCCGGAGGCTTCACGGATGTGGACCTCCCAGCAGGGGTCCAGCCCCGGATCAAACCCGCCGGACAAGCTTTCGACGACGTCGTTGCAGCCATGCACGGCAAGCACCCGGTCCGCTTCGGCTACCTCGCGGTCAGTACCGGGCGCGAAGAAGTCCGCGAAGTGGAGCCTTGGGGACTGGGCAGCCGCTTCGGCCAGTGGTACCTCGTGGGCTTGGACCGGGGGAGGGACGCCAAGAGGCTCTTCAGGCTTTCCCGGATGACCACAGCAGTGAGCGTGGACACCTCGGGCAGTTTCCTTCCGCCGGAGGGTTTCAACGCCCGGGCTGAGCTGGACGCCCTCAACGAGCTTCCCGTTCAGCGGGCCACCTTGGTCGTCGAAAAGGACAGGTTGCTTGCCCTCCGCAAAAGGGCTGCTTTCATCCAAACGGACCCTGATGAACGCAGCCGGGACCGCATATCTGTGGATTTCCGGGATCCTGAGCAACTAGCAGAAGAGTTGGCATCCTACGGGCCCCACGTCAAGGTGACCGGACCCGCGGAACTGCGCTCCGCCGTCGTACGCCGCCTCCAAGCAGCCGCAAACTTTGATGACGTTTCCCCGATACCCGTTGAGTTTCCGGAAGCGGGACGCGCGCCCCGGGCACGCAAGCGCACGTCCGAAGACCAATTGTCCAGGATGCTGCAGCTGGTGCCGTTTCTGGTCCACCATCAAGGACTGCATATCCAGCAGGTGGCTGATCATTTTGGCATCAGCCGCAAGGCGTTGATTGACGACCTGAAGATCCTGATCTGTTCCGGCCTGCCCGAGGGATATCCGGATGACCTGCTGGACATCCAGTGGGAGAACGATCACGTGTATATCTCCGAGCACCTGGATTTGAATCGTCCCGTGCGTTTCAGCGAGGACGAAGCGGCCGCACTACTGACCGGCCTGGCCATGCTGGGCGATCTGCCGGCGCTGGCAGGCCTGACAGAAGATGAGTCCGGCAGCGCCTTGGAATCCGTCACCATCAAGCTGACGGGTGCTGCCGGGCAGGCAGCACGATTGGCCGGTTCCGTGTCCGGCCAATCGGTGGCGCCTGAACAGTCACAGGCTTTCGCTGCCATAACCAGAGCCATCAGGGAAGGTCAGCAATTGAGGCTCAGGTACTTCTCGTTGCAACGCGACGAAGTAACCGAGCGTGACGTGGACCCCCTGCGGCTCTACTCGCTGGACAATACGTGGTACTTCGAGGCCTACTGCCACAGCAAGGCCGGCATCAGGAACTTCCGGCTGGACAGGGTGGAAACCTTGGAGAGCAATGGTCGGCCCGTGTCCGGCGCTGCGACTGCAGAGCAGGATTTTCCGGCCAGGTTGTTCACTCCTGGAGACGACGACGTGCTGGTGATCCTCCAGCTGACGCGACAGGGTGCCGGACTGGCTGACGACTACTACGCCGAACGCACGGCCCAACTGCCCGACGGCGGATTGCTCGCCGAAGTGAGGTTTGGCAATCCGGAGTGGCTGCCGATGTTTGTTTCGCAGCATGGGGGATCCGTTCGAATCCTCGAACCCGGGACCTTGCGGCAGGAAAGCCGTGCGTGGGTTGACGCGGCCCTGGTGCAGTACGACTCACCTTCGGGCACCAAGGCTGGCTAGACTACTCAAATGCCTTGGTGGTTCTGGATCCTGTTGTGGATCGCGCTTATAGCCCTTTCGTTGCTCCTTCACCTGACACTGGGCTATCGCTTGTACCGAAAATTCATGTCAACTGTTCATGAACTGGCTGCTGCGGGTAAACGATTCAGCAATCTCTCACCTGTCGTGGAAACCTCCGACGTTGACGGCGCGAATCCCCGGCCAGAACCGGGATCCGCAATTTTTGCCTCCCCGGACCAGATGCGTCATGATTACCTGACGGCCAAAGCCTTCCGCCAGGAAGTTCGCCGTCAACGGCGCGTCAAGCGCAAAGCCGAGCGCGGTCAGCCGCAATCCCTGCACGACATTGAAATCAGATAGACGTAGGATGTATCCAAAAGGAAAGGACCTCCCCACATGAGGCTCGAAGGCTGGCATCTCATCATTATCATCGTCCTGGCTCTGGTGCTCTTTGCAGCGCCGAAGCTGCCGTCCATGGCGCGCAGCATTGGGCAGTCGATGCGTATTTTCAAGTCTGAAGTCCGGGAAATGAAGAAGGATGGTTCTTCCGAGGCGAAGGACTCCCAGGACGCTTCCGACGCCGTAGAAGGCAAGGTAGTAGGCCACCCGGACGTCAAGACCAAGAACAACGGCGAGACTGACGTACCGCCCTCCACCCGCGTCTAAAGAGAAGTGGTAGAAACGAAGGGGCGCAAGGCCAACCCCGAAGCCCGGATGGCGCTCCTGGACCACCTCAAGGAGCTGCGAAACCGGCTCTTCAAGGCTGCAATCGGCGTCATTCTGGGAACAGTGGTGGGCTTCATCGTCTACCAGCCCCTCCTGGAAGCACTGATCAAGCCGATCAAGGACCTCAATGAAAAAGAGGGACGCGCTGCCACGCTGAACTTTGATGGCGTCGCGAGTTCGTTCGACCTCATGGTTCAGGTATCGGTCTTTCTCGGTGTGATCCTGGCAAGCCCTGTCTGGATCTACCAACTTTGGGCCTTCATAGTGCCTGGGCTCCACAAGAAGGAGCGGCGCCTCGCACTGTCCTTCGTGGCAGCAGCGGTCCCGCTGTTCATCGGCGGTGTCCTGCTTGCCTGGCTGGTGCTGCCCAATGCCGTTCGCGTGCTGACCGACTTCACTCCGGTGGGCGGGTCAAACTTCATCAGCGCTGAAATCTACTTGGCCTTTGTCCTCCGGCTCCTTCTGGCCTTTGGTATCGCATTCCTGGTGCCCGTGGTGCTGGTTGGATTGAACCTCGCGGGAATAGTCAAGGGCAAACAGCTCATCAAAAGTTGGCGAATCACCATCTTCCTAGTGTGCTTGTTCGCTGCGATGGCAGCTCCGGGCGCTGACGCCATGAGCATGTTCTACCTCGCGGCGCCCATGCTGCTCCTGTTCTTCGCGGCCATCGGCGTCTGCGTCCTGAATGACCGGCGCCGTGAGCGCCGTGCCATCAAGCGGGCAGCTGAGACCGAGGCCACTGCAGACATCGCAACCCCGGCCACGGATCTGGAGAATCTCTAGACCTTGGGCCACTAGGCTTGATGCATGTCCTCCACTTCCGGGTCTTCATCACCATCAGACCGTTATCAGGCGGCAGCCCAGCGGGCAGCTGAGTCGAAAACTTACTTGGGCGCGTTCGCCCGTACCTTGGACTTTGACCTGGACGACTTCCAACGTGAGGCGTGCAGGTCGCTCCAGGAAGGCCGCGGCGTTCTGGTGGCGGCCCCCACCGGCGCTGGTAAGACGATCGTTGGCGAATTCGCGATCTACCTGGCCTTGGAACGGGGACTTAAGGCCTTTTACACCACGCCCATCAAGGCCCTGAGCAACCAGAAGTACTCGGAACTGGCGGCAAAATACGGACCCGCGAACGTTGGCTTGCTGACAGGTGACACCACCATCAACGGAGAAGCTCCCGTAGTGGTCATGACCACCGAAGTTCTTCGAAACATGCTTTACGCCGATTCTGAAACCCTTGGCGACCTGGGGTTTGTGGTGATGGACGAAGTTCATTACCTGGCAGATCGATTCCGCGGCGCCGTCTGGGAAGAAGTCATCATCCACTTGCCCAGCGAAGTGCAGGTTGCCTCGCTGAGTGCCACAGTTTCCAATGCGGAAGAGTTCGGCGCCTGGCTGGATACGGTCAGGGGCGATACGGACGTCATCGTCTCCGAACACCGTCCTGTACCCCTTTGGCAGCACGTCATGGTGGGCCGGGAAATTGTGGATCTCTTTGCCGGCGACACGACCTTCGACGAGATTGCGCCCCAGGCACCTGGTGCACGGGAAACCGAAGTGCCGGATCTTTCCGAAGCGGACGAGGTACTGACCGAGCCGGCCCCTACTGATCGACGACGTCCCGCAGCCAAGCGCATGTCCGCAAACACAGTCCGCCAGGCAGTCACCGGCCCCGAGTTCGAAGTGAACCCGGACCTCTTGGCCATGGCGCGCTCAGAGAGCCGGATGAACATGAATGGCCGATTTGGCCATGGTGGCCGGAGTCGTCGGCGCCAGGACCGGTACCGCGATGAGCGGCAGCAATCCGAGCAGCGCAGTCCGGTGCGGAAGGCCAGCCGCCCCCAGGTCATTGAGAGCCTCAGGCGCCAGGATCTTCTGCCCGCCATTACCTTCATTTTCTCCAGGGCAGGTTGTGACGCTGCCGTAGCGCAGTGCGCGGCATCGGGACTTTGGCTGACCACCGAACGTGAACAGCAGATCATTGCCCAGCGGGTGGACGAGGCGAGCCACGAGATTCCCGCTGACGACCTCGACGTCCTCGGATTCTGGGGCTGGCGCGACGGCCTTGTCAGGGGCTTCGCGGCCCACCACGCAGGCATGCTTCCAACGTTCAAGGAAGTAGTGGAGAAGCTCTTTGCCGACGGCTTGGTCAAGGCAGTCTTCGCCACCGAAACACTGGCCCTTGGTGTCAACATGCCTGCACGCTGCGTGGTGCTGGAAAAGCTGGAAAAGTTCAACGGCGAAGCTCACGTCAACATCACTGCGGGGGAGTACACCCAGCTCACAGGCCGCGCGGGACGTCGAGGCATTGATGTCGAAGGCCATGCCGTTGTGCTGTGGCAGCCGGGTACTGATCCGGCCGCCGTAGCCGGACTCGCCTCCCGGCGCACGTACCCCCTGAACTCCAGCTTCAGGCCTACGTACAACATGAGCATCAATCTGATTGCCCAGTTCGGACGGGTCCGGGCACGCGAAATCCTAGAGTCCTCCTTTGCCCAGTTCCAGGCTGACCGCTCAGTGGTGGGCCTTGCACGGCAGGTGCGTGGGCGTGAAGAGTCGCTGGCGGGCTACGCCAAGTCCATGGAGTGCCACCTGGGCGACTTCACCGAGTACGCAAAGCTCCGGCGTGAACTCAGTGATGCCGAGAATTTCGCTGCCCGCGACCACCATCGCGCCCGGAAATCCCATGTTGCTGATTCCCTCACACGCTTGATCCCCGGCGACGTCATCAGCATCTACAGCGGTCGACTGGCCGGTCATGCCGTTGTGCTGGAGGTGGACCCCAATGCCCGGGAACCACGCCCCTCCGTGCTCACCTCTGACAACCAGCTGCGACGCATCGGTGTCCATGACCTCGATGGTCCCGTGTCACCGATAACACGTATCCGCATTCCGAAATCCTTCAATGCCAAGGTTCCCAAAGCCCGCAGGGACCTCGCTTCCTCCATGCGGCACGCCATCAGCGAGGACGCTCCCCAAAGCCGCCGTAACAGCAGGCACGAAGACTTCGGGCTCGGCGCCCGCCTGCCGGATCAAGAGAAGAAAATCGCAGATCTTCGCCGGGCACTGCGTGCTCATCCATGCCATGGGTGCAGCGAACGCGAAGACCATGCACGGTGGTCGGAGCGCTGGTGGAAACTGCGCAGGGAGACCGACGGCCTGGTCCGGCAGATCCAAGGCAGAACCAACACCATTGCCAAGACGTTCGACCGCGTCTGCGATGTTCTTTCGGTTTACGGTTACCTGGAAACCAGCGACGCCGGACATGTCACCATCAGCACCGATGGGCAACGGCTGCGCCGGATCTATGGAGAGAAGGACCTGCTCATCTCCCAGACTGTTCGGCGGGGCGCCATCAACGACCTCGATGCCGCCGAACTGGCTTCGTTTGCCAGCACCTTGGTTTACCAGGCCAAACGGGAAGACCGCGGGCTGCGGCCCAAGATGCCTAGCGTCTCACTGGAATCGGCCATAGACATCGTCATCCGTGAATGGTCGCAGCTGGAAGACACCGAGGAACGCAACAGGCTGCCTTTGACGGGCGAACCGGAACTCGGACTGATGTGGCCCATGTACAAGTGGGCCAAGGGGCGCCACCTTCAGGACGTGCTCAGCGGAACGGACCTCGCGGCCGGAGACTTTGTGCGCTGGGCGAAGCAAGTGGTGGACCTCCTTGACCAGCTGGCCAAGATCCCGCAACTGGACCCGCGTTTGGCCCGCATCTGCCGTGAATCCATTGACTTGGTCCGCCGCGGCGTGGTGGCTTACTCCACGGTGGCTTAGCGCGTCCCTTCCCTGATTGACAGTTTTCAACGCTCGAGGAGCACAACGCATGAACCAGCCAGGCGTGCCAGCCGGCCAAGACCACAACACCAAGTACCGCAAGGTCACGATGTATCGCAACGGTTCGATCTATACCGCAGCCGACCCCTTTGCCACCGCCATGGTGGTGGACGGCGACACCGTAGCCTGGGTGGGCTCCGAGCAGGCAGCCACCTCCATCGCTGACTCATCCATGGACATCATCGATCTCCGGGGTGCCCTCCTTGCGCCCGGATTCGTGGACTCACATGCACACCTGACGGAGACAGGCCTTGCCCTGTCCGGTCTGAAGCTCGCAGCGGTGCGTTCGGCCAAGGAACTGCTCGACGCCGTTGCCTCCGCCGGCGGTACGGGCACAGTCCTGGGCCACGGTTGGGATGAAACCGCGTGGGAAAATCCTGTGCTCCCTACCCTTGAAGAGCTCGAAAGGGCATCCGGTGGACGGCACGTCTATCTTTCACGCATCGACGTCCACTCAGCCCTTGTGTCCTCCTCGCTGGCCGCGGCCGCAGGGTTGAATGGCCTCGACGGGTTCTCCGGAGTCGCACGCGTGGTGCGGGCAGCACACACCGCATCCCGGTTGACGGCGCGGATGTTCCCGGAGTCCGAAAGGCGCGGGTACCAGGAGCAGGCCCTGCAGGAGGCCGCGTCCCATGGATATGTAGCCATGGCCGAGATGTCCGCACCACACATTTGCGGATCCGAAGACCTGAGGATGGCCGCCTCGTGGAACCGCCACGGAGACAAGCCCGAGGTGCTCCCTTATTGGGGCGAGCTGGCGACGTCGGAGGAGCACGCCCAGGCCATACTGGACGCCTTGGGTACCGAGGTTCTGGGTCTGGCCGGTGACCTCAACATGGACGGTTCCATCGGTTCCCGCACGGCGGCCCTCCTGGACGACTACGCCGACGCACCGGGCCACCGCGGGAGTTTGTACCTTTCAGTGGACGATGCCACCAAGCACCTGATATCCACGTCCCTTCTGGGGGTCCAGGCAGGCTTCCACGTCATAGGTGACGCCGGACTGGGCGCAGTACTGGACGCACTGGATGCAGCAGCCGACGAAGTGGGGGAGCAGCGCATCCGGGCAGCCGGCCACCGCCTTGAGCACGTGGAGATGGCAGACCAGTCCGCCATCGATCGGCTGGCCAAGTACTCCGTGTCGGTCAGCGTTCAGCCTGGTTTCGACGCCGCATGGGGTGCCTCAGGCGGCCTCTACGAGCAGCGTTTGGGTGGCCGCAGCCAAACGATGAACCCCTTTGCATCCTTCTACGCAAGCGGCGTGCCTATCGCTTTCGGCAGCGACAGCCCAGTCACGCCTCTCCGCCCGTGGTCGAGCGTACGAGCCTGCCTGGAGCACAGCAACCCGGAGCAAAGAATTTCGGCTCGTGCCGCGTTCTTGGGCCACACACGTGCGGGGTGGCGGGCCACCAAGCACCGGAACCCCCTGATGGGCCAGCTGGTGCCGGGGGCACCTGCGAGTTTCGCCGTCTGGGAAGTGGACGAACTGATGGTCCAGGTGGCTGATAGCCGAGTACAGTCATGGAGCACGGACCCCCGGGCGCGGACGCCCCTTCTGCCTGCTCTGGACACCGGCAGCGATCCCCGTTGCCTGCAGACGGTCCGCGAGGGACATGAGCTGTTCGCCCACGAATCGCTCAGGGTGTAAAGCAGGAATTTCCATCGGCACAGTGCCGCCTGATCTGCGACGACAGACGAAACCGCAGGTCATTGGCCGGTTGACACCCTAAGGTGAGTCCGTAGCATTGAGGCTCAACGGACAATCAACGCAGAGGCTGTGGCCGTAGCGTGGTGGTCCGGTCGTGGCCGGAGCGCATTCATGGTGGCGGCAGATGAGTGGGCAGGTCCACAGCGACCCGGAAAACAGTGCGTTTGCGGTTTCGTCCTCCGACGCCACTGGTCCCGGGCTTGTGGACCTGCCCGCCAGCGCCCCGCCACTGCCTGCGACCATGTGTCCGGCGCCACAGCCGCCAAATGAGTCCTTGCCGTCGTCCTATAATGGAGAGTTGCGCCAGAACGCCAGCCGTAAGGCTGCTCCGGCACACTGACCGCTCCATCAAGGAAAGGCCTCTTCTTGCGTGTCCTGACGATCATTCCCACCTACAACGAGCTGGAATCGCTCCCCGTGACATTGGGTCGACTGCGCGCAGCAGTGCCCGATTCCGATGTCCTGGTGGTCGACGACAACAGCCCTGACGGCACGGGAAAGCTTGCCGACGACTTCGCCGCAAAGGACAGCCAGGTGCATGTACTGCATCGCAAGGGCAAGGAAGGCCTGGGAGCCGCGTACATCGCCGGCTTCAAGTGGGGACTGGCCGCAGGCTATGACGTCCTGGTGGAAATGGACGCTGACGGTTCACATAAGCCGGAGCAGTTGCCGCTTCTCCTGGACGCCGTCAAGGACGGGGCAGACCTTGCAATGGGCTCACGATGGGTTCCCGGCGGGAGTGTGGTTAACTGGCCGCTCTACCGCCAGGCCATCTCCCGTATCGGCAGCACCTATGCCCGCATTATGCTGGGCGTCAAGATCAAGGACGTCACCGGCGGCTACCGTGCTTTCCGACGCAGCACTCTGGAAGCACTCAACTTGGACGAGGTCGAGTCGGTTGGCTACGGCTTCCAGGTTGACCTCGCGTGGCGCGTTGCCAAGCTTGGCCTCCGCATCGAGGAGCGCCCCATCACGTTCGTTGAACGCGAACTCGGGGCATCGAAGATGAGCGGCAACATTGTGGTGGAAGCCATGATCAACGTCACCAAATGGGGACTCGCGGCACGTTGGGCAAAGCTCACCCGCAAGTCGCCTGCCGTAGCCAAGTAGCTCGTTACCTTTATCAAGCAGAAAGGCCGGGTCCGGTTCCCAAAGGGAAACCGGACCCGGCCTTTCTTGTGTCCATGGCCGACTAAGCGGAGCGGCGCTCTCCACGGCGCTCACGCAGGATGTTCAGACGATCCTCGAGGATCTGCTCCAGCTCGGGGAGGCTGCGGCGTTCCAGGAGCATGTCCCAGTGGGTGCGGACAGCTTTCTCGTTTGCATCCACAGGACGCTCGCCATCAACCAGCAGCGCCTCCTTGCCGGTCTTGGAAACCCAAACGGGGGGAATTTCGGCCTCGGAGGAGAAGGTCACGAAGACCTGCTCGCCGTCCTCGCAACGGTACTCGACCCGCTGGCGCGGTGCCGGTTCAACGCCGGATTCTGTTTCCATGCTCTGGGCGCCAAGACGCATACCCCGCAGGCTGCGATCGCTCATGATTACTCCCTCTGTCTGTTCGCGGAGCAGGAACCCCGCGCTAGCCGTAAGCCGTTTTCACGATCCTTACGGACTACTTCTGCACACCTTGCATCACTAATTGCAACGCCTGGCCAAGCTTTAATGTTCCATCCACGCTGAACCAGCCGGACAAATATCCCATTATACGCGGATCATCGCCCACTACTCAAAAAGGCGGACAAACAACGAGCGGCCAGCCGGAATGGCTGACCGCTCGGAGACCCTGCAATGCTGGTTTACTCAGCCGGCCGCGGTTGCTGCGCTGTCCCCGCCGGCTCGGAGGTCTTGGTCTGTTCATTTCCACCGAAGAGGCCAGCGGGGGAGTCCCCGTTGTTCCCTCCAAGGGCACCGCCGATGCCTTTGAGTGCCTCTCCGACTTCACTCGGAATGATCCAAAGCTTGTTCGAGCTTCCCTCAGCGATCTTAGGAAGTGTCTGCAAGTACTGGTACGCAAGGAGCTTCTGGTCCGGGTTGCCCTTGTGAATGGCGTCGAAGACCTTCTGGATGGCCTGGGCTTCACCGTCAGCCCTCAGGATGGCCGCCTTCGCGTCACCTTCAGCCGCGAGGATGGCAGCTTGGCGCTGGCCTTCTGCGGTGAGGATCTGCGACTGCTTGGTGCCTTCGGCGGTCAGGATGGCTGCACGGCGATCACGCTCTGCGCGCATCTGCTTTTCCATCGAGTCCTGGATGGAGTGGGGCGGATCAATCGCCTTCAACTCGACGCGGGACACGCGGATGCCCCAGCGACCCGTTGCTTCGTCCAGGACACCACGCAGTTGACCATTGATCTGGTCGCGGGATGTGAGTGCTTCTTCGAGGTTAAGCCCGCCCACCACGTTACGAAGCGTGGTAGTGGTCAACTGTTCCACGGCCTGGATGTAGTTGGCGATCTCGTAGGTTGCTGCCCTGGGATCGGTGACTTGGAAGTACACAACGGTGTCAATCGAGACCACCAGGTTGTCCTCGGTGATGACCGGCTGAGGCGGGAACGAAACTACCTGTTCACGCAGGTCGAGCAACGGCAGCAGCCGGTCGACGAACGGGATCAGGATGGTCAGCCCCGGGTTGAGCGTCCGCTGGTACTTGCCGAGGCGTTCAACGACGCCGGCACGGGCTTGCGGGATGATCCTTACCGAGCGGACCAACACGATGATGACAAAAATGACGAGAACAATCAGCACAATTGCTGCTGCTGTTCCTCCTAAGCCGTCCATACATCTCCTTCATTCCCCAATTGCGTGGTTTGATGCGGCGTGGCCCTGGCAGGCTGCCCGGGCCGGCAACCGCTGAAATTCAAGGGCGCGCCTTAGCGCGGGCTGTTCTCGGCAGGCGAGGCGACTACCGCCGTCGCGCCGTCGATCCTGGTGACCTGAACTGTCGAACCGGCGTCGAGAACACCGGCCGTGCTGCGGGCGCTCCATACGTCGCCGCCGATCTTGACCAGTCCACTGGTTCCACTCACGGCTTCGATGACGAGAGCGGACTGACCGATGAGCCGGTCGATATTGCTGCGCTGTTCGGCTGGTCCCTTATGCAGGTGCTTCATGGCGACAGGACGGACAAAGACGATCATTAGGAGGGAGACCACGGAGAAGATCACGATTTGGAGCCAGAAATCGGCCCCCGCGAAGTCGGCGATCAGTCCGGCAAGGGCACCACCACCGAGCATGATGAAGAAGAGGTCGAGGGTAAGCATCTCCACCACCGCGAACGCGAGGAAGACCGTGAGCCAGAGGGCCCACCAATTCTCGCCGAGCCATTCAAACATCATTTCCCCCTTGGTCCCGGATCCCGCGAGCGGGATCACAGTCACTGTTCCTCCATCCTAGCCCGACGTACCGTCCCACGTCAGGACACGGTAAATTCGCTGATTCGGAACTTCGCGCTGGTGGCCACGGAGCCTTCCACCGCGGTCAATTCCGCCAATTGTCCGCGCTGAAGGTGATGCCCGGCTGGACCCATGTAGGCGAGGTCAGCTACCTCCGGTCCGCTGAGCGTCAGGGGGAGATCGAGGCTCTGGCTGGCGCCTGAGAGGAAATGGTCCCGCATGGAGTCCATCAGCCGCTCCTCTTTGCCTTCTTCAATGCCGAGCATGCCTGTCCGGGCTGCGATTTCGGCGAGATGGCCCGGCCTGGGCGTCACAACGATCAGCGAGCCTCCGGGCCGGAGCACCCGGGCGAACTCGGCGGGGTTACGCGGGGCAAAGACCACCGTCACCACATCCGCAGTGTTGTCCGCCATGGGCAGCGGACGCCAAATGTCCCATACAAGGTTTGCGGCCTGCGGATTGAGCCGGGCGGCGCGCCTCAGGGCGAATTTGGAAATATCCACACCGATTCCGGCCACCTTGGAGCGGCCAAGGACAGCCTGGAGGTAGTGGCCCGTGCCGGTACCGGCGTCGAGAACCAGCGCGTCGGGACGTCGGAGTGATCCTGCGGCTGCTTGGGCGACGGCCTGGGCAAGGCCGGAGTAGTGTCCGGCCTCCAGAAACCTGTATCGGGCTGCCACCATGTCCGCCGAATCTGCTTCGAAGACCGTGCCTTTGCCCGTCAGCAGGTTGAAGTAACCCTGTTTGGCTGCGTCGAACAGGTGCCCGGCCTCGCAGGCGAGAGTTCGCTGCCGGCCTTCCCTGAGCTGGAACGTCCCTTGGCAAACAGGACAGCGGAGGGCAGCAACGGCGTCGGACAACATGGCTTCAATCCTACGGCGGGACGGAGTGTCAGGTGCCGGGTGCAGAGCAGCCGGGCTAGGCTCACCAACGTGAAACCCGAGCAATTGCACCTGCTGAACTCAGTGTCCGCCCCGGCAATCCACCCCGATGGAACCAAGGCGGTGGTATCCGTCACGAGGCCTGACTTTGACGCCGACAGCTATGTGGGCCAGTTGTGGAATGTTCCCCTGGACACCACCAAGTTTCCTCGACGCATCACGCGCGGCTTCAGGGACAGTTCGCCGGCGTTCTCACCCGATGGACTTGTCCTGGCCTTCCTTCGGAGTGACCCGAACGGCAAACCGCAACTGTACGTAGTGGAGGCAGCCGGCGGTGAACCGCAGCGCATCACGGACCAGCACGCCGGTGTAGGTGGTTTCGTGTGGGCGCCCGATTCGCACCGGATTGCCTTCGAGGCCCGGGTGCCGGAGCAGGGGCGCTACGGAACGGTCGACGGCGTCGGTTCCGGCGCCGAGGACGCCCGGCTTATCGCTGTCAACCAGTACAAGCAGAACGGCGTCGGTTATACCTCCGATCAGCGTCAGCAACTTTTCGTCGTTGAGGTCCCGGAGTTGGGCGGTGAACCTGCTGTTGCTCCGCGGGGGAGGGCCGCCCACGAACAGCCCACCAGGACGGCGACGGGGATTCCAACTGCCAAGCAGGTCACGTACGGTGACTCGGACCACGAGTCGCCGTGCTTTTCAGCTGACGGCACCCACCTTTACTTCATTGCCGCCCTCCATGAAGGACACGACGACGACCTCGTCACCGCTGTCTATCGGGTCGCCGCCGACGGCGGTCAGCCGACCGCCGTCGAACCTTTCAAGCAAAAGCTGCAGACTGTCACGGCCGTGCGTGCCTCCACAGACGGCCGGTGGTTGTTTTACGTGGCCCAGGACCTGGGTGACACCGGCAAGGACTTCGTGGCTCGAAATGCTGTTCTGTACGTCATGCCTATCGCCGGGGGAGAAGCGGCGGCCCTGACGGACGTTGAACATTTGGACGTATCGGGACCTCTGGAACCCAGCGGGCCGGCCAGCGTCCTGGTGCTGAACACAGCGCTGGGAAGTGTCGAACTGCTGGACGTCACGGCGGAGGGCGGGATCACCCCACTGGTCCATGGCAACCGTGTAGTTGTCGGGGCAACAGTGGCCGCCAACGGCGAAATTGCCGTGAGTTTCTCAGATGCCTCAACGGTGGGAGATGTCGCGTCACTGGAACGAGGAGAGATCCGCCTTCTCACGGACTTCTCAGCCGCCTTGCGCAACAACTCCCGTGTAACGGAACCCTTGGACTTCGAAGCCGAATCCACCGATGGACAACCCGTTCACGGTTGGGTGGTGCTGCCTGATGGCCCTGGCCCACATCCCGTCCTGCTCACCATCCATGGAGGCCCCTTCTCCCAATACACCGGCGCTTTCTTCGACGAAGCGCAGGTATACGCAGCTGCCGGGTACGCAGTTGTCATGTGCAATCCACGCGGGTCCTCCGGTTACGGACAAGCCCACGGGCGTGCCATCAAGGAACGCATGGGCACAGTGGACATGCAGGACGTGCTCGCGTTCCTGGACTCAGCGTTGGCTTCGTTTGCCGTCCTGGATGAAACACGGGTGGGGATCATGGGCGGTTCGTATGGCGGCTATCTGACCGCGTGGACCATCGCCCACGATCACAGGTTCAAGGGTGCGATTGTAGAGCGCGGTTTCCTGGACCCTGTCAGCTTTGCGGGTTCCGCTGATATTGGCTGGTTCTTCGGGACCGAGTACACCGGGGGAACCCCGGAACAGATGGCGGCCCAAAGTCCCATGGCTGTAGTCTCCCGCGTTGATACACCTACTCTGGTTATTCACAGCGAGAATGATCTACGCTGCCCCATGGAACAGGGTCAGCGCTACTACGCGCAGCTGAAGGCCCAAGGCGTGGAGACGTCATTGCTCATCTTCCCGGGGGAAGATCACGAGTTGTCACGGTCCGGGACGCCTCATCACCGCAGGCAGCGCTTTGATCACATCCTCCGATGGTGGGCAAAGTACCTTCCTACGGACGTGAACCGCAAGGAGGGCTAGCCATACAGTCCGGTTTCCGCCTCAGGGAAGGAATCCAAGGGCCCGTCGTGCCTCATCAATGTTCGGCGCGAACCAGCGGGCGGAGTGCTCAGCATTACTGGACAATGAGCGCAGTTCGGCCCGGTCCAGGTACAGGATGCCCTGAAGGTGGTCTGTTTCGTGCTGCACGATTCGCGCCTGCCACCCAGAGAACCACTCTTCCACGGGCTCGCCTGCTGGATTGGTGTAGCGCAGCTCCACGTTCCGGTGACGCGTCACTACAGCTTGGTATCCGCTGACGGAGAGGCACCCTTCATAAAATGAGGCAGTTTCTGTTCCGAGGGGACGGTACTGCGGGTTAACGATGGCGAAGAACTCCAATGGTTCCCTGTGACGCACCGCCGCCGACTCCGGGTCCACCTCATATTTGTCCTCCAGAACGGCCAGCTGCAAGGGGATTCCCAGCTGGGGAGCGGCCAATCCGACACCCGGGGCGTCGTGCATGACTTCCTTCATGCGCTCCAGGAAGGCCGCCAACTCGGCATCGTCAATTTGGCCGTCGTAGGGGGCCGCCAGCTGGCGCAACACGGGGTGCCCGGCCTGCACGATGGACGGAAGCGCTTCTGCATCAAGCAACCTGCGGACCGCGTCCCGTATCTGGGTTGGGTTATAGTCCGTGGCGGGGCTCGTGGCCTCAGGGTGAGGTTGGTGGGTCATACAGTGAGCCTAACGCGATGAAGGCAATCCCGACGGTGGGCTAGGCTCGACGAATGATCGATTCCACCCCTCTGGATTGTGTACTCGGGTTTGTTCGAACGGTTGAAGCCGGCGGCGGAGCTGCTGAACTGCGGCCCTTCCTGGCCGACGATTTCATACTCACTGAGTGGCCGCATGCCTTGTCCAAGACGGGCTCCACGCGGAACCTGGCCGAGACCTTGTCTGGCGCCGACCACAGCAAGGACATTGTCTCCGATCAGCGCTTTGACGTGGTCCGCACTACGAGCCAGGAAAACCGAGTGGTGCTTGAAATGAACTGGTCGGCCACTTTGCTGCTTGACCTTCCGCACTGGGACCGCGGCGATACCATTCGCGCCAGGAGCACTGCCGTTTTCGAGCTGCGTGATGGGCTGATCATCAGCCAGGACACGTACGACTGTTACTACACGACGCCGGAATAGCTAGCGCCCCGGAAATACCTAACGCATGGTGAAGCGGCGCTCCACCAGTTCTGAAATTGCCGGTATGGCCAGGGCGCTTGCGAAAAGCGTGTTCCTTGCCGACATGGCGGGAGGCGGGAGCGGTCTGCCCAGGGCCATGTTGAGGCCGGCCTGACGTGAAGCGCGAAGCGCCGCTTTCCTGCGTGACTTCTCGAAATTTGCCACATCGCGTCCTACGTCGGCACCCCGAAAGGATGCATCAATGATGGGGGCCAGAGCTGCAGCATCCAACCAGCCAAGGTTCATGCCCTGCCCGCCGATGGGGCTGATCTCGTGAGCGGCATCCCCCAGCAACACCACCCTGCCGTGAACCATGCGCTGAGCCAGCCGCGAACGTACTTCGAAAGCGCTCAACATCGAATTGCCGGCTGTGTCCAGTACCTCACCGGTCCTGGCCGTGACCAGGTGGGCCAGCCCCGCCGCCGTCGGGTTCTTGTGCGGTGCGCCCAGCCTGACGACCCATCTGCGGATGCCTCCTGGCAGAGGAAATGACTCCACGATTCCTTCGGGTTCCAGGTACAACACGGCGTCGGCGCCATGCCCCGTGTCATCCGGGAAATCGCCCATGATGTAACAGTCCGGATAGCTGCGGAACGGCAAGGCCGGCAGGTAGTGCGGACGGATGGTTGAGTGCGCTCCGTCTGCGGCTATTACCAAGCGTGCATCTGCTTCCAGGCTCCCGGAAGGTGAAACCCCGCGAACGTGTAAGGTTTCGCCGCCGTGGTTGATCTCCTGGACATCGACACCCCGGACGATGGCGCCGGCATCCAGATCCCGTACCGCCAGCTCCAGAACTTCCTCGGTGAACGTCTGCGGGACGGCAAGGATGAAGGGAAACGCAGCGTCGCCGTCGAACGCGAGCTCCGCCACCCGTCGTCTCCGGCTGTAAGCCACGCCGCGCTGGATGTGGACTCCGGCAGCCATGAGTTCCTCGGCAACTCCAGCCCGCGCCAGCTCGGCCAAGGCCGGGGGGTGGATTCCGATCGCGCGGGAACGGTTGCTCCTGCCCCTTCGACGCTCCAAAATGCGGACCTGGTATCCCCGTTGAAGCAGCAGGACGCCCATGAACAGGCCCACAGGGCCGGCCCCCACAATCACAACGTCAGACACGGTTCTCCCCGCGGTGTTCGGTAAGGGCCTGGGGAAGAGCATGGACAAGGAGATGATGCCACGGTCCGTTTGGTTCCACGGTCCATGGGGCCGGGACTGCTGCTTTCAGTTCCGCCGCGGTGTAACTGCGCCTGATGGACGTCAAACCATCCCCGCAGATGTACGAGCCCACGCCCAAAGGCCAAAATCCTGCCAGGAACAAGAAGTATGCGATATTGCTGCGATTGAGGTCGTTATGGAGGCAAAGTCCCCGGCTCAACAACTCCGAATCGTGGAGGACCGCCGCAAGTTGCGCGGGATCGAGGTGGTGGAGGATGTGGTTGGAGATGACGACGTCAAACGTCCGGCCTTCCGCGACGAGCTCTGAGCTGTGCGCCTGACGGTAGCTGACCCCCTCCATACGAGGGGCTTGGGATGCAAAGGCGAAGGCTCTCTCATCCGGGTCGACCGCTGTCACTGTGAGCCTGAAGCCATCCCGTCGGGCCCACTTCGCGAGGCTCCGTGCCACATCTCCGCTGCCGCATCCGATGTCCAGCAATGACACCGCACGATTGGCTGCCAACAGCGGCCGAAGTCGTCGACGATACGTCCGGTGCCACCCCGAAAGCAGCCTGTTCACCACCGGGAAGCGGGCGTAAGTCCTGTTGAGGCGCCTGGGGTCGCAGTCTTCCCTGTCCATCTCCTCGACGGCGTCCAAATCCCTCTCTTGTAGGGATCCCCAGGGACTCACAGCGCAGGCGAGACCAGCGTAAAGAGTCCCGTTTCAACTGTCAGGCCCGGGCCGAACGCCATGGAACAGATCCTTTCCTCACGTTCGCTGACCGACCGTTCAAGCATGTACTTCAGGACGAACAGCACAGTAGCGCTGCTCATGTTCCCGTATTCCCTCAGCGTTTCCCGCGCGGGAACCAACTGTTCCTGGGTGAGTTCCAACTTGGACTCCACCTTGTCCAGGATGCTACGGCCGCCGGGATGGATGGCCCAGTGGGTAATGTCCCGGTAAGGGAGGCCGGCCAAGGAAGGCTCCCTGGCAAGCAGCGGCGCAAGGGCACCAGTGATGTGTTCCTCAATAATGTGCGGGACGTACGAGCCCAGCACCATCTCGAACCCTTCGTCACCGATGTTCCAGGCCATGGCTTCCTCGCCCACAGGTGTCAGCACGGTTTCAAAGTGGTCCAGGCGGATGGCCGGTTCCGGCCCCTGCAGCTCACGCGCGGTCACGACGGCGGCCGCCGCGCCGTCACCGAAAATCGCCGACCCCATGATCGTGTCGGGATCGTTCGAGGTCCTCACATGCAGGGAGCACAGTTCAACACAGATCACCAGGACAACCGCGGCGGGGTCAGCGACGCAGAACTGCTTGGCCGCCTTGAGGGCGGGGAAGGCTGCGTAACAGCCCATGAAGCCAAGATGGTACCGCTGCACTGCGGGGTTGAGCCCCAAGGCCCTGACCACCTTGTAGTCCGGACCAGGGTTGAAGAACCCTGTGCAGGACACGGTGATGACGTGCGTGATGTCATCGAGGTCGATCCCGGGCGCCTGGGCCACTGCGGCCTTGCCGGCCTCCACGAACAATTTGGTGGCTTCAGTTGCAAAGATCTCGTTGCGCACTTTAGTGCTGGGGCTCAGAACCCGGTTGGTTTCGGGGTCGAAAAACTGCGGATTCTCGGCACGTGCATCAAGGCTGAGCTCCGCTACCGCGGTGTACCGGGTGTCAATTGCCGCAGAGTCGAAACACGTACTGACCAGTCGGGTACCCAGCCGCGTTAGGCCTGGCTGTGATGCGAAGACGTCACGGGCTTGCTGCTGTACGAGGATGGTTTGCGGAACTGCGGTTTCAAGGGACCTCATGTATACCGGCATGCTTCATTCTTAGCGAGTAAAGCTGGGAAGACAATGGCAGAATCGATCGTACTGACCGAGGTTGGTCAGTAAGAACCAGGCGACGCCGACGGGGGACTGTTGGACCGCGCCGCCTAACAGATGGAGAAATGATGACTATTGCTGCGAGTACCGACAAGCAATCTCCTGCATGGCACGCGGCCGATACCCATGATCTGATCCGGGTTCAAGGCGCACGCGAAAACAACCTGAAGGACGTCAGTGTTGAGATCCCGAAGCGCCGACTGACGGTCTTCACGGGTGTTTCCGGTTCCGGGAAGAGTTCGCTGGTCTTCGCCACCATCGCTGCAGAGTCGCAGCGCATGATCAACGAGACCTACAGTGCTTTTGTCCAGGGCTTCATGCCGTCCCTGGCCCGGCCAGATGTGGACGTGCTCGAAGGACTGACGACGGCCATCATCGTGGACCAGGAACGCATGGGCTCCAACCCGCGCTCTACCGTGGGCACCGCCACCGACGCCAACGCCATGTTGCGTATCCTGTTCAGCCGGCTTGGCCAGCCACACATTGGTTCGCCCAACGCCTATTCCTTCAACGTGCCCACGGTGAAGGCCAGCGGCGCCATCACCGTGGAACGTGGCGAAGGCAAAACGAAGACCGAGAAAGCGACCTTTAACCGGCTGGGTGGCATGTGCTCCCGCTGTGAGGGCATGGGTTCGGTCAACGACTTCGATCTCACGGCTCTCTACGACGAGACCAAATCCCTGAGCGAAGGCGCCCTGACCATTCCGGGATACACCATGGATGGCTGGTATGGGCGCATCTTCAGTGGCTCAGGGTTCTTCAATATGGACAAGCCCATCTCCAAGTTCACCAAGAAGGAACTGCACGATCTCCTCTACCGTGAACCCACCAAGATCAAGGTGGAGGGCATCAACCTCACGTACGAGGGCGTGATCCCCAAGATCCAGAAGTCGATGCTCAGCAAGGACGTCGATGCTTTGCAGCCGCACATTCGTGCCTTCGTGGAACGGGCCATTACCTTCACCACGTGCCCGGAGTGTGAAGGCACCAGGCTGAGCCCCGAGGCGAGGTCTTCCAAAATTAGAGGCAAGAGCATCGCGGATGTCTGCACCATGCAGATCAGCGACCTCGCAGGCTGGGTTCGCGAGCTTGATGAACCCTCCGTAGCTCCTTTGCTCAAGGGCCTCCAGCACCTTCTCGATTCTTTCGCCGGCATCGGATTGGGTTACCTGTCCCTTGACCGGCCGGCCGGCACGTTGTCCGGGGGAGAGGCCCAGCGGACCAAGATGATCCGGCATCTGGGGTCGTCCCTCACGGACATCACCTATGTCTTTGACGAACCAACCATTGGGCTGCACCCCCACGACATCGAGCGCATGAACCAGCTGCTGCTGCAGCTTCGCGACAAGGGCAACACAGTGCTGGTGGTGGAACACAAGCCGGAAACCATCGCGATCGCGGACCACGTCATCGATCTGGGTCCTGGCGCCGGCACCGGAGGCGGCACCGTGTGCTTCGAGGGTGACCTTGAGGGATTGCGGGGGAGCGACACAATCACGGGTCGCCATCTGGACGATCGCGCATCCATCAAAGACAGCGTGCGATCTGCCTCCGGCCACTTGGAAATCCGTGGTGCCTCCACAAACAACCTCAAAAACGTCGACGTCGACATTCCCCTTGGCGTTCTTTGCGTCCTCACCGGGGTGGCCGGCTCGGGCAAGAGTTCACTGATTCATGGTTCCGTAGCCAAGCGGGACGGTGTCCTGGTGATCGATCAGGGTGCCATTCGGGGATCCCGCAGAAGCAACCCCGCCACGTACACGGGACTCCTGGAACCCATTCGTAAGGCGTTCGCCAAGGCCAACGGCGTCAAGCCTGCGCTCTTCAGCTCGAACTCCGAGGGCGCGTGCCCCACGTGCAATGGAGCGGGTGTCATTTACACGGATCTCGGTGTCATGGCCACTGTCGAGTCGCCCTGTGAAGAATGCGAGGGAAAGCGCTTTCAGGCCTCTGTTCTAGAGTATCGACTGGGGGGTCGCAATATTGCAGAAGTGCTTGCAATGTCTGTAGATGAGGCTGAGGTTTTCTTCAGCGAAGGCGAGGCGCGGACCCCGGCTGCCCACAAGATTCTCGATCGTCTTGCCGATGTTGGACTGGGCTACCTGACGCTTGGGCAGCCGCTGACCACCTTGTCCGGCGGTGAGCGCCAGCGGCTCAAGCTGGCGACGCAGATGTCCGAAAAGGGAGAAATTTACATTCTCGACGAGCCGACCACCGGCCTGCACCTGGCCGATGTCCAAAATCTGCTGGGCATGCTGGATCGTCTGGTTGCAACCGGAAAGTCGGTGATTGTCATCGAACACCACCAAGCCGTCATGGCACATGCCGACTGGATCATCGACCTCGGACCAGGCGCCGGACACGACGGCGGCAAGATCGTTTTCGCCGGAACGCCGGCTGAGCTTGCGGCCGGGCAGTCGACGCTGACGGGCAAGCACCTGGCTGCGTACGTCTCAAAGTAACGTCCTTGGTGTGGTCGTTGCGACGGCGCTCGAAGCGACCACATCAGCCGCTCCCCAGATCCTCTCCAAACTGGCATGCACGGTTATTCATGAGCCGGGAGTAGCTGGCCTTGGAGGATACGTTACCTAGTTAGAGCTGCCTGTCTGGGCTGCATCTCGCCCAGGCCGATACTACGTGTCGTCATCGATGGCGAGTTGGCGGAGCTCGGCCAACACAATGCGAAGTTGATGGGCGTCGAAGTACTCCGGACCGTCTCCCGGGGCATAGAGCGAAAGCGCGTAAAGCAGATCGTCCATTTGTTCATCGTCGAGGTGCTCCTCGATGAGGACGCCTTCCAGCTCCTGTGCCACGATTTTGGAATCGTCACCGTCCAGGATCCTCTTGGCCAAGTCTAGAAACCTCTCGGAAGCCTTCATTGGATCATCATGGCATCATTCAGCAACGGCGGTCTTGGCAAGGAACGGGCGTTCTGGCAGCTACTTCTACTCCCGCGGGTTTAACGCCGATAATCTACATTATGTAAAGTTGAACTGTGATTATTGCATCTGATGTGTGATCACCCCTCCTCTGCCCTTCGGATCCTTCACCCGCTGGCATCACCTGCGACGCAACAGGATATTCTCTACAGACGGGCCGCTAATTCAACACAGTTATTCAAAGAATTCGACGGAATTTGCAGAACTAAAAATTTCGACCATCCTGCCAACTTTGAGTAGCCAGCAAAATTCGCGGGTTGCAACACAAACAGGGTGGGTGTTCCCTCAAAGAGACACCCACCCTGCCTTTATGGATAATGTCTAATCGGAGGGCGTGGCGCCAGAACGTCGGCGTGCAATCACTACCGAGGCGGCGCCCGCTGCCAGCACGCCTGCTCCAGCCAGCCCCCAAACAATGAGGCCGGGATCAGTAGCCAACTTCTCCGGCCCTACTGCCGCACGAGCGTCCGTGACGCTGGAGACAGCAACGAAGTCGGAATCATGGTTGCCACTCCCCTTACCGTTGCCATTGTTTCCGCGTCCGTGGTTGCCGTTGTTTACAGCCACCCGTGCAGAGCGAGTAACTCCGGACTCTGAACCAACGGCTGTAATCATGAAGCTTCCGGCGTCTTCGAAGGTGACGCTCGTAGTAATGGCGCCTTCACCGTTGGCGATAACGCTGAAGTTCGCTGGAGCGCTCCCCTGTGGTCCACCCCTCTTCTCGAAAGTGATGTTGACGGTTTCGCCTGGGAGGTATCCGCCGGCGGCGAAGGTGATGGTTTCACCGCGGTCAATCGTGCCGTCCGAGACGGTTCCTTGCTCATTGCCTGGCGCCGGGTAGGTGCTGGCTACGGCTGGTGCAATACCAGCGAACATGACGGTTCCCGCAACCATAAGAGTTGTGATGGTCTTTTTCATTTGTTTCCCTTGAGATCAATGAGTAAATCTACGTAAATGACGGCGTAACCGCTACGTAAATAACTTGTGGAACCCCCATATGCAATAGCAAGCGAAACGTTATCACGCAGATGTTGCCGCGACAAGGCGGGATTGAATGATTACAAAGCCCTAACCAAGCGTTTAGTTGACACAACTATCTCACTTTCTTCATTTCTCATACAGTATTTGTGACAAAATCAACGGGCTCTGTGACAAGCAGGCGAGCTCCAGCCGTGTGCTCAATCGGGCCGGGAACCAAAAAGGATGCCCACCCGGTAATCCGGATAGGCATCCCTGTTGTTGTCCTAAGCCGCCGGACTTCGGCCGGCAACGAGCAGAGTTATTGAGCCTGCTGCGCTCCTGCAATGTTGACCAGCCAGCCGATACCGAACTTATCCACGCACATTCCGAAAGTGTCACCCCAGGGCGCCATCTCAAGCGGCACGGTGACCGTGCCGCCATCCACCAGCTTGTCCCAATACCCGCGAAGTTCCGCCTCGTCCGATGAGTCTCCGCTCAAGGAGACCGAAATGTTGTCACCGGGGTTGTACGCCATGCCGTTTGGGGTATCCGCGGCCATCAGCGTCAATCCGCTCGGAGATTCCAGCATGGCATGCATGACCTTGTTCGCCTCGGCTGGATCTTCGCTGGCCTGATAGTCGCCGAAAGTGCTGATGTTCAGTTCACCGCCAAAGACGGATTCGTAAAAAGTGACTGCATCCCGGGCGTTGTCCCGAAACGAGATGTAGGGGTTGAGGCGGGTTGTCATTGGTCAGTTCTCCTCGTTTGTAGTGGTGATGGTCACACATCGGTGTGCGGCAATGTTAACAGCGCCAACACGCGCCTGTCCCCCATTGCTTTCAGTCGCCGTCGTACGCCTTTTGGAGGATATTGATGTCGAGTTTCCGCATCTTCAACATGGCCTCCATAGCGCGCTGAGCACCTGCGGGATCGGGACCGCTCAACAGTCCCGACATGGCCGTGGGAACGATCTGCCACGACAATCCGAACTTGTCCTTAAGCCATCCGCACTGGCTCTCCTCTCCCCCGACCAGAAGCGCGCCCCAGTACCTGTCAACCTCCTCTTGGGAGTCGCAGTTCACAACCAGCGAGACCGCCTCATTGAACGTGAAAGCCGGTCCCCCATTGAGCCCCAAGAACTCCCTGCCCTCGATCTTGAATTCAACAGTCAGGGTGGTTCCATCGGGCCCGGGCGTCGTTTGCCCCATGGACGAATGATCGAACGTCGATGTGTAGAACTCGGCCGCTTCGCTCGCTTGCCCGTCAAACCATAAACAGGTGGAAATCTTCTGCATGTGCCGCTCCTCCAAGGTAGCCGGGAACTGCTTTGTCCCCCGTCAGGCTAGTACCGTGTGATCGCCCACACAACGCCCGACGGCGAGTCCAAGGGACCACTCATGCGGCACCTGGCGCCGAGGTACTGAAGCACTTATCTTCTGCTCAGTCCCCCGCCGTGCGGATCCGGCTCACCAGACCCACGGTGTTGGCCTCGCTATCCTCAATGAACGCCATCCATTCTTCCGAACCGGCCGGCCCCAGAGTGCCGTCCTCGTGCGCATAAATCATGTGCGGATCGGCGATGATACGGACTCCACGGCGCCGAAGTGCTGCCACTGTTCCGTCAAGATCTGCCACTTCGAGGTACAGCAGCGACGACGGTGCACCTTTCTCCAGCAGGAGGCGGACTCCACCCACATCAAAGAACAGGAGACCAGGGGGATCAAAGAGGGCGCTCGGCTCGGCGTCCAAGAGTGCAGCGTAGAAGGCAGCTGCCCTTTGAAGGTCGTCGGCGTGCTGGGCCACCTGAACAAATCGCATGGTCTCCTCCTGGTTGGGCTGACACATGGGCACTTGCGCTCATGGTGGCGGCCCAAGGGGCGATACGCAAGAGCTGCGGCACGGGCGCCAACTTCGCGCCGGAGGGACACCCGGATAGTGTCATGAGTATGTCTTCCCCATCACGACTCTGGATCCCCGCAGCCATTGCCGACCTTTTGCTGGTTCTTGTCTTCGCCGCCATCGGCCGGGACGCGCACGCCCGCGGAGATATTATTTCGGGAGCTTTTGCCACAGCGTGGCCGTTCTTGGCCGGAGCAGCCATCGCTTGGGCGGTAACGCGTGCATGGCGCTCACCCTTGGGCATGTGGCCATCCGGGGTGTGCATATGGATCGGCGCAGTAGTGGTGGGCATGTTGTTGAGGGCAGCCACAGGCCAAGTCGTGGTGCTGCCGTTCGTGCTGGTGGCTTTGATCACCCTCGGCGTCTTCCTTCTGGGATACCGGCTTCTCGCAGCGATGCTTTTGCGGGCATCGCGCAAACGGCAACGCCGGGTGTGATCAAGCCCCTGCCGAAAGGAATGCACTAGGCTGGAAAACGTCCGCAACGATGCATTTTCCGGAAAGGCCCCACGTGATCACCGCTTTCGTCCTGATCAAGACCGATGCCTCGCGCATACCGGAGACCGCCGAACAAATCTCGGCTATCCAGGGCATCAGCGAGGTCTACTCCGTCACGGGCGAGTGGGATCTTATCGCGGTTGCCCGGGTCAGCAAGCACGACGAGCTCGCAGATGTGATCGCCGATCGCCTGTCCAAGGTTGCTTCAGTGGTTCACACCACTACTCACATAGCCTTCAGGGCATATTCACAGCATGACCTGGACGCAGCCTTCGCTCTCGGATTCGAGTAACAGCAGGACTGCCGGTCATCAGCTTTGGCTGAGGGCCGTCCACTTGGCGAGTACTTCGGCGGCTTTGCCGGAGTCGACGGATTCTGCTGCCCGGGCGAATGCGGTGCGCATCCGCTGCTCAAGGCTTCCTTCGGCATGGAGATCGATGGACACCAAGCCAGCCGCGGCATTCAGAAGAACTGCGTCACGCACCGGACCGGTCTTACCATCGAGGATCTCTCGAACCACGGCCGCATTAGCGGCAGCGTCGCCTCCGCGAAGGTCTGCAACTGTCGACGGGCGGATTCCGAGATCGGCCGGCGTAAACACCTGCTCCTTGACTGTTCCGTTCCTGAATTCCCAGACGGTCGATGGCCCGGTAGGGGTCAACTCGTCCAGGCCATCGTCACCCCGGAAGACCAGGCCCCGGCTGCCGCGTCGGGCCAGCACCCCGGCCACCAACGGCGCCATGCGAGCGTTGGCTACGCCCACGGCCGAGGCCTGAACATGTGCAGGGTTGGTCATCGGTCCCAGGAAATTGAACGCAGTGGGCACAGCCAGTTCACGGCGAGGAACAGCTGTGTGGCGGAACGATGGGTGGAAGACCTGGGCAAAACAAAATGTGATTCCCGCCTCTTCGGCGTTCCGTGCCACCTGCTCGATCGAAAGATCCAAGCGGACACCCAAAGCCTCCAGAACATCGGCCGAACCCGAAGCGGAAGAAGCAGCCCTGTTGCCGTGCTTCACAACCTTGGCCCCGGCGCCGGCAGCCACGAGCGCGGCCATGGTGGAGATATTCACGGTGTTCAGCCGGTCTCCCCCAGTTCCTACGATGTCCAGCTTCTCACCGGAGATATCGATCGGATTGGCGTGCTGAACCATGGCCTCAACCAGGCCGGCCAGCTCTTCCACCGTTTCCCCCTTGGCGCGGAGTGCCACCAGGAAGCCGGCGATCTGCGCCGGAGTCGCTTCTCCGGCCATGATGGTGTTCATAGCCCACTCTGTGTTGCCCACTGCAAGGTCGTCGCCGTTGATCAGTGCAGAGATGAGGCCTGGCCAGGTATTGCTGGCTGCAGGTGCCGATGCCGGAGAAGTCACTCCCTGATGCTATCGAGCCAGCCACGCCGATGACCAATGTGAACCCGACCGGGAACTTTTCCGCGCGAATTCGCGTCTTTGTAGAAAAAGTCTCCCGAATCGGTGGTTTGCATTGGGAACTCTGGACTTTTACAGACATAATGTCCTTGTGACATCTGCGACCCATGCCCCCAGTACCCCGGCGCACCCGACGCTGAACCGCCCCAACTTGGTTTCTGTTGGAACCGTAGTTTGGCTGTCCAGTGAGTTGATGTTCTTCGCCGGCCTCTTTGCCATGTACTTCACCCTGCGCTCCACATCCGGAACGATGTGGGCCGAGGAGACGGCCAAGCTCAACTTCCCGTTTGCGCTCGTCAACACCATCGTCCTTGTGGCAAGTTCCTTTACTTGCCAGATGGGCGTCTTTGCCGCCGAGCGGCTCGAGCCGCGCCGTACCGGTGGGCTCCTGCAGTTCACGCGTTGGGGCATGACCGAATGGTTCTCCCTCACGTTCGTCATGGGTGCCTTCTTCGTAGCCGGCCAGACCATGGAATACGCGATGCTCGTCTCCGAGCATGTATCCCTGTCGTCCAACGCTTACGGCTCGGCCTTCTACATGACCACAGGCTTCCACGGCCTTCACGTCATTGGCGGCCTGATCGCGTTCCTGTTCATCATCGGCCGCGCGTTTGCAGCCAAGAAGTTCGGACACTTTGAAGCGACGTCGGCGATCGTCACCTCGTACTACTGGCACTTCGTTGACGTTGTGTGGATCGGCCTCTTCCTGGTCATCTACGTCCTCAAGTAAGCCCGGCTTTGACTCTTTTTCTACAAGAGGCAGAATTTCAAGAAGCGGCTCACGGAGCCGACGCAGGATCGAATAAAGGAACCACCACGTGAAGGCACTCTCGCAGAAGCGACGTCACCCACTGGCAGCCATTGCGCTGTTGCTGATGGGCCTCCTCCTCACTGGTGGGCTGTACGCCGTTGCCACAACTGTCAACCAGGCCAAGGCCAGCACCACAAGCTTCAGCGCAAGTGACGTAGAAGAAGGCGGCAAGCTCTTTGCCGCCAACTGCGCCACCTGCCACGGCATGGGTGCCAGCGGAACCCAGGACGGCCCCTCGCTGGTCGGCGTGGGTGCTGCTGCAGTTGACTTCCAGGTTGGCACCGGCCGTATGCCCATGCAGATGAGCGGCCCGCAGGCCCAGCAGAAGCCCGCCCAGTTCAATGCGGAACAGACTAAGCAGCTCTCTGCTTACGTTGCATCCCTCGGCGCAGGTCCGGCCATCCCCGAGGAACACCTCCTCGACGGAAAGGGAGACGCAGCCAACGGTGGCGAACTCTTCCGTGTCAACTGCGCCATGTGCCACAATGCCGCCGCGGCCGGTGGCGCCCTGACCCGCGGCAAGTTTGCCCCCGCGTTGGCAGGTGTGAGCCCTGAGCACATTTACGAGGCCATGGTTACCGGTCCGCAGAACATGCCCGTCTTCAGTGACTCGAACGTCACCCCTGAGGACAAGCGCGACATCATCACCTTCCTGAAGACCATCGAAGCCAACGGATCCCCCGGTGGCGCGGACCTTGGCTCGCTTGGCCCGGTATCTGAAGGCCTGTTCGTTTGGGTTGCCGGCTTGGGTGTCATCATCGCATTCACGATCTGGTTGACGTCCCGCACGTCTTAGTCCGGACAGGACAAAACTTCTGCTGCAGGTCAGCAGTTTGAAACTGAAAATAACTCGGCCCCGGCCGAGACAACGAGAGAAGGATGAGGCGAATTATGGGCAACCATAGTGACGGCAGTCCGAACCACTCGGGCACCGTAGCTACGGCTGGTCAGAATGAGGTGGAGAAGTTCCAGGATCCTGGGCTCCCTCCGCATCGTTTGCGCCTGGCTGACACGGACCCGGTAGCCGC
Source organism: Arthrobacter sp. GW822-FHT05G07 (assembly GCF_058799755.1). Lineage (NCBI taxonomy): Bacteria > Bacillati > Actinomycetota > Actinomycetes > Micrococcales > Micrococcaceae > Arthrobacter > Arthrobacter sp. GW822-FHT05G07. The sequence continues at coordinate 275,309 of NZ_JBXALT010000005.1, read as the reverse complement.
AAAGCGCGCCGAGCGTCAGGTAGCCATTCTGTTTGGCACCTCTGTAATCGGTACGCTGGTGTTCCTGGTGGCATACTTTGCCATTGACTTGGGCGAAGATACCTCCATTGCGACCATCCGCACCCAGAACCTCCTTCTGGGGCTCGGTACGGCCTTTGCAATGCTGGGAATCGGCACCGGAATCGTGCACTGGGCCAAAGCCCTGATGCCCGATCACGAAGTGTCTGAAGAGCGCCACGCTATCCGTACTGAAGAAGATCGCCAGGCAGCAGTCCGCATCGTCGACGACATCGTGGACGAGACCGGCATCAAGCGCCGCCCGCTGATCCGCAACACCCTTCTTGGTGCCGTTGCACTTGCTCCTCTGCCTGCCCTTGCCATCTTCGGCGATTTGGGCCCGCGGCCGGACAACGCTTTGGCACATACGATGTGGGCGCCCGAGGGCGACAAGCTCAAGCGACTGACCCGCGACCCTGATGGCACCCCCATCAAGGCTTCGGACGTCACCATCGGTTCTGCCTTCCATGTCATCCCCGAAGGCCTCAATGAGCTCCACGAAGGCAAGCTGAACGAAAAGGCCAAAGCCGTCGTTCTCCTGATGCGCCTGGACCCGGACTCCTTGAACCCCTCGGAGGGACGCGAAAACTGGAGCTACAACGGCATTGTTGCTTACTCCAAGATCTGCACGCACGTCGGTTGCCCGGTTGCTCTTTACGAGCAGCAGACGCACCACCTCCTGTGCCCCTGCCACCAGTCCACGTTTGACCTCACGCAGGAATGCAAGGTCATCTTCGGACCGGCAAGCCGTCCGCTCCCCCAGCTGCCCATCGCAGTTGACGCAGAGGGCTACCTCGTCGCCACCAGCGACTTCAGAGAACCTGTAGGACCGAGTTACTGGGAGCGTGACGAGCATGAGCGCCTCATCAACAGCTGAAGCCCCCTTCGTTCCGAAGACCAAGGTTGGTAGTTTCACCAACTTCGTGGACGAGCGTGTTGGCGGCTCCGGCATCCTGCGCGAGTTCGGCCGGAAGGTCTTCCCCGACCACTGGTCGTTCATGTTCGGTGAGGTGGCGCTGTACTCCTTCGTCATCTTGCTGATGTCAGGTACCTTCCTGACCTTCTTCTTCGATCCGTCAATGGCGGAAACCCACTACCAGGGTTCCTACACACCGCTATACAACGTCGAAATGTCTGTTGCCTACAGCTCTTCGCTGAACATCTCGTTCGACGTCCGCGGCGGTCTGTTCATGCGTCAGGTTCACCACTGGGCAGCTCTGCTGTTCGTGGCGTCTCTGGGTGTGCATATGCTGCGCGTCTTCTTCACGGGCGCTTTCCGCAAGCCCCGCGAAATGAACTGGGTTGTGGGCGGCGTGCTGCTCATCCTGGCTATGGCTGCCGGCTTCACGGGCTACTCACTCCCCGATGACCTGCTGTCCGGCAACGGCCTGCGCATCATTGACGGTGTTATCAAGTCCATTCCGGTCATCGGAACGTACACGTCGTTCTTCCTCTTCGGTGGAGAGTTCCCGGGTACGGCTATCATCGGCCGTTTGTACGTGCTGCATATCCTCCTGGTTCCGGCGCTGATCCTCCTGATGATTGTCATCCACCTCTTCATGGTGGTCGTGCACAAGCACACCCAGTACCCCGGTCCCGGCCGCAATGACGGCAACGTCGTCGGCTACCCCCTCGGCCCGGTATACGCTGCCAAGGCCGGTGGATTCTTCTTCATCGTCTTCGGTGTCCTCGCCCTCATGGCGGCAGCCTTCACGATCAACCCGATCTGGAACTACGGCCCTTACGACCCCTCCCCGGTTTCGGCCGGTACCCAGCCTGACTGGTACATCGGGTTCGTCGACGGCGCCTTGCGCCTCATGCCGGGTGTCATCAACGACTTCCATTTCGAATGGGTCATCTTTGGACGCACCCTGACGCTGAATGTTCTGCTTCCGGCACTCGTGCCCGCGGGAATCATCTTCACCGTGCTGTTCATGTACCCCTGGATCGAACGCTGGGTCACCAAGGACAACCGCGAACACCATGTTCTGGACCGTCCGCGCAACGCCCCGACCCGCACCGCGATCGGCGTTGCAGGCTTCACCTGGTACTGCGTGATGTGGGCAGCCGCTGGTTCCGACCTCATCGCAACGCACTTCCACGTGTCGTTGAACGATGTGACGTACTGGCTCCGGACGCTGTTCTTCATCGGCCCGGTTATCGCCTTCATCGTGACCAAGCGCATTGCACTGGCCCTCCAGCGCAAGGACCGCGAAATTGCACTTCATGGCCGTGAGACAGGACGCATTGTCCGACTCCCCCATGGTGAGTTCATTGAGGTTCACGCCCCGCTGGATGAGTACAAGCGTTACAAGCTCGTCGGGTTCGAATCACCTGCTCCCATCCCGGCCCAGCCGAACGAGCACGGAGTGGTCACCCGCAAGGAGAAGCGCCGCGCGGCACTTTCCCGCTGGTTCTTCGAAGACCGTGTTGCCCCGGCGACACCGGCGGAACTCGAAGCAGCGCACGCTCATGGCCACCACGAGGCCATCGCAGCTGGTGAAGACCAGAAGAGCCTGAGCCACTAGCGCTTAGCTCTCAAACATAAGGGGAAGGGCCCGGTCCGCATGGACCGGGCCCTTTTCTTATGTCTTTTGTCCTACCCCACGAACATCCAGGGCTACGGGTAGCACATGGTTATTGGGTGCGGTACCCCGACGAGTAGTTTCGGGTGGGACGAATGCCGGGGCGTTGCAAGGGAACCCAAAGTTTATAGCGGTCAGCCCTGTAGTACGAGACCGAGTAGTCCACCATTGCCCGGGCAACGAAGGCGTGACGCTGGATCTTGAGCAGCGGGGCGCCGACATCGACGTTGAGAAGTCTGGCAGTGGACGGAGACGCCGCAGTGGCCTCGATCATGTCCTCACCCCACTCCATGACCAGGCCAAAGCGTTCGCTCAGGACGTTGTAGAGCGAGGTTGGAGGCGCCTCATCGAGCAAGCCTGGCACCCGGTGTGCTGGAATGAAGTTCTCATCCACGCTCATGGGTTCGTTGTCAGCCAACAGAAGCCGCCTGAAACGCACCAGCGGTGTGCCTTCTTCGAGTTGCAGCTCCCTTGCAAGGAATGCACTGGCAGCGATTTGTTCGAAGCTTAGAACCTTAGCGGCGGGCACCATACCTCGGCGCTGCATCTCCTCGCTGTAGGAGGTCAACTTCACCTGTAGATCCAGCTTTGGCTTCCTGACGAAGGTGCCCAGCCCCACCACGCGCTCTATGACTTCTTCGCCAACCAAAGCATCAATGGCCTGACGAACAGTCATCCTGGCCAGTCCGAACCGTTCCGATAGATCCCGTTCAGAGGGCAGCGCAGAACCGGGCGGGCAGGACTGGGCAATAAACGACCGTAAAATCTCGCGTAGCTGAACGTAGATGGGTGTGCCGCTGGCGCGGTCGATCTCGCCGGCAATGCTTGCTGCTTCAGCCACGGCAGTCTTCCAGCAATTGAGTCATGCTTCAAGGATAATTCAGCCGGCCGGAGGTCTAGACCAGTGGGGCTGAATGTGGAACGGGTCCGGCCCCTGCGGCTACGCTGGTATGGATCATTTTTCAGGCGGGCGATCCGTCGTACCAAAGGAGCTGGGTTGCCGGAGCAGAAAACCTTCGTCGCCGCAGAAATCGGGCTGCACGCTCGGGCGGCCGCAGTATTTGTCCGAGCCGTCACCGAAACAGGACTGCCGATCACTATCCGCAAGCAGGACGGCCTGCCCGTGGACGCCCGCTCGCTTTTGGAGGTCATGACAGAGGACTTTGAACAGGGGTGCGAAGTTTTCCTCGCAGTAGCTCCAGAGGCACTCAGCGCCGGTCACACTCTTCCCGAGGTCGAGAATGCCCTCGTCGCTCTCTCGGCTGTCCTGGAGGGCACACAAGCCCGCTGACAGCCCCTCAGCTCCATCAGACCACCTCGGCGTCGCCAGAGGGTCGGAATCGGAAACAGTACTTAAAGACGAAGGGCCCCACCAAGAGGTGGGGCCCTTCGTTGTACTACAGCTACTTAGTGGGCGTGATCGCCACGGCTGTACTCGAAGACCCAGCCAACCAAGGCAATCAACGCAAGACCGCCAGCAACGTAGGTTACCCAGAAGCCGATGGCGAGGCCGAGGAATCCACCGGCACAAGCCAAACCGAGAACCAGCGGCCACCAGCTCCAAGGGCTGAAGTGCCCCTGCTCGCCGGCGCCTTCGTGGATCTCTGCGTCGGGGCGGTCTTCGGGACGCAAGCCAATTCGCTTACCCGTGAACCCGAGGTAGGCACCAATCATGCCGGCAAGTCCACCGACCAGGAGGATGCCCAGGACACCAACCCATTCAGACCATTCCGTCAGGAAACCATAGGCGATGGCTACGGGGACGAAGAAGAAGACACCGGCTCCGAAGAGCCACGATTCAATTTTCATTTGCTGACGTCCCTTTGGTCGGCGTTACCCAAGACAGCTGCTGCGGGTGACGGGGCCTCGGCGGTGTGAACCTGCGCCAACTCCGGGTGGTGAAGGTCCAGAGCCGGGCGCTCGGAGCGAATACGGGGCAAGGAGGTGAAGTTGTGGCGCGGCGGCGGGCAGGAAGTTGCCCATTCCAGCGAAGCACCGAAGCCCCACGGGTCGTCCACTTCCACCTTCTTGTTGCTGCGCCAGGTGATGTAGACGTTCCAAAAGAACGGCAGGAGCGAAGCGCCAAGGACGAAGGAGGAAATGGTGGAGAACTGGTTCATCCACGTGAAGTTATCCTGCGGCATGTAGTCGGCGTAACGACGCGGCATACCCTCAACGCCCAACCAGTGCTGGATCAGGAACGTGCCGTGGAAGCCGAGGAACAGCAGCCAGAAGTGGATCTTGCCGAGACGCTCGTTGAGCATCTTGCCGGTCCACTTGGGCCACCAGAAGTAGAACCCTGCGAACATGGCGAACACGACCGTACCGAACACCACGTAGTGGAAGTGGGCTACAACGAAGTACGAGTCCGATACGTGGAAGTCCAACGGTGGCGAGGCCAGGATGATGCCTGTGAGGCCACCGAAGAGGAACGTCACCAGGAAGCCGATGCTCCAGAGCATGGGCGTCTCAAAAGTGATGGAACCCTGCCATAGGGTGCCGATCCAGTTGAAGAACTTCACGCCCGTGGGAACTGCGATGAGCATGGTCATGAAGGCGAAGAACGGCAGCAGCACTGAACCGGTCACATACATGTGGTGGGCCCACACAGTAACGGACAAGGCGGCGATGGCGATCGTTGCGTAGACAAGACCCTTGTAGCCGAAGATCGGCTTGCGGCTGAAGACCGGGAAGATCTCCGAAACAATGCCGAAGAACGGCAGGGCGATGATGTACACCTCGGGGTGACCGAAGAACCAGAACAGGTGCTGCCAAAGGACTGCACCGCCGTTTTCGGGGTCGAAGATGTGGGCACCGAAGCGGCGATCCGCACCGAGTGCGAACAGTGCTGCAGCAAGCGGCGGGAAGGCCATCAGGACCAGGATCGCGGTAACCAGCGTGTTCCAGGTGAAGATGGGCATGCGCCACATGGTCATGCCCGGGGCGCGCATGCAAATGATGGTGGTGATGAAGTTGACGGCACCAAGGATTGTGCCGAAGCCGGAGAGGGCAAGGCCGAAGACCCAAAGGTCACCACCGACGCCGGGACTGAACGTCGTGTTCGACAATGGCGCGTAGGCGAACCAACCAAAGGAGGCAGCACCCTGGGGGGTGATGAATCCGGAAACAGCGATGGTTGAACCAAAGAGGAAGAACCAGAAAGCCAGGGCATTCAGTCGCGGGAATGCAACGTCGGGCGCGCCGATCTGCAGCGGCATGATCACGTTGGCGAAGCCAGCGAACAGAGGCGTAGCGAACATCAGGAGCATCACGGTGCCGTGCATGGTGAACATTTGGTTGTACTGCTCTTTGGTCTGCAGGATCTGCATACCGGGTTCGAACAGTTCAGCACGAATCAGCAGCGCCATGACGCCACCGAGGCAGAAGAACACGAATGACGCAATCAGGTACATGTACCCGATGGTCTTGTGGTCCGTGGAGGTAATCCAGTTGACGACGATGCGTCCCTTGGATTTAGGAACTACGGGAGCTTCTAGGACCCCCGGTGCGGATTGAGTGTACGTAGCCACGTCGCTCCCCTTACTTGGTTTCGTTCAGGTTCGGGTTGCGGTCATATTCCGCACCGAGCAGGCCCGTGTTGCCATCCTGGCGAAGCTTGTCCATGTGGGCCTGGAACTCAGACTCGGAGACAACCTTGACGCGGAAGAGCATTTCGGAGTGGTATTCACCGCAGAGCTCTGCACACTTGCCATCGAAGGTGCCCTCCTTGGTGGGGGTGAACCTGATGTAGTTCGTCTTACCCGGGATCATGTCGCGCTTCTGGAGGAAGGCAGGAACCCAGAATGAGTGGATGACGTCGCGGGAGTTCAGCTCCAGGTCCACGGACTTGCCAACGGGCAAGTACAGGGTGGGGAGGAGTTCCTTGTCGACCTCATTGCCGGTCAGGTGGGCCTGAACGCCGGCCTCGTGGAGGTCTTCATTGATGACCTCGCCTTTTTTGTAGTTGAAGTCCCAAGCCCACTGCTTGCCGCGGACGTCAACAACGACGTCGGCGGGCTGCGAGCGGTCATCGATCGCGCGCTGGTCCTGGTCGGTGAAGTAGAAGAACACCAGCACCATGAACAGCGGGATGGTCAAGTAGAAGACCTCGAGCGGCAGGTTGTAGCTGAGCTGCTTCGGGAAACCCGTGGTGCCCTTGCGGCGGCGGTAAGCAATGATGCACCAGACCAAGAGGCCCCACGTGATAATACCGACTGCCAAGGCGGCGATCCATGAGTTGACCCAGAGGTCCATGATCCGGTCAGTGTGGTTGGTCGTGCCGCGCTCTGTTGGCAGCCAACCCTTCTCTACCTCTGGTGAACATCCGGTCAAAACCAACGCGCCGGCTAGTGCCAAGCCAGTGATCGATGTGATCTTTATGCGTCGGCTGCCGGTTCGGTTCTGCGAACTCACAGACGGCCCTTCCTCTTGTTGCTGTCTCCCGGTAGGCCGAAGGCTCACCGGGCACACTAAAAGTTTTACTACCCGATGTAGAGCTTACCGCTATCACGCGGTTTTCGCGCACATGTCAGCGCCGTGGCTCCGAACGGTTTTAAAGCCGGGCGAAGGGGCGCCGACATGCGGCGATGGCTCACATCAGTGGAATGAATCGCCGCAGGCGCAAGACCCGCCGGCGTTCGGGTTGTCGATGGTGAAGCCCTGCTTCGAAATAGTGTCCTCGAAGTCGATGCTTGCACCGCTGAGGTAAGGAACGCTCATCTTGTCCACGACGACCTCAACGCCGTCGTAGTCGCGCACGGCATCTCCGTCAAGCAGGCGCTCATCGAAGTAGAGCTGGTAGATCAGGCCCGAGCATCCTCCAGGCTGGACTGCAACGCGCAGCCGAAGGTCTGTGCGCCCTTCCTGCTCGAGGAGGCTGCGGACCTTGCCTGCGGCGACGTCGGTCAGATTGACCTCGTGCGTGGCCAGTTCGTCGTCGTTGGTGACGAGCTGTGCTCCGGTGCTGTTTTCGTTGGTTGCAGTGCTCATTGGCCTACCTTCTTATGAAGCTCCTGGCGGCGGCGCCGGAACGCTGCCTGCCCTTACCCAATTACGTACGGGTTATAGCTAATGCTACGTCGCGCAGACGCTTAGCTATAACTCCTGACGTAACCACAGACAGCATTTCGTTGTTCCCGGCGCGCCGCAGGAGTTTACTCCTGCAGACCCTCGGCGTTGAGGCGGGCCAGCATCAGAGCCTCGGCCAACACGGCATGCCGGAAGTCTCCGATGTGCAACGATTCGTTGGCACTGTGCGCGCGGGAGTCGGGGTCCTCCACGCCGGTCACCAGGATCTGGACATCCGGATACATCTCCAAAAGATCGGCGATGAACGGAATGGAGCCACCGATACCCATTTCCACGGGCTTTACACCCCACGACTCTCCCAGCGCCCACAGTGCCACGCGCGCTGCGGCAGAAGACGTGTCGGTGGAGAAGGCATTGCCCCTCTCCCCCGGCGTGAACGTCACCTTGGCACCAAATGGCGCATGGGATTCAAGGTGCTGCTTCAGGGAGTCCATTGCAGCTTCGGGGTCCTGACCGGGCGCCAACCGCATGCTGAACTTTGCGCGGGCCGCCGGGATAAGGGTGTTGGAGGCAACATCGACGGCCGGTACGTCCATGCCGATGATGGACAATGCCGGTTTGGTCCACAGGCGCGAGGCGATGGTTCCGCTGCCGGCGAGCCTCACGCCGTCGAGCACTGATGCATCGGCGCGGTAATCCGCTTCGGCGAGGTCCACAGCCACCTCGTCCCGGCCCACCAGGCCCGCCACCGCCACGTTGCCATCGTCGTCGTGAAGCGTCGCAATGAGTCGAGACAAGAGAGTAGGGGCATCGAGGACCGGACCGCCAAACATGCCCGAATGGACCGCGTGCTCCAAGACGCGTACTTCGAAGGTGCCGTCCACCAGGCCGCGAAGGCTGGTGGTCAAGGCGGGAATGCCCACCTTCCAGTTGCTGGAGTCGGCAACAACGATCACGTCTGCCCGGAGAAGCTCCTGGTGCTCCTCAAGGAACGTCCGAAACGTCGGCGATCCCGCTTCTTCCTCACCTTCGAAGAAGAAGGTCACGCCGAGACCGAAGTCCTCGCCCAGGACCTTTGTCACGGCACTGTATGCGGCAAGGTGCGCCATGATCCCTGCTTTGTCGTCTGCAGCACCGCGGCCATACAACCGGCCGTCCCGTTCCTCGGCGACAAACGGTTCCGAATTCCAAAGGCTCCGGTCCCCCGGTGGCTGGACGTCGTGGTGCGCGTAGAGCAGAATGGTCGGCTTGCCTTCGGCGGCGGGTCGGCGGGCGACGACGGCAGGACCACCGGGCGTACCGTCGTCCTTGTTACACCGAAGGATCCGGACGTCCTCCATGCCTGCTTCCTTAACCAGGGCCGCAACGGCGTCGGCGCTTCGATCCAGTTCCGTTGGGTCGAAACTCGGCCACGCAATGCCCGGAATGCCAACCAATTCTTGCAGGGACGCGAGTGTGCTTTGGAAGGAGTCGTTGACCGCCGTGGCCAGTGCCTCGACCGGAGTGGAGCCGGACTGCCGTTGCTTGTTCTGCGGGATCTCCGCATGTGCTGAAGTCATGGGCCACACTTTACCGCCGGGGATTCACCCGCCGCAGCAGGCTTAGCCCGGAGCCGGAGGGGTTCACGGGGGCTAGGGACTCCAGCAACCGGACACGTAACGTGCGCCACCTTCTTCAGGGGTATTCTGTATGGGTGTTCGGACGCAAAAAGGAAGAGCCCAGCGCTCAATCAGTAGTAGATCAGGCCTACGCCACCGCACCGGAGTCCGGTGCGGGAAAGGGCGCCCCAACGCCTAAGCGGAAGGACCAGGAAGCGGCCCGCAAGCGCCCCTTGGTTCCCAACGACCGTAAAGCCTCCAAGGCAGCGGAAAGGGTAGCCATTCAGGACCAGCGGCAGAAAATGCGGCAGGCTCTGGATACGGGTGACGAGAGGTTCCTCCCCCTTCGCGACAAAGGCCCACAGAAGCGGTACACGCGCGATTACGTCGACGCACGCTTCAGCTTGGGCGAGTTCCTCATGTTCGGCGCCTTGCTGTTCGTGGTGATCTCCCTGATCATCCCTCCCACCAGCGCCGGCATCAGCTATGTCCTTATTGGATTCTGGATTATGTTCCTCGCGGTCTTCGTGGATGTCTTCATCCTGTCGCGAAAGCTCCGCAAGCGTCTTACCGAGAAGTTCGGCGAAGTGGAACGTGGCTCCATTTGGTACGGCTGCATGCGTGCCCTCCAGTTCCGCAAACTCCGTCTTCCCAAACCCCAGGTGAAGCGTGGTCAGTATCCCGCCTAGGCGGCACAAACCTTCGCAAGCAAAGAAGACCCCGGACCAGCGGTCCGGGGTCTTCTTTATGCGGCGACTTGCCTGAAACTTGCCTGAAAGGCAGGTATCAGTGGGCTGCCCGCCGACGAAGTTTCACGAGGCCCTTATTGATGCGCGAAGCCCAAAACGGGCCTTCGTAGAGGAAAGCTGTGTAGCCCTGCACCAGCGTTGCCCCCGCGTCCAAGCGGTCCTGAACATCCTGCGGGGTCTCCACGCCGCCTACCGCGATGAGTACGAGCTGGTCCCCCACCGCGTCCTTGAGCCGGCGCAACACTTCCAGGGAGCGCTCCTTGAGAGGTGCTCCCGACAAGCCGCCCGCTCCGAGCGACTCCACCTTTGCGGCGTCCGAGACGAGTCCATCGCGGGAAATCGTGGTGTTGGTGGCAATGATCCCATCAAGCTTCAGGTCCAGCGCAAGCCGTGCGACGTCGTCGATATCGTCATCGGACAGATCGGGCGCAATCTTGACCAGCAGGGGAACATGCCGGCCGGCGGCTTCGTCGGCAGCGTCGCCAACGGCCCGCAGGAGCGGTCGCAACGTCTCCACGTTCTGCAGCAAGCGCAGCCCCGGAGTATTGGGAGAGCTCACGTTGACCACCAGGTAATCGGCTGCCGGTGCCAGGCTACGGGCACTGACCAAGTAGTCCTCGGTAGCGTCGTCCAGATCAACCAGTTTGGTCTTGCCGATGTTCACCCCAATAATCGGCCGGACGTTCGGGTGCAGCCGCTGCAAAGCAGCCCGCGCTGACTTGAGTCTCGGCGCGACTGCGGCGGCGCCGTCGTTGTTGAATCCCATGCGGTTGATCACCGCTTTGTCCTCAATCAAGCGGAACAGGCGGGGCTTTTCATTGCCTGGCTGCGCCTGGCCAGTGATGGTCCCCACTTCCACATGTCCGAAGCCAAGCTCTGACAAGGCTTCGATGCCGTGGCCCTCCTTGTCGAAGCCTGCCGCCAGGCCGAACGGCGACGGGAAGGTGAGCCCCAGCGCCTCCGTGCGGAGGGAAGCATCAGGAGCCGTGATCCTGGCGAGAATCCGGCCGGCACCGGTACGGTGGGCAGTCCGGATCCCTTGGAAGCCGATCTTGTGGGCCTTCTCGGCATCCATCCAGGAGAAAGCCAACTTGAAGAATGTGGGGTAAACACGCATGCTCCTAGTTTTCCCGCTTACTGACAACTCACCAAACCCGTGACCCACCCTGCCGCTAGCATGTAGGAATGCCACTGGAAAATCGTGACGCAGATCATGGAATCCGAAGGGTCTCTGCCGACATCGTGATTATCGGCGCCGGGTTGTCCGGACTCGTCGCCGCAGCCACCGCCTACGCCGCCGGCAAGACGGTGGCTGTTTTGGACCAGGAACCTGAGGCCTCCGTCGGCGGCCAGGCGCACTGGTCCTTCGGGGGCCTCTTCATGGTCAATACGCCGGAACAACGGCGCTTGGGGGTGAAGGACAGCGCCGCGCTGGCCATGTCCGACTGGCTTGCCTCAGCCTCTTTTGATCGCTCCGAGGACCGTGCTGCCCGGGAGTGGGCCGAAGCCTATGTCCACTTCGCCTCGGGCGAGAAGCGGGCCTGGTTACGGAGTCTGGGCGTCGGCATCTTTCCGCTGGTGCAATGGGCCGAACGCGGCGGTTACGGGCCGCAGGGGCACGGAAACACTGTTCCCCGCTTCCACGTCACGTGGGGAACCGGGCCTGCGATTGTTGAACCGTTCCTCGCCAAGGTGTTGGAGGGCGTCGCTGCCGGCAAGGTCAGCCTGCACTTCAGGCACCGGGCCTTGTCTCTGACGACGACGGCGGGCAGGGTCACCGGCGTTTCCGGTGAGGTACTGGAACCCTCGACGGCGGTCAGAGGCCAAGCGTCCGGGCGCGTCGCCGTCGGGAGCTTTGAAGCAACGGCGGATGCCGTGGTGGTGACGACTGGCGGCATCGGTGGCAATCACGCCACGGTGCGCCAACAATGGCCCGGGAACTCTGCTCCCGATTACATGCTCAGCGGAGTGCCGGCCTCCGTTGACGGCGAATTCCTGTCCGCCGCCATCTCCGCTGGAGGTGCCGTGGTCAACGGCGACCGAATGTGGCACTACCCCGAAGGCATCCACAACTACGATCCGGTGTGGCCCAACCATGGAATCCGTATCCTGCCCGGACCTTCCTCCTTATGGCTGGACGCCGAAGGACGTCAGTTGCCGGCTCCGCTCTTCCCCGGCTTTGACTCGCTGGGAGCGCTTAGGCACATAGTCCGGACAGGACATGGATATTCATGGTTTGTCCTCAACCGCACCATCGCGCTTAAGGAGCTGGCCCTCTCCGGGTCCGAACAGAACCCGGATCTCACGGGTAAGGATGTCCGGCTGCTCGCATCACGGTTGCGTCCTACGAGCGACACGCCCATTCAACGTTTCTTGGACAAGGGCATTGACTTTCTCCAGGCTTCGTCCCCTTCAGAGCTCGCTTCGCGCATGAACCACCTCGCAGGAAGCTCCTTGATCAACGCCGCGGAGCTCGAGTCACTGATCCACGCGCGGGACGGCCAGGTGGCCAGCGGCTTGGGCAAGGACCCACAACTGTCCGCCATCAGGGCAGCGCGTCGATTTGCGACGGACAAGCTTATGCGGGTGGCTCCGCCCCACCGCCTGACGGACCCGACGCATGGTCCCCTGATTGCCATCCGGCTGTCCGTGCTGACGCGGAAAAGCCTGGGCGGTCTCATGACGGATTTACGCTCAAGGGTGTTGGACAAGGAAGGAAGGGCCATCCCGGGCCTCTATGCGGCTGGCGAGGCGGCGGGATTCGGTGGAGGGGGTATCCACGGGTACCGGGCGCTGGAAGGAACATTCCTGGGCGGTTGCCTCTTCACCGGAAGGGCAGCGGGCCGCGACGCCGCCGCCAGTGTCTAAGCTAAAGCCATGGAGTGGACGGCTGACATCCTGGGAACCGACTTCCAATCCTGCGGCCTTGACGCCACAGGGCCGGATGGCGTGATCCGGCATGCCACCTTGATCCGGCACAGAGTTCAGGCAGCCCATGCCAATGACAGCCAGTCACCGCCGCAGCGCTCCGGTGCCGTACTTTTCCTGCACGGCTGGAGTGACTACTTCTTCAATGTAGAGCTGGCCGGCTTCTGGGCAGACCAGGGATACGATTTTTACGCCTTGGACATGCACAATCACGGCCGGAGCCTTCAGGCCGATATGCCCGGCGGCTACGTGGCGAACCTGAATGACTATGATGCCGAAATTGAAAAGGCCATCGACATCATTCATCGGGATCGCGCTGGCTCCCCGGCGGGAAGCCTGACGCTGATGGGCCACTCAACCGGCGGGTTGGTGGCAGCACTGTGGGCCAGCCGCCACCCGGAAGCCGTCCAGTACCTGATTCTCGACAGTCCGTGGCTGGAGATGCACGGCAGTTCACTGGTGCGGCGCGCTGCGCAAGCCATGGTGTCACCCATCGCAAAGATCCGCCCGGAGACCGTCTTGAGGTTGCCGGAGCGTGGCTTTTACTTCCGGAGCATCAGCAGTACCGCCGAAGGGGAATGGGCCCTGGACGAGAACTATAGGCCTCCGCTCGCTTTCCCTGTCCGGGCGGGCTGGCTGAGCGCTGTGTTCGCAGGTCATTCTCAGGTGGCCCGCGGCTTGAAACTGGAGATGCCGGTCCTTGTATTGACATCCAGCACCAGCGCCAATGGCATGGTGTGGCAGGAATCGATGCGCCGTTCGGATGCCGTGCTGGACGTCAGCGTCATCGCCTTGCGGGCAATGGCTCTGGGCCGGACAGTCACTTTGGAACGCATCGACGGCGCCCTCCACGACGTCTTTCTTTCGGCCCCCGCCGTACGAAAGGACGCCTATGCGCGCCTTGCCCGGTGGGTCAACGGATTCATGGACAACAACAGGCCCGAGCACCAGTCGGAAGGGGATACATGACCACCACGGACGAGTCGGTTTCACTGTGGCAGCCCGACGTCCTCGGCCACGGTTACGAGTGCATGGATCTGCCGTTGAAAGCTGATGAAGAAGGGCCGGTCAAAGCGACTCTCGTCAGGCATGCACCGCCGGTGGTCCATCCGTCCCCGCATGGCGTCCTCGATTTCCTGACGTCTTTCACCAAGCGCAAACACCGCCCCGCCCCGGCAGATCCCGGCGGAGCGCCGAGGGTGGTTCTCTACTTGCACGGTTGGGCGGATTACTTCCTGCAGACCGAGTTGGCCGAGTACCTGACGGCGTCGGGCTTTCACTTCTATGCCCTGGACCTGCGGAAATTCGGCCGCAGTCTGCTGCCGGGACAGACGCCCGGCTACACGTCCGATCTTGGTGTCTACGACGAAGACCTCGCCGCTGCCATTCGTGAGGTCGAACGGGACGTAGCCGCAAGGACCAGTAATGCCACACCGCCCACCATTCACATGCTCGCCCATTCCTTGGGCGGCCTGATCGCGGCTCTGTGGGCCGACCGCAATCCCGGCCGCGTGGGAACCTTGGTCCTGAATTCGCCGTGGTTGGAACTCCAGGGAAGCAGCCTGGTCCGCAGCATCGCCATGCACTTGGTGGAACCCTTTGCCCGGACCGATCCAAAGCGTCCCTTCAGGTTCCCGGAAATGCCCGCGTATTGGGAAAGCGTCAGCAACGAGGCCCATGGGGAATGGATTCTGGATCCGACGTGGCGTCCGCGTGCTTCGTTTCCCATCCGGGCCGGATGGACAAAGGCAGTTTTGGCTGGACATGCCGCGGTGGAACGCAAGCTCAACATCGACGCACCCGTGTTGGTTCTTCTGTCCGGGAGGACCAGGATTCAAGCCGAATGGACTGCGGACCTCATGCGTGCCGACGCCGTCATTGATGTCGAGGAAACGTCGCGGCGGGCGCTTGGCCTTGCCCGGCGGACTGCCGTGTTCCGCTATCCCGGCGCCCTGCACGACGTGTTTCTCTCACGGCGCACGGTCCGGCAACAGGCCTACCGTGACGTCGCCGTCTGGCTGGCGGCCTATCCGTACTGAGTTAACAGGTACGTGCTAATTGACTGCGGGTGCCGCGTCCACGGCCCCGCCGTAACGCCGGTCGCGTTTCGCATAAATCTCGACGGCGTCCCAAAGGGTCCGCCGGTCCACGTCCGGCCACAATGTGTCCATGAAGACGAACTCAGCGTACGCCGACTGCCACAGCAGGAAATTGGAGAGCCGCTGCTCCCCCGAACTGCGCAGAAACAGATCCACATCAGGAAGGTCTGGTTCGTCCAGGTACCTTTGAATGGTCTTCTCGGACACCGACCCTGGCTTCAACCTGCCAGCGGCGACGTCGTGCGCGATGGCGGAAACGGCGTCGGCAATTTCTGCCCGGCCACCGTAATTAACACACATGGTCAACGTGCAGGTGTCGTTGGCGCGGGTGTAGTCCTCTGCCTCCTCCAGCTCTTTGATCACCGATCCCCACAGGCGTGGCCTGCGGCCAGCCCAGCGAATACGGACACCCCACTCATCCAGCTGGTTGCGCTGGCGACGTAGTACATCCTTGTTAAATCCCATGAGGAATCGAACTTCTTCCGGTGACCGTCGCCAGTTCTCGGTGGAGAACGCATACACGCTGACGTACTTGATTCCGAGTTCGATCGCCCCCGCCATAACATCCAAGAGCGCAGGCTCACCAGCCTTATGCCCCTCTATGCGCGGTAGGCCGCGCTGATTGGCCCACCGCCCGTTGCCGTCCATGACTATGGCCACGTGCTGAGGGATGAGCTCGCTGGGAATATTGGGCGGCACAGCCCCGGAAGGGTGTCCGTAGGGCGCAACCACGGGGGCCGTTCTTGCCGCTGTTGACTTATTCTTCTTTCCAAGTACCACTGTCAGCTTCGCTCCACGTGTTTGAGTGATTTCAGGGCCCGTTCAAGGTGCCACTGGAGGTAACTGGCTACCAGGCCGGCAGCCTCCCGCCTGTGCCGCGGATCCGAAGCGTCGGCGACGCTCCAGTTACCAGTGAGCAAGGCACCGAGCAATACCACGGTCTCCGGCGCCGGAGCCGGCGAGCCCGGGGGCCTGCAGTCGCTGCACACCATCCCGCCTATGGGGGCGGCAAATGCCGTATGAGGACCGGGACGGCCACAACGGGCACATTCGGTAAAGCTGGGCGCCCAGCCACCTGTGGCCAAGGCCCGCAAAAGATAAGAATCAAGAATGAGTTCGGGCGGATGGTCCGAACGGCTGAGGGCCGCCAAGGCACCAACCAGCAGATTGTATTGTGCGGTCCCCGACTCGGTGTCGGCATCCGTAAGTTTCTCGGCAGTCTCCGTCATGGCTGCAGCCACAGTGAACCGCCCGTAGTCGGCTGCGATGCTGCTTCCGTACGCGCCCTTCGCCACGGCCTGGGTGACAATGTCCAAGGTACGGCCGGAGACCAGTTGCAGGTCAGCCACCATAAAAGGCTCAAGACGCGCCCCGAAGCGGCTGCTGGTCCGGCGAACACCCTTGGCAACTGCACGAACCTGCCCATGGTGCTTGGTCAGCAGAGTAATGATTCGATCCGCCTCGCCCAGCTTGTGGGTACGAAGCACCACGGCATCGTCCCGATAGGACCGTGCTGCAAACGACGGATTGGCCACAACTAATCTTCGCACTAAGCCTGGGCCCGGCAGTGACCGCCGGACCGTGTGGTGACGGTATTTCCCGTCACCACACGGCACGTGCTCAGGCCTGGGCGTCCCGGACGGCCCGGTTTACTGCCGAAATCAGGGCCTTGAGGGAGGACGTGGTGGTGCTGGGGTCGATTCCGACACCCCACAAAACGCGCTCTCCGACAGCACATTCAACGTATGCCGCCGCGCTGGCACTGCCACCTTCAGACAGGGCGTGCTCGCTGTAATCGAGCACCCGCACGTCAACGCCGTCGTGGTGGAGTATGTCCAGCAGGGCTGCAATGGGACCATTGCCGTGGCCGGTGCGGCGGACTTCGACGCCGTCGATCCGCAGGTTTGCGTTCATGGTCATGGCGCCGGATTCGTCGGTCTCAGTACTCACGCTGCCCAGACCATAACGACCCCACTGGGCCTGCTCTTCGTCGGAAGGCAGATACTCATCCTGGAAGATCTGCCACAGCTGGGCGCCACTGACCTCTCCGCCCACAGCATCGGTACGGCGCTGGATGACTCCGGAGAACTCAATCTGGGCGCGACGGGGAAGGTCCAGGTTGTGCTCGTTCTTCAGCAAGTAGGCCACGCCACCCTTGCCGGACTGCGAGTTGACCCGGATGACGGCCTCATAGCTGCGACCGAGGTCCTTGGGATCGATGGGCAGGTACGGTACCTGCCATGTGAAGTCGTCAACCGACTTACCGGCAGCAGCAGCGTCCTTCTCCAGAGCCTCGAAGCCCTTCTTGATGGCGTCCTGGTGTGAACCGGAAAAAGCGGTAAAGACGAGGTCGCCGCCGTAGGGGGAACGCTCCGGAACCGGCAACTGGTTGCAGTACTCCACAGTGCGGCGGATCTCATCGATATCAGAGAAATCGATCATCGGGTCCACACCCTGCACGAACATGTTCAGGCCGAGCGTTACCAAGTCCACATTGCCCGTGCGTTCGCCGTTGCCGAACAAGCAGCCTTCTATGCGATCGGCGCCTGCCAGGTAACCGAGCTCAGCAGCAGCTACGCCCGTGCCGCGGTCGTTATGCGGGTGGAGGGAGATGATGATGCCCTCGCGTGGGTGGAGGTTCCGGTGCATCCACTCGATGGAGTCTGCATAGACGTTGGGGGTTGCCATTTCCACTGTCGCCGGCAGGTTGATGATGACCTGTTTGTCGGCCGAAGCCTCAAAGACGTCAGCAATGGCGTTGCACACGCGGGCAGCGTACTCGAGCTCGGTTCCGGTGAATGACTCCGGCGAGTATTCATAGGTAATGTGCGTGTCCGTCAGTGTCTCTTCATACTTCTTGCACAAGCGCGCACCCTGCAGTGCGATATCCAGAATGCCATCTTCGTCCTGATTGAAGACAACGCGACGCTGCAATACAGACGTGGAGTTATACAGGTGCACAATGGCCTGCTTGGCGCCAACCAACGACTCATAGGTCCGTTCGATCAGGTGCTCACGAGCCTGAGTCAACACCTGGATGCTGACGTCGTCCGGAATATGGCCGCCCTCGATGAGTTGGCGAACAAAGTCGAAGTCGGTTTGCGACGCTGAAGGGAACCCGACCTCGATTTCCTTGTAGCCCATCTTGACGAGCAACTGGAACATCTTCAGCTTGCGTGCCGGGCTCATGGGATCGATCAATGCCTGGTTGCCATCGCGCAGATCAACTGCGCACCAGCGCGGAGCTTTGGTGATGACTTTATCCGGCCAGGTGCGGTCCGGAACCTCGACGGTGATCTGGTCCTGGAACGGCAGGTAGCGGTGAATCGGCATACCGGAGGGCTTTTGTGCATTACGCATGACGTGTGGCCTTTTCTCTAAGAACTAAGTGAAAGCTTAGCCGGACACAACGGAACTCCGCGGCGAGGATGGCCCAGCTTCAGATAGCTTTCAGGCCTCGCCGCGGCAGCTAAGAAGAAGCATCGCCGTACGCACAAATTCACAGTAACACGGTGCGTATGATGACAGTGCAACACCTCATGCAACGTCCACTATGCAGACGCCGCGACGGTGGAAACGCCGACTGCAGTGTCCACTCAAGGAGCCACAGTGCCACAGTCGGGGATCTCTCTTTCCAATATCGATCACAGCGTCCGGCCCCAGGACGACCTTTATCAGCATGTCAACGGCGCTTGGCTCAACAGCACAACGATCCCCGACGACAGGCCGCTTGAAGGCACCTTCACGGCTTTGCGGGATGGCGCCGAGTTGGCCGTCAAGGCGATTATCGAAGAAGCAGCCGCCAAGGGTGAGTCAGCAACCGGCGTCGAACAGAAGGTTGGCGGGCTGTACGCCAGTTTCATGGACGAAGATGCGGCTGAGGCAAAGGGCCTGGAACCCGTGCGAGGCCGCCTCGATCAGGTTCGGGCGGTGGGCTCGGCTCAGGAACTGGCCGCCCTCATCGGCCGGTTGTTCCGGTCGGACGTCTCCGGCCTTTTCTCCATCTACCCCGCTCCGGACGCCGGCAATCCGGAACGTATCCTCCTGTATATCGGACAGGGTGGCCTAGGTTTGCCGGACGAGTCCTACTACCGCGAGGAAAAATTCGCAGCCATCGTGGCGGCCTACGGTGACTACATTGCAAAGTTGTTCAATCTCGCGGGTATCCCCGATGCGGAAGCTGCTTCACAGCGCATCGTCGCACTCGAAACCGCCTTGGCATCCCACCACTGGGACAACGTCACTCTGCGGGATCCCCAAAAGACCTACAACCTCAAGACCGCAGAGGAAGCCGAAGCACTGTTCCCCCTGCTCGACACGTGGTTCCAGGCGGCAAGGGTAGAACAAGCCAAACGGGATGAAATTGTGGTGAGTACTCCGGACTTCTTTGCAGGGGCTGCAGCCTTGCTGGAATCCGAGCCACTGGAAACGTGGAAGGAATGGCTGACACTCAGGGTTCTCAGCTCGGCCGCGCCATACCTGTCTTCCGTTTTTGTTTCCACGAACTTTGACTTCTACGGCACCACCCTCAGCGGTACCCCGCAGAACAAAGAGCGCTGGAAGCGCGGGGTGGCCGTCGTCGAGGCGGCCCTTGGCGAAGCAGTCGGCCAGATCTATGTTGATCGGCACTTCCCTGCCGGCCACAAAGCAAGGATGGAGACGCTGGTCTCCAACCTGATCGAAGCCTACCGGGAGAGTATTTCTTCCCTGGGATGGATGGGCGAGGACACCAAAAAAGAGGCGCTGAAGAAGCTGGACGCATTCCGTCCAAAGATAGGTTTTCCCGACAAGTGGATCGATTACTCTGCCGTCGAGATTGACCCGACAGACCTCCTCGGTAACGTGGAACGTGCCCATGACGCCGATGTGGACCGGCACTTGGATGAAATAGGGAAGCCCGTTGACCTGACAAAGTGGCTCATGACACCCCAGACTGTCAACGCCTACTACCATCCAATGCTCAATGAGATCGTCTTCCCCGCAGCTATCCTTCAGCCCCCCTTCTTCAACGCGGACGCGGATGACGCTGTCAACTATGGCGGCATCGGCGCGGTGATCGGTCACGAAATCGGCCACGGTTTCGACGACCAAGGGTCACAGTTCGACGGGAGCGGAGCGCTTCGCAATTGGTGGACGGAGGACGACCGTACAGCCTTTGAATCCCTGACGGCGAAATTGGTTGCCCAGTACGACGCTTTGTCCCCCTACGCGGCACCGGACCATAAGGTCAACGGCAAACTGACCCTGGGTGAGAACATCGGCGACCTCGGTGGCCTGACGATTGCCTACAAGGCCTATCTCCTGAGCCTGAACGGAGCCGAGCCCGAAGTCATCGACGGATTCACAGGATTCCAGCGGTTCTTCATGTCGTGGGCTGCCGGTTGGCGCCAAGTGATCCGCACCGAGGAAGCGATCCGGAGACTGGCCACCGATCCCCACTCCCCCAACGAATTCCGTACCAACGCCATAGCCCGCAACCTCGACGCCTTCCATGCAGCGTTCGCAGTGTCTAAGGCCGATGGCATGTGGATGGAGCCAGGGGAACGCGTCAGCATCTGGTAAACCCGCACAACGCAACGGCCGGCCAGTTCGATAACTGGCCGGCCGTTGCTGTGTGCGGCTAAAGCAGGGAACTTACTGCTGATCGATGTACAGGGGATTCACCTGTTGGCAAACAGCATCGTTGGCCGTTTGATTGACCACATCGGACGGAACAGAGGCTGCACCGTACGCCGTTCCGCTGCTGAAGTCTGTACCCACGTAGAGCTGCACGCCCGCTACGCCCGGAGCTTCCTGGACCTGCGCGGCCGGGATGCCGAAAAGTGTAGCGACGTCGGCAGCCACGTCCGCGAAGCCCGGTCCATAGTAAAGCACCGTCTGATCCACGGGATTAGCCAAGTAGGAGACCGTCTGGGCGAAACCGTTCCCTGTGAGTACGGTCATGAGCTCCTGAGCCCTGGTAGCAACGCCACTGCCGTTGGCAACGGCCACCGGCTGAATCGCTTTGTCGTACGCAGGTGCGGGAGGCGTGGTAGCCGTTGGCTGTGGGGCCGGGCTTTCGCTCGGTGCAGGAGGAGCCGTCGCACCCGGCGTTGTGAGGTCGAGGTCAGCACGAAGCGCAGCGAAAAGCTGCGATGCCTGGGGCTCGATGAGTTCCAACCTGTTAATGTCAGCCGCGGCGGCCTGAGTGGGCACCGCTACGAACGCCACCTTGGAAACATCGATGTCCTTGAGCCGCCCGCCAATGGTCAGCAGCGAAGGAACAGACGCCAGGCCCTCGTCCACAGTCAGGTTCTGCGTGACCACATCCGCGATCTGCAACAGCCTTTGCGGGTTACCCAGTGTTCCCTCATCCTTGAGCTTCCTGGTGAGGGATGACAGGAACGCTTGCTGCCCCTTGATGCGGCCAAGGTCGCCTCCGTCACCGAAAGCATGCCTGGTCCGGAGGAACGCCAAAGCTTGTTCGCCTTCAACCAAGGAATCACCCTTGGCGAGGCGGAGCCGCGAATCCGGGTCAAACACCGGGTCACTGACGCAAACATTGACACCGCCCACAGCATGTGAGAGTTCCTTGACCGCGTTGAAGTCAGCCATCATGAAGTGGTCGATTTCCAAACCGGTCAACTGGTTCACGGTATCCACCGCGCAACCAATACCGGCCTCTGCCATGGCTTCATTGATCATCACGCCGCTGCGGGCAGGGAAGGTCTGGTTATTGGTACGGTCGGTGCATTGGGGCACGTCAACAAGAAGGTCGCGCGGGAAACTCAAGACATTGACGCGTTTATTGTCCGCGGAGATGTCCAGCAGCATCATGACATCGGAGTGGCCATAGCCGGTGGAGTCCTCAGTGCTACCGTATTCGGCGTTCTTGCCGTCACGGGTATCGGAGCCAAGGATCAGGATCTGCAGGCGATCCGTCTTATCGTCCACCAGCGGGTCACCGGCGTTGCGGGTTTCCCCGGCACTCAAGGGCGCCTTGGTGATATTGGTCTGCAGGCGGATAAACCAGAAAGCCGCAAAGGCAACGCCTGCCACCAGCGCAACGGAGACCACGCCGGTAACAATTTTCAACCAAAGCGGCAGGCCTTTGGGCGCGTTCATATGGCGAGGGGTACCGTCGGCATCCTCTCCATGGCGCGCCCCGGTGGGGCCAGCGGTGCCGGTGCCCTGCGGGCGGGCGTCACGACGTCGCACTATTCGGTTTACCTTTCATCAAACAGCTGGATCCCCGCAATCATAGTTGCCGTTTCTGGGAAGTTCCTTATCGGGCCCGTAGCCACGCCGGATCCAGTAACGCCAACTAGAACCCGAGTTTGACCAATTGCTTGGGATCGCGCTGCCAGTCTTTGGCTACTTTAACGTGGAGATCGAGGTAGATCCGGGTGCCGAGCAGCGTCTCGATACCCTTTCGGGCGTTGGTTCCCACCTCACGCAAACGGCTTCCGCCCTTGCCGATGATGATGGCCTTCTGGGAAGGCCGTTCAACATAAAGGTTCACGCGAACATCCAACAGCGGGTTGTCCTCGGTCCGGCCCTCACGGGGAACGATTTCCTCCACCACCACTGCGAGTGAGTGCGGAAGTTCATCGCGGACGCCCTCAAGTGCCGCTTCGCGAATCAGCTCTGCGATCATGACGGCCTCAGGCTCGTCCGTCAGCTCGCCGTCAGGATACAGCGGCGGTGATGACGGCATGTGGCTGATCAGGACATCTGCAACAGTGGAGACCTGAAAACCATCGGCGGCAGAAACAGGCACGATGTCAGCCCAGCCCTGCTCACCAAGAACATCGCGGCCCAACGCGGCGACTGCAAGCAATTGCTCCGTCAACGCCTGACGATCCACAAGGTCGGTTTTGGTCACAAGTGCCACGATGGGCTTGCGTCCGACGGCGGCAAGCTGAGCGGCGATGTATTTGTCGCCGGGGCCGATTTTTTCGTTTGCCGGCAGGCAGAAACCGATGGCATCGACTTCCGCCAGGGTGTCTGCAACAAGTTCATTGAGACGCTTTCCCAGCAGGGTACGCGGGCGGTGAAGGCCCGGAGTGTCCACAAGGATCAATTGGGCGTCGTCGCGGTGGACAATACCGCGAATGGTGTGCCGTGTAGTTTGCGGTTTGGCCGAAGTGATGGCCACTTTCTGGCCAACCAACGCGTTGGTCAGTGTCGATTTCCCCGCATTGGGCCGGCCGACAAGCACCGAGAAGCCAGCGTGGAAGCCACCGAAATCGGCATCGGCATCGAATTTCTTATTTTGCTTGCTCACGTGGAACTCCCTGTTGCGTTGAGTCGGCGTCATCGAGAAGGTCTTCAAAGTCAGTGTCTTCCTTTGGCATGGCTGCCGCAATGATGTGGCTGACCCTGTTACGGCGACCCTCCAGCCTATCTGCCCGGAGCGATATTCCGTTCACTTCAACGGAGCTCCCAACAATGGGAACCTGGCCAAGGGCTTTTGCAAGAAGACCGCCGACCGTATCCACCTCGTCGTCGTCCAGATCGATGTCGAAGAGTTCGCCCAGGTCATCGATGCTCATGCGGGCGCTCACGCGGTACGTGCCATCGCCGAGATCAACCGCCTCCTCGGCGGCGGCGTCGTATTCATCCACAATCTCGCCAACGATCTCTTCAATGAGGTCCTCAAGGGTGACCAGCCCGGCGGTGCCGCCGTACTCGTCGATGACGATCGCCACATGCGTGGACTCTTTTTGAAGTTCCCTCAAGAGGTCGCTCACAGGCTTGGATTCCGGGACATAACGGACGTCGCGTGCGAGCGAGTCAACGTCGTGGGCTTGTAATCCGGGTTCGCTGCGATGCATGGCCGCAGCCACATCCTTGAGGTAAAGAATTCCACGGATCTGGTCCGTGTTCTCACCAATGACCGGGATCCTTGAGTAGCCGGACCGCAGGAAAAGGCCCATTGCCGTTTCGAGGTCCGAGCCCGTACCGATACTGACAATGTCCGTGCGGGGAACCATCACCGAACGCACCAAGGTGTCACCGAAATCGAAGACCGAATGAATGAGCTCAGCCTCGTTGTCTTCGATCATGTCCGATTCCGCGGCACGATCCACGAATTCGCGGAACTCCTCTTCGCTGACGAAAGCGTCATCCCCGCTCGGGGCACCTGGTGCAACTGCCTGCCCCAAGGCCACCAACCAGCCAGGGATGGGTCCCAAAATCCAGCACAGGAACCTGATCAGCGGTGCAGTGAAGCGAACGACGGGGCCGGAGTGCGCCCGGCCCAACTGCCTGGGTGAAACACCCACCAGCACGAAGCCGATGACCGCCATGATTCCCGTGGCTGCGAGCCCGGCGAGCCACACGTTGTCCAGCAGACTATGCAGGACAACCGCAACGGCAACTGCCGCCGCCATTTCGAACCACACGCGCCAAAAACGCAGGGCCCGCATGTGCGCGATCGGGTTCTTGAGAATTCCCCCCAGCGCCTTACCCTTGCTCCGCACTATTGATTGTTCGGCCTCATGCCGGGGCAGGAAGTTGAACGCAGCCTCGGCTGCGGTCAGCAGTGCAACGAAGCTGAGAAAAACCAGCGCCATGCCGACCAGGATGATCGAGGTCACTGCATGGTCTCCATGGGGGCATCCTTGCCCAGGAATTCAGACAGCAGTTCCCGCTGCAAACCGAACATCTCTTCCTTTTCCTCCGGCTCCGCATGGTCAAAACCAAGCAGGTGGAGGATGCCATGGGTTGTCAGGAGCAGCATTTCGTCCTGCGTGGGGTGCCCGGCGTTGCGCGCCTGTACCTCGGCCACCTGAGGGCAAATAGCGATGTCGCCCAGCATGCCTTGCGGCGTGGGCTTCTCCGGAGTGCCCGGCGTCAGTTCGTCCATGGGCACGGACAAAACATCCGTAGCCCCGGGCTCGTCCATCAGTTCGATGTGCAGCTTTTCCATTGCCGGTTCATCGACAAGGAGAATGGACAGCTCTGCTTGGGGGTGGATGTACAGACGCTCAAAGATGAAGCGTGACAACGTCACCAGCTGGGCTTCGTCCACCACCACACCGGACTCGTTGTTTACTTCAATGCTCATTTGCGTACTCCACGGTTGTACTGTGCACCAGGTTTGCCTTGGGCACCAGGTCTGTCTTGGGCACCAGGTTTGTACTGGGCGTCGGTGCGGTGTGCGTCGTCCCATGTGCTGTAGGCGGAGACGATGTCAGCAACCAAGCGGTGCCGGACGACGTCAGCGGCCTCCAGAATGGAGAAGTTGACGTCATCGATTCCCTTCAGGATTTCCCTGACAATCCGCAACCCGGAGGTTGAACCGGAAGGCAGGTCTATCTGCGTGACATCGCCCGTGACCACCATTTTTGATCCGAAACCTAGGCGGGTCAGGAACATCTTCATCTGCTCCGGAGTGGTGTTTTGCGCTTCATCGAGAATGATGAATGCGTCGTTCAGCGTCCGTCCACGCATGTAGGCCAGGGGTGCGACCTCGATGGTCCCCGCAGCCATCAAGCGCGGGATGGACTCGGGATCCATCATGTCGTGCAATGCGTCATACAGCGGGCGAAGATACGGGTCGATCTTGTCGCTCAGCGTTCCGGGAAGGAAGCCCAGACGTTCCCCCGCTTCCACCGCAGGCCGGGTGAGGATGATCCGACTGACTTCCTTTGTCTGCAGCGCCTGGACTGCCTTGGCCATTGCCAGGTATGTCTTTCCGGTACCTGCGGGACCGATTCCGAAAATCACGGTGTTGTCGTCAATGGCGTCGACGTAGTTCTTCTGGTTCAGCGTCTTGGGCCGTATGGTCTTGCCCCTGCTGGACAGAATATTGTGCGTCAAGACATCAGCCGGATTCTGCACGGACTGGACCCTCAACAAGGACACGAGCTGCTGAAGGATGTCCGGAGTGACCACGGTCCCCTTCGCCACGAGCCCACGGACTTCCTCCAAGAGACGCATGATGCGTGGAATGACGGTGGAAGGCCCCGTCATGGAGAGCTCATTACCGCGGACATGGAAGTTGACGTCCTGGAACTGTTCCTCGATGTATCGCAAGGCTTCGTCGTGGCTGCCCAACGAGTGAACCATCTGGTCGGAGTTGTCGAACGTGACAACTTCCGTGCGCGTACCCGGTAGTGTGTGCGGGAACTCGGTGGGCGGCTGGTTGCCGTTTCCGGTCCTGAGCCGCCCGTTCAAAGATTCACTCATAGTGCTGGCCTCAAGGCCTTTTCTCCTCCGGTTGGTTCGTAATAACGCCATCGATTCGACATTCGTGGCCGCTCAAAGGCGCCAGCCCGGATGCCGGAATGTCTTCAATCCTACGCCAGCCCGGCCTGCGATGAACCTTAACCGACGGCAACATCCGGGCCGGGGCCGTCATGTCAGACATATTGTCTCAACTCGGCATCAAGCGGGTATCAATCATGTTTCAGTTGGCCCCGGTCCGCCCAATCCCGGCCGGCCGCCGTCGACGATGTGCCAAGCTGGCATAGCGGGTGGCAGCAGCACCCTGCGGCCCGGCTTCTGCGGCTGGGGCCGCCAAGAGACATACGGCAAGGCAGGAAACCCATCACAAAGCCAGTAAGCATAGGGAACGGCGCGCGCAGAGGGACGAAATCCGTCATCGCCGCGCCGGCGATGCTTGCTGTCCTGTTGCTGACCGGTTGCATCGCCAATGGCGGCGGTAGCCAAGCAATCACGAGTTCACCACCTGTTACTGTCCAGGATGCCCCGGCCAGCCATGCCCCGCTGGAGACCACGCAGGCTTCCACCAAAATCCCGGTCTACTGGATTGGCCGCAGCAAGGAAGAGGTTTACCTCTACCGCGAGTTCAGGGACATTTCCAGCGATGGAAACCCCGTGACTACAGCGCTCCGGATCATGATGGCTGAGAAACCCCTGGACCACGACTTCTTCACGCCTTGGCAGGACCCGGGAAGCCTCGCCACGTCCATCTCGGGCAAGAACGTGATTACCGTGGATATTTCGCGGGACGCCTTTAATTCAAACCTCGACGCCGGAATGGCACATCGCGCCGTTCAGCAGTTGGTCTATACAGCTACGGCAGCAGCCTCGTCCTCGGGACTTATCAACTCCGGCCAGCAGATCCAAGTAGTCATTTTGGTTGACGGGCACAAGGACTACATGGCGTTCGGGCAGGTGCAGCTCGGCCAACCCATGGAGCGGAACGCATCTTTGGTGGCACCGCTGTGGATTATCGATCCGCAGGAGGAAACATCCTTGCCCGCGGGTGTAGTCAAATTCAATGGCCGCAGCACCGACAGCTCAAGGCCCGTCAGCTGGCAGATCCTCCAAGACGACGGCAAGGGCGAAAAGACCAGCCTGCTCACAGGCCAGACCAAGGCAACCGGTGAGCCGGGACAATATGGTCTTTTCACTTTCAGCGCCACGCTGAAGACCGGAAAGTATGAGCTGCGGGTTTCACAAGTCGATGAAGCGGGCGCAACCATCGAAACGAGCACCGATACCCGCTTGTTCAACGTCGGTTAGTCTGCGGGCTGACTACCAGCGGCCCAGAACGTCACTGGCAAGAACGACGGCGGCTGGTCCCGCCGTCGACGACCGCAAGACATGGTGACCCAAGAGGGCCGTCACCGCGCCCGAGTCGCTGAGCCGAGTTACTTCACGCGGTGAGATTCCGCCCTCAGGTCCCACGATCAAGAGAACTTCGCGCGGCTTACCTTCGTTAGGTAACGCCGCCAACTCTTCAAGGACAGTTCTCAGGGGGTTCTTGGCGTCTTCATGCAGGATGATGGCCATGTCAGCGTCCGCTACGGCCTTGGCCAAAGCAACGGTATCCACAATGGACCGCACCTCGGGAATCCAGGCACGCCGCGCCTGCTTGGCCGCGGCTGTGACCACCGACTGCCACTTCGCATGTGCTTTGGCGGCCCTCTCACCCTTCCACCGCACGATTGCACGCTCGGACTGCCAGGGGATAACAGCATCTATGCCGAGTTCCGTGGCAGTCTCGATGGCGAGTTCGTCGCGGTCGCCTTTAGCCAGGGCCTGGACCAGCACCAGCCGGACCTCCGGTTGCTCCTCGAACAGCACTTCGGAGGCCTTAACCGTCAAGGTGCTGGATCCGGCGTCGACCACTGTCCCTGTCAGCCGCACGCCGGCACCATCTGCAATATCCACGGGCTCGCCTGTGGTCAGGCGCTTAACCGTGACAGCATGCCGGGCCTCTGCACCCTCGAGGACGAAGGTGGAACCAGGGACTACCTGACCGAGGGAACCCGCCGGCGTGAAGAAAACAGGATTGCTCACCGCTACAGGTTACCGAGCTTGTCCCGCAGCTTTGCGAACATACCGCCGCTGGCCACAAGCTTTCCTTCCGTAAACTGCTCGCCACGCAGCTTGGCCAGCTGCTGCAAGAGTTCTTCCTGGGCGGGGTCGAGCTTGCTGGGCGTCTCCACATGCAGGTGCACCTTGAGGTCGCCACGGCCGTAGCCCCGGAGGTGCGTGACACCCAGGCCGCGGAGGGTAATGACTTCTCCCGATTGCGTGCCGGCCTTCACATCAATGTCCTGTGCGCCGTCGAAAGTGTCCAGCTGCAGCTCGGTTCCCAGCGCGGCCGCCGTCATGGGCACGCTGAGCGTGGCGTGAAGGTCGTCGCCTTCACGCATGAACATGGCGTCGTTGTTAACCCGGATCTCTACATAGAGGTCACCTGCAGGACCACCTGCGGGCCCCGCTTCACCCTGTCCGGACAGCTGGATGCGCGTACCGGTTGCGACGCCTGCCGGGACCTTGATGGTGAGGGAACGGCGGCTGCGGATACGGCCCTGCCCGTTGCACTCGTTGCAGGGATCCTTGATAACGGTGCCGAAGCCTTCGCAGGAACCGCAGGGGGCGGTGGTCATGACCTGGCCGAGGATGGATCGGACAGCCCGCTGAACCTGGCCACTGCCACCGCAAATGTCGCAGCGCTCCGGATGGGTGCCCGGGCGGCAGCAGCTGCCATCACAGGTGGGGCAGACCACGGCGGTGTCCACTTCAAGCTTCTTGTTGACGCCGAACACGGCGTCCTTCAGGTCGATGCGGACGCTGATGAGCGCGTCCTGGCCGCGACGGACACGGGAAGCCGGTCCACCGTGGCCACCGCCTCCACCAAAGAAGGTGTCGAAGATGTCCTGGAACGCGAAACCCTGGCCGGAATAGCCGCCACCGAAACCGTTGTCGGTGCCGTTCTCATTGCCCGTGGCGTCGTAGACCCGGCGTTTCTGGGGGTCTGACAACACTTCGTAAGCGTGGGTCACGGCCTTGAACTGTTCCGCGACATCCTCACCGGGGTTTACGTCGGGGTGCAGTTTCCGCGCCAACTTGCGGTACGCCTTTTTGATCTCTTCCCCGGTGGCTTCCGGCGAGACTCCCAAAACGTCATAGTGGCTGCTCAAAGTCGGTATCTCTTCCTTGTTGTACTGCGGATGTTTCCTCGGACCGGTGTTCAGCCGCCGAGAATGCGGGAAAGGTAACGGGCCACGGCACGAACGGCTGCCATGGTGGTGGGATAGTCCATGCGTGTGGGACCGAGAATCCCCACCTTGGCGCCGGAGCCGTAGCCCGTAGCCACGACGGATGCCTCAGCCAAGCCGTCGTACGGATTCTCGCGTCCAATGCTCACAGTGACTCCGCGGGGGTCATCCCCCATATCGGACAACAACCGGAGCATGACAACTTGTTCCTCGAGTGCTTCCAGCACGGGACCGATGCTCAGGGGGAAATCCACGTTGGAGCGCGCAAGGTTGGCCGTTCCTGCCATCAGGATGCGCTCTTCTCGGCTGGTGTCACTGAGCGATTGGAGCCCCTGGGCCAACGTCTGCGCCAGGCTGCGGAGCTCCGGCGGGCACAGGGCAACTACCGATGGGAGCACCTGCGGCAAGAGAGCCAGTTGCGTGGCGGCAATGCTGCCGAGGAAGCGGGACCTCAGGAGCATCAAGGCTTCGTTGCTTACGTCCGAGCCGGCGTCGATGACCTTCTGCCCTACGCTGCCGGTGTCCGCGATGAGGACCACGAGCACCTGCTTTGGGCCCAACAGGACGAACTCCACGTGACGGACCAGTGCGCGGTTGGAATGCGGATACTGCACGACGGCCACCTGATTGGTCAGCTGCGACAGGAGCCTTACGGTGCGCTCCAGGATGTCGTCAACCTCATCGGGGCCCTCTAGCAACGAATGGATGGCCCTGCGTTCGGCGGCCGAGAGCGGCTTTACCTGCGAAATGCGGTCGACGAACAGGCGGTAGCCCTTGTCCGTAGGGATTCTCCCTGCACTGGTGTGGGGGGCCGCGATGAGGCCTTCCTCTTCCAAGACAGCCATGTCGTTCCTGATGGTGGCACTGGAAACGCCAAGATGGTGCCGCTCCACGAGGGCCTTCGAACCGACAGGTTCCCTGGAATGCACGTAATCCTCAACGATGGCACGCAGCACCTCAAGCTTGCGCGGCTCACTCATTGCTCCACCTCCTGACGACTGCCATGGTCCCTGGGACCGGTCAACGCGGGATCTCAATCGGACCACCACACTTAGCACTCAACATGCCCAAGTGCTAACAAGTCTAGTATGAGCCACCCCGTTGCTAGCATTGAAACCTGCCGCGGCCGGCTTCGGCCCGCACCATAAACCAGCACAAAGGTAGGAATCCCTTGGCTTTCGACAATTGGGGACCGCAGGATCTGTCCGCTCCAGCCAAAAAGCAGCTGCCGGAAGTAGCCGTCCAGCGGGGAATGGTCCTCGAGGACGTCCAGTCCGGCTGGGTGGGCGAAGTCACCCGCGTTGAGAAATCGGGCGGAATGCATGTGGTCTCCCTTGAGGACCGGCGCGGAAAGACCAAATCTTTCCAGCTCGGATACGGGTTCCTGTTGGAGGGCCAGGCCATACGGCTTATGCCTCCTGCTGCCCGCCCTGCCGCCTCTGCCGCCCCTTCCACCCGGACAGCCTCCGGATCCGTGAGGGTACAGGGCCAACGTGCCCAGGTGGCCAAGGCGAGCCGCGTCTGGGTGGAAGGAAAGCACGACGCCGAACTCGTCGAGAAGGTCTGGGGTGACGATCTCCGCGTGGAAGGCATCGTCGTGGAGCCATTGCATGGCGTAGACGACCTGAAGTCGGCCATCGCTGCCTTCAACCCCGGGCCGGGTCGCCGACTCGGCATCTTGGTGGACCACCTTGTCCCCGGCTCCAAAGAGTCGCGCATCGCCGCCGATGCCATGACGGTACCGGGGGCTGCAGGAAACGTTTTGATTGTCGGCCACCCCTACGTGGACGTCTGGCAGGCCATCCGGCCAAAGGTCCTGGGCATTGAGGCATGGCCGGAAGTCCCCCGCGGGATCGACTGGAAGACGGGAATCCTCAGCGCGTTCGGCTGGCCCCACGAGACTGCCGAGGACATAGGCTTGGGCTGGCAACGTCTCCTTGGTGCAGTACGCACGTATGCCGACCTCGAGGCATCGCTGCTGGGACGCGTTGAGGAAGTCATCGATTTCCTGACAGTTCCCTGAGGCAACGTCCACGAAGGAACATCAACCACCGTGTCAAAGGGGCGTTGGTCCCGGGAAGCACGTTGGGGCCGGTATTCTGGGACAGCAACACCGCAGCATCTTTACAGCAAAGGGAAGACACCGTGGCAGATAACGCTCCTGAAGAACCGGGCAGCGCCGCAGGCCGGCCCCAGTACCATGGCGCGCCTGCCAACGCACTACCGTTGACGGCCAGCGAGGACAGGCAGTGGGCTACGCTGGCCCACTTCGGCGGCATCCTGGGATGCCTGCCGTCCCTTCTGATCTACTTGATTTTCCGGGATCGCGGGCCGTTCACCGCGCAGGAATCAAAAGAAGCCCTGAACTTCACGCTGCCTCCCACCATCGCTGCAGTGCTGGCCAACATCCTGGTGCTGCTGCCCGTGGTGGGCAACATCTTCGCCGTCATCGCCACGGCTATCTGGGTGGCACTGACGTGCTTCTCCGTCTCGGCGGGAATCCGGGTCAACCACGGGCAGCCTCACCGTTACAAGGTCAACCTGCGCTGGATTAAGTAGCCCGCCCTCCCCCTCCAGAGGGAAGGGCGCAGAGGTTAGTCGGGAAGAATCCTTCGGACTACGGCGTCAGCCAAGAGCCGACCCTTCAGGGTCAAGACCAGGCGACCCTTGAATGCCTGCACCGGGTCAACCAGTTCATCGGCAATCAGCCCGGCCATCGCATGCCGTCCGATCGCGTCCAAGGCGTCCACGGACAACCCTGTTCCAAGCCGCGCTTCAAGCATGATGCGCTCAACTTCCCGGGTTTCGACGTCGAGGGTTTCCCGTCCGGCAGCCGGTGAGGTTCCGCTCCCGAGCCGTGAGGCATACGCCGTGGGGTGCTTGACGTTCCACCATCGGACACCCCCCACGTGGGAGTGGGCTCCGGGGCCGATGCCCCACCAGTCATCTCCGCGCCAATAGGCAAGATTATGCCGGCAAGCCTGTTCCGGCGTCCGGGACCAATTGCTGACCTCGTACCAGTTCAAGCCCGCTTCAGAGATCATCTTGTCGGCCAACTCGTACTTGGAGGCGTGGTCGTCATCGTCAATACCGGGTACTTCGCCGCGACGTATCTGGGCCGCAAGTTTGGTGCCGTCCTCCACAATCAACGCGTAGGCACTGATGTGATCTGGTTGGTACGAGAGCGCAGTTTCGAGTGACAGCTGCCAGTCGGCCATGGACTCTCCGGGCGTGCCGTAAATGAGGTCAAGGCTAACTGCCAGGCCGGCTTCGCGCGCCCACTGCACAACGAGTGGCACACGGCTGGGCGTATGGGTGCGGTCCAGTACCTTCAGAACGTGCGGAACCGCGGATTGCATGCCGAAGGAGACCCTGGTGAATCCGGCATCAGCCAACACTCTGAGGGATTCAGGTGTCACCGAATCTGGATTCGCCTCGGTTGTCACCTCGGCGCCGGGCTCCAGGCCCCAATGGCCGACGGCGGCCCGCAGGATCCGCGCCAGGTCTTCCGCCGGGAGGAGCGTTGGGGTACCACCGCCAAAGAAGACAGTGCTGAGGGGACGTCGAGGCAAACCGGAGGCGTCAAGTGCCAGAGAGGCGAAGTCCAGCTCGGATACGGCCGTGGAAGCGTAGGCGTCCTGCGATGCACCGCCACCGAGTTCGGTTGCAGTGTAGGTGTTGAAATCGCAATAGCCACACCGCACGGCACAGAACGGTATGTGGACATAGAGCCCGAACTTACGGTGCTCGACGCCGGCCAACACCTGCGGAGGCAATATGCCATCCGCAGGTGCCGGGTCGCCCAAAGGTAGGACGCTGGGCATCTACTTCTTGGCCTTGTCCTTGGACTCGTCAGTGGTCAGGGCTGCAATGAATGCCTCTTGGGGCACCTCCACGCGGCCCACCATCTTCATGCGCTTCTTGCCCTCCTTCTGCTTCTCGAGCAGCTTGCGCTTACGGGTGATGTCACCGCCGTAGCACTTGGCAAGAACGTCCTTACGGATGGCCCGGATGCTCTCACGGGCAATGATGCGGGATCCGATGGCGGCCTGGATGGGTACCTCGAATTGCTGCCTCGGAATAAGCTCACGGAGCTTCCCCGTCATCATCACACCGTAGGCGTAGGCCTTGTCACGGTGGGTGATGGCGCTGAAAGCATCCACTTGCTCACCCTGCAGCAGGATGTCCACCTTGACCAGGTCCGCCACCTGCTCGCCATCGGCCTTCCAGTCCAGCGATGCGTAGCCGCGGGTCTTGGACTTCAGGAGGTCGAAGAAGTCGAACACAATCTCAGCCAGCGGGATCCAATAGCGAAGCTCCACGCGGTCTTCGGACAGGTAGTCCATCCCGCGCATCTGGCCACGGCGACTCTGGCACAGTTCCATGATGGAACCCACGAACTCGTTGGGCGCCAGGATGGTTGCGGACACCATTGGTTCACGGACCTCGGAGATCTTGCCCGTGGGGTACTCGCTGGGGTTGGTGACGTGGATGACCTTCTTGTCCTCAAGGGTCACCTCGTACTCCACGTTGGGAGCAGTTGAGATGAGGTCGAGGTTGTACTCGCGTTCGAGGCGCTCACGCGTGATTTCGAGGTGCAGCAAGCCGAGGCACCCTACGCGGAAGCCGAAGCCCAGCGCTGCAGACGTCTCGGGCTCGTAAACCAGCGCGGCGTCGTTGAGCATCAGCTTTTCGAGGGCATCGCGGAGGACAGGGTAATCTGTGCCGTCCAGCGGGTAGAGACCGGAGAAGACCATCGGCTTGGCGTCGGCGTAGCCGCTGAGCGACTCCGAGGCCGGCTTGGCCAGGTTAGTGACAGTATCGCCAACCTTGGACTGGCGGACGTCCTTCACACCTGTGATCAGGTACCCCACCTCGCCGACACCCAGGCCCTTGGACGGTGTGGGCTCCGGGGAGCTGACACCAATCTCCAAGAGCTCATGCGTTGCCCGGGTGGACATCATCTGAATGCGTTCGCGCGGGTGAAGCATGCCGTCCACCACGCGGACGTAGGTGACCACGCCGCGGTAGGTGTCATAGACAGAGTCGAAAATCATGGCGCGGGCCGGAGCATTGGGATCACCAACGGGCGCTGGAAGGTCGCGGACAATCTTGTCCAGCAACGCCTCCACGCCTACGCCGGTCTTGCCGGAAACCTTGAGGACATCCTCGGGGTCGCCACCAATGAGGTTGGCCAGTTCCGCCGCATACTTCTCGGGCTGCGCGGCCGGAAGGTCGATCTTGTTCAGCACAGGAATGATGGTGAGGTTGTTTTCCATCGCCAAGTACAAGTTCGCGAGGGTTTGAGCCTCAATGCCCTGGGCCGCATCCACCAACAGCACTGCGCCTTCACAAGCTGCCAAGGAACGGGAAACTTCGTAGGTGAAGTCGACGTGGCCGGGAGTATCGATCATGTTCAGCGCGTAGCTGTTGCCATCGAGTTCCCACGGCATGCGAACAGCCTGGGACTTGATGGTGATGCCGCGCTCACGTTCGATATCCATACGGTCCAGATACTGGGCCTTCATGTCGCGTTGCTTAACGACGCCGGTGTACTGCAGCATGCGGTCGGCCAAGGTGGACTTACCGTGGTCAATGTGGGCAATGATGCAGAAGTTCCGGATGATGGCCGGATCTGTTGCGGCGGGCACCGGTGCGGTGCGGGCCATGGGAGACACGCAGGATCCTTACTGTCGACACTCACACGGCAATTCCGCGACTGGGCATAGGCCAGCTGGAAAACGCCGCGCATCTGATCCTCTAGTCTCCCATGAACCGGCGCTTCGCCGTACATTGCCTGCCGGGCGTCCGCAGTGGACGGTTGTAGCGTTGTCACATGGCTTTCGACTTGCGCCCCTTGGGCAAACTTCTCCTGCGATCATTCAAGGCGCTGGGAGGCAGCCGCACCAACGCCGGCACCCCCTTGGGCGCCCCCTCGAGCGCTCCGGGCAATCAATCCCGGCGGACCGCCGTCGGGCACCCGCCCGGCTCCTACCCCGGCGACTTCCGCGGGGCCGTCAAAGTGAACTACTCCCCCAAGCCTGACGGCCAACCGGATCCCGGGGAGATCGTATGGAGTTGGGTCCCTTACGAAGAGGATCACTCACGCGGTAAGGACCGGCCCGTCCTTCTTATTGGACGGGACGGCGGCTGGCTCCTGGGGCTGATGCTGACATCCAAAGACCACGACAACGGGAACAGGGCGGATGACTACGTTGATATTGGAGCGGGTTCCTGGGATCGACAGGGCCGGGCGAGTGAGATCAACGTAGGCCGCATCATCCGCCTGGATCCCGAGGCAATCCGGCGCGAAGGCGCTATCTTGGGGAAAACACCGTTTATGGAGGTCTCCCGGGCCGTGCGCGCCAGGCACGGTGGGAACTGAACCGCCTGCAACTAAAACGACGAGTCGTGGGTGAGCCATACTTTCTGCTATCCTTTATAGCTGTGTGTCCGTGCAGGTCGACGGCCATACATGGTTGGCTGCCATAGGCATCCCCACGCCGCTCAGTCGATGGCCAACCTGAAAACCCTCTAGACCATTTCCGCATTAAAAAGAGAGTTCATACGTGGCTAATATCAAGTCCCAGAAGAAGCGCATCCTCACCAACGAGAAGGCTCGCCTGCGTAACAACGCTGTCAAGTCCGAGCTGAAGACGGCCATCCGCGCCGTCAACACCGCCGTTGAGTCTGCTGACAAGGATGCTGCTGGAACTGCACTTGTTGCTGCCAGCCGCAAGCTGGACAAGGCTGTCAGCAAGGGCGTTATTCACAAGAACAACGCTGCAAACCGCAAGTCGGCGATCTCCAAGAAGGTCAACGCACTCTAAGGTTTTTCCAGTTCGACTGAGCTGATCAAAAGGCCGGCGCCCCATGGGCGCCGGCCTTTGGGTTTAAGCAGGCCAGTCAGCACCGACACGCACAAGCGGCGGCCGACATCAGCGGCGACTGGCCGAGGTGGCGATGACCGTGACCGCGTGCTCAACCGCGTAGACAGGGTCCCGCGACTCGCCCTTCACTTGGGCATCGGCTTCTGCAATGACTTGGATGGAGCGGATCAGGCCTTCCGGGGTCCAGCGGCGGACATCACGCTGGGCCTGTTCCACAAGCCACGGCTGCATACCCAGGTTTTTGGCGATGGTGGCGGGTGAACCGTTGGCACCCGCAACTTTGGCCAAGGTCCTCAGCTTGGCAGCCAGTGCTGCAACCAGGGGAACCGGATCAACGCCGGTGGCCAAGGCGTGGCGCAAGGTGGACAGTGCAACCGGTCCGTTGCCGGCCATGGCAGCATCGGCCACCTTGAAAGCCGTAGCTTCAACTCGGCCGCCGTAGTAGCGCTCAACAGTCTCGGCTGTGACGGCTGTGGTGGCGTCGGCAATCAACTGGCTGCAGGCAGCAGCAAGCTCGGAAAGATTGGCGCCCACCGCATTCACCAAGGCCTGGACAGCCTCGCCCTCAATGCGTCGTCCGCCGGCCCTGAACTCGGAGACGACAAACGCGGTCTTGTCAGAGTCTTTCTTCAGGGGTTGGCAATCGATGACGGGCCATCCGGCGGACTTGACGGCGTCGAGCAGCTTCTTGCCCCGGACTCCCCCGGCATGGCGAAGGACGAGGACAACGTCTGGGTCCGGATGCTGAAGGTAGGCCAATCCGTCGGACAGGAAGGCGTCATTCATGGCCTCGAGACCCTCGACCTCGATGAGCTTGCCCTCGCCGAAGAGAGACGGGGTAACGGTCATCGCCAACGACCCGGCCTCATAGGCACCCGCGTTCAACCGGCTGAGCTCAACATCCGGTGTAGCGGTTCGCACGTGGCTACGGATGCCGTCCATGGCGCGGATACCAAGATACTCTTCCGGGCCCATGATCAGGACTACGGCGGCCGGCGCCGCATCACGCCAGCTGACGGTGTTCGCCGCGACGCTCTTGGCCCGGGTGTTTTGGGCAGCAGCCACTGGTAGTTCCTTCCGGACGTTTCTTTGCAGGCTTCAAGTCTGCCATGTTTGGTGATGACCCCGCGCTCAAGAAGCAACACGATGATGTGGTGCACGCCCAGGACACGGCCCCACACCCCTGCCGGGTGCAGCAACATCCAAACGATCGGGATGCTCAAAAGTGACATGGTAGCCATGGCCACCACTCCAGCCGGGCCTTCGGCCCACGGCAGGGCCGCCCCGGGCATATGGGCGAAGAACCTCGCCATACCCGCCACGGCACCTGCACATGTTCCCGCAACGGCGATAGGTACCACTGCCAACCAAGGAAGGGTCGCAGCCAGTGGAACGGCGATCGTCCCAAGGATAGTCACCGGAGCCACCAAAGGACCGGCCACCACGTTCGCGATGAGTGCGTAAGGAGTGCACTGTGGTTGAAGGGCCACAATCACCGGGCCGCACAGCAACTGGGCCGACAACGGTACGGCCACCCCGGCAGCCAACCACCGTGGCACGCTGGAAGGCATCCACGACGCAACGCGCGTGGCCAGCAGCACGATACCCAGCGTTGCCAGGACGGACAGGAGGAACCCGACATTTGCCGCCATGCTCGGATCGAGCAGCAAAAGAACGATGGTGGCAAGGCAGAGGAAAGTGAGGGACCTGCCCCGCAGGCCACCGAGGAGGGCAGCCAGCCCCACGGTCCCCATGACAGCAGCACGTAAAACACTCGGGTCCGGCCCCACCATGACAACAAAAGCCATAAGACCGCACGCCGCCAAAACTCCGGCAACCGGGCGGGTGAGCCTCAGGCATCTCGCCAGCAAAATGAAGCCTCCCAGCACCAGGCTGCAGTTTGCACCACTAACTGCGGTGAGATGTGTCATTCCGGTGGTCTTCATATCCGCCTCAAGACTTTCCAGCAGGGCGGTGGTGTCCCCCGTGACCATTCCCGGCATCAGACCGGCCGCGTCCGGAGGCAACCAACTCGACGCTGCCACAAACTGTCGACGTACCTCACCGGCGGACCGTCGGACATCAAAAGCCGACGTCATGATGATGGGAGCGGAGGACGCGGACAGGAGAGCTGCCTGTGTTTGTCCTTCCCGCACAGCCTTGAGTGTTCCTGAAGTTCTAATGCTTTGCCCGGGCCGCACGTCTTGCCAGCCAGTTCCTCCAACAACCATCACCTCTGCGGAACCACGAATGACAGTTCCGTTGGATGTGAGCTCAAGCGACGTCGCAGTCACAGACCATCTGTTTCCACCGGATTGGCTCGGCATGGGGACCTCCGCAGGCATTCCTGTGACCAGCAGTTGAATGAAGACACCGCCTCCCCTTGCCACCGCCTCAGACAATGGGCCGGTCTCCCGCGTGTTGGCCACAACAGCACAATGGACAGCTACTGCTGCACCCAGGACACAGGCGAGGGCTAAGGTGGCAGCCATCGTTCCGGCACGAACCGATGCCGCTCCGCGACGCCGCGCCCCAACCAGGAGCAGTCCCCCGACCGCGGCCAGTACTCCTGCCACAGAGGCGGACCACGCTGCGTCGATGAAGGCTCCGGCAAGTGCAACGGACCACGTGACCAGCACGGCAGGAACAAGCCGCAGATCCGTGCGCTTCGATGCCGTCGCGCCCCCAGCGGGTTCAACCGTTCCTGCCACCGGATCAGCCACCCTGCACCGTCACAAGATCCTTGAGAGACTCCATGAGCTTAGGACCGATGCCATCAACGGCGTCAAGTTCCTCCACGGATGCAAATGGGCCGTGCTCTTTCCGCCAGTCAATAATGCCTTGCGCAGTCACCGGCCCCACTCGGGGCAGCGTCCCCAGTTCTTCCAGTGAGGCAGTGTTGATGTTGACCTTGGCACCTCCGGCCGCAGGGCCGGCCGTTGCACCGGGGCTACCGGAACCGCCAGCTAGTGGCGATGGCGGAGGCTGCGGGACCTCCCCTACTTTCGGCACATGAATCTTGACCCCATCACTTAGCACCTCAGCAAGGTTGAGCCCGTTGAGTTCGGCGTTGGACGCAGCACCCCCGGCCGCATCTATCGCCTGGAAAACCCGGCTGCCCTCCGGTAAAGCCACCACGCCGGGCTTCTGCACGGCACCGGCAACGTGCACAAGAAGGCTCCTCCCAGCCTCCCTGGCCTCTGGATGCTGGGACTCTGACGGACTTGGTAGCCCGGGGCCCGCTGACATCGACGGTGTGAGGGGTTCAGAAATTGGCTGCCCCACGGCCGATTGCCACAAGTGCCAGGCAATAATGCCAGCTCCTACAACGGCGAGCAGGGCGGCAACCCGCCAAGGGGTTCGCCAACGAGTCCGCGCAGGACGGGTCTCGGATTTTCGATATGAGTGATCAGTCGTCGGATCCGCCTCGAGGGGCAGCTGTAAGAGCGGAGGTGTCTGGGGGTTCGCCCCGAGACGAGAGGCAAAACGCTGCCGGACTGCCTGCGCTGCGGCATCTGGGGACGTATCCCGGTTCCGGCGTGGCATGAAACGAGCCTATGACCGCCGCTGTCCGCCCGACGGGGACGAGGTGCTCTATGTGGATAAGACGAGCGAAGGGTCAGTCTGTTGGCGTGCTGCTCTCCCCCACGATGACTGCAAGAACACCTAAACCTGCATGTGCTGCCAACACAGCCGGCAGTGCGCTGATTTGAGGTGCCGGGCAATCCGGGCACTTCTCGCTAAGACGGGCGGCCAAGGCTTCTGCCTCCAACTGATTGCCAAAGTGGTGAACCGCCAATCGCTGCTGCCCGGCCGGGCGGGATGCCACGTCTGCTGCAACGATCTCCTCCAAACGGGCAACGGCGCGCACAGCGGAACGGACCTTTTCCAGCGGTACGATCCTGCCGCCGTCGACCGCCAGGATGGGTTTGATGGCCAGGACAGTACCGAACAGGGATGCTGCCGCGCCGATGCGCCCGCCCCGCCTCAATTGTTCGAGGCTGGGCACGTAGAAGTAGACCTTGGTCCGCTCCATGCGCTTCTCGGCGAAGCCGCGGACTTCTGCCGCTCCTTGGCCATCGGCTGCTGCCACCACTGCACTTTGGACTCCCATGCCTTGCGCCATCCCCACGGTGCGCGAGTCCACGACTTCAACCGGGATGGTGACGCGTGCGGCAGCCAACCTTGCGGCATCGGCGGTTCCGGAGAGTTCGGAGGAAATGTGGATGGACACCACAGCCTCAAATCCGTGGCGCTGCGCAGCGAGGTACGCCTGTTCAAACTGGCCAGGCGATGGCCGTGAAGTTTTCACCGAAGCGCCTGAGGCAAGAGCCAAAGACAGGGTCTGCGTGATGTCGTCTTCGCCTTCGCCGTAAATTTCGTTGCCCACCATAACTGGCATCGGAACAACCGCCAATCGGCCGTCCGCGGTGAAAGCAGACACCCAGTCCGACGGCAGGGCCGCGGCGGAATCGGTGACGACGGCAGTTTTGACGACGGCGGCCAGCGGCACGTCAGCGACAGGAACCGGTGCCGCGGGCTGCCGGAGGCGCGCCACTCTTTCCTTGAGCCATATCCATGCGGGTGGTTCTCGCTCAGGCACGCAACCTCCAAAGATGATGGCTGGCCGCCGGCAGAATGCCGGCGGCCGCACTATCCCTGCTAGGCAGGAACGATGTTCACCAGTTTAGGTGCCCGCACGATGACTGTACGGATGCCGCGGCCGTCCAAGGCACGCTGGACGTTCTCCGAGGCCAGGGCGAGCTCACGCAGCGAGTCCTCGGTGATGTCCGGCGAAACGTCCAGACGGTCGCGAACCTTGCCCTGCACCTGGACCACAGCGGTCACGGTGTCCTGCACCAGCAGTGCATCGTCGTGCTTCGGCCAGCCTGCATTCGCAACGGAAGCCGGGTGACCGAGCGTGTTCCACAAGTCCTCGGCCGTGTAGGGCGCAAAGAGGCTCAGGATCACGGCTACGGCTTCCACCGCTTCACGAACAGCCGGATCTGCGGCGCCTGCCCCCGAATCGATGGTTTTGCGCGTGGCATTGACCAACTCCATCAGGCGGGCAACCACGACGTTGAACTTGTTGTTGTCCAGCAGTTCAGCGGCATCGGCGATGGTCTTGTGGGTCACGGTGCGCAGGGCACGGTCACCTGTGGCCGGATCAACGCCCGGTTCGCTGCTGACGTCCTGGCCGAGGCGCCAGGCGCGGGCCAGGAATTTGGCCGAACCGGACGGCGAAACGTCCGCCCAGTCGACGTCGTCCTCAGGTGGGGAGGCGAAGACCATGGTGAGGCGAACGGCGTCGACACCAAACTTGTCCAACTGCTCGCCCAAATCCACGCCGTTGCCGAGGGACTTGCTCATGGCCTTGCCGCCGTTGAGCACCTGGCCCTGGTTGAGCAGCGCCGAGAACGGTTCGTTGGCCTCGATCAGGCCGATGTCCTTGATGACCTTGGTGAAGAAACGTGCGTACAGCAGGTGCAGGATGGCGTGTTCAACGCCGCCCACGTACTGCCCGACCGGCATCCAGTTGTTGATCTTTTCGGGATCGAACGGGCCTTCGGTGTAGTCCGGCGATACGAATCGCAGGAAGTACCAGGACGAGTCCACGAACGTATCCATGGTGTCAGTATCACGCTGCGCTGCACGGCCACAGTTGGGGCACTCTACGTTGACCCACTCGACGGCGGCGGCCAGTGGGGAGGTCCCCTTCGGCGACAACGCCTCACCGCGCAGGTTGTCGGGCAACCTGACGGGCAGCTGGTCATCTGGAACGGGCACTTCGCCACATTCGCCACAGTGGATGATGGGAATGGGGGTACCCCAGAAGCGCTGGCGGCTGAGCAGCCAGTCACGCAGCCGGAAGTTGACGAACTTTTCGCCGGTTCCGAGCTTCTCGAGAATCTCGATCGCTGCGGGAATGCCTTCGGACTTGGAAAGGCCGTCCAACTCTCCGGAGTTCTTGAGCGTGCCTTCACCTGCAGTGGCAACGCCGGTCTCTGCGGGGTCCTCGTCACCGGTATCCAGTACCGCACGAACGGGCAGCCCGAAGGTCCTGGCAAAGTCGAGGTCGCGCTGGTCGTGTGCCGGGACGGCCATGATGGCGCCCGTGCCGTAGTCGGCCAGGACGTAGTCAGCGGCCCACACCGGGAGCTTTTCTCCGTTGAGCGGATTGATGGCGTAGCGGCCGGTGAAGACGCCGGTCTTCTCGCGCTCGGTGGACTGGCGCTCAATTTCCGAGAGTGCCTTGACCTTTTCGCGGTAGGC
The DNA here is from genome assembly GCF_058799755.1 of Arthrobacter sp. GW822-FHT05G07. NCBI lineage: Bacteria > Bacillati > Actinomycetota > Actinomycetes > Micrococcales > Micrococcaceae > Arthrobacter > Arthrobacter sp. GW822-FHT05G07. Next base: position 232,637 of record NZ_JBXALT010000005.1, on the reverse strand, counting down.
CATGAGTTCGTCGTGGTGTTCAGGCGTCACCAAATCCAGCGCCAAATGCGCGTCGGCTGCGACAACGAAGAACGTTGCACCGTAGAGGGTGTCCGGACGGGTGGTGAATACGGTGACTTCGCGCTCGGCACGGTCCGCGGTGGCTTCAATGACGAACCGCACGTGGGCGCCTTCGGAGCGGCCGATCCAGTTGCGTTGCATGGCCAGAACGCGCTCGGGCCAGTGACCTTGGAGCTGGTCCATGTCTTCCAGCAGGCGGTCGGCGTAGTCAGTGATCTTGAAGTACCACTGGTTCAGGGACTTCTTGGTGACAGGCGTGCCGCAGCGTTCGCAGGCACCGTTAACTACCTGCTCGTTCGCGAGCACGGTGAGGTCCTTGGGGCACCAGTTGACGGGCGAATCCTTGCGGTAGGCCAGGCCACGCTCGTAGAAGCGCTTGAACAGCCACTGCGTCCACCGGTAGTACTCGGGATCCGAGGTGTGGAGGCGGCGGGACCAGTCGGCAGAGATTGCGTAGCGCTTGAACGACGCTGCCTGCGTATCGATGTTCGCGTAGGTCCACTCGCTGGGGTGGGCATTGCGTTTGATCGCAGCGTTCTCAGCGGGGAGGCCGAAAGAGTCCCAGCCGATGGGGTGCAGAACGTCGAAGCCCTTCTGACGCAGGTAACGCGCTACGACGTCACCCATCGCGAACGCTTCGGCGTGGCCCATGTGCAGATCGCCGGAGGGGTAAGGGAACATGTCCAGCACGTAGCGGCGTTCCCGGGAACCGTCGTCGGCGGGAGTGAAGACCTTAAGGTCTTCCCAGACCTGCGGCCACTTGGCTTCCATCGCAGCGAAGCTGTAGACGCCTTCTTCAGGCGCTTCCGCTGCGGCTGTTTGTGCTGTCCCGGTCTCTGTCTCCGGCTTAACGCTCACTGCTGCCCTCTTCTGTTCTTCGATGGCGGTTTTCCCTCCTGCTGCGGTCCCGGATACCCCCGGACACACAAAAGCCCCTCAACAATGGAGGGGCGGCCGCACGGCTAGTGAAAGCCGAGCGGCTAGCTAAGCAGAAGGATCGCACGCATAGATCTACAATAGCGCACGATCAACGTTCCACTCACCGGCAAATCATGGTTGGCGGCGCGGCGCACAGCGTCGAAAAAGGGGCCGATGACTCCCCGCCATGGTGTGGTGGCACCCGCGGTGGGCCCCCACCTGCGAGGGCCCCACCGCGAGCTTGTGAGCGGCGGGAGCAGCTGGGGACGGGCGGGCGGGAGTCATCGGCCCCTTTTTTGAACTACTTCACGTCTTCGTCGACCCAATCCATGGACTTTGTCACGGCCTTCTTCCAGAGTCGAAGCTGACGCTCCTGCTCCTCTGCCGGGAGCTGGGGCTCCCAGCGCTTGTCTTCGTTCCAGTTGGCGCTGAGCTCGCCCAGGTCTTTCCAGAATCCGACGGCCAGGCCGGCTGCATAGGCTGCACCGAGGGCCGTGGTTTCCACAACCTTCGGGCGAACTACAGGTACGCCCAGGATGTCTGCCTGGAACTGCATGAGTGCCTCGTTGGCCACCATGCCGCCGTCGACCTTCAACTCGGTGAGCGGAACGCCCGAGTCGGCGTTGACGGCGTCGAGAACCTCACGCGTCTGGAATGCAGTTGCTTCCAGTGCTGCGCGGGCAATATGACCCTTGTTGGCGAAGCGCGTGAGTCCGACGATTGCACCGCGTGCGTCTGCTCGCCAGTACGGTGCGAACAGGCCGGAGAAGGCCGGCACGATGTAGACGCCGCCATTGTCCTCGACGGCGGCAGCCAAGTCCTCAACCTCAGGAGCGGAGCTGATCAGGCCGAGGTTGTCACGGAGCCACTGGATCAGGGACCCGGTGACGGCGATGGAACCTTCAAGGGCGTAGTGCGGCTTGGCGTCCCCCAGCTTGTATCCAAGGGTGGTGAGCAGGCCGTTCTTTGAGTGAACGATCTCTTCGCCGGTGTTGAAGATCAGGAAGCAGCCGGTGCCGTAGGTGTTTTTGGCTTCGCCGGGCTGGAAAGCGGCCTGCCCGAAGGTTGCTGCCTGCTGGTCTCCGAGGATGCCGGCTACCGGCGTTTCGCGGAGCAGCTGCGAGGTGTGCACGTGGCCGTATACCTCGGAGGACGACTTGATGGCAGGCATCATGGAGGCCGGCACGCCGAAGATGTCCAGGATCTCCTGGTCCCACTGCAGGGTCTCGAGGTCCATGAACAAGGTGCGGGAAGCGTTGGTCACGTCAGTGACGTGCACGCCGCCGTCCACGCCGCCGGTCAGGTTCCACAGAACCCAGGCGTCAGTGTTGCCGAACAGGAGGTCGCCGGCTTCGGCTCGTTCGCGGGCGCCGTCCACGTTGTCCAGGATCCATTTGATCTTGGTCCCAGAGAAGTACGTGGCCAAAGGCAGGCCGACCTTCTGTTTGAAGCGCTCCACGCCCCCGTCTTGAGCCAGTTCATCCACGATGGACTGGGTGCGGGTGTCCTGCCAGACGATGGCGTTGTAAACGGCCTCGCCGGTGTTCTTGTCCCAGACGACCGCTGTTTCGCGTTGGTTGGTGATGCCGACGGCGGCAATGTCGTGGCGTGTCAGGTTCGCCTTGGACAGGGCGGAGCCGATCACCTCGCGGGTGTTGTTCCAGATTTCGGCGGGGTTGTGCTCCACCCAGCCGGCCTGCGGGAAGATTTGCTCATGCTCCATCTGGCCTGTGGACACGATGTTGCCCGTGTGGTCAAAAACGATGGCGCGGGAGCTGGTGGTGCCTTGGTCGATGGCGATGACGTATTGATTCATGGTGACGTCCTTGTCTTGGTTGTTAGCTAATCAGTGGTTATCTACAGCGTGCGGATAAGTGAGGTGCGTTCGGGATTAGCCGGCGAGTGCAGGCATGATGTCAGGGACCCAGAGGGCCACGAGGCCGGCAAGTGCTCCGCCAACAAGCGGTCCTACAACGGGAATCCATGAGTAGGCCCAGTCGCTGGTGCCCTTGCCCTTGATGGGGAGGACGGCGTGCGCGATGCGGGGGCCAAGGTCACGTGCAGGGTTGATGGCATAGCCGGTGGGGCCACCGAGGGAAACGCCGATACCAACAACAAGCAGTGCGACAGCCAGCGGGCCGAGACCCGAGGGGGTGCCGCCAAAGGTCAGGATGACGAAGACCAGGACGAAGGTGCCGATGATTTCAGTGATCAGGTTCCACGGGGTGGAGCGGATGGCCGGTCCGGTGGAGAAGGTGCCCAGCTTGTTGGCTGCCAGGGGCTCCTCATCGAAGTGCTGCTTGTAAGCGAGCCAGCAGACAACGGCACCCAGGAACGCGCCCAGGAGTTCAGCGCCGAAGTACGTCAGGGTGGAGGCGAAGTCCACCGGCACACCGGGTGCGTACTCTGGCTTGCCGTTGACCAGCAGGCCTAAAGTGACGGCCGGGTTAAGGTGCGCACCGGACTTTGCGGCCACGAAGACGCCCGCGAAGACCGCAATACCCCAGCCCCACGTCACCATCAAGAATCCACCGTTGTTGCCCTTGGTGCCTTTGAGCGCAACGTTTGCCACGACACCGCAACCCAGCAGGGTCAGCATCATGGTTCCGAATACTTCGGAAAGGAAAACAATTCCAAGAGACATCTTTGACTCCTCATTTTTCTGTTGTCAGCCTCCTCGCGGGTGAAGAGGCTGTTGGGACGGTTCCGTTGTCTCCGGAACCGTCCCGGTGTGGTGGTCCCCTGGCGGGCCCACCTACCCCATTCCGTCCCTACCGCACGCTGGGACGGTCAAGCTGTTTCCGCTGCTTGGTGTCAGGCTACGAGACTGTGCACGTCAACCTTGTGGAACCGTTGCAGTACCTCTTGGGCGTGGCGGATCTCCGCTTCACGGGCAGCGGCGTCCCAACCGAGCGGCTCGGCCAACGCTGCGGCGATCTCGTTGAGCAATTCGCCGGTGACCAGCCCACGGAACGCGAGTGACGTCCTGCGAATGAGGACATCCACCAGGTGCCCGATTTGCTCGTGCTCGGCCATGAAAGCCAGCTCCCGAACGCTCAGTTCGCGCGTGGAACGCAGCGGCGTGTCATGTCCCGCGTTCAGGTAGTCAATGACGGCGTCTGCCCGGGTTCCGTACCGGGTCAGCAGCACGGCTACGCGGTCAGCGTCCAGGCCCGGGCCCATGTGCTTCTTAATCCATTCCTGCTCGCCCTGTTCTGAGGCAGGGAAGCCGGCGCCGCCGCCGATGGCGAGTTTCGCCGTCGAGACTTTGCGTTCCATGCCCAGTTCGCGAAGGACGTCATTGCTCATGTGTTCGGCCAGGGCGCGGAACGTGGTCCACTTGCCGCCTACCAAGCTGAGTACGACGGCGGCCTTAGCGCCTGGTGTTGGGACGGCGTCGCCGCCGGTGCGGACGCTGCGTTCGATGCGGTAATCGCGTGAGACGAATCCCGGCTGCGTTTCGTCGTGGCGCGGCAGGGGCCGAACTCCGGCGAAACTGTAGACGATCTGCTCCCGCTCCACCTTGATGGTGGGGAACACGTGGCCGACGAGGTCGAAGAAGTAGTCGATCTCTTCATCCGTGCACACTGCGTCTTCGGACATATCAGCGTCCACATCCGTGGTGCCGACCAGCACGCGGTCCCCCATGGGGTAGATCAGGACGATGCGGCCATCGGTGTGCTCGAAGAAGATCTCCCGGCCGTTGCACGCGGCGAGCAGTTCCGGGTGGTCAAGGACGATGTGCGATCCTTTGGTGCCGCCCATGAACTTGCTGACGGCGCCCATGGCCTGGTTGGTGAGGTCTACCCAGGCGCCGGTGGTGTTGACGATGACGTCGGCCTGGAAGTCGAATTCCTTGCCGGTCAGTTCATCGCGGAGCCGCACTCCGTCCGAACCCATGGAGACAAGCGAGACGTAGTTGCTGGCGCGGGCGCTTCCTCCTGGGAGTCCCCCACCTCGGCCTGCCTTCTCGCCATCCTGGAGGACGTCGAGGGTGAGGCGCTCGGGGTTGTGAACCGAAGCGTCAAAGTACGTGGCCGCGTACTTGATGCCGGAGTGCAGCTTGGGGAGCTCGGCCAAGGCCTTTGTCCGGCCGCGGAACTGGTGGCGGGGTACGCTGCCGCCGTCGCGGGAGAAGAAGTCGTACATGCTCAGGCCAACCTTGATGAGGAACGCGCCACGCTCCTTGGGCTTGCCCTGTTTGTGGGTGAGGAAGCGCATGGGTGCGGACAGGATGCCGGAGAACGTGCTGAAGATCGGGATGGTGGTCTGCAGTGGCTTCACGTAGTGCGGCGCAATCCGCAGCAGACGGTTGCGCTCAACCACGGATTCCTGGACCAGGCGGAACTCGCCGTTTTCGAGGTAGCGGATGCCGCCGTGGATCATGTGGGACGAGGCGCCACTTGCACCTTGGCAGTAGTCACCGCGTTCAACAAGCGCTACGTCGACGCCTTGAAGGGCGAGATCGCGGAACGTTCCCACACCATTGATGCCACCGCCGATGATGAGTACCTTGGCCGAAGGCCGCTCCTGCAACGCAACGACGGAGTCGCGCTGTGTGTGCTGTGAGGTACCGGAAATCCTGTTGTGTCCCAAAACTGCTCCCTTGGGCTTGGTTCGTGCGCCGCGCCACTCGCTGCTGCACCGTTCACCACTAATCTTGCGAAGGTGGAAAATGGAGTCAAGCTATATGCACAAACGTGCAGTAAGGAAATGAGATGGCACGATCACGTCACTCGGATGCGCTCCGGGCTGCACAGATGTACTACCTGCAAGACCTGACCATGGATGCCATTGCCCGGGAGCTGAGGACATCCAGGTCCACGGTGTCCAGGCTGTTGTCTTCGGCGAGGGAAACAGGCTTGGTTCAGGTTCAGATTCGAAGCCCTTTTGATACCGGCCCTGAGCTGGAAAGCCAGATCCGGAACCAGTACGGCGTGGACGTCCACGTGGTTCCGGTGCTGGACACGCTCAACGAAGCAGAGACCCTGGACCGCGTAGCCATGCAGGCTGCACGAACAATAGGCCCTCTGGTGGACTCGAATGCCATCATCGGTGTGGCCTGGGGCGCGACGCTGAGCGCCGTCAGCCGGCACCTCACCCGAAAGATGACCCACGACAGCATCGTGGTCCAGCTCAATGGCGCTGGAAACATGCAAACCACCGGAATTACCTATGCCAGTGACATCATGCGGCGCTTCGGCAGTGCGTACGGGGCCCGCGTGGAACAGTTCCCTGTTCCTGCGTTTTTTGATCACGCCTCCACCAAGACAGCCATGTGGAATGAGCGCAGCGTTCAGCGCATCCTGGACTTGCAAGCCCGCATGAGCATCGCAATCTTCGGCGTCGGGTCTGTGGATTCGGATTACCCGAGCCATGTCTATGCCGGTGGTTACCTCGATGAACACGACCTCACCATGTTGGCCGCCGACGATGTGGTGGGCGACGTAGCCACGGTCTTCTTCAGGAGCGATGGATCCTCTGATGGCATCACCTTGAATGAGAGGTCGACCGGGCCCAGCCATGAACAATTGCGGCAAGTCAGGCGCCGTATCTGCGTGGTCTCCGGCGCATCCAAGATCAACGGCCTCCAAGGAGCCTTGGCTGCGGGGCTGGCGACGGACCTTATTCTGGACGAAGCCTCAGCCCGACGCCTGGTGAGTTTCAATGGTCATTCCTGAAGCAATCGTGCAAGGAATGGGTAGAGTCGTTGCTATGAGATCCCCATCCAAGCTGACATCAAACAGGCTGGCATTGAATAACGGCGTACAGATGGAACGCATGGGATACGGGCTCTACAAAGTTCCCGCCAAAGACGCAGAAGCTTTGGTGTCCACGGCTTTGGGTGAGGGCTACCGGCGATTTGATACTGCAGCGATGTACGGCAACGAGGTAGGGGTGGGCCGCGCCCTCGGCGGCGCTATCGGCGATGCCGCGGAAGCCAACAGGGGTACCGGCGGCTCTGGAGAGTCGGTGCACTCACTTGCACGTGAGGACCTCTTCGTCACCACCAAGGTCTGGAACGACGATCACGGCTACGATGCCACGCTCCGCGCATTCGATACGTCCATTTCAAACCTTGGCCTCGACTACGTGGACCTTTACCTCATTCATTGGCCGTGTGCCGGCCGTGGCCTTTATGCGGAAAGCTACAAAGCCATGGAGACCCTCTACCGTGAAGGCAAGGTGAGGGCGATCGGTGTTTCCAATTTCCAGCCCGGACACCTTGAAGAACTCATGCAGAAGGCCGAAGTTGTCCCCGCGGTAAACCAGATCGAGTTGCACCCTTGGTTGCAGCAAACCAGGCTGCGGACCTTGCATGAACAGTTGGGGATCGCCACAGAGGCTTGGAGCCCCCTCGGCCGTGGGCAGGTCCTGGCTGACCCTGCCATTGTGTCGCTCGCCGAGAAGTATGGAAGGACCCCGGCCCAGATCATTCTGCGCTGGCATCTTCAGCTGGGGAACCTGGTCATCCCCAAGGCGAGTTCGGCGGGACGGATCAAGGAAAACTACGCCGTCTTTGATTTTGAACTGGACGCCGCGGACATGGACGGCATAGCCACGCTCGAACGCCACCATCGGACCGGGTCCCACCCGGACAACGTAAACTAGGAACAAACGAATGGACAACGTGGACACCGCGCACTCCCCACGAGGTGCGCAGGCCCCCAGCGAATTCTTCAGCAAATCCTTGCAGGGGCGGACCCATGCCTCGGACGTTGAGGTGGACGGCAGCAACGTAGCGTACTGGACTTACGAACCGGTCATGGTCACTCCAATGACACGCACCATCCTGGTGATCCATGGCTTCCGGGGAGACCACCACGGGCTGCTGCGCGTGGCCGATCAACTTCCGGAGATGCGGATCATCATGCCGGACCTGCCCGCCTTCGGGAGTTCGGAGCCCTTCGTCGACGATGAGCACAGCGTTGAACGCTATGGAACGTTCATCTCCGGTTTCATGGCCGCCCTCGACTTGGATGACAAGACTGTCCTGCTGGGCCACTCCTTCGGCTCAATCGTGGCCAGCCACTTCACCGCCGCGAATCCGGGAACCGTCTTTCCGCTGATCCTGATCAACCCCATTGCTGCGCCCGCATTGGAAGGCCCCAAAGGCATCATGACCAAGCTTGCGGTGCTGTATTACCAGGCGTCCGCCAAGCTTCCCCGCCCTCTGGGACTGGCCGTCCTTCGCAATCGGCTGATCGTTCGCATCATGAGCATCACCATGGCCAAAACCAAGGATAAGGGCCTGCGCAGTTTCATCCACGGCCAGCATGACGCCTACTTCAGTGCCTTCGCGGACCGGAAGAGCCTGCTCGAATCGTTCAAGGCTTCCGTCTCAGGCAATGTGGCCGAGGTCGCCGAACAACTTACTCTCCCCGTGCTGTTGGTCGCCGGCGAGAAGGATGAAATAGCCACTCTCCCCAACCAGTACAAACTCATGAAACGACTACCTGACGCAAAGCTGGAAGTGATTCCCGGCGTCGGGCATTTAATCCACTATGAGACGCCGGTTCCGGCGGCAGAAGCAATCCGCACCTTCCTGGAGGAACATCCCGCGTGAAAATTGTCATCGACGCCCGCTTTACCCGAACGGACCACCACGATGGCATCAGCCGCTACGGTTCCAGCCTCATAGCCGCAACGTCCAAAATCGCCGACGTCACCATGCTGATCAGCGACAAGCGCCAACTGGCCCTGCTGCCCGACGTTCCGTATGTCATGGTCAACAGCCCCTTGTCTCCCTTGGAGCTGTTCGTCGCCCGCAAGGTCAACCCCCTGGGTGCCGACGTGGTGGTGTGTCCCATGCAGACCATGGGCACCGTGGGCCGCCGATACGGGCTGGTACTGACCCTGCACGACCTCATTTACTACGAACACCCGACTCCCCCGGGCTTCCTGCCTGCCCCCGTGCGCCTGTTGTGGCGCCTCTACCACAAGGCGTTCTGGCCACAGCGATTCCTGCTTAACCGGGCGGACATCGTGGCTACCATCAGCCGCACCACCGAGGCCCTCATAGCCAAGTACAAGCTGACAAAGCGTCCCGTGCGCATTGTGGGCAACGCACCCCAACCGGGCCAGACAGCGCGCGACCCCGAGGCAGGCGCGGACAAGTCCCTGCTCTACATGGGTTCGTTCATGCCGTACAAGAACGTGGAAACCATGATCCGGGGTATGTCCGGCCTGCACGACTACACCCTTCACCTGCTCAGCAGGATCACTCCGCAGCGCAAAGCAGAACTGGAGGCGATGGTTCCTGAGGGAGCCAAGGTCCTTTTCCACAACGGTGTTACTGATGCCGAATACGACGAACTCCTCCTCAGGGCCACCGCGTTGATCAGCCTGTCACGAGCCGAAGGGTACGGTTTGCCGTTGGTGGAGGCGATGGCCTTGGGCACCCCCGTTATCGCAAGCGATATTCCGATTTTCCGTGAAGTGGGTGGGGACGCCGTCAGCTACGTCCACCCCGAATCGCCGACGGAATTCGCGGCCGCTGTGACGGCCCTTGCCGACGACGCACTTTGGCAGCAACGCTCCCGCCGGTCCGCGGAGCGCGCGGCAGAATTCAACTGGGACGAGTCTGCGCGGCAGCTCGTGGCTGCGGCGGAAGAAGTCGTGGCCCGGCGCGCACGCAAGACCCGGGAACGCGCTTAGCGCACTCCCAGGTCCCGGGGCGGCAGCCTGTCATCCAGTAGTCGCTCTTGACGCAGGCTGGTTGGTTACGGAGGATGCAATCTCTTCGTAGGGCCGCAGTCGGAACAGGGCGACGGCCGCGAGGAGGACCACCACGGCCACTCCGATGTAGAGCTGGTGGGGGTTCCATCCGTTGTCAAGCAGCGCGCCGACCGCAATGGGAGCGAGGATGGCACCGGCCCGGCCAATACCAATCCCCCAGCCCACACCCGTGGTGCGGACACCAGGCTCGTAGGTCATGGGAGCCACGGTGTAGAGGCCAGCGATGCAACCGTTGACGAGCATCCCGACGACCACGCCGGACGAGAACGCCAGCAGCGGCAGGGGGCTTGTGGTGATGAACAGGACGAGGGTCACGGCCGAGAGCACCGTGAAGACCATGAGGGTCAACCGCGCGTCCCACCGGGTGGTGAGCACGCCGAAGAGCAGCGAACCGAAGGTTCCGCCCATGGTGAGCATGAGTCCCCCGATGATGCCCTGCTGCTCCGTCATCCCTGATTCCACGAGCAGCCGGGGCGTCCATGAGTTGGCGAAGTAGAAGCCGAACATGATGACGAAGAAGGAGATCCAAAGCAGGATGCTGGCCGTGCGGTACCGCGGGCTCAGGAGCACGGCCACGCTGCCCTGCTGCTTACCGGCACTCACAGGGGCAGGACCGGGATTGACGTCACCCTCGAGACCCAGACGGCCGGCGATGCGCTGGAGCTTCCCGGCCGCGCCCGCCGGTCGCCGGGTGCGGAGGTAGTCGACGGACTCTGGCATGAGGACAACCACCAGAGCGATCGCCAACAGAGTCAGCAGGCCACCAACGAGGAACACGGAGCGCCACCCGAAGGCGGGGATGAGCTGGGTCGCTCCCATCCCCCCGAGCGTGGCACCTACTCCATAGCCCGCGGTGAAGATGCTGACGGCCATACCGCGACGGCGGGCATTGGCGAACTCACTCGTGATCACAGTCGCAGAGGCGAGGATGCCGCCCACACCCAGTCCTGTGACGACGCGCCATAGGCCGAGCTCGAGCGCGGAGTTCGCTGTTGTGGACAGCAACAGTCCGACCGCGTTGATCGCCAGTGCGACGATGAGGATCTTGCGCCGGCCGTAGCGGTCCGCGAAGGGCCCGAGGACGAGCGAACCCACGGCCATACCGATGAGGCCCGCGCTGAGCAGCCAGCCAAGCTGGGAACCGGAGAGTCCGAACTCCTTGGTCACGGATGTGGCTGTAAAGGCCATGGCCAGCACGTCGTAGCCGTCGAGGGCGTTGAGGAAGGTGGTCACCGCGATGATGATCCACTGGTAAGACGACATCTTGGATGCGTCGATCTGGTGTCTGATGTCCATGGTACTGATGCCTCTCAGGGAACGTCGATGGTGAGGATGGTGGGACGGGGCGTCAGGACTGTGCCCGGTTCGGCAGCGACCACCCGCGAGACGCAGCAACACATTTTGGTGGTGGGTTCCTTCTGGCGGTCCGAGTAGAAAACGTCGCGGTGGTCGATCCGTCCGGCGAGCTCAAGGACCTTGACCTGGCACAGGCCGCACTCGCCCTTGCGGCAGTCCGACATCATGTCCACACCATCGCGCTCGAGGGCCTCCAGCACGGTCTCATCGGAGCCGACATGTGTCTCTACCCCCAGCCGCGGTATCCGCACGGTGAATGGTTCTGCCTCGTACCAGCCGCTGTTGCCGAAAGTCTCGTAGCGCAGGTTTGTGGGCTCGAGCTCCCGCTCGGTCCATGCACGGCGGACAGCGTCCATGAGCCGAATGGGCCCGCACATGTAACACTCTGCGTCCTCGGGGGCTGAGCCCACGAGGGCCCGGACGTCAAGGGGAACCCCCTCCGCGTCGATGTGCGCCTCGAAGCGGTCTCCGTGCATGGCGGCGAGGTCATCCAGGTAGGCCATCGCATCCCGGGAGCGGGCCACATAGACGAGGCGGTAGTCGGCGCCGAGGCGGCGCAGCAACGCGGCCATCCCGGCGATTGCGGTGATGCCGATGCCCCCGGCAAGCAAGACGTAGGAGGGGGCTCCGATCCGCAGCGGGAAGTTCTGCAACGGCTGGGTGATCTCCAGGCGCTGCCCGGGCTGGAGAGAGTGCATGAACACGGATCCGCCGCGGGAGGTGGGGGTCCGGAAGACGCTGAGGGCGAGGTGCGTGCCATCGTCGGCGGCATTGACCACGGAGTATGAGCGGACGTGCTGCTCGCCTTCGATGGTCGTGCGGACATCCAAGTGCTCGCCGGGACGAATGGCGCAGGGACGCTCCGGACGCAGGACGATGCGGCGGATGTTCTCGGCCACGTCGGATACGGCGTCGACGACGGCCTGCTGCCACAGGATGTGATGGGAATCGGCCACGGTTTTCTCCCCTGCTCAGCTGCCCGGCAGGGCGGCGAGGCGGCCCTCGACTTCGAGCGCACGCTCCAGGAGCCGGCGCACCCACATCCCGCCCATGTCGATGTTGAGGTTGTAGAACTCGTAGTCGGGGTTGGCGTCGATGGCCGCCTGCTGCGCAAGGAGCATGGCCTCGTCTTCGCCGAAGACCCCGTGCACGCCGTTGCGCAGCTGTGTGGTGATGAGCTGGCTCTCCAACCGGTAGTTGCGCATGAACGCCCAGAAGTAGTGGCAGGAACGTTCGGTCTCCGGCGTGATGGTGTTCATGACGTAGCCGTTCACCCCGCGGGAGCGGTCGCCCTCGGGGGCTCCGGTCCCGGCCTCGGCGACCCCGACGTCGATGCAGATGGTGGAGGGGAAGTAGTAATGGATGATCTGCCAGCGGTCCACCTTTCCCTCGAAGTCCGGGAACTTGTCCCGCATGTTCTTCAGCCAAAACGGTGGCGCGTCAATGTTGCGCATCCAGCGGGTGACAGTGACGGATGTCTCGTCGTGGGTCACCTCGAACTCGGACTCGGACAGTTCCTCTTGCCCGATCGAGGAGCTGTGCACGAACTCCTCGTGGGTGAGGTCCATGAGGTTGTCGAGGACCAGCTGGTAGTTGCATGGGGCGTGGATGGTCTCGCCGTCTCCCGCCCACTCGGGGCTGTCCAACTGGTGCATGTCCGGCAACAGGCCCGGGTCGGCCTTCGTAGGATCACCGAGCCAAACCCACACATAGCGGTACCGCTCGACCACAGGGAAAGAGGGCACCGTGGCTGAGGGATTGAGGGTTTCCTGCGCAGGCATCGAGGTGCAGCGGCCAGCAGCGTTGTAACGCAGCCCGTGGTACGGGCACTGGATCTCGTCACGGCCCACGAGTTTCCCCTGGGAGAGCGGGGCAAGACGGTGCCAGCAAGCGTCGGCCAGTGCGACGGCGCGGCCGTCTCCTGTTCGGTAGAGGGCCAGAGGGCGGCCGGCGATGGTGCGGGCCAGAATCCCTTTGGCGGAAATCTCATGATCCCACCCCGCCACGAACCATGCGTTGAGCGGAGAGGGCAGGAGCTTGGCGGTGGATGTGGTCTTTGTTGCAGAGACAGTCATGAAGCGGTCCTCATCTTTGAGCGGGCCGGAGAGAAGAAAATAACTATCAACATAGTTATTTGGTGACGTGAGACACATACTATCTATCTCGATAGTGGTTTGCAAAGCTCTTCTGGGGCTAAGCTGTAATTGCCGTCCTGAAAGGAGCGCCTGTGACCCTTCGCTCAGCTCTGCTGGCACTGCTGTCCTCAGGTCCGCTGACAGGCTACGACTTGGTCAAGCAGTTCAGCTCTTCCGTGGGCCACGTCTGGCACGCCCCCGACTCCCAGATCTACCCGGAGCTGCGAAGGATGCACGCCGAGGGCCTACTCTCCAGCAGGCCTGTGCCGTGGGGCACCCGCGGAGCGACGAAAACGGAGTATGCCCTTGCGCCGGCAGGCGAGGCGGCTCTGATCGAGTGGCAGAATCAGCCGCTCACCTACGTCCGGGACCGGGACCCTGCGCGCCTCAGGGCCGCTTACTTCGAGTGGGCCCCGTCCGGCGTGGCGGCTGCGCAGCTGCGAGCTCACATCGCCCATTACGACGAACAACGCCTCCAAACTCTGTACATGATCCAAGCTCTCGAGCAGCGCACCCATCCCACGCTTGCCCGGCGCCTCGCCCTGTACTCCGAAGAGGAACGAGAGCATATTGTCCGCTTCAAGGTCTTCGCCTATGAAGGTCAGCTTGCCCATGCCGAGCAGGAAATCGCGTGGGCGAAGCGCGGCCTGCAGATACTTGAAGATATAGAGAACCCCGGAACGTCTGATCCAGTGAATGAACCAGGGACCTAGAGGACGTCTACGCCGTCCAAGCGCAACTGAACGGGTCCTGAGGTACGCTTAGCGGCATTTGCTACCTTCACGGCCCGCATGGCACGGGTGGCGGTCGCAGCGTCAGCGTAGGGAATGAAGTAGAGGGTCCTGACCTCCGAATCGCTCTCTTCGGCTGACGACTGGGCTCCTCCAAACAGGTGCACCGGCGCAGGTCCGGCTTTGCGAAGTTTCGGTGCCGACGCCAACTCGGCGTTGGCTTCCAGCGCGTCACTGAAATGCACGACGTCGGCCCTTGCGCCTGTCACGGAAGCTACCCTGACTGCGGGTGGCAGCTGCAGTTCCTTCCGAAGCGCCAGTTCGCGCGATGCGTAGCCGGAAGCATCCCACCGCAACAGTGCTCCCGTCGCCGCGGTGTCATCCGCAGTAATCACCACGAGCCCACCTTGGCTGGCTGGCTTCACGAGGGAGGCGGCATTGAACCACCGGCGAACAGTGTCCTCCCCCGCCCGCAGATTCTCCCGCCGGAGCAGCGAGTTGCCGTCCAACAGCAGGGCAGCCGCGTAACCGTTTGGGGCAACAGGCTCGGCACCCACCGTAGCGACTATCAGTGCGGGTGCATCCGGGACTGTTGCCTTGATGTGTTCGCCGGAGGACGTCACGACGGCCTTGCCGGGGAAGGCCCGTCCCAATTCCTCGGCAGTACGCATGACTCCAGCCGCTCCACGGCGCAGCTTTGTCCCACTGCAGTGGGTGCAACGCCATTGAGGAGCGGGGGTGGAGCACCACCGGCATGCCGGCATCGCGGAACTGCTGGACACGGCCAAGGGGCCCCGGCAGGCGTTGCAGCGCGCTAGTTCCCGGCACGTCTCGCACACCAAGGACGGGGCGTATCCCGCGCGGGCTACCTGGACCAGAACCGGGCCGCGCTCCAGGCCCTCCTTTGCCGCACGCCACGCCGCGCCAGGCAAACGCGCAATGCGCGCCAACGGATCGCGCTCTTGCTCGAAACTGTCCGCCGTGTTGAGAACCCGGGGCACCGTAGAGCGGACATGTGTGCGCGGAGCTTCAATGGGCACTGCCCACCGCATTTCAACGAGGCGTTGAAGTTCAGTGCTGCGGCTATGGGACGCCATGAGGCAGGCGGCATGCTCCTGCTCGGCGCGGAGCAGAAGGACCTCCCTGGTGTGTGCATAAGGAGCCCGTTGCTCGATGTGGAGGTCGTCGCCGTCGTCCCAGCACACCACCAAGCCAAGGTCGCGGACGGGAGCATACGCCGCCGAACGTGTGCCGATGGCGACCCCCGCCGCACCGGTCAATAGACGCAGGAAATTCCGGTAGCGAGGCGTTTGCCCATCATCCGCGGTGAGCCGGGCGACGTCCGAAGACGGCAGGACGTTGGCAAGCGCCGCCTCCAACTGCTCAAGATCCCGGTAATCCGGCACTACCACCACGGCTCCCCGGCCTGAGGAACGGACCGTGGCAACGGCTGACGCCACGAGGGCGGGCCAACCACCAGGACCGAACCCTTGTAGGGCCGTCAGGACAGCCTTGGGCGAACCACCACTGGCTAGGTGCTGCAGGTACGGCGCTCCGTTGGAGTACGCCGCCCACGCACGGGCATCCGTGAACGGTTTCAGGTCCGCTGCGTCGGCGTCGAGATCTCCGGCCAAAAATTCCTTCTCCACCTTGGCCACACGGGGAGGCACAGCCGTCCGGAGAACATCGCTGAGCGTACCGGCGTACCGGGCAGCGACCGCGCCGGCCAACTCGGAGATAGCAGGGGTCAGGACAGCCAGCGGGGACACGACTTTATTCAGGACCGTCAGCGGATGGGCTGCATCCGAGTCCACACGCCGCTCGACGATGTAACCATTGAGCTCCTGGCCGTTGAACTTCACCTTTACACGAACACCGGGAACCGCAGTTTCGGACAGCTCCGCGGGAACGCTGTAGTCAAAGGGCCTGTCCAAGTGCGGCACGGAAGACTCCAGGACGACGCGCGCAACGGGATTCACAGCTGCCAACGGAGGTCCGTTGACAGGAACCCGGTCCGGGAAACCTTGCAGCAGCGAGGGTTGAAGCAACGATGGCTGGGCCTCGTGTCCTGCCATACTTCACCTCCACCTCATCGCGCGGAAAACCACTGCGCACCATCAAGACCACTGCGCACCATCAACTCCACTGCGCACCATCAACACAGATGCCCGCAGCGGGATTGACCCGCTACGGGCATCTCTCTGTCTCCAGCCAACCACGAAGCACCGACAAAACAACATCAGCGATCAGGACCGGCCTGACGAAACAGCAATCAGGCGTTGAAGTATTCCTTCAGGTCAGCCACCCGGTCCAAGCGCTCCCATGTGAAGTCGGGTTCATCACGGCCGAAGTGACCGTGAGCCGCCGTCTTGGTGTAAATGGGTCGCTTGAGGTCCAGTGCGTCGATGATGGCACGCGGACGGAGGTCAAACAATTCGTCGATGGCTTCACTGATGCGGGCAGGGTCAACAGTCTCCGTGCCGAAGGTCTCAACGTAAGTTCCAACAGGGCGTGCCTGGCCGATGGCGTAGGCAATCTGAATCTCAGCACGCTTGGCCAGTCCGGCGGCCACCACATTCTTGGCAACCCAGCGCATGGCGTACGCGGCTGAGCGGTCTACCTTGGACGGATCCTTGCCGGAGAAGGCGCCACCGCCGTGGCGTGAGAATCCACCGTACGTGTCCACGATGATCTTGCGGCCGGTCAGGCCCGCGTCGCCCACGGGTCCTCCGATGACGAAGGCGCCGGCCGGGTTCAAGATGTTTGCAGTCCGGGCGATATCCAGGTTGGACGCCGACAGAACAGGATCGATCACGTAGCTGGCCAAGTCCGCACGAAGCTGATCCAGGCTCGCTTCTTCTGCGTGCTGGCTGGAGATGACTACCGTTTCAACGGAAACCGGCCGGTCGCCGTCGTATCCTACGGTGACCTGGGTCTTGCCATCCGGGCGCAGGTAAGCCAACTCGCCGTTCTTGCGGACTTCGGTCAGACGCTCGGAAAGTCGGTGGGCCAGCCAGATGGGCGTGGGCATGTAAGACGCCGTCTCATCGCTGGCGTAGCCGAACATGATGCCCTGATCGCCCGCGCCCTGGAGGTCGTAGTCGTCCTCCTGACGGCCTTCGCGGGCCTCGAGGGAGTTGAAGACGCCACCTGCGATGTCGTTGGACTGCTGGCCGATGGACACGGACACACCACAGCGGGCGCCGTCGAAGCCGTTGGCCGACGAGTCGTACCCAATACCCAGTATGGTCTCGCGGACAATCTGCGGAATTTCAACATAAGCGTCGGTGGTGACCTCACCCGCTACGTGCACCAGGCCTGTAGTGGCCATGGTTTCGACGGCCACACGGGACTCAGGATCAGCAGCCAGGAGCGCATCAAGGATGGCATCGCTGATTTGGTCGCAGATCTTGTCCGGGTGCCCTTCAGTGACCGACTCGGAGGTGAAGAGCCGGAGCTTGGACGGGGTGCCATGGTGTTCATGGTGCAGCGGTAAAGTCACTCGACCACCTTACTGGGTTGCGGGACGACGATATCTGCCGTGTGTCCCTTTGCTAAGAATTCGGGTGTGTGCTCTGTTACAAAGCCGGGAAGACCCGCGCAAGTTCGGCGCCCACCCGATCGATCACCGCGGCGGCGACATCGGCTTTGGTGCCGGCGGCCGACTGCGGCTCCGCTCCGTGACCGGACAGGATCACCACGGAATTGTCATCCTGGCCGAAGACGCGGCCAATACCCACCTGATTGACCACCAGGAGGTCGCAGCCCTTGCGTTTGAGTTTGGCCGTGGCATGCTCCAGGACGTCGCCCTGGGCGTCGCCTGTTTCGGCCGCGAAACCCACTATCAACTGCTGACCACCCTCGGCGTTGCGGCGTTCCACCAGCTCATGCAGAATGTCCGGGTTCCGGATCAACCGCACAACGGGCGCGTCCTCGCCGTCGACCTTCTTGATCTTGGTGTCCGACACCTCTGCCGGACGGAAGTCCGCCACGGCGGCGGCCATAATCACGACGTCGGAGTCCACCGCCGCTTTCAGCGCCGCCTCCCGCAGTTCCAAGGCTGATTCAACGCGGACAAGCTCAACGCCGGCAGGCGGATCGACGTCCATGTGCGCGGCGAGGAATCTGACAGTTGCCCCGGCAGCCAAGGCTGCAGCAGCCAGTGCCGCACCCTGCTTTCCTGAGGACCTGTTTCCCAGGAAGCGGACAGGGTCAAGCGCTTCCCTTGTCCCGCCGGCGGAAATGGTGACGGTACGGCCTGCCAGGGAGGCGTGCGCGGCAGGCGCTGCCTTCCCTTCGCCCTCCACGGAAGCCTCGGCCAAAGCCATAGCCGCAGCAAAGATCGCTTCCGGGTCCGGCAAGCGGCCGGGGCCTGAGTCAGCACCCGTGAGTCGACCGGAGGCAGGCTCGAGCACCGTCACACCTCGGCTGCGCAGCGTCTCCACGTTGGCCTGGGTTGCGGCGTGCTGCCACATTTCCGTGTGCATCGCAGGAGCGAAGAGCACTGGACCGTGGGCCATCAGCAGCGTGTTGGTGAGGAGGTCCCCCGCCTGTCCGGTTGCTGCTTTGGCCAAGAGGTCGGCCGTGGCTGGAGCAACCACGATCAGGTCTGCATCATGCCCCAAGCGGACGTGGTTGACCTTCTCAACGTCGTCAAAGACGCTGTTGCTCACAGGGTTGCCGGACAGGGCTTCCCACGTGGCCACTCCGACGAACCGGGTAGCAGCTTCTGTGGGAATGACCGTTACCTTGTGGCCGGCTTCAGTAAAAAGCCGGAGGAGCGATGCAACCTTGTAGGCTGCAATCCCTCCCCCGACTCCGAGGACTATGCGCACGTGACCTCCGTCAACAGGCAGTCTTTGTTATTCGGTGGGCTCGATCGGCGTGGAAACCAGAAGGCCTTCGTTGATCTCGCGGAGTGCGATGGACAGCGACTTCTCGTTCAGCTTGGTGTCAACCAGCGGGCCGACGTACTCGAACAGGCCCTCGTGCAGCTGTGCGTAGTAGGCGTTGATCTGGCGGGCGCGCTTGGCGCCGAAGATGACCAGGCCGTACTTGGAATCAGCAGCCTCAAGCAGCGAATCGATCGGCGGGTTGATGATGCCTTCAAGGTTCGTGGACACGAATTCTCCAAATTTTAGCGGGCCAACAAATGCAAGCGCTTAGCGCTGGTGCGGGGTAAGCCCCATGAGTGAAACAAGCTCGTCCGCTGCCCGGCGAACGTCGTCATTGATGACGGTGTGGTCAAACTCCGGTTCAGCAGCAAGTTCCAGTTTAGCGGTTTCCAGCCTGCGCTGCTGTTCCTCGGGAGTTTCAGTACCGCGGCCCACCAAGCGGCGGACCATTTCGTCCCAGCTGGGCGGTGCCAGGAACACGAAATTCGCGTCCGGGACGGCAGCCTTGACTTGTCGTGCGCCCTGGAGGTCGATCTCCAGCAGCACTGACTTGCCGTCGGCGATGGCCGCGTCCACCGTGCTGCGAAGCGTTCCATAGCGGTTCTGGCCGTGCACCACGGCCCACTCCAGAAGTTCACCCTCAGCTACCAGGGAGTCGAACTCCTCCGCGGACTTGAAGAAGTAGTGAACGCCATCCTTTTCGCCTGGACGCGCGGCCCGGGTGGTTGCCGAGACTGAGAGCCAAACCTCCGGATAGTTGTCCCTGATGTAGGTGGATACGGTTCCCTTGCCAACGGCAGTGGGGCCTGCAAGGACAGTCAGTCCGGGTTTCTTGCTCACGGATTCCTTCGGGGAGATGCGTCAAACGCTTTGCTGGGTATCCATAAAATCTACCAGCGCCCGGGCCTGATGAATTCCCAGTCCCCGGATGCGCCTGGATCCTGCAATGCCAATCTCCGCCATGATCCCCGCAGCCCTGACGGGCCCGATGCCCGGCAACGCCTCCAGCAATTCCACCACCCGCATGCGGGCTATCGCTTCATCCGTTGAACCGGAAGAGATCAGCTCCGCAACACTCACCTCTCCGCGCTTGAGCCGTTCCTTGGCAGCGGCACGCACGGCCCGCGCCTTGGCAGCCTTTTCAAGCGCAGCGGAGCGCTCCTGCGGTGTCAGCTCTTTAAGGCCCACTGCCAAACCCCTGTCAGATCGCAATTGTGATCCAGATCACGCGGACTGATCCTGAACCTACCGGCAGGGGCCCGGTTGCGCAATGAGGGTGGGCAACTTACTCGGAGCGAAGCCCGTCCAGCGTCTCTGCTGTTGCGGCACGCAGGCTCGCCAAAGACGGACCAGCGGCCAGGATCCCCCTGCTGGAGGTCGCCAGGACTGAGGGATAGGCATGGCCGAAAGTCGCCCGAAGATCAGCAGGAGTAGCGCCCTGCGCGCCGAGTCCGGGGGCGAGGATCGCGCCGCGGACAGGAGCCAAGTTGATGTCCAGGTCCTCAAGCGCGGAACCGATAGTAGCGCCAACAACCAAACCGACAGAACCTAGAACGCCCTGATACCGCTGGTTCTCCGCTGCAGCAGCGGCAACCATCCGGCGCGCCACGGAGTCGCTCCCGCCAACGTGCTGGACAGACTTTCCTTCAGGATTCGATGTCAGTGCAAGCACGAACACTCCCCTGCCATACTGCGCAGCAAGATCCAAAGCCGGCCGCAGCGACTCAAAGCCAAGGTACGGGCTCAGGGTCACCGAGTCCGCAGCCAAGGACGAACCATCCCGCAGCCAAGCATCCGCATACGCCGCCATGGTGGAGCCGATGTCCCCGCGCTTGGCATCGGCGATACTGAGCACGCCTGCCTCAGCGCATGCGGCCAGAGTGCGCTCCAGGGCCGCCATGCCGGCGGAGCCATGACGCTCATAGAGCGCCACCTGCGGCTTGACCGCGGCAGCGAGGGAAGCCACGGCCTCCACGACTGTCAACGAAAAGCGCTCCAGCCCCGCGGCGTCGTCGGTCAATCCCCAATCAGCCAAAAGCTGCGGGTGGGGGTCGATTCCGACGCAGAGCGGGCCGCGCGCGGCCATGGCGGCAGCCAGCCGGGAGCCAAAAGACTCCCGGACCGGCTGCTGCTCTTGCTGGGGTGAAGCAGACTCAGGCATTGGCTGCTTCCATTGCCGCCGACAGGTTGGCTGCGTGCTCCTGCAGGCTGGTCACCGACCATTCGTAGGTGCGCAGTGCCTCAATGGCCTGCACTGCGGCGTTGAACTCGGCAACGGTGGTGATGCAGGGAATGCCGATCGACGTTGCCGCGGCACGGAGCTCGTATCCGTCGCTGCGGGCTTCGCCACCGGAGGGCGTGTTGAAGACCATGTCGATCTCGCCGGCTATGACCAGATCCGCGATGGTGCCTTCGCCCTCGGCGCTGCTGCCCTCTGCCACCTTGCGGACCGGAGTCGCCTGGATGCCATTGCGGCGCAGGACGTCAGCAGTGCCACCGGTGGAAACAATCTCGAAGCCCAGGTCCGAGAGTCGCTTGACGCCCATGATCACGGAGCGCTTGTCACGGTTGGCCACCGAGACGAAGATCTTGCCCTCGGTAGGCAAGGCGTTGTTCGCAGCGGCCTGGCTCTTGGCGAACGCGGTGTCGAAGTGCTTGTCGATGCCCATGACTTCACCGGTGGAGCGCATTTCCGGGCCGAGCAGGGAGTCGACAACCTTGCCTTCAGGAGTACGGAAGCGGCTGAACGGAAGGACCGCTTCCTTGACGGCAACCGGGGCGTCCAAAGGCAGGGTGGAACCGTCGCCGGTTTCCGGCAGCATCTTGTAAGCGCCGCGGAGTTGGTTGATGGTCACGCCAGTACCAATGAGGGCAGCAGCCTTGGCCATCTGCACGCCCGTTGCCTTGGAGACGAACGGAACGGTGCGGGAAGCGCGCGGATTGGCTTCAAGGACGTACAGGACATCCGAGGCCAGCGCGAACTGGATGTTGATAAGTCCGCGGACGCCTACACCTTCGGCAATGGCACGGGTTGCCGTGCGCACACGCTCGATCACGTTGTTGCCAAGAGTAATCGGAGGAAGCACGCATGCGGAATCACCGGAGTGGATGCCCGCTTCTTCGATGTGTTCCATAATGCCGCCGAGGTACATGTCGGTGCCGTCGAAGAGTGCGTCGACGTCAATTTCGACCGCATCTTCAAGGAAGCGGTCAATCAGCACCGGGTGGTCCGGGGTGATTTCGGTGGCGTTGGCGATGTAGCGGGAGAGGTTGGCTTCGTCATAGACGATCTCCATACCGCGGCCGCCCAGGACGTAGGACGGACGGACCAGCACCGGGTAGCCGATTTCGTCGGCGATCTTCTTGGCGTCCTCGAAGGAAACGGCGGTGCCGTTCTTCGGGGAGGTCAGGCCGGCTTCATCCAGGACGCGGGCAAAGGCTCCACGGTGCTCTGCGAGGTCGATCGCTTCCGGCGAGGTGCCCAGGATCGGAACACCCGCGTCGGCGAGCTGCTGGGCCAGCTTCAGCGGGGTCTGGCCGCCGAGCTGTACGAAGACGCCCATAACGCCACCGGTGCGCTCCTCTGCGGCAATGACCTCAAGGACGTCCTCAAGGGTCAGCGGCTCGAAGTAGAGACGCGTGGAGACGTCGTAGTCCGTGGAGACGGTCTCGGGGTTGCAGTTGACCATGACCGTCTCATAGCCGGCCTTGCGCAGCGCCATGGAGGCGTGGACGCAGGAGTAGTCGAACTCGATTCCCTGGCCAATGCGGTTGGGACCCGAGCCCAGGATGATGACGGAGGGCTTGGCGTGCAGGCCTACTTCGTCTTCCTCGTCATAGGACGAGTAGTGGTACGGGGTGTAGGCGGCGAACTCTGCTGCACAGGTGTCAACCGTCTTGTAGACCGGACGAATGCCCAGCGCCTGTCGGACGCCCCGGACCACGGCCTCGTTGTTGTGCGTCAAAGCACCGATCTGCTCGTCGGAGAAGCCGTGACGCTTGGCGTTGCGCAGCATTTCCTCCGTGAGGACGCCGGCCTTGCGGATCTCCTGCGCGGTCTCGTTCAAGAGCTGCAGCTGATCCAGGAACCAGGGGTCGATCTTTGTGGCTTCGAAGAGGTCTTCCACCGTGGCGCCGCCCAGGAGCGCGCGCTGCACCTGGTGCAGGCGGTCCGTGGTGGGGCGCTTGGCCTTCTCAATGAGCTCGGCAACCTCGTACTCCGGCACGGAGCTGAAGTCCAGCTGCGAGCCCTTCTGCTCCAGTGAGCGAAGCGCCTTCTGCAGGGCCTCGGTGAAGTTGCGACCCATGGCCATGGCTTCACCAACAGACTTCATGGTGGTGGTCAGCGTGTTGTCGGCTGCCGGGAACTTCTCAAAGGCAAAGCGCGGAACCTTGACCACTACATAGTCCAAAGTGGGCTCGAACGAGGCCGGCGTCTTCTGGGTGATGTCGTTCGGGATCTCATCCAAGGTGTAGCCAAGGGACAGCTTGGTGGCGATCTTGGCGATGGCAAAGCCGGTTGCCTTGGAGGCCAGGGCGGAGGAACGGGATACGCGGGGGTTCATCTCGATGACCACCACACGACCCGTGGCGGGATCGATGGCGAACTGGATGTTGCAACCACCGGTGTCCACGCCCACTTCGCGAATGACCGCGATGGAGACGTCGCGCAGCTTCTGGTACTCGCGGTCCGTGAGGGTCAGCGCCGGGGCGACCGTGATGGAGTCACCGGTGTGGACACCTACGGGGTCGAAGTTCTCGATGGAGCACACAACAACGACGTTGTCGTTCTTGTCGCGCATCATCTCGAGCTCGTATTCCTTCCAGCCGAGGATGCTCTCTTCGAGCAGGACCTCGGTGGTGGGGCTGTACTGGAGGCCTTGGCCGACGATGCGGCGGAGGTCGTCCTCGTTGTAAGCCAGCCCGGAGCCCAGGCCACCCATGGTGAAGGACGGACGGACCACCATGGGGTAGCCCAGGTCCTCGGCAGCAGCGAAGGCCTCTTCCATGGTGTGGATGATGTGGCTGCGTGCGGACTCTGCGCCACAACGCTCCACGACGCCCTTGAACTTCTCGCGGTCTTCGCCGAGCTCAATGGCCGCAATATTCGCGCCGATGAGTTCCACGTTGTACTTCTCCAGCACACCGTTCTTGTCCAGCGCGATGGCCGTGTTCAACGCAGTCTGGCCACCCAAGGTGGGCAGGATGGCGTCCGGGCGCTCCTTGGCGATGATCTTCTCCACCACCTCAGGAGTGATGGGCTCCACATACGTGGCATCGGCGAACTCCGGGTCCGTCATGATGGTGGCCGGGTTGGAGTTCACCAGGATGACCCGCAGGCCCTCCTCCTTGAGGACGCGAAGCGCCTGGGTACCGGAGTAGTCGAACTCAGCCGCCTGGCCGATGACAATGGGGCCGGAACCGATGACAAGGACGCTCTTGAGATCTGTACGCTTGGGCATTACTTCTTGTCCTCAGTCTTGGAGTCGGTGGAGTTGGCGCCTGTGGCCTTGGACTTGGTGTCGGCCATGAGGTCGATGAAGCGGTCAAAGAGGTACGCAGCATCGTGCGGTCCGGCCGCGGCTTCGGGGTGGTACTGGACCGAGAACGCCGGGATGTCGAGGCAGGCGAGTCCTTCAACGACGTCGTCGTTCAACGAAACGTGGCTTACTTCCACGCGGCCGAAGCGCTCTTCCGGCGCCACGGTGGAACCGTTCAGCGGTGCGTCAACGGCGAAACCGTGGTTTTGCGAGGTGATTTCCACCTTGCCGGTGCGGCGGTCCATGACGGGCTGGTTGATGCCGCGGTGGCCGTAACGGAGCTTGTAGGTGCCGAAACCCAGGGCGCGGCCGAGGATCTGGTTACCGAAGCAGATGCCGAAGTATGGGAGCTTCTCATCAAGCACCGAGCGCAGAAGCGAGACCTGGTGGTCAGCTGTAGCGGGGTCGCCAGGTCCGTTGGACATGAAGAAGCCGTCCGGGTTGACCGCGTTGACGTCCTCAAGAGTGGACGTTGCAGGCAGGACGTGCACGCGCACGCCGCGCTCGGCGAAGCGGACCGGCGTCATGGCCTTGATGCCCAGGTCAACCGCCGCGATGGAGAAGCGCGGCTCACCTTCCCAGCCGTGGTCCTTGGGTTCCACAACGTAGGCCTCATCAATGGAGACTTCCTCAGCCAGCGCTGCGCCTTCCATGGGCGCACTGGCAAGGACAGCGTCCAGGAGCTCCTTGTCGCTGGCCTGTGCGGCCTCGCCGGAGAAAATGCCGGCGCGCATGGTTTTGTGCTCGCGGAGGTGGCGGGTGATGGCGCGAGTGTCTACGCCCTGGATGCCAACGATTCCCTGGTCCACCAGTTCATCATCGAGGCTGCGTTCGGAGCGCCAGTTTGAGGGGCGGCGGGCGGCGTCGCGCACAACATATCCGGCTACCCAGATGCGGCGGGATTCAGCGTCTTCGCTGTTGACGCCTGTGTTGCCGATGTGAGGCGCGGTCTGGACCACAAGCTGGCGGGCGTAGGAGGGATCAGTGATGGTCTCCTGGTACCCGGTCATGCCGGTGGCGAAGACGGCCTCACCGAGAGCCGTTCCCTGGGCTCCGTAGCTGCGGCCGCGGAACATGCGGCCGTCTTCGAGCACGAGTACTGCTGCTGAGGGGGCGGGTGTGGTGGCTGCTTTACTATCCGTCACTTTATTACTTTCCACTATCGGCATCTGCCTGAGGGGCTGCGGAGATCAATTCTTGGAGGGCTTCGAGGAGGAGCTGCTTGTCGGCTGCGTGCCTGGAACGGAATCCGGTGTCGAGTTCCCGGGAGCCAAGCTTCCAGTTGATGACCAGGAGTCCGTCCTTTTCGACGAACTTCCCGGCCATTCCGTTGGCTTCGCGGCTGTCCACCAGGGCTGAGCGCGGGATGAACACCGGGGCGGCGCCTGAACGGTCGAACAACGCACCTTCAGCGTGGATGCTCAGTTCCGCGTTGGTCCGGATACCCAGGCCCTGGACTGCTATCCGGTCCAGCCAGTCGCCCGCCGTGGTGGTGGCAACGTACTGGCCGTCCGAGACAACGGTGGCCGGCGTCAGCTGCTCCGGCACCTCGGGGAGGCGTTCGACGTCGGCTTGTCGCCTTAGCCGGTTCCGCCACCCCAGCCAGATCATCGCCAAAACGATGACGATCAGCGGCACCGTGATGAGCACGGTCAGTGTTTGGTTGTCCATCAGTTGCTGCTGACTGCCGGGTACCTGTACGGCGTGTTGAGCTGGCCATCAAGCACCGTGGGGTGGCCCTTGAAGAAGGTCGCCACCACGGATCCGGGCAGCTCTTTGCCCTTGAACGGTGAATTGCGGCCCATGGTTGCCATTTTATGGGGGTCAACGGTCCAACGCGCAGCCGGGTCCACCAGAATGACGTTGGCCGGCTCGCCAACCTCCAACGGACGGCCCTGATCGGCGACGCGACCGATGACTGCGGGCGTGAAGGACGTGACCCTTGCAAAGTCGGCCCACGTCATGAGGCCGGTTTCGATCATGGTCTCCTGGACCACGGACAGGGCAGTTTCAAGACCGGTCATGCCCATGGCTGCCTGCGCCCACTCGCATTCCTTATGCTCGCTGGGGTGCGGGGCGTGGTCGGTTCCCACCACGTCGATGGTGCCATCGGCCAAACCCTCGCGGAGCGCCTGAACATCGGCGTCGGTGCGCAGCGGGGGGTTGACCTTGTACACGGGGTCGTAGCTGCGGACCAGTTCATCGGTGAGGAGCAGGTGGTGCGGGGTGACCTCGGCAGTAACGTTGATCCCTCGCGCTTTCGCCCAGCGCACGATCTCCACGGAACCTGCAGTGGAGACATGGCATACGTGGAGGCGGGAACCAACATGCTGTGCAAGCAGAACGTCGCGGGCGATGATGCTTTCCTCTGCAACAGCCGGCCAGCCGGTGAGTCCGAGCACCGCAGACACAGTGCCTTCATTCATTTGAGCACCGGCGGTAAGGCGCGGCTCCTGCGCATGCTGGGCCACCACGCCGTCGAACGCTTTGACGTATTCCAGGGCACGGCGCATGAGGACGGGATCGTGTACGCAGATACCGTCGTCGGAGAACATCCGGACCTGGGCTCGGGAGTCAGCCATGGCACCCAACTCGGCGAGCTGCTCGCCGGCCAAGCCCACCGTCACCGCGCCGACAGGGCGCACATCCACCCAGCCGGACGCACGGCCCAGGCTGTGAACCTGCTCCACGACACCTGCAGTGTCGGCCACCGGGTTGCTGTTGGCCATCGCGTGGACAGCTGTGAAGCCGCCCAATGCTGCAGCCCGGGTACCGGTTTCCACCGTTTCGGCGTCTTCGCGGCCTGGTTCGCGCAAGTGGGTATGAACGTCCACCATGCCCGGCAGGGCCACGAGGCCCTGGGCGTCAATGACAGTTGCGTCGTCGGCCGACAGGTCCTTGCCGCGTGCTTCGATAACGCCGTCACGAATCAAGAGGTCTTCAGCTTCGCCGCCGAGGATGGCGGCCCCACGAATCAGGTAGGTGTTCTCGGCCATCAGTTGGTCTCCTTGCTGGACTGGCTTACGTTCGGGGCGGCTTCGCGGGAGTCCCCGGAGAGCAGCAGGTAAAGGGCGGCCATGCGGACCGAGACACCGTTCCGCACCTGCGCGAGCACGGTGGAACGCGGTGAATCTGCGGCCGCAGAAGATATCTCCAACCCCCGGTTCATGGGGCCTGGATGCATGATGATGGTGTCCTTCATGCCGAGGTCGTCCAGCATCCGGAGCCTGGCGTCATCGAAACCCCAGCGGCGCGAGTACTCGCGGGTTGAGGGGAAGAAGGACGCGTTCATGCGCTCACCCTGGACACGCAGCATCATCATGGCGTCGATGCCTGCTTCCAACGTCTCGTCCAGGTTGTAGCTGACTATGCAAGGCCAGTGCTCCACGCCGATGGGCAGCAGAGTAGGCGGCGCCACCAAGGTGACCTCGGCGCCAAGGGTCTTCAGCAACCAAACGTTGGACCGGGCGACACGGGAGTGCAAGACATCCCCGGCGATCGCTACGCGCATGCCCTTCAGATCTGCTCCCGTGGACTCAGTACCGTTGACCTGCGACCAATGGCGGCGCATGGTGAACGCATCCAACAGTGCCTGGGTAGGGTGCTCATGGGTACCGTCGCCGGCGTTAATGACAGCTGCGTCTATCCAGTCGGTGGCGGCGAGCCTGTGCGGCGCGCCGGAAGCCCAGTGGCGGATAACGACGGCGTCCGCGCCCATGGCTGCGAGTGTCTGCGCGGTGTCCTTAAGGGACTCCCCCTTGGAAACCGACGATCCTTTGGCGGCGAAGTTGATAACATCCGCTGACAGGCGTTTGGCTGCCGCCTCAAAGGAGATACGGGTACGGGTGGAGTCTTCGAAGAAAAGATTAACCACGGTGCGGCCGCGGAGTGCCGGGAGTTTCTTTACTTCACGCTCGCCGACGGCGGACATTTCCTCCGCCGTGTCCAAAACACGAACGGCGTCGAAGAGACTGAGGTTTTCGGTGGAAAGGAGGTGCTTCACTTGCCAGCCTCAATTACTACCTCGTTGACGGGCACGCCGTCCACGGAGTCGATCTCCTCGAGGTGGACCCGGACTTTTTCGGATGAGGAAGTGGGCAGGTTCTTGCCCACGTGGTCTGCCCGGATGGGAAGCTCGCGGTGGCCCCGGTCCACCAGCACAGCCAAGCGGACGATCCGTGGGCGGCCAAGGTCAACCAAAGCGTCCAGCGCGGCGCGAATGGTCCGACCGGAATAAAGAACGTCGTCGATCAGGACAACAACCTTGTTGTCGATCCCGGACAACGGGAGCCGTGTGTGGCGTGGGGGCCGCGTGGGCTGATGGGAGAGGTCGTCACGGAACATGGTGACATCCAGCTGGCCAACCATCGTCTCGGCGTTCACCGTGGGGTCGGCGGCCGCAATTTTGTTGGCAAGCCGCACTGCCAAAGGATAACCGCGGCTGGGAATGCCCAACAGGACAAGGTCCTGGGAGCCTTTATTGGCTTCGAGGATCTCGTGGGCGATACGAGTGAGCGCACGATCAATGTCCGCCTGATTG
Source organism: Arthrobacter sp. GW822-FHT05G07 (assembly GCF_058799755.1). Taxonomy (NCBI): domain Bacteria; kingdom Bacillati; phylum Actinomycetota; class Actinomycetes; order Micrococcales; family Micrococcaceae; genus Arthrobacter; species Arthrobacter sp. GW822-FHT05G07. The sequence goes on along the minus strand of NZ_JBXALT010000005.1, from coordinate 203,723 downwards.
AGAACAACCCGCGACGGCACGTGCGCTGAAGTGACTTCAGTCATCGCTCGTCTCCCCTTTCCCCGCCTCACGGGACGGAATTAAAAAAGGAATATTTGCTTTTCAAAGCTACCACAGCGCCTCTTTCCCACCTCACCGGGGACGCCAGTGAAGCGTGAGTTTAAGCTCACACTCCGTACTGTGGAATAGGCTCTTGCCCATGACCATGAACCACCACGGCCAGCCCTATCCGCGGCCATACCTGGAACCTGGTGCCAACCCCACCTGGATCGGCCGCGTGCAGCCGGGGAACTATCAACCCGCCCCGGGTAATCCGACGTCACTACCCCAGCAAACCTGGGCCGCACCGCCAACACCCCCGGGACGCCGGTCCTGGGGGATGGTCCCCCTGCTCATTGCGGGAACTGTGCTGGTTCTGGGCAGTCTGTTGTTGGTAGTGCCGTTTCTGCTGGGCAACACCGGCATCACCGGTTTCGTGATCGGATTCATTGCCTCCCTGATTCCGCTGTCAGTGGTGCTGCTGACGGTGCGCCTGATCGACCGCTGGGAGCCCGAGCCGAAACGACTCCTCTGGTTCGCCTTTACGTGGGGTGCGGCCGTCTCCATTGCCGGTACGTTGCTGATCCAGCCGCTCTTCGCACTTGCCGCACCAACCTCCAGCGAAGAAGCTTTCACCTACTTCATGGCCACGGTGCAGGCCCCCATCGTGGAAGAGTTCACCAAATCGCTGGGGCTGCTGGTCCTGATTTTGGCAGCACGCAAGTACTTTGACGGACCTGTTGACGGTGTCGTGTTCGCCTTCACCATCGCCGCCGGCTTCGCCTTCACGGAGAACATCCTCTACTTTGGTCGCGAAATAGCCTCGTCCGCCGATCCCGGAACTGACTTGGTCCGCATCTTCATCCTCCGCGGGGTCATGTCCCCGTTCGCCCACGCGGTGTTCACGGGAACAACCGGACTGATTATGGGCTTCGCCGCCCGGAAATGGCACTCAGGGTACGCGGTCCTTGCGTTCTTCGTCGGCTTGCTGCCCGCGATGTTCCTGCACAACCGTTGGAACAGCATGGGACAGAACTTCCTGGTGGAGTACTTTGTGGTCCAGGTGCCGATCTTCCTGGTCGCCGCCGCAGGCATCATCCTTCTCCGTGTCGCCGAAGGAAAGCTCACCCGCCAACGGCTCCTCGAGTACGCCCGGGCAGGTTGGTTCACTCCAGCTGAAGTGGAGATGCTGGCCACGTCACGAGGCCGCCGACAGGCCGTTCGCTGGGCGTCTTCGCGCGGGCGTGGTCACCAGATGAAGTCATTCATCAAAGGTGCCACTGCACTGGCGTTTACCCGGCAACGGATACTGAGTGGCCGCGACGTCCACATCCACCAGCACGATGAGCTTGAGCATCTGCGCAGGATCCCCACCCTCCGGGCGGCGGTGCTTCAGTGACGCAAGAGGCCGTCCTCCAGTAACGCAAGAAGGACCCGCATCCTGTGGATGCGGGTCCTTTCTTGTCTTATCGCGGTTTGTCTTACCGCGCATAGCTCATCGCTGTGAATGCCTACGCGAGGAGAGAAGGTTTGAGCTTCTGCAAACGGCCAAGAAGCCCGTTGATGAAGGCCGGCGACTCGTCCGTGGACATCGTCTTGGCGAGGGCCACGGCTTCGCTGACAGCTACTCCGTCCGGAACTTCGTCATTGTAGAGAAGTTCCCAGGCGCCAATGCGAAGGATGATGCGGTCTACCGACGGCATCCGTTCCAACGTCCAGCCTTGAGCGTAGGTCTGCAGGAACTCATCGATGGTCGCCTGCATGGAAACGACACCTTCCACGATTTCCACCGTGTACGGGTTGATGACAAGATCGGTCTTCTCCCGACGCGCTGTCATCGCGTCGAAAGCCGAAACAGAGCGCTGCTCTGCCTCGAAAAGTACTTCAAGCGCCCTGCTACGGGCTTTACCGCGTGCGCTCACTAGTCGTTGACCCGGCCCAAGTAGCTGCCATCGCGGGTGTCTACCTTGACCTTGGTGCCCTGCTCAACGAACAGGGGAACCTGGATTTCGTAGCCCGTCTCCACAGTTGCGGGCTTGGTGCCCGCCGAGGAGCGGTCGCCCTGAAGGCCCGGTTCCGTGTAGGTGATTTCAAGGACGACGCTCGGGGGCAATTCGATGTACAGCGGCGTGCCCTCGTGGATGGCAATATTGACCATCTGGTTCTCGAGCATGAAGTTGGTAGCGTCGCCTACAGTAGCGCCGGACACAGTGATCTGGTCGTAGTCCTGGGTGTCCATGAAGACGAAATCTTCGCCGTCCTGGTACAGGTACTGGTAGTCACGGCGGTCAACCGTTGCGGTTTCAATCTTCAGGCCGGCGTTGAAGGTCTTATCGACCACCTTGCCGGACATGACGTTGCGCATTTTGGTGCGAACGAACGCTCCGCCCTTGCCCGGCTTGACGTGCTGGAACTCAATGATGTTCCAGAGCTGGCCCTCGAGCTTCAGTACGGTCCCGTTCTTGATGTCGTTTGTGGTTGCCACTCGTATCCTCTGGTTTCTCTCACTGGTTCAAGCTGCCAGTTTGTCTATGCCAAGCAGGCATGCCAAACGGCCCGCCAGCGCGTATTTATCAAAAATCCAAGAACCATTCTACCGGCAAATACACCTAAGACTTGCGGGCGCGGTTTCCCGGGGCGTCAGGAAGCCAGTTCCAGGACATTCCGCGCCCTTTGCAGGGCTACGGCGGAGGAGTAGATCAGCGCGGCATCAGCAGCCATGGCTACGCGTAGATCCAGGGCCTTGGCGAATTCCTCGGATGCGGCAAGCGCGTTCCCGCTGACGAAATATGCCCGGCCCAGATATTGGTGCACGATAGCTTCCTTCGAGCTGCCTTGGACATCCTGCAAGAGATGCCTGAACAACTGCACAGCACGGTCCAGCCGGTTGGTTGCGCGGTGGACTTCAGCTTCAAAAATCCTCAACCGGAACGACTCCGGATCCTTGTAGCGCGCTTCGGCCAACAGCTCCGCTGCCTCGTTCGGCTGGTTATCCAGCAGGAGAGCCATGATGCGATCCGCGGGGTCTTCCGAGGCCGCAAGGGCGGACTCCATGACTTCCTCATTGACAACCACGGGAAGCAAAGTATCCGGGTTCATCCGGACTCCGGGGAAGCCGGCTGTGGGCCAATCACTGACGCCTTCGCGCAGAGTGACAGTCATGATGCGATCTCCTGGTATGCGGCAAACAGGAGTGACGTGTCAGGGACTTCCAGGATGCCCGGCTTGGCTACGCCGTCGAGGACCACGAACCGGAGAAGATCGCCGCGGGACTTCTTGTCCCGGCGCATTCCGTCCAGAAGACCCTGCCAGCGGTCCCTGCGGTACGTGATGGGCAAACCGAGGCTCTCCAGGATGGTGCGGTGGCGGTCTGCATCGGCATCGGACAAACGCCCCACGCTGCGGGACAACTCGGCAGCGAACATCATTCCCACGGAAACGGCGGCACCGTGACGCCATGAGTATCGTTCAACGAGCTCGATGGCGTGGCCAAGCGTGTGACCGTAGTTCAGGATTTCGCGGAGGCCGGATTCCTTGAGGTCCTGGGAAACGACATCGGCCTTAACCGAAATCGCGCGTTCAATGAGCTCGCGGACAACATCCGATCCCGGGTCCATCACAGCGTCGGTGTTCTTCTCGACGAGGTCGAGGATCGCGGGATCAGCGATGAAGCCGCATTTGATGACCTCGGCCATCCCGGAAATGAGCTCGTTCTTCGGCAACGTCTGGAGTGTGTCCAGGTCGGCCAGGACAGCGGCCGGCGGATGGAAGGAGCCCACGAGGTTCTTGCCTTCGGCCGTGTTGATTCCGGTCTTGCCTCCCACGGAAGCATCCACCATGCCCAGCAAACTCGTGGGCATGTGGATTACTTTGACCCCACGAAGCCAGGTGGCTGCCACGAAGCCGGCGAGGTCCGTGACTGCGCCTCCACCTACTGCCACGATGGCATCGGAGCGTGTGAAATCATTCTGGCCCAGCACTTGCCAGCAAAAAGCGGCCACCTGGATGTGTTTGCCTTCTTCGGCATCCGGGATTTCGGCCGTGAGGGCCGTGAATCCCGCAGCTTCAAGCTCGTCCCGGACGGTATCGCCGGTCAGCCGGAGGGCCCTCGGGTGGATCACCAGTACTCGCCGTACACGCTCGCCGAGCTTGGCAGGCAGCGTGTCCAACAGGCCGCGGCCCACCACGACGTCGTAGTTCTCATTAACGGACTGGCCGGTCACCTTGATGACAGTTGCTTCGTTGCTCACTTTTCAACTTCCTCTTTCAAGGCTGCATGCTGGAGCAGCCGCTCCTCCAATAGGAGGCCGATTTCCGCCACGGACCCGGAACGGACATCCATGACTATGTCCGCGAGACGCTCATAGACCGGGCGCCTGGTGGCAAACAAAGCTTCCCAGCGGGTCATGGCGTCGCCCTGCAGCAGGGGTCTGCCTGTGTTCCGCGCAATCCTGTCTGCGACTGTTTCCGCGTCACACTCCAGATAGACCACGGTGCACTCCCCCAGCAGTTGCTGGGTCCCGGAGTCAAGCACCGCACCTCCGCCCAGGGAAATAATGGCGGGCTCGACCTTGGCCGACTCGATGGCCTTGGCCACAGTCCGCGCTTCAATCTGGCGGAAGGCGTGTTCTCCCCTGCCGGCGAAAATATCTGCGATGCTGCCGTGGGCAGCAACCACCACTGCGTCGGTGTCCACGAACGGGAGATGGAGTTGCTGGGCCAGTTGCTGGCCGATCGCCGATTTTCCAACGGCCATGGGGCCTACGAGGACAACGGGGCGGCCATCCGGGATAGCGCGGCCCACTACCGGCCGACCGAGTCCAGGGTGGCCGGGATGCTCTCGAGGTAGCTCTGCAGGTTCCGCTGGGTCTCCGGCACGGAGTCGCCACCAAATTTCTCCGCAACAGCTTCTGCGAGAACCAGTGCCACCATGGCTTCGGCAACAACGCCGGCGGCGGGAACCGCGCAGACATCCGAACGCTGGTGGTGGGCCTTAGCAGGCTCACCGGTACTCACGTCGATGGTGCGCAGTGCACGTGGAACGGTTGCGATCGGCTTCATGGCTGCCCGAACACGAAGAACCTCACCGATGCTCATACCACCTTCGATGCCACCGGCGCGGTTGGTCTGACGAACGATCTTGCCGTTTTCGTCCTTAAGGATTTCGTCATGTGCAGCAGAACCGCGACGGGCGGCCGTGAGGAAGCCGTCGCCGACCTCTACTCCCTTAATAGCCTGAATACCCATGAGTGCGGCCGCGAGGCGGGAGTCGAGGCGACGATCCCAGTGAACGTAGCTGCCAAGTCCCGGGGGAAGCCCGTATGCCAAGACCTCCACTACGCCACCAAGGGTTTCACCTTCCTTGTGGGCGGCATCCACCTCGGCCACCATCGCATTCGACGTCTCACGGTCGAAGCAGCGCAAGGGATCTGCGTCAAGTGCTATGACGTCCTTCGGCAACGGCAGGGGCCGGCCTTCCGGAACGGTCACGCTGGCGATGGAAACAGTGTGGCTGACCAGCTCGATGCCCAATTGCTTCAGGAACTGGGCAGCAACGGTACCTAGTGCCACGCGTGTGGCGGTCTCGCGTGCGCTGGCACGCTCGAGGACCGGACGGGCTTCGTCGAACCCATATTTCTGCATTCCCGTGAAGTCGGCGTGCCCGGGGCGCGGACGAGTCAGAGGTGCATTGCGGGCTTGGTCGGCGAGGACTTCAGGGTCCACGGGATCAGCAGACATGATCTGCTCCCACTTGGGCCACTCGGTGTTACCAACCTGGATGGCTACTGGGCCACCCTGAGTGAGTCCGTGGCGGACGCCACCCATGATGGTGACCTCGTCCTGCTCGAACTTCATGCGGGCACCACGGCCATAGCCCAGGCGGCGACGCGCCAACGCGTCACGAATCTGCCCGCTGGTGAGTTCAACACCGGCAGGCACGCCTTCAACAATTCCGATCAGGGCCGGACCATGGGATTCACCGGCAGTCAACCAACGCAACATATAACCAATCCTGCCATGTAAGGCTTCTAGAACACTCGCCGGGGAAGCCCGACTGAGTCGCACATCACATCTATGACGGCGGCATCCACGTCACAGCCGCTGAAGCGCCTGATCTGCTCGGCCGCCTGATACATCAGCATCTCCAGGCCAGGGACTACCGCTCCCCCGTGGCCTTGCCACACTTCCGCCAAGCGGCTGGGCCAAGGATCGTAGGCGACATCCAGCAGGACGCCGCCCCCGGTTCGCGGCAAAGCTGCAAGCTCCTCAGCCAACGGATCAGCGGCACGCGGCGGAAATGTGGAGATCACCAGATTCATTCCGGCCACAGCGGACGCTGCTTCGGTCAACGGCCGGACGGCGAGGGAAAGTCCGACGGCGGCCGCTGCGGCTTGCGCATCACCGGCACGTCCGGCGTCGCGAACGAAAACATCGACGTGACGGGCACCGAGTTCCTTTACAGCTGCGACGGCCGCAGCCGATGTCCCGCCGCCACCAAGGATGGCTGCGTGGGGTGCTGCAACCACGCCCGCGTAGCGGACCGCCTCGACGATGCCGGCCACATCAGTGTTGTAACCCACCCGGCGCACCTGTGCGCCATCACGCTCGAAAACAACGGTGTTGATGACGCCCAAGTGGGCGCCGGCTCCGCGAACTTCGTCCACTTGGCTGATCATGGCCGATTTCAGCGGCATGGTCACCGAGAGGCCGCACCAGGTGTCATCACCGCGAAGTGACTCCATGAACCCTGGGAGCCTTTCAACAGTGACGTCAATCGCCGAGTATTCGATGTCCACGCCCAACGTGGCATAGGCAGCAGAGTGCAGGGCCGGAGACTTCGAATGTGAGATCGGATGCCCCAGAACTGCGGCACGACGACTCACACACACCGTCCTGCGTTAGCCTGGCACCACGCATTGTACTGCTCAACGTAGGTGTTGTGCTCGGCCAGTGTCTTGGAGAACCGGGTCTCCTTGGTGTCCAGGTTGATGGTCACCCAGTAGAGGTATTCGTTCGGCGTCGGCTTTGCTGCAGCATCAATGGCAGTCTTACCTGGAGAACCGATGGGTCCCACCGGCAGCCCAACGTTGGCGTAGGTGTTGTACGCGTTGGACTTGTCCGCCTTTTCTTCCTCCGTGAGGTGGAAGGACTTCTTCCCCAGCCCGTACGTCACAGTGGCGTCGGACTGGATGAGGCCGCTGGTCTCAACATTGTTGGGTTTGAGCCTGTTGTAAATGGCGCCGGCCACGTTTCCGTAGTCTGCCTGGCCGCCTTCAGCCTGGACGATGCTGGCAATGGTTACAGTGTCGTACTGCTTGGCCGGGTCCGTTACTCCCTGGGCTTTGAGTTCATCAAGGGTAGTGTTCACCAGCTTCTGGATGATGTCCTTGGCGGATGTACCGAGTTCAAAGCGGTACTCCCCCGGCGCCAGGAAGCCCTCCAGGTTCTTGGCCTTGGCAGGCACTCCGAATTGACCCGGCGCTTGGTTGAGGGCATTGAGCTGTTGCATGGGTATGCCCGAGCCCTTGGAGATGGCCTCCAGCGATTCGTTGATACGCAGACCTGCGCTCAGGGCGAAGTACATGACCTTGGATGCGTCCTTGTTCACCAGCACAGCCACGGCGTCGGAGTTCTTCATCTCCGTACGGAACGTGAAGTCCCCGGGAGAGAGCTCCCCGCCCTCGCTCAGGAATGCCTCAACAAAAGCGTCGGAGTCGGCAACCACGCGCTTTTGCACGAGGTCGTTTGCCACGGCTTTGGGACCGGATCCCTCAGGAACAGTAATGGTGACCGAGCCCGTTCCCGGGCCCGGAAAGTCGGTAACCCTGTCCATGCCCAGCAAGGGCTTCAGGAACTGCGCACCTATGGCGATGGCGGCAACGAAGACACCCAGCGTGATCAGAAGGGCCAATACACGACGACGGCGGCGGGCCTTCTTCGCGGCGGCCTTGGACGCTGGACTGGCTACAGGGGCAATGAGGTCATGGTGGTGGTCATCATGGAGATGAACGTCACCGTGAAGTTCTTCATGGATGCCGGGCTCGTAGTGGGCATCGTAAGCCGCGTACTCGTGGTCGTCGGCGTGAGCCTCGGGGTGTCCTACTAAAACAGCTTCGTGTTCGATGTCACCGTGCAGGGCGTGATCGTGCAGGTGGTGATCACGCTGGGCGGGATCGTCCTGAACATTACCGTCCTGAACCTCACCGCGAGCAAGCTCGTCATACTCATGGTCTTCGTGGAAGTCTGCTTCGTCTTGGTGGACTTCCTGGTGGTGGCCTTCCGGCCCACCATGCGCCTCAGCCGCGTGAGTTGTGGCGTCGGCCGCCTCTTCGAGAGGTGCCTCTGGCTGCGGGGCGGCCACGTGCTGGGTTTCGGCCGCGGCTGCTGCGGCTGCCGGGGGTGCAACGGGAGTTGGCGGCGCCACGGGAGTTGGGGGCGCCACAGGAGTCGGGGGCGTCACCGGGGTGGGTTGAACAGCCGGGACGGGTCGCGGCAGTTCTGGCTCAACGTCTGCTGAGGGAGCCGCCTCTCCGGGAGTCGCTTCGGGAACGGGCACCACATTGTGGTTCTGCGTGGCGAGGAATCGTTCACGCGCCCGCAGCTCTTTGCGGGTCAGCGACATACCGCCGCCGGCGGTACCGCTGGAGGGGTCGTTGTTGACCGGGCTCACAGTTGCAGTCCCCTCTTAGAAGAATCGGTTTCAAGGCCGGAGGCAGCCCGCAGTGTTGGGGCACTGCTGGGTTTTTCGGACTGCACCGGTGCCTGCACTCGGCGGCCAACGTCCGTTCCTCTGGCTTTTTGCATGTCGATTGCGTGCTGCAGTATTCCAGCAGCGGCAACCTGATCAACCACTTTACGGTGGTTCTTGCTGCTCATGCCAGCTTGGTGCAGGTTGCGGTGTGCCGTAACAGTTGAAAGTCGCTCATCCACGAGGTTTACGGGAACGTCCAAACCGACACGCAGAAGCTCGCTTACAAGGAGGTCCGCATAGTCCATGGCCATTTGCGCAGACGCGCGCTCCTCGCCTTTCATGGTGCGGGGAAGACCCACGAAAATCTGGACCGCCGGCAAATCCGCGGCGTGCTTGACCAGTACGCGCACATCGGAGTTCTTCTTGCTGTCCCGCCCGATAGTCTTCAACGGCGTCGCCAAAATCCCGTCGGGATCACAGACGGCCAGGCCTACCCGGACGGTACCGACGTCTACCCCCAGCTTTATACCGTGGGGGTAGACGCCACTGTGAGTACTGGAAGCCACCGTCAGCGCTTGGCTATCGCATCCACCACCGCTGTGAGGGCCTCGGAGACCTTCCCAGCGTCGGTGCCGCCGCCTTGGGCGACGTCGTCCTTGCCGCCACCGCCGCCGCCGAGGATGCCCGCCGCCAAGCGGACCAGCGCGCCGGCCTTGACGCCCGCTTCGCGAGCGGCCTCGTTGGTGGCGATCAGAATGACAGGTCGGTCATTGCTGACACCCGCAACAGCAACAGTGGAGGCTTCAGAACCCAAGCGATTACGCAGGTCGAGGGCAAGGTTACGCAGATCGTCAGCCCCACCCACCTGACCGGCATCGTGGGCGACAACCCGAACACCAGCAGCATCCTTCGCTGTACCCACCAAGTTGGCAGCAGCTGCAGCAAGCTGCTCCTTGCGGAGGCGGTCAAGTTCCTTCTCCGTGGCCTTGAGCTTGTTCAAAGTGCTGGAGATGCGGTCAGCAAGTTGTCCGGAAGGAACCTTCAAAAGCTCCGTAAGCTCGGAAACCAGGGCGCGCTCTGCTGCCAGGTGACGGAATGCGTCCAAGCCAACAAAGGCTTCAACGCGGCGGTTTCCTGAGCCAACGGACTGTTCGCCCAGCAGGGAAAGGCTGCCGATCAGGGAGGTGTTGGAAACGTGGGTGCCACCGCACAACTCGCGGGACCACGCGCCATCGATCTCCACTACGCGAACTTCGCTGCCGTAGTTTTCACCGAACAAAGCCATGGCGCCCAGCGCCTTGGCTTCAGCGAGCCCCATCACCTTGGTGTCCACCCGGAAGTTGTTCCGGATGGCGATGTTGGAGACCTCTTCGATTTCGGACCTCGTGGCTGTGCTCAAACCCTCGCCCCAGGCGAAGTCGAAGCGAAGGTATCCGGCCTTGTTGTACGAACCGCGCTGGGTAGCTTCCGGGCCGAGGATCTGGTGCAACGCGGCATGCACAATGTGCGTGCCGGTGTGGGCCTGCTCGGCAGCATGGCGACGTTCACGGTCGACGGCGGCACGCACCAGCGCGTCGGAGCCGATCTCACCTTCGCGGACGATTGCCTTGTGAACGCTGAGGCCCTTGATGGGGCGCTGAACGTCCAGGACCTCGACAACGAAGCCGTCACCGGTAATGAGGCCGGTGTCAGCTGACTGACCGCCTGCTTCTGCGTAGAACGGGGTTTCGTTGAGGACCAGCTCAATCTCGTCGCCGGTGGAGGCATGCGCTACCGCACGGCCACCGCTGACGATGCCGCGGACCTTTGCCTCGCCCTCCAACTCGTCGTATCCGGTGAAGACGGTCTCGCCCTTGCCGAGGAGCTCCTGGTAGGCGCTGAGGTCAGCGTGGCCACCCTTCTTGCCCTTGGCATCAGCCTGGGCACGCTGGCGCTGCTCGAGCATGAGCGCACGGAAGCCCGCTTCGTCCACCTGCAGGCCAGCTTCTTCTGCCATCTCCAGGGTCAGGTCAATCGGGAAGCCGTAGGTATCGTGCAAAGCAAAGGCATCCGCGCCGGACAGCGGAACGCCGGCCGCCTTGGACTCCGCTACCGCGTCCTCCAGGCGGGCCGTACCGGAAGCAATAGTGCGCAGGAATGCTTTTTCTTCGGCGTAAGCAATACGGCTGATCCGTGCGAAGTCAGTCTCCACTACCGGGTAAACGCCCTTCATGGCGTCACGGGAGGCGGGAAGCAGGTCCGGCAGGCAAGCCTTTTCGACGCCGAGCAGGCGCATTGCCCGAACGGCGCGCCGAATAAGTCGACGCAGCACGTAGCCACGGCCCTCATTGGACGGTGCTACGCCATCAGCGATGAGCATCAAAGCAGAGCGAATATGGTCGCCGACGACGCGCATGCGGACATCGTCCGTGTGGTGCGGGTCTTCCGGCGATTCAGCCGAGGTGTACTCGCGGCCGGACAATTCAGCGGCTTTGTCGATCACCGGGCGTACCTGATCGGTCTCGTACATGTTTTCGACGCCCTGGAGGATCATCGCGAGACGTTCCATGCCCAGGCCGGTGTCGATGTTCTTCTGCGGCAGTTCACCCACGATGTCGAAGTCCACCTTGGAGCGGACGTTCTCGATCTGGTACTGCATGAACACGAGGTTCCAGATTTCGATGTACCGGGTCTCGTCGGCCAGGGGGCCGCCTTCGATTCCGTAAGCAGGGCCGCGGTCGTAGTAGATCTCCGAGCAGGGTCCGGCGGGTCCGGGCTGGCCAGTGGACCAGTAGTTGTCGGCCTTGCCCATGCGTTGGATGCGCTCTGCCGGAATTCCGGTGTTCTTGAGCCACAGCTCCTTGGCTTCGTCGTCCTCTTCGTAGACAGTCACCCAAAGACGTTCGGCCGGAAGCCCGTAGCCGCCGTCGTCAACACTGGTGGTGAGCAGCTCGAAAGCGAACTTGATGGCGTCTTCCTTGAAGTAGTCGCCAAAGGAGAAGTTGCCGCACATCTGGAAGAACGTGCCGTGGCGTGCGGTCTTCCCGACTTCCTCTATGTCACCGGTGCGGATGCACTTCTGGACGCTCGTTGCACGGCTGTAGGGAGGCTCTTCGCGCGCGGTCAAATAGGGAATGAACGGCACCATTCCGGCCACAGTGAAGAGAAGCGACGGGTCGCTGGAAACGAGCGACGCGGAGGGAACGGCGGTGTGGCCCTTGTTGACAAAAAAGTCCACCCAGCGCTTGGTGATCTCCTGCGACTTCATTAGCTGATTACTTACCCTTCTCAATTCACTGCACACGATGTGCGCGGTTCCGGCTGGTGCCGTTCCGCAGCTTTCCATTCTGCCCTGTTGAGGGCGTGGGGGCGAACCGCTCCCCCTAGCGCCGAACGGCTCCGGCGTCGTCGATTCCCAATGCTGCCCGCAAATCTTCCTCGCGTTGGTGCATCCCCGTCCGCACGGCGTCGGCAAAGTCGAACAGTCCATCCGCCATCCGGCCGACAGCGCGGTTCAGGCCCTCCGGCCCAAGGTTGGCTTGGGCCTCGGTGATTTTACGGAAGGCAATGACGCCAATGGCGACGCCTATGCCCATCCACACAATTCTCTTCATGAGGTTTGGTCTCCCTGTAGTTCAGCGACTGTGTAGTTCAGCTGCTGCGTAATCAGCGGCTGCGGCGGCCGGATGAAGGGGCGCGGCGTCCAGCGAAAGCCGAACGGACGCCATAGCTGAAGGCAGCCACCTTGATCAGCGGCGAACCAACCGTGGCTGCAACGAGCGACGACAACGCGGAGATGTTGGCCGATGCATCGGAGACGTTGGAGGCGATGCCGTCAACCTTCTTCAGTTGCTGGTTGGTGGTGGTGACCGTTGCGGTCACTTCATCCATCAGGGGCGTGGCGCCGTCGCTGATGGAACGGATGGAGGTCCGCACCTCGTCAAAAACGCCGCCAAGCTTCAAGATGGGCACGGCCAAAAGCAGGACGAGGAGCGCGAAGACTCCTGCTGCGATGAGGCCGGCGATGTCGCCACCAGACATAGAACTCTTCTCCTTGGATCGTTTCGCTGCCTCGCACCAGCCGGTTCACGGCTTCGGTCAAGGCCTCCCCAAGTACCTTACCTACTTTGGCCCGGTACCTTACATACAAAGAAGCCCGCGGCTTGTGCCACGGGCTTCTTTGTATGCGCTGCTTGAATTTAGCGAGCGTAGAATTCGACGACGAGCTGCTCTTCGCAGATCACGGGGACCTCGGAGCGCTTCGGGCGACGAACCAGGCGAGCCTGGAGGGCGTCAATCTTGACGTCCAGGTATGCCGGCACGTTATTGAGCACGTGTGCGCCAGCGGCTGCCACCTGGAACGGGGGCATAACCTCGGAGCGGCTGTGAACGTGGATGAGCTGGCCTTCGCCAACGCGGAAGGACGGGCGGTCCACGCGGATGCCGTCAACCATGATGTGGCGGTGCACAACCAGCTGGCGTGCCTGTGCGATGGTGCGGGCGAAACCTGCACGGAGCACGAGGGCGTCCAGACGCATTTCGAGCAGCTCAACCAGGTTTTCACCGGTGAGGCCCTTGGTGCGGCGGGCTTCTTCGAAGGCGCGGGTCATCTGGGCTTCGCGGATGCCGTACTGGGCGCGCAGACGCTGCTTTTCGCGCAGACGTACGGCGTAGTCGGAGTCCTGCTTCTTGCGGGCACGGCCATGCTCGCCGGGGCCGTACGGACGGCGCTCCATGTACTTGGCGGCCTTGGGGGTCAGAGCAATGCCGAGTGCACGCGAAAGGCGTGCGGTACGGCGAGCACGAGTGTTGTTAGCCACTTGTGTCCTTCCAATTACTGCGGTGTGTCAGTGTTACTGGCCTCCATCAGGGAGAGCATCGGCCAACCGCTGCCTCTTGCTACTAGCCCGGGCGCACGGCACTATTGAAGAAATCTCAAAGGGATTGTGCGTCGGGCCATGCCAGACAAGCAATTATCCTACCACGGGCCGGGCGGCCGCCCGCAGTTGGGTTGATCCGGCCGGCTACTCCCCCCGGACGATCTTGCGGAGCCGTTCCAGCCTGGCGGCAATATCCCGTTCAGCTCCGTTGTTGGTGGGCTCGTAGTAGTCCTTACCTACCAGATCATCCGGCGGATACTGCTGGGTTGCCACTCCATGCGGCTCGTCGTGTGCGTACTTGTAGCTCTTGCCATGGCCCAATTGCTTTGCACCCGGGTAATGGGCGTCGCGTAAATGCATGGGAATGCCGCCGCCGAATCCGGCACGAACATCGGCCACCGCTTTGTTCAAACCCATGTAGGCGGCGTTGGACTTGGGGGCGGTGGCCAAATGGACCACGGCTTCGGCCAGCACGATGCGGCCCTCCGGCATGCCAATCAACTGCACTGCCTGCGCCGCTGCCACGGCGGTTTGCAACGCCGTGGGGTCAGCCATGCCGATGTCTTCGGCTGCGGAGATCACGATGCGCCGCGCAACGAACCTCGGGTCCTCCCCGGCTTCAAGCATGCGTGCCAAATAGTGCAGGGCAGCGTCCACGTCCGAGCCCCGGATGGACTTGATGAACGCACTGGCCACATCATAGTGCTGGTCGCCGGCGCGGTCGTAGCGGACGGCCGCCGCATCCAACGCACGTTCCGTGTGGCGGAGTTCCACCATGACCGGCGCGTCGGGCGGGCCGTCGTTCGCGAGTCCGGGTTCGGCGTCGGCGGTTTCGCCTTCCTCTTCAGGCCCCGTCGCGGTATCGGGAACATCGACGGCGGTGGAGTCACCGAACGCGACACCGGCGGCCGCCTCCAATGCTGTCAGCGCCCGTCGGGCATCGCCTCCGGATAGCCGGACCAGGTGGTCCAGTGCCTCCGGGCTGAGCTCCACGCGGCCGGCGAGGCCACGGGCGTCGACCACAGCTCGTTGCAGCAAACCCGAAATGTCGTCATCCGTGAGCGGCTTCAGCGTGAGGAGCAGCGAACGGGACAGGAGCGGCGAGACTACGGAGAATGACGGGTTTTCCGTGGTGGCCGCCACCAACACCACCCAGCGGTTCTCGACGCCGGGCAGCAGTGCATCCTGTTGGGCCTTGTTGAAGCGATGGATCTCGTCAAGGAAAAGGACAGTGGTCTTCTTGTACAGGTCGCGGGCAGTCAAAGCCTCGTCCATGACCCGACGAACATCCTTGACGCCGGCGGTGATGGCGGACAGCTCAACGAACTTCCGTCCGGGTCCGCGAGCGATCACATGCGCCAGCGTCGTTTTCCCTGTTCCCGGCGGACCCCAAAGGATCACCGAGCTGGGACCCGCCGGACCGGCAGCATCGGCACCGGCTGCCAGCTGCCGAAGCGGCGAACCTTGCCCCAGCAGATGCTGCTGCCCTACTACCTCGTCCAGCGACCGGGGGCGCATCCTGACCGCCAGCGGACTACGCTGGGAAGCCATCCAGTGAGCGTCGGAGGGACCCCCTGAAGCAGGCAGATCCTCCGACTCGTCGTCGTCAACTGCACCCGCACCAAAGAGATCTTCCACATGGATAGGCTACTCATAGTTCCAGCAAAGGAGACATTGACGTGGATCGCCAGGCATCTGCCCCGCACCAGCGTTCAGGCAGCCGGACCGCTTTGGTGCCCGCGACCCGGTTGCAGGGATGGGTGGACCGCTTTGCGGCGAGCCATGGTGCCGTTGTCGAAGACTTCGACGGGGACGGGCTGCTCCTGCGCGCAGCCGATGGGGCGACTGCCCTGTTGAAAGCCCCATGGCCGTCGGACGGACGTCCGGGCCGGGGAGGGACTGAACTGGACCGCCTGATATCGCTTGCTCACCAGGAGCGGGGGTTGGGCCTGCTGCTGGTTCGCAGGGGAGGCTACGCCATAGCGGCCGCCAGCGGATCCGCGATCCTCGCTTCGAAGAGTGGCAACCGCTTCGTCGACGCCAAGGCCACGGCAGAACATGCCTCACGGATCTTCAACGAACACCGCATCGAGTACATCGTCCCGGGTGGCGACCGTGCCTTGGTGGATCAGGTCCTTGCCCATTCACTGCTCAAAGCGATATCAGGACGTACTCGCCTCGCTTTCCTGGATATCCAAGAGCCCAGGACTGCTGTGTTGGCGAAGGCGGCTACCGACGCCTGCTCCGTGCGAATTACAGTGACCGATCCACCCGCTTAGCAGCCGCTGGACGCCCGCCGCAACGGCGCCTGCCGGTACAAGTAGCTTCCGTAGTCCGTGAACCCGGCCTGTGAGTAGAGTGACTGCGCACCGCGATTGGCCTCAGTAACCAGCAGCCAGAAACCCTGCAGATTCCGTTCGGCTCCGGCATTCAACAACGCGTCCAGCACCTTGGTTCCGAATCCGCGCCTGCGGTGCCCAGCCGACGTCGCCATACTGTAGATACCTCCCCAACCGTCCACCAAGGCGAGACGTCCGACGGCGGCCGGGACGCCGTCGTCGTCCCTCACCGTTGCGTACAGCGCCGGGCAGGCGAGGAGAATCTTGTGAGCGACCGACAGTTCGGCGTCCCCGCCACGGCCGTCGACGGACCACCACATGCGAAGCCATTCGTCGGAGGGCTCATCAGATATGTCAACGTGTCGGCCCGAAGCGCCCACCGGCAGCTCATCCACACCGCGGACCATGATCCTTGTTTCGGATTGCCTCGTGAAACGTTGGGTATCCAGGACGGCGTTAAGAGCGGCGCTGCGGGAGTCACCGAACACTTGGAAGATCAAGGGCAGACGACGAAGGCGGTACCACTCCGCTGCTGCACGAATGGACCGGGACATGTCCGGATTTCCCATCGACCCGCCATCCAGGTTCCTTGGCCACACGGAATTTGCCCTCTGCGTCACTCCCTCCGAAGCGCGGAGGACCCACCCACCCGTATTTCCGGGGTCAAGGTCTTCAAGGTCAAGGTCTTCAAGGTCAAGGTCTTCACGCTCAAGCGCAGGCCAGGCCCTGTCCATGAGCGATTCCAGGAATGCTTGATCCAGCATTCTGCTGCACCTTTCGTTGGCGGGAGTGGTTGGCCGGAGTCCGCGGCGGGAACGCCAAAGGCCCCCCACCGTGGTGGAGAGCCTTTGGCTACCGCTTACTCGGACTTCGTGTCCGGCTTGGCTGCGGGCTTGGACTCCGGTTTGAAGTCGACGCCCGCTTCCTTGCGCTGCTGCGGTGTGATCGGTGCCGGCGCAGCAGTCAGGGGGTCGTAGCCGTTGCCCGACTTCGGGAAAGCAATGACGTCGCGGATGGACTCGACGCCCGCGAGCAAAGCAACCACACGGTCCCAGCCCAAGGCCATTCCACCGTGCGGAGGTGCGCCGTACTTGAAGCCTTCCAGGAGGAAGCCAAACTTGGTTTCAGCGTCTTCCTTGTCCAGGCCCATGAGCTGGAAGACGCGCTCCTGCACTTCGCGCTCATGGATACGGATGGAACCGCCGCCGATCTCGTTGCCGTTGCAAACGATGTCGTAGGCGTAGGAGAGCGCGGACTCCGGGTCCTTATCAAAGGTGTCCAGGAACTCAGGCTTGGGCGAGGTAAAGGCGTGGTGCACAGCTGTCCACTGTCCTGCGCCCACTGCAACATCACCGGAGGCGACAGCCGCGGCGGCGGGCTCGAACATGGGAGCGTCCACGATCCAGACGAAAGCCCAGTCCTTCGGATCGATCAGCCCTGTGCGGTGCCCGATTTCAACGCGGGCAGCACCGAGCAGGGCGCGGGCTGCGGACTTCTCGCCGGCGGCGAAGAAGATGCAATCGCCGGGCTTGGCGCCAACGGCGTCCGCCAGACCTTCGCGCTCGGCATCGGTAAGGTTCTTGGCTACCGGGCCAGCCAATTCGCCGTCTTCCTTGAAGAGGACGTAGGCGAGACCCTTGTGACCGCGCTGCTTGGCGAATTCCTGCCAACCGTCCAAGGTGCGCCGCGGCTGGGAAGCACCACCGGGCATCACCACGGCGCCGACATACGGCGCCTTGAAGACACCGAAGTTGGTGTCCTTGAAGAACTCGGTGAGCTCGGTCAGTTCAACGCCGAAACGCAGATCTGGCTTGTCCGAGCCGTACTTGGCCATGGCATCCAGGTACGTCATGCGGCGGATCGGCGTGGGAATCTCCACGTCGATCAACTGCCACAATGCCTTGACGATTGCCTCGCCGAGTTCGATGACGTCGTCCTGGTCCACGAAGCTGGCTTCGATGTCCAGCTGCGTGAATTCCGGCTGGCGGTCCGCGCGGAAGTCCTCGTCGCGGTAGCAGCGGGCAATTTGGTAGTACTTTTCAAAGCCGCCCACCTGGAGCAGCTGCTTGAAAAGCTGCGGCGACTGCGGCAGCGCATACCAGGAACCCGGGGCAAGACGTGCCGGGACAACGAAGTCACGGGCGCCTTCCGGCGTCGAACGCGTCAGCGTGGGGGTCTCGATTTCCACGTAGCCACGCTGGTGCAGAAGTTCGCGTGCCACACGGTTTGCCTCCGAGCGCAGACGCATGTTGCGCGCGGGACCAGGGCGGCGGAGGTCCAGGTAACGGTGCTTGAGCCGGGCTTCCTCGCCAACTTCCACGTGCTCGTCGATCTGGAACGGCAGGGGTTCGGAGGTGTTGAGAATGACCACCTTGTCCGCCATGACCTCGATCTCACCCGTAGCCAACGCCGGGTTCTCATTGCCTTCAGGACGCTTGTTGACAGTACCTGTCACCTGCAGGACGTACTCGTTCCGCAGGCCGTGGAAGACCTCTTCCTCACGGACAACCACCTGGGCTACACCGGACGCATCACGCAGGTCAACGAATGCAACGCCACCGTGATCACGGCGGCGCCCCACCCAGCCGGCCAGGGTAACGGTTTGTCCAATGTGCTCGGAGCGAAGTGATCCGAGGTCATGTGTGCGCAGCACAGCATTCCTTTCAGCATGAAATATAGAGGGATCGTTGCAAGGACGATCCCGTCCGAGTTTACCCGTCCCGGCCACGGCTCCCGCCACGAGGACGGAACAATCCTTGGGTCCTAGCCGGCGGTGGTGATGCGGACGTACAAATCCTCTTCATCGGGCGTCCAGCTGGCGGGGTCGGCGTCAATCTGTTCGCCTGAGCGGATGTCCTTGACCTGATGCTTGCCGTCGTCATCGGTGAACCACACGAAAGGAATGCCGCGACGGTCCGCGAACTTGATCTGCTTACCGAACTTCTCGGCCTTGGCAGCAACTTCCGTGGCAATCCCCCTGCCCCGCAACTGGGCTGCAATGTCCTGCGCCGCTGACCAGCTGTCATCCGAGTCCAGGGCCACCAGCACAGCCGTGGGCACGGAACGCGACGCTATAACAAGTTCCTGGCTGAGGATACGGGAGACAAGGCGCGTCACCCCGATGGAAAGGCCGACGCCGGGGAACCTACGGTTGCCCTTGCTCGCCAGTGCGTCGTAGCGGCCGCCTGAGCAAATGGAACCCAGCTGCTCGTGGCCCACAAGCACCGTCTCCACAACAGTTCCCGTGTAGTAGTCCAGACCGCGGGCGATGCTCAGGTCCGCAACGACCTTACCGGGAGCGCGCTGAACTGCAGCCTGAATGACCTGCTCAAGTTCGTTCAGGCCCTCGTCGAGGAGATCGTCCTTCACTCCGAGCGCGCGGACGTGATCCACGAATGAGGTGTCTTCCGTACGGATCGTGGCCAGTTCAAGGGCTAGACCGGCTTGTTCGTCAGTGGCACCGAGCTCACTCTTCAAAAGCTCGGCCACCTTCGCGGCGCCGATCTTTTCCAGTTTGTCGATGCTGCGCAGTACCCCTGCCGTGTCCGTCAGGCCGATGCCGCGGTAAAAGCCTTCAGCCAGCTTGCGGTTGTTGATCCGGAGCCGGAAATCCGGGATCGGCAGGGCGCTGAGGGCCTCAGCAATGACCAACGCGATTTCGACGTCGTAACGGAACGGAAGTTCGCCGTCGCCCACAATATCGATGTCAGCCTGGGTGAACTCACGCGCACGGCCTTCCTGCGGCCGCTCGCCACGCCAGACTTTCTGGATCTGGTACCGGCGGAAGGGAAAGGCCAGGTAACCGGCGTTTTCCACCACGTAGCGGGCGAAGGGAACGGTCAGGTCGAAGTGGAGGGCCAGGGCGTTGGGATCGGCCTTGTCCGATTTCGCAGCCTCCCCTTCATCATCCTGGAGCCTGCTCAGGCCATAGACCTCTTTGTCGATCTCGCCTTTGCGGAGCAACTGGCCCACTGTTTCAACCGCCCGGGTCTCTATGGAAGAAAAGCCGTGCAGTTCAAACGTCTTCCGGAGCGTATCCAGCACATGGAGCTCCACCAACCGCTCCTGGGGAAGCCACTCGGGGAATCCGGACAGGGAGGCGGTACGTGCCATGGTGGAAAAGTCTCCTCGAAGAAAGCTGACGCTCTGGCATCGCACCGCAGCTTTAAACACCCTTTCGGCGTTTACAGGGCGGGCGTCCAGCCGGTCATGCATAAACTATGTGCGGCAGCCAGTTTATGCTTTCCGCGCGTGCACATCTAATGCAGCATGCCCGGTTCCTGTCGGCAGCCATCGAAAGTGGACACAATCAGGAGGACTCTTGGCAACAAGATCGCGGGATGACCGCGAAGCGAAACGGCGCATCAGGCAGATGGAAGCCAAGCGTGCCCTGCGGCAGGAACAGGGCAAGCGACGCAAACGTGATAACACCCTTGCCGTGAGTGCAGCTGCCGTGGCAGTTGTCCTGGCCGTCGTACTGCAGCTGACGGTCTTCAGTTCCAACCCCACCGAGGCGGAGGTCGCCGCCGCTGAGGCAGGGCTCAGTTCGCCTTCCGCCTCTCCGGCAGCTTCCAACAGCGCCGACGTACCCAGCCCGGACACGGCCGCTGGAAAAACCTTCACAGGCGAGCTCGCGTTGAACAGCGGCGTTGTGGGCGTGGAACTGAACGGGACCGCGGCACCACAGGCCGCCGCCGTGCTCAAGTCCCTCAGCGACGCAAGCTATTACAACGGTGCGTTCTGCCATCGATTGACCACGTCAGAGACTTTCGGACTTCTCCAATGCGGCGCCAAGTCCGAAGACGGCGCAGACGACCCCGATTACAGGTGGGGGCCGCTGGAAAATACGCCTGCGGACAACAAGTACCCCGCCGGGACGATTGCGGTGGCCCGCACAGGGAACAATGCCTACGGCAACGGCCACCAGTTCTTCATCGTCTACAAGGACACCACCATTCCGGCTGATACCGCCGGCGGATACACCGTGGTGGGCAAGGTGACCAGCGGGCTGGACGTCGTCACCAAGATCGCCGCAGCAGGCCTTAAACCCGGCGATAATGCCAGCGACGGCGCCCCTGTGGCACCTGTCACGATAGACTCGTTTTCTCTGAAGTAACCAGCTCCAGGCCCGGCCTGCGGTGCATTACCTGAGCAGTTCCCTCCAAGCGAAAGACTTTTAGCGGTGACAGACAGTCAGAAATCCGACGAAACAGCAGTAGTGGCCAACGAAGAAGCAGTCGAGGCAACCGGCACCAACGGTACCGAGGCACCAGCTCCCGTAGAGGCTGCTCCGGCCAATGAATCAGCTCCGGCTGCCGAGGAAACAACGGAGGAAGCGCCGGCCACGGAGCCCGCAACACCGCCCGCTCCCCGGCCCACGCCGTCCGCAGCACCCTCACCCGCAGCCTTCGCGGCCCGCCCCAAGGCTCCCGCCGCCGTCGTTCCTGCTGCCCCGGCGGTGTCCGCTGCCTCGCTCGCCGAGGCGGCCAAGTGGGGACGCGCTGAAGGTGACGGCCACGTCTTCCTGACGCTTGACGGCGAAGAGATCGCTGTTGGTCAGTACCCGGGCGTCAGCACCGACGAGGCCCTTGGCTACTTCGCGCGCAAGTTCGACGACGTCATCGCACAGGTGGTTCTCCTGGAACACCGCGTGGAATCCAAGGCTCCTGCCACGGACATGCAGAAGACAGTAACTCACCTGCGTGAGCAGCTCGCTGAGCGCAACATGGTGGGTGACATCCGTGCTGCTGAGGCTCGCCTGGACGCCCTGTCAGCGCAGATCGTTGAACTGGAAAAGTCCGAGAAAGCTGCCCATGACGCGATTCGCGCCAACGAACTCGCGGCCCGCGAAGCAATAGTTGCCGAAGCTGAGACCATTGCCGGCCAAGACCCCGCGCAGATCCAGTGGAAAACCTCAAGCGCACGCATGAACGAGTTGTTTGAAACGTGGAAGGCCGCGCAGAAGAGCGGGGTCAGGCTCGGCCGCAGTAACGAAGACGCCCTGTGGAAGCGCTTCCGTTCAGCGCGGACGGTATTCGATCGTCACCGCCGTGCTTACTTCTCGCAGCTGGACAGCAACAACTCCGCTGCAAAGTCCGCCAAGGAGGCCTTGATTGCGGAGGCCGAGGCTCTTTCCACGTCTACCGACTGGGGATTCGCTGCCGGCGAGTACCGCAGGCTGATGGACCAGTGGAAGACCACTCCGCGTGCAAGCCGCAAGGATGATGACGCTCTCTGGGGCCGGTTCCGCGCCGCTCAGGACGTCTTCTTCAGCAACCGCCAGGCCGCCAACGACCAGATCGACCAGGAATACACTGCGAACCTGGCCGTCAAGGAACAACTGGTGGCTGAGGCGCAGGCGCTCCTCCCCATCAACGATCTCAATGCTGCCAAGAAAGCCCTCCAGTCCATCAGGGACCGTTGGGAAGATGCCGGCAAGGTTCCCCGCGCGGACATGGGCCGGATTGAAGCCGGCCTTCGCAAGGTGGAAGACGCGGTCCGTGAAGCTGAGGAAGAGAAGTGGCGCCGGAGCAATCCGGAAACCAAGGCCCGCACCAACAGCGCGTTGTCACAACTCGAATCCGCTATTGCAGGCCTCAAAGAAGATCTGGAGAAGGCCGAGAAGGCAGGCGACCAGCGCCGCATCAAGGCCGCCCGCGAAGCTCTGGAAGCACGTCAGGCATGGCTTGACCAGATCCAGCGCTCCGCCAGTGACCTCGCGTAGAGGATTCTGAACTTAGGGACTATCCTGCAGGCTCCGTTCCGGTTATCCACATAACCGGAACGGAGCCTGTACTCGTAGGGCAGCCGCGCGGAATGATCAATGAATGGTCCCCACTGTAAACGCCCCGCACTTGCTGGAGCCTGTCATATCCGAGCTCTACTCCCCCAGCCGCATCTTCACTTGGAACGAACTGCAGAGCATGGCGTTCGATGGCATCCTGCTGCCCCTGTACGGCAAGAGTTACGCCTCCCCGGGCGTAGCTGTCACCCACCGCCTGAGGGCCCGCGCAGCGGCCCTGACCGTCCCGGAACGAATCCGAACCAAAGTGGTCGCGGGACGGCTCACAGCAGCGTGGATCTACGGTTGCGCGAATCCACCAGACCATCTGTCACTGCTGGTTGATGTAAAACATCGCATCTCCAGTTTGCGGGGAACCACGGCCTGCAGTCTCCATGAGGTCCGTCTGGGTCAAATGGACGTCGTCAGCCTCGGAGGAATGCTGGTGAGCAGCCCACTCCGAACCGCGGCCGACATCGCCCTCCACGTCGAAGCCGATCGCGCTCTGCCGGCGTTGAGGCGTCTTCTGGACCGCGAAGAGCTTGGCATCCGGCTCCGTCTGCTGACTCTGGCTGTTGAGGCGGCCCCCCGAGTCCCCCATAAAAAACGTGCCTTGGCAACCTTAGCGAGACTGGCCCGGTAGTGCCCCGGCCGGCCCAGCCGGGACACGGCCAGCCCAGCCGAAGCCGGGCTAGCTGCGGCGGCGGTTACCAGTAGTGCGATAAACGTCAAAGACACCGTCAATGCGTCGTACAGCGTTCAAGACGTGGTGCAGGTACTTCGGATCTCCCATCTCAAAGGCAAACTTCGAGATCGCCACCCTGTCGCTCGAGGTGTGAACCGACGCGGCGAGGATGTTCACGTGGTTCTCGGACAAGATGCGGGTCACATCGGACAGAAGAGACTTCCGGTCCAACGCTTCAACCTGAATCTCCACCAGGAAAACACTCGACTGGGTGGGTGCCCATTCAACTTCGACGATTCTGTCCGGCTGGTCGCGCAGACCGGAAACATTCGTGCAGTCAGTCCGGTGGACTGAAACTCCTGAGCCACGCGTGACGAAGCCCAGGATGGGGTCCGGGGGCACCGGCGTGCAACAGCGGGCCAGCTTCACCCACACATCGCCCACGCCTCGCACGATGACGCCTGAGTCCGAGAACTTCGACTTCGCAACCTGAGTGGGAATACTAACTTCGTCGAGGTCTTCGTCCGGCGTTTCATGGCCGCCCAAATGCTCAACGAGCTTTTCCATGACGGACTGAGCTGACGTGTGCCCGTCACCCACACCTGCGTAAAGCCCGGAGATGTCTACATAGTGGAAGTCCTCGGCCACAGCGGACAGAGCATCGTGCGTCATCAAGCGCTGCAGAGGCAGGTTCTGCTTCCGCATGGCGCGGGTCAGCATGTCCTTGCCACGCTCAATGGCTTCCTCGCGGCGTTCCTTGGTGAACCATTGGCGGATCTTATTGCGAGCACGTGCCGACTTGACGAAGTGCTGCCAATCCTGGCTGGGACCGGCGCCTTCCGCCTTAGACGTGAAGATCTCCACCCAGTCGCCATGATTCAGTTCGCTGTTAAGCGGAACCAACTTGCCGTTGACTCGGGCACCGATGGTTCGGTGGCCAACCTCC
This sequence comes from Arthrobacter sp. GW822-FHT05G07, assembly GCF_058799755.1. Classification (NCBI taxonomy): domain Bacteria; kingdom Bacillati; phylum Actinomycetota; class Actinomycetes; order Micrococcales; family Micrococcaceae; genus Arthrobacter; species Arthrobacter sp. GW822-FHT05G07. The sequence continues at coordinate 179,382 of NZ_JBXALT010000005.1, read as the reverse complement.
GTGTGCACGGCATACGCGAAGTCCACAGGTGTTGATCCTGCTGGAAGGGCCATGACTTCACCCTTGGGGGTGAAAACGAAAACTTCCCGGGCATTAATCTCATATCGAAGCGAATCCAGGAACTCTCCGGGATCGGAGGTCTCCTGCTGCCAGTCCACCAGCGACCGCAGCCAGCCCATGTCGCCGTCGCGCGGGCTGCCCGGTCCTTGCGCGGTCCGGTTGGGCTGGTCTTTGTACTTCCAGTGCGCTGCCACGCCATACTCTGCCCGACGATGCATCTCGTGGGTACGGATCTGGATCTCCACGGGCTTGCCGCCGGGCCCAATCACGGTGGTGTGCAGTGATTGGTACATGTTGAACTTGGGCATGGCGATGTAATCCTTGAACCGTCCCGGAAGGGGGTTCCACCGCGAATGCAGCGTCCCGAGGGCCGCGTAACAGTCACGCACAGAATCCACCAGGACGCGCACACCCATGAGGTCGTTGATGTCGTCGAAGTCCTTATCCCGGACGATCATCTTCTGGTAAATCGAGTAGTAGTGCTTCGGACGGCCCGTGATGGTCGCCTTGATGCGTGCCGTCCGCAAGTCATCCGCTATCTGGTTACGGATGACGCTGAGGCTCTTTTCCCGCTCCGGCGTCCGGTCTCCCACCATGCGTACGATTTCCTCATACACCTTGGGGTACAGCGCAGCGAAGGAAAGATCTTCCAATTCCCACTTGATGGTATTCATGCCCAGGCGATGGGCCAGGGGTGCGAAGATCTCCAGTGTTTCGCGGGCCTTGCGCGATGACGACTCCGCGGAAACGAATCGCCAGGTGCGTGCATTGTGGAGACGGTCCGCCAGCTTGATCATCAGGACACGGATGTCCTTGGCCATCGCGACGACCATCTTGCGGACGGTTTCCGACTGGGCAGCCTCACCAAAACTGACTTTATCCAGCTTGGTGACGCCGTCCACCAACATGGCAACTTCAGGGCCGAAGTCGCGCGTCAGGTCAGCCAGCGTGTACGGGGTGTCCTCCACGGTGTCGTGAAGCAACGCTGCCGCCAGGGTTGTCCCGGTCATGCCGAGCTCAGCCAGGATGGTGGCCACGGCCACCGGGTGGGTGATGTACGGATCACCGCTCTTGCGCTTTTGTCCCTGGTGGCTCTGCTCTGCCACCGCGAAAGCGCGTTGGATCAGATCGAAGTCCTCTTTGGGATTGTTCGCCCGGACAGTCCGCAGCAGGGGTTCCAGGATGGGCGAGTAGGGGGCGATGCCCCGTCCGGTCAGGCGGGCCAGGCGTGAACGTGTGCGTTCCCGCCGTCCCGGGAAGGTGGGACGCACGCCGGGAGAATCGACCGGCACCGCAGCTGCAGTCCGTCCCGGCACACTCGTTGCCGGAACTGCCACAGCCTTGCGGCCGTCATCCCCGCCCGCCGGTGGTGCCGACGTCGCACGTTCTTCCACAGAAGTACCCCTCACAACCGATTTAATTCTCCCAGTCTATTCCCGCAGGTGAATGCTTCTGCAACCGGGCAGCACATGACAATGACTCAAGCAAGTCAAGAAGCCGGCCTCCGCACTGATGCGGAGGCCGGCTTCCGGCGAAACAACGGGGTTGACCAGGCCCTAGACTGTGGCTTCAGTCCTGCGGTGCGCAACCTTTTTGGCTTGCTTCACGAGTTCCGGCTCACCTTGGCGCAGCCACGCGTACAAGGGCGCCGCAATGAAGATCGTGGCAGCCGTACCAATGATGATGCCCACGAACAACGCCAGGGAAAGGTCCCGCAGCGTGCCAGCGCCCAGGAGGCCTGCACCGATAAACAGGATTGCTGCTACCGGGAGGACAGCCACCATCATGGTGTTGATGGAGCGGACCAGAGTTTGGTTGATCGCCAGGTTGACTTCTTCACCGAACGTGCGGCGGGTGGACGTGGTGATATCCGCCGTGTTTTCACGAATCTTGTCGAACACCACCACGGTGTCGTACAGCGAGTAGCTGAGGACCGTCAGGAATCCGATAATCGCCGACGGCGTGACTTCGAAGTCACTGAGGGCGTAGATGCCCGCTGTAATAAACATGGTGACCAACATGCCCACCAACGCCGACAACGACATCTTCCAGGTCCTGAAGTACAGGGCCATCAAGACAGCCGCCAAACCAACGAACACCACCAAGCCGATGAGCGCCTGTCGGGTGACATCCTGGCCCCAGGTGGGACCCACGAAGTTGGAGGTCACTTCGTTTTCCGTGACTCCGTAGGCGCTGGTGAGGCCGTCCTTGATGCGGTTCGTCTCGTCGTCTGTCAACTGGTCCGTCTGGATCCGCATGGTGTTGCCGGCAACGTTCGCGACGCGCGGAATGGCGCCGGGAACGACGTCGTGCACGGCCTTTTCGCCGAGGCTCGCGTCGGTGGTGCTCACGTTGGAAACGGTGAACTCCGAGCCGCCACGGAACTCAATGCCAAGGTTGAAACCACCCTTGACCACCGGGATGAGGATAGAGAGGGCTACGGCGACGGCCGCAATGATGAACCAGATCTTCTTCGAATTTACGAAGTTGTATGAGCGCTTGCCCGTGTAGAGCTCATGGCCGAAGGTTGCGAAGCTCGTCGTCATTACTTCTCCTCCTTGGTGCCGTTGGAAGTACCAGTGAGCTGGCCCTTCTCGGCAAGGCGCCTCTCGGCGATGGTCATGCGTCGTTCGGCTTCGGCTGCGGCACCGGTGTTGCGTGCGCGAACCACGGCAGGCTTTTCCTCAGGCGTACGGAGGCGCCCCGCCCCCCGGTACAGGGGAACTGCGCCCAAACGGTCAGGGGAAAGCCCGGAGAACCTGTGACCTTCGCCGAAGAACTTAGTGCGCGCCAGGAGCTGCAGCGTGGGGTGCGTAAACATGAACACCACAATGAGGTCGGCAACTGCCGTCAAGCCGAGCGTGAACGCGAAGCCACGGACGTTGCCCACAGCCACGAAGTAGAGGACAACTGCGGCCAAGAGATTGACCGCCTTGGAAGCCAGCACCGTTCGCTTGGCGCGCTTCCATCCATTCTCCACCGCGGAAACGAGTCCACGGCCCTCGCGCAGCTCATCCCTGATGCGTTCGAAGTAGACAATGAACGAGTCCGCAGTCTGGCCAATGGCCACGATCAGACCTGCTACGCCTGCCAGGGAGAGACGATAGTTTTCCGTCCATCCAAGGATGGCGATGGCCAGATAGGTCAAGACACCCGCCACCACAAGGGAAGCGATGGTGACAAGACCCAAGGCACGGTACTGGAACAGCGAGTACACAACTACCAGCAACAAACCGATCATGCCTGCGAGCAGACCAAGGCGAAGCTGGTCGCCACCCAGGGTGGCAGAGATCTGCTCCTGCGATTGGATCTCGAAGCTGATGGGCAAGGCGCCGTAGCGCAACTGGTCAGACAGGGCCTTGGCGGAAGCCTGGGTGAAGTTGCCCGTGATCTGCGGCTTTCCATCGGTGATGACAGCAAGGGCGCGCGGCGCCGAAATTACTTTGTCGTCAAGGACGATCGCGAACTGGGACTTGGGATCATCAGAACCCTGCAATTGTGCTGCAGCATAGAACTGGTTGAGCCGCTCTGTGACTGCCTTGAACTTCGCCGTTGCATCCGCGTTGAAGACGATGTTCACACCCCAGGAATTGGTCACGGAGCCCTGTGCGCCCTGGACCTGGGAGAAGGTGGAATCACTGATGTCCTGGCCCCTGACTTCCACCGGACCAAGGATGTACTTGATCGCGGGAGTCTGGGCGGTAGCTGCCTCGCAGGTTACCAACGGCTTGGCAGGATCCGAACGCTCGCGCTTCTCCGGGGAGGGATTCACGCAGTCCAGCGCCTCGAATTCCTTGACGATATCCGCCGTTACCCAGTTGATGTCGCTGGCGTTGGCCGGCTCCGCGCTGGGCTTGGGCAGCTGGTCATCCGGAGTGCGCTGCTCGGCCGGGACAGCCGCCGGGTCACCGTAGGTGATCACCGGCCGGAAGTTCATGTCGGCAGAAGCCTGAATCAGGTCGCGGGTTTCCTTGGAAGGTGTTCCCGGAAGGCTGACCACCACGTTGCGGCCCGACTGGGTGCTGATTTCGGCTTCGGCAACACCCGAGCCGTCAACTCGCTGCCGGATGATGGCAACTGCCTGGTTGAGCTGCTCTTCATTGATCTCGCTGGAACCCTCCACCCTGGGGGCCAGGATCATCTGGGTTCCGCCTTCAAGGTCCAGAGCAAGCTTGGGAGCCCAACTGGCATTGCCAGTTACTACTCCACCAGCCAGGACAGCTGTTAGTACAACGAAAATTGCTCCAAGCCAGGTCAGCACCCTGCGGGCTGAGTTTTTGGGGCCGGTCCGTGCCATTATCGATCTTCCTGTTATCGCCGGACAGCCGCCGGCCGACGCTTGTGAGCGTCTGCCGGCGGCTCTCCGCTGCCGTAGAAGTTGCCTTGCGCGGTGTCGCCGCGACTAACGGTGCTAGTTGTCCTTCTTGTCCTCTTTGTTGAGGCGCGCGATGGTTTCTTCCGGGGTCTCGACGGCGGCAGGAGCTTCAGTCTGCGCGGCGGTCAGGGAAGAAGCGTCGTCCGGAACAACCGGCGCTTCTTCGGGGGTGGTTTCGACCACCTTGGTGACTGCCTGGCGGTGAACCGTAGCCTGGTTGCCCGGCGAAAGCTCGATGACAACCTTGTTCTCAGCTTCGTCGATGGACACGATGCGGCCAAAGAGACCGAAGCTGGTCATGACGTCGACACCCGGAGCGAACTTGGACTGCATTTCAGCCTGCTGCTGCTGGGTCTTCTTGTTGCGGCGGAACATCATGAAGACAAAGAGTCCAAGCATGACGAACAGCAATATGGTCATTGGATCCACAGGGAAGTTCCGTTCTGTACTTACGTTTTGGTTCACGGCAACGTCCCTGGCAGATCCCCGTAGCGGGCATGGATCAAGGACTCGAACGTGCCGAGCGTCATACCAGTCTAGTGGGAAAAGCTGAACACAGCGTGTTAACCGACAGTATCTACGCTTTCGGCGTGGTTTTCGTCCTCACCGAACAGGGCAAGCGTCTCTTGGCCGAAGACTCCTGCCGGGACTGCATAGCCCAGGTGCGTCCAAGCGGACGCCATGGCGATGCGACCCCGCGGCGTTCTTCCCAAAAGTCCCTCGCGGACCAAGAAAGGCTCAGCTACGGTCTCCACCGTTTCGGGTTCCTCACCCACGGCAATGGCCAAGGTGGACAAGCCGACGGGACCACCGTTGAACTTGGTAATCAGGGCTTCCAGAACGGACCGGTCCAGCCTGTCCAAGCCCCGCTCGTCTACTTCGTACATATCCAAGGCTGCTGACGCCGAACGGGCGTCGATTTGCTCAATGCCGTGAACGAGGGCCCAGTCGCGAACCCGGCGGAGGAGCCTGTTGGCTATGCGGGGTGTTCCCCGGGAACGGCCCGCAATCTCCGTAAAGCCTGCAGAGTTCACCTTCAGGTCCAGGAGCCCTGCCGAGCGCCGGAGGACAAGCTCGAGTTCGGCCACCGAATAGAACTCAAGGTGCCCGGTGAAACCGAATCGGTCCCTCAGAGGCCCCGGAAGAAGACCTGCGCGGGTGGTGGCGCCCACCAGGGTGAAGGGCGGCAGCTCCAAGGGAATGGCAGTTGCGCCCGCTCCCTTGCCCACCACGATGTCCACACGGAAGTCCTCCATGGCCATGTACAGCATTTCTTCTGCGGGCCTGGACATGCGGTGGATTTCGTCAAGGAACAGGACCTCGCCCTCCGAGAGCGAGGAAAGGATGGCTGCGAGATCTCCGGCGTGCTGGATGGCAGGTCCGCTGCTGATACGCAGTGGTGCGTTCATTTCGGCCGCGATGATCATGGCAAGCGTGGTCTTGCCGAGTCCTGGAGGCCCGGACATCAACACGTGGTCGGCGCTGCGGCCTCGCATCTTTGAGGCCTCAAGCACCAAAGCAAGCTGCTTGCGGACCCGGTGCTGTCCCACAAAATCGTGCAGGTTCTTGGGACGGAGAGCGGCCTCGATGACCCGCTCTTCCGGTTCTTCTCCCCCGCTGACGAGTGATGGCTCAGCCACGGCTGCCTACGCGGTTTCCTGCGCGCGCCCCGTCCTGGCCAAGCCAGCGCAGCGTAGCGCGAAGTATCTGGGCCACGTTTCCGGCGTCCACGAGTTCCGGCGAATCAGCCATGGCTTTGTCGATGCTGCCGTTGGCGTCCTTCTCTGACCATCCCAAGCTGGTCATGGCGGCGACTACCTGAGGCTTCCATTCGGCGTTCGGGGCTGCGGCGGGAGCAGTGCCGGTGCTGGTTCCGTGCGGGACCAACTTCCCGGCCAGTTCCAGGACGATACGGCCGGCCACCTTCGGACCAATACCCGGCACCTTGGTGAATGTCTTGCTGTCGCCGGTGTGTGCAGCAACCCGGATAGCTTCGGGTTCATGCACGGCAAGAACGGCGAGGGCAAGCCGCGGGCCAACCCCGCTGACGCTGAGGAGGACGTCGAAGACTTCGCGTTCGTCGTCGTCCGCGAAACCGAACAACGTGAGGGAGTCTTCCCGGACGATCATGGAGGTGAAGAGTTTGGCTTCACTTCCGGTCTTGAGGTGGCTCAAGGTCTGCGGTGTGGCATAGACACTCATACCCGCACCGTTGAGGTCGATAACAGCGGTGGACAAACCAACGTGGGCTACGTTTCCACGGAGAAAACTGATCAAGACCCGGCTCCTGAAATACTGCCTGCTCCGTCGCCGTAATATTGCGGCCAAAGCGGACTATCCGAACATATTTACGAATACCCTAGCAAGAGCAGCCGACAATCACCGTTTGCGGCGCGCTTTTGCTTCGGCGTCGGCCCAGGCCTTCTGCGCCGGCGTCAGGGAACTGTTGCCGGATGCGGCGCCCATTCCGCTGCCTGCACGCCAGGCGTGCGTTAGTGCCAACGCGAGGGCGTCCGCCGCGTCAGCGGGCTTGGGTGGAGCATCCAGGCGCAAAATCTTGGTCACCAGCTTGGTTACGGCATCCTTGTTGGCCGTGCCGCTGCCGGTTACCGCGGCTTTGACCTCCGACGGTGTGTGCAACGCGACGGGGATGCCACGGCGTGCGGCCGCAGCGATGACGACGCCTGAGGCTTGGGCCACACCCATTACCGTGCTCACGTTCATCTGCGAAAAAACGCGTTCGACGGCGACGACATCCGGCTCGTGACGGTCGAGCCACTCATCAATTGCCTGGGCGATGACCAGCAATCGTTTGTCCAGCGTGAGTTCCGCCGACGTGCCAACCACACCCACGGCCACCATGGTGGCCCTGCGGTTTTTCTCGATGTCCACAACACCGATGCCGCAACGGGTAAGGCCCGGATCGACTCCCAATACGCGAAGAGTCAATTCCGGGCCTTCCTGTTAGCTGTCAAAGTAACTGCGCTGCACCCGACTACTCGGAGTCGAGGGCAGCCTGCACTTCCTCGCTGAGGTCCGCGTTGCTGTAGACGTTCTGGACATCGTCCAGGTCTTCCAGCGCATCCACGAGCTTCATGAACTTCTTGGCACCGTCAACGTCCAGGTCCACCTGCATGGACGGAACGAATTCGGCTTCATCGGTTTCGTAGTCGATACCCGCTTCTTTCAGGGCGTCGCGGATGGCCTGAAGATCGGAGGGCTCGGAGTGAATCTCCCAGTTTTCGCCGCTGTCCTTGACTTCCTCGGCTCCAGCCTCCAGGACCGCCATCAGAATGTCGTCTTCGCTGAGGCCGTTCTTGGGCAGCACCACAACGCCCTTCCGGGCGAAGAGGTAGCTCACGGAACCGGGATCGGCGATGGTGCCACCGTTGCGGGAGATTGCCAGGCGTACCTCGGAAGCAGCACGGTTCTTGTTGTCGGTCAAACATTCAATCAACAAAGCCGAGCCCTGCGGACCGCGGGCCTCGTACATGATTTCGGTGTAGTCCACCACTTCGCCGGTGAGGCCTGCCCCACGCTTGATGGCACGGTCGATGTTGTCATTGGGAACCGAGGTTTTCTTGGCCTTGGTGACGGCGAGTTCCAGGCCTGGGTTGCCGGCGAGGTCCGGGCCACCCATGCGGGCAGCAACTTCGATGTTCTTGATCAGTTTCGCGAACGACTTTGCACGCCTGCCGTCAATGATGGCTTTCTTGTGCTTGGTGGTCGCCCATTTGGAGTGGCCTGACATGCTTTACGCTTCTCCTCTGATCATTCGAATAAAGAGTTCATGCACGCGTTTCTCTCCCGTCACTTCCGGATGGAAGGAGGTGGCCAGCAATTGGCCGGAACGCACTGCAACAATTCTAGCCACTCCATGCAAAGTAGCCGTGTGGCTGGCGTGGTCGGGGTCAACCTGGGCAAGGACTTCGACGCCTGGACCTACGCGTTCCACCCAGGGGCCGCGGATGAATACTGCGTGAACGGGATCCACACCGGACTCCCCCGCACTGAAATCCAACCCCTTGAAATCGAGGTCGGTTTCGAAGGACTCGCGTTGGCGTCCAAAGGCATTTCGGCGGACAGTAATATCCAATCCGCCAAAAGTCTGCTGGGGATTTCCGTCCAGGTCCGTAGCCGGGTCCGCAATTTCATCGGCCAACAGGATCATGCCGGCGCAGGAGCCGTAGACGGGAAGTCCCTCCGCGATGCGCTTTTGAAGGGGGTCACGGACTTCGAAGATCCGGGAGAGTTTGTCAATGGTGGTGGATTCGCCGCCTGGAATAATCAGGCCGTCGATGTCGTCGAGCTCTGACGGGCGGCGGATACCCACGCCGGTGGCACCAGCGGCCTCCACAGCGTGGATATGCTCGCGGAAGTCGCCCTGGAGAGCCAGCACGCCGATCCGGAGTCCTGAACCCACGCGTGACGAAGCGTCGGAAAGGGGGTTGGTCATTCGACCATCATAGTGGCCCAAGCCTTCCGTTACGCCGTTTGCGGCCACCAGGCATTACCGGCAGTCAGGGTTCCATGCCCTGACTGGGATATATTACAGAGCATGCTTTCCTTCAGCGTCCCCCTCGGCAAGCTGGTCCGCACACTGTCCCGGCTCCGGGGTGGAGGCTCAGCTTTCCCCGGCTTGGTAGTCGAGAAAATCGACCCCGGCTTCATGCAGCGAACGCTGGCGTCGCTCCCCCTTGGCGTAGCCGTGGTCAGCGGCACCAACGGTAAAACCACTACCACCAAGATGGTGGTTGAACTCCTTGAGAGCCAAGGCTTGAAGGTCTTCACCAACCGCAGCGGCAGCAACTTCACCCGGGGCGTAGCCGCCTCACTCTTAGGCGACGTGGATTGGCGTGGACGCCTCGACGCGGACATCGCCATTCTGGAACTTGACGAGGCCCACGCCGTGCACTTCGTCAATAAAGTGGAGCCCCGCTTCAGCCTCCTGTTGAATGTCCTGCGCGACCAATTGGACCGCTTCGGTGAAATCGACAAGACCGCCCGTTTGCTGGAGCACATCGCCTCCAAGACCAATGACACGGTGGTCCTCAACCGGGAGGACCCCCGTGTCGCCCGGATTGCCAACGCCCTCAACACCTTGGACGCCGTACACCACCCCGAGATCAGGTACTTCGGTCTCGACGAATCGTTGCGCAGCACTTTTCCCAACGACGACGAGATGCGCACCACGGCGATCGGCCCTTCCCCGTCAGGAACCTCGGTTGCCGCAGAAACCGGTGACGACGTAGACCTGCCGGCTGCCGACGTCGTACTTCGCCGGGTAGGTGCCCAGGACGCTGACTTTGAGTTCGACGGCGAAACCGTCACCACAACCATGAAACTGCGCGGCGTCTACAACATCTTCAATGCTGCGGCGGCATTGTCGCTGGCGCGGGCCATCCTGGGAACCGGCCCCGTTGACACGCCCAAACTCGTGAAATCTTTGGGAGAAGTTGCTCCCGCGTTCGGCCGCGGTGAAAGCCTCACGGTGGATGGACAGCCCTTGGAGCTGGTTCTCGTGAAGAACCCCAGCGGGTTCCGTCTCGGACTGAAGTCCTTCCCTGCCGGTGGGTACGCCACCATGATTGCCATCAACGACAACTACGCCGACGGCAGGGACATGTCCTGGCTTTGGGACGTTGAGTTCGATTCCCTGCGGGAAGACGGCGTTGAGGTCCTCACCGGTGTCCGCGCCTACGATATGGCGCTGCGCCTCCAGTACGACGACGTGCACTTCGGAGTCGTGGAACCTGACATCACCGCAGCTCTTCGGGCTTTCATAGACGGCTCGCGGGGCAAGCCCAAACGCATCTTCTGCACGTACACCTCCATGCTCGCCATTCGCCGTGAACTGGCCAAAATCACCATAGTTGAGGTGGTCTCATGACCTCGGAAGCACAACCCACGCCTGACTCACAGCCCAGCAAGGGCACCATCCGCGTTCTCCAGCTCTACCCGCGGGAAATGAACATCTACGGTGACTGGGGCAACGCCCTGGTCCTTAAGCAACGGATTAAGTGGCATGGCTACACCCCGGAGTTGCTTGAGTACAACGTGGGCGACGACTTCCCCGACGACGTGGACATCATTGTGGGCGGCGGCGGGCAGGACAGCGGCCAATTGGTCATCCAGGACGACCTCCAGGCGCGCGCCGGACAGCTGAAGCAGCTCGCCGACGAAGGTGCCCCCATGCTGGTGATTTGTGGGCTGTATCAACTTTTCGGCAAGTTCTTCAAGACCAGCACAGGGCCCGTCATTCCCGGTATTGGCATCCTTGACGTCGAAACCCACGGAACCGACGAGCGACTCATCGGCAACGTGACCATGAAGTCTGCCGAATTTGGCGACATCCTGGGCTACGAGAACCACAGCGGGCAAACTACCCTGGGTCCCGGCGTCGAGCCTCTCGGCACTGTCACCAAGGGCGCGGGCAACAACAGCAAAGACGGGCATGAGGGCGCCCGCTACAACAACGTTGTAGCGAGCTACCTTCACGGTTCATTGCTGCCGAAGAACCCGGCCATTGCGGACTTCCTGATCCGCACGGCGGCCGAACGTAAATTCGGTACTTTCGTGCCTGGAAGGCCCGACGACGGTTACGCGCGCCTTGCGCGGGAACACGCCGCCCGCCGGCCGAGGTAGAAGTTACTTTTCCTTGGTGATCAGTAGTTCGTGTGCGCCTGCAGTTGCTGCGCCCATGGACTCAACCACCGCTTTGGTTCGCTGGTAGGTCTCAGCGTCGGCCGCAGGTGTAGCGCAGACTCCCTGGGGTGCGTCGCTGGCTACCGAGCACCAGCGATAGGGATCGCGAACGATGACTGATGGAGCCCAGGCGAGATCCGAAGCAGCCCAAGTACCTGCAGCGTTTTGGCTGAACTGTGCCCTGACGAGCAGCCCTTCGTTATTGGCGACGTACCACGGTGACAATTCAGTGACGCCGTTGCCCAGCCCATACACGATCCACGTGCCTTTGTAATTCTCGATAGGCAGCACCGAGTGGGTGTGGTGTCCGTAGATCATGGTGAACTGTCCGCTGTCCACCAACGCGTGAGCAACCTCCTGCTGCTGGGCATTGGCTTCGCTGGCGTACTCGTCCCCGGCATGCATGACGCCAAGGACAATGTCAGCCCCAAGTGCCTTCGCCTGGGTCGCCTTCGCGATCATGGCCGCCGGGTCCAGCTCGTCCACCAGCCACGGGTATTCCGGGATTTGCCCATTGTGGCCATACGTTCCAATGATGACGGCCACCTTGGCCGCGTCCGTTTGGAGCATCAGTATTTCCTTGGACTCCGCTTCCGTGCGGTAGGACCCCGTGTGCTTCAGGCCCGCTGCATCCAAAGCATCCAGTGTCCGGAGCAAACCTTCGGTCCCGCGGTCAATGGTGTGGTTGCTCGCTGTAGTGCAGGCCTGGTAGCCGACGTCCTTGGAAGCAGTGATGATTTGCGGCGGCACGTTGAAGGACGGGTAGGCAGAGAACGGCCCTTCCGGAGAAGCAACGGGCGTTTCTTGGTGGCAAATGGCGAGGTCGCTGTTGCGAATGTAGCGACGCTGTCCTTCAAGAAGTGGGACGAATGTGTAGCCGGGAAGACCTGCCGCCGCGGCGTCAGCTCTAGCTTGTTGCCAGAGCTGGGTGTGAACCAGCATGTCGCCTGTCACCGTGATGGAGGTGCAGCGTAATTCCGGGCAAGCGGGCCCCTTGCCCGGAGTCGGGTTTGGCGCAGGTGTACGCGTTGGAGCCGGGGTTTCCGTTACCGGGGCCGAAGCGGCGCTGCTGCGGTTCGAGTTTTCAGTTTCGGAAATGACACCGCAGGCGTTCAAGGACAGGGTGAGCGCCATCGCGCCCAGCACGAGTGCCGCCTTCTGAGGACGGTACCAGGCCGCGGAAAATGTGATTTTGCCCATGACTTTCATCCTACGGCGGAAGCCCGGAGGAACAGGGCGTGCCGCTCTTGAGGACACGATTCTTACGTGAAAGAGTCGCTTCATGACCAATCCACTCTTGAGTTCCAGCCCGCTGCCTTACGGGCTTCCGCCCTTCGCCGGCATTTCAGCAGAGCACTACGCCGAGGCCGTAGAGGTGGGCTTGGCTTCGCATCTCCAGGAAATTTCGCGGATCGCGGACAACCCGGAGCCCGCCACCTTGGAGAACACAGCCTTGGCCATGGAGCGGTCCGGACTTCTCCTCAACAGGGCTGCGGCAGCGTTCTTCACTCTCGTTTCCGCGGATGCTTCAGAGGCCATCAAAGCGCTTGAGACAAAGTTGTCACCCAAGTTCTCAGCACATCAGGATGCTGTCTATATGAACCGCGCGCTCTTCGAGCGGTTTGCCGCCATAGAAACCATCGGCCTGGATGCGGAAGCCTCCCGATTGGTGGAGGAGTACCTCAAGGAGTTCCGACAGTCCGGAATTCAGCTCGATGACGCCGGGCAGCACCGCTTGCGTGAAGTCAACGCGGAGCTGTCCCGCTTGGGCACCGAGTTTGGCCAGCGCGTCAAGGAAGGCATGAAGTCCGCCGCCCTGCTCCTTGACGACGCCGAAGATCTGACCGGGCTGCAGCCCGAAATGGTTTCCGCCGCTGCAGAAGCTGCAAAGCTTGCCGGGCATGATGGCAAGTACCTACTGACGCTGATCCTACCCAGCAACCAACCCGCCTTGGCGTCACTGGAGAACCGAACCATCCGCCGTCGCCTGTATGAAGCGTCCCTGGCTCGCGGCGCCGATGGCGGCACCTTGGATGTCCGCGACCTGGTGAAAGCTACTGCACGTTTGCGGGCCGAGAAAGCCACACTTTTGGGGTTTGCCAACTTCGCTGAGCTGGTAGTGGACCAGCAGACTGCGCCAGGTTTCAGCGAAGTACAGGCGATGCTGGGCCGGCTCGCTCCGGCTGCCCTGAGCAACGCTGAGTCGGAAGCACAAGCCTTGGCCGAATCCGCCGGCCACCAACTTGAGCCGTGGGATTGGGCGTACTACTCAGCCCGGGTCCGCCAGGAGAAGTTTGAGGTGGACGAGCAAGCACTCCGGCCTTACTTCAGCCTTGAAACCGTACTCAACGACGGGGTCTTCCATGCGGCGACCAAGCTGTACGGGGTTACCTTCAGTGAGCGGGAAGACCTTGACGGCTATCACCCGGATGTCCGTGTCTGGGAAGTCCGTGATCAAGACGGCAGCGGCCTCGGCCTCTTCTTGGGCGACTACTACACCCGGGAGTCAAAGCGCGGAGGTGCCTGGATGAATTCCCTCGTGGAACAGTCCAGCCTGCTGGGAACCCAGTCCGTGGTCATCAACAACCTCAACATCACCAAGCCGGCTCCCGGCGAGCCTACATTGCTGTCCTTGGACGAGGTCCGTACCGTTTTCCACGAATTCGGCCACGCGTTGCACGGGCTCTTTTCCGATGTCACCTATCCACGGTTCTCCGGAACGTCCGTACCGCGCGACTTCGTGGAATATCCGTCCCAGGTCAACGAAATGTGGATCATGTGGCCCGAGGTCCTGGCCAACTATGCACGCCATTACTCCACGGGGGAGGCACTCCCCCAGGACACCGTGGACAAACTCAATGAGTCATTGTTGTGGGGAGAAGGGTTCGCAACTACCGAATATCTCGGGGCGGCGCTCCTTGACGTGGCGTGGCACGTGCTGTCCGAGTCCGAAGTCCCGGAGGACGTTCTCGCGTTCGAAGCCAAGGCGCTGGCTGATGCGGCAATCACGCACCCGCTGATCCCGCCGAGGTACCGCACGGGGTATTTCCAACACATCTTCGCCGGTTCGGGTTACGCAGCGGGCTACTACTCCTATATCTGGAGCGAGGTGCTGGACGCCGACACTGTGGAATGGTTCAAGCACAACGGTGGCCTCACACGGGCGAACGGCGATCACTTCCGCTCGGAGCTGCTCTCACGAGGTAACAGCCGCGATCCGCTGGAATCCTTCCGCTCATTCCGAGGCCATGACGCCGACCTGGCCCCCCTGCTAAAGCGCCGCGGCCTCAACTAAACACAACGACGCCGGACGCTCACCTCATAAGGCGACCGTCCGGCGTCGTTCATAACCTCAAGCACCTCAAGCTGAGGGCAGGGGCGATCCGGCAGTGTGCGTAAAAGGGGCCCCGCGCCCTGAGCAGCTACTTAGCTGCCAACGGGGCGCGGGGAATAGCACGCAGAGGATTGCCGCTGTCCGAGACTTAAGTGCGGCTTACCAGCCGCGCTCTGCGAGGCGGTGGGGCTGCGGGATGTCGTCGACGTTGATGCCCACCATGGCTTCGCCCAGGCCGCGGGAGACCTTGGCAATGACATCGGGATCGTCGTGGAACGTGGTGGCCTTCACGACGGCGGCGGCGCGCTCTGCCGGGTTACCGGACTTGAAGATACCGGAACCAACGAATACGCCGTCGGCGCCGAGCTGCATCATCATGGCAGCATCAGCCGGGGTAGCGATGCCACCGGCGGTGAACAGGACCACGGGGAGCTTGCCGGTGGCGGCAACTTCCTTGACCAGCTCGTACGGGGCCTGCAGCTCCTTCGCCGCGACGTAGAGCTCGTCCTCGGGCAGGGCGGCGAGCTTGGCGATCTCGGAGCGGATCTTGCGCATGTGACCGGTGGCGTTGGAAACATCGCCGGTACCGGCTTCGCCCTTGGAACGGATCATCGCCGCGCCTTCGTTGATGCGGCGCAAAGCCTCACCGAGGTTGGTGGCACCACAGACGAACGGGACGGTGAAGTTCCACTTGTCGATGTGGTTGATGTAGTCCGCCGGCGTCAGGACCTCGGACTCGTCGATGTAGTCAACACCGAGGGACTGCAGGACCTGGGCTTCGACGAAGTGGCCGATGCGGGCCTTGGCCATGACCGGGATGGACACGGCGGCGATGATCGCATCGATCATGTCGGGATCGGACATGCGGGACACGCCGCCCTGGGCGCGGATATCGGCCGGGACACGCTCGAGTGCCATGACAGCCACGGCACCGGCATCCTCGGCGATGCGGGCCTGCTCGACGTTAACGACGTCCATGATGACGCCGCCCTTGAGCATCTCCGCCATGCCCCGCTTAACGCGGTTGCTGCCCGTGACGCTGTTCGCGGACGAACCGGCTTCGTTGCTTACATCTGGTGTAGACACAAAAACCCCTATGGGTAGATAAACGACCGTTTTGCCGGAGGCGCGCGCAGCCACACGACCGCAATCAGCGCACACCGGGTTTCAGGTCAAGGTGACCAAGTACTAGTAATAGTAGTCGCACCTTGCATGGTGGCAGTACATTCATTACTGCCTCGAAGGGCAATAAAGCGGGCTCTGGTAGGACAGGTGCACAACCGGAGAGGAACGATTTTGGTTTGCCAACCAGTTCCCCCGGCAAGCGTTGACCCACGGCGTTTATGCTGCAGCAGTTCCATCGGCTTCGGCCATGGCCTGTCGGCGAACGGCGGTCATCCGTTGGACGATCGTCACCACACTTGCCAAGGCAAGGAGGATCAGGGTCCCGAACAATACAACCGGCGGCAGACCCAATCCCGTGAGCCCCGTGACGAGCAGCACGGACGCCAAGCGCTCTGCACGCTCTGCGATCCCGACGCTCGCTTGGTAGCCCAAGGACTCCGCTTTGGCCCGGGCGTAGGAAACAACCATTCCAAGAACCAGGCAGATGACTGCTGCAGAACCTATCGCCGGATCCTCACCTCCGGTGAAAAACCAGATAGTCAGGCCGGCAAATATCGCACCATCGGCAAGCCGGTCCAAAGTGGAATCCAGAAAATTGCCCCAGCCGCCGCTCCGCCCCTGAAGCCTCGCCATGATTCCGTCTACGACATCTGAAAATGCGAAGAAGGCGACCACAACCGAACCCCACCACAAAAAGCCCAACGGGTAGAGGACGAGTCCGCCCAATATCACGCCTGCGGTCCCTGCAATGGTCACGGCGTCAGGAGACACACCGATCCTCAGGAGCCATCGCGCTAGAGGAGTAAAGAGTGAAGTGAAAAAGCCGCGCGCATGCCTATTGAGCATTCGACTCCCCCGGCCAGGCTTCGGCCACAAGCTTGCGGACCTCATCGAGTGTCTGCGTGATGGCCTTGGTCTGGGCGATGATCGGGAAGAAGTTTCCATCCCCGCCCCAGCGCGGAACCACGTGCTGATGGAGATGCGCTGCAATACCGGCACCACCGGTCACGCCTTGGTTCATGCCCAGATTAAAGCCGCTCGGATTGGAAACTTTCCGCAGCACCCGCATTGCCGTCTGGGTGAGGTCGGCGAACTCGGCCGTTTCCTCCACTGTGATGTCCGTGTAGTCGGGTACGTGCCGGTAGGGGCAGATCAACAAATGACCGGGGTTGTACGGGAACAGGTTAAGGACCACATAGCAGGTCCGTCCCCGATAGACGATGAGGGATTCCTCATCTGAGCGTGTGGGTCCTACACAGAACGGGCAGTCGTCCTTGTTCTTGAATTGATCCTGCCCGCCCTTGATGTAGGCCATACGGTGCGGAGTCCACAGGCGCTGAAACGCGTCCGGTACGCCTGCCAATCCGAAGTCATCGGTGACGTCGGCATCGCTCGGAAGGTCAGCTGCCGCGCCTGTGTTCTCCTGCACCGTCTCTGTGTCCGTTCCGTCAGCTCTCGCGGTTCTTGACGGCGTCAACGATCCTGCGGACCGCCTCGGCCACGGGCACTCCATTGTCCTGGCTGCCGTCCCGGAAACGGAACGACACCGCACCGGCTTCCGCATCCTCGCCGCCGGCAATCAGGACGAACGGGATCTTGTCCTTGCTGGCTGTGCGGATCTTCTTGGGGAACCTGTCCGAGGAGATATCCACCTCGGCACGGATTCCGGCAGCCTTGAGCTGGCCGACGACGTCGAACATGTAGTCGTTGAACGTCTCGGCGACGGGGATGCCCACTACCTGTACAGGAGCGAGCCATGCAGGGAATGCCCCGGCGTAGTGCTCGGTGAGAACACCCATGAAGCGTTCCACGGAACCGAAAAGGGCCCGGTGGATCATGACGGGGCGTTGGCGCGTGCCGTCGGCAGCCTGGTATTCCAATTCGAAACGCTCGGGCAGGTTGAAGTCCAGCTGAATGGTGGACATTTGCCAGGTCCTGCCCAGAGCATCTTTTGCCTGAACGGAGATCTTGGGGCCGTAAAATGCTGCTCCACCCGGGTCCGGTACCAAGTGCAGACCGGAAGCCTCTGCGACCTCGGACAAAGTGCGTGTAGCTTCCTCCCAGGCGGCATCGTCACCAACGAACTTCTCTTCGTTCTTGGTGGAGAGCTCCAAGTAGAAGTCGTCCAGGCCGTAGTCCTTGAGCAGGCCAAGGACGAAGTTCAGGGTGGTGGTGAGCTCGTCCTTCATCTGCTCGCGGGTGCAGTAGATGTGGGCGTCATCCTGTGTCATGCCACGGACACGGGTCAGCCCGTGCACAACCCCGGACTTCTCGTACCGGTACACCGAACCGAATTCAAAAAGGCGCAGCGGAAGTTCGCGGTAAGATCGGCCCCGGGAGCGGAAGATCAGGTTGTGCATGGGGCAGTTCATCGGCTTCAGGTAGTAATCCTGCGCAGGCTTCCGCACGCTGCCGTCTTCGTTGAATTCGGCGTCCACCTGCATCGCCGGGAACATGCCGTCCTTGTACCAGTCAAGGTGGCCTGAAACCTCGTAGAGGTGTCCCTTGGTGATGTGCGGGGTGTAGACGAACTCATAACCGGCGTCCACATGGCGTTGACGGGAGTAATCTTCCATTGCCTTGCGGATGATGCCGCCCTTGGGGTGGAACACAGGGAGGCCGGAGCCCAGCTCATCCGGGAAGGAGAAGAGGTCCAGTTCGACGCCGAGCTTGCGGTGATCGCGGCGCTCAGCTTCAGCTATGCGTTCCTGATATGCCTTGAGGGCTTCCTTGGTGGGCCACGCGGTGCCGTAAATGCGCTGCAACTGCTGGTTGTTCTGGTTGCCGAGCCAATATGCCGCAGATGAACGGGTCAACGCGAAAGCGTTGGAGATGATTTTGGTGTTCTGCAGGTGCGGTCCGCGGCAAAGATCGCACCAGATGCTCTCGCCGCTCTTGCGATCCACATTGTCGTAGATCGTGATGTCGCCCGCGCCGACCTCGACATTGACGCCTTCGGCCGCGTCGCTTGCGTCGTTCTTCTTGCCCAACAGCTCCAGCTTGTAGGGCTCGTTGGCCATCGCTTCGCGGGCTTCTTCTTCGGTGACTACACGGCGAACGAACTTCTGGTTCTGGTTGATGATCTTTTGCATCATCTTTTCCAGCGTGCGCAGGTCTTCCGGGGTGAACGGATCAGCGACGTCGAAGTCGAAGTAGAAGCCGTCAGTGATGTACGGGCCGATGCCGAGCTTGGCCTCGGGGCGCAACTGCTGGACGGCCTGCGCCATGACGTGCGCTGTGGAGTGGCGGAGAACGTTGAGTCCATCAGGGGAATCGATGGTGACGCCCTCGACGTCTGCACCCTCGGTGAGGACTTGGTCAAGGTCCTTGAGTACACCATTGACACGGGCTACAACGACGTCGCGGCGCTCGAAGAAGAGTTCCGCGCCGGTAGTCCCTTCCGTCACCTTGGTCTCTTCGCCATCGACGATGAGGGTGATCTGTTGGGCATCTGACACGGGTGTCTCCTATTCATAGTTAAGGCTTCATAGCTTGTGGCGTACGGGGACCACAGCCAGCCACCGTCAATCGTATCCGCTTCAGCGAAGGCGGCCAAAGCAGCGCGCCGGCGCCGGATTCGGCTGCCCGAGGAAGGATTCTGCTGCGCGTTCAGCTTCCCAGGCCAGTGATGGCGAGGTTCCTGGAGATGCCATGAAGGGGCCCGTGGTGGGTGTATTCATCCGGTAGACCAACTTCGGCAGGCAAGAGTTCGGAATATGGCAATGCTTCGGGCCGGCTGAGGTCCCATGCCTTGCTGGCACTCAGACTGATTCCCTTGGGACCGGTCCTTCTGGTGGTTCCACGAATCAACAGCATGCGGGTACCAAACAAGAGGGGCCCCGATTCTTCCTGGGCTTCATGGAAGAAGACAGAGTCAACACAACCTGTGCCGTCATCGATGCTGATGAAGACAACGCGCCGCCCGCCCCGCATGGGCGGGGTTTGTGTCGCTATCCGGACCCCCGCCACCAGGACTTCGGTCCCATTGCGCAGGCTGAGGAGTTTGTCAGCCGTAGTGACTCCCAACTTCTCCAACAGTGGCCGGTGGCTTTCCATCAAGTGCTCGCTGACATCCACAGCCATGAGATCGAGTTCCGCCCTGACGTTGTCCACCATTGTGGGCGCAGGCAGTTCCGGAGCCAGGTTCCGCAGTTCCACATCGCCCAAGGCAAACGCCAGTTGTCCCTCAATGACATCGGTGGCTTTTTTGGAAGGGTTGCTTTGGAGTGCTTGCAAGTGTTGTACGAGGTCGGCCCGGTTCGCTTTTCCACCGGAGTCTTTGTGCAAGGCATCAAAGGCGCCAAGTTGGGCCAGTCTTTTAATGTTTGGTTTACTCACCCTCGCCCGCGCCCGGAGGTCTGCCAGGGAATCGTACGGTTGCCCGGCCACGATCCGCTTCAGTTCTGCGCCTGATAGCCCATAGATCCCAGTGAGGCTCAAGCGGATTCCGAGCTTTCCATGATTGGTGCCTTGCTGGATTTTCTCCACCCGGTATTCAGCCTGGCTCCTGTTGATATCCAAAGGCAGGATGGGAATGCCTAGCCGGCGGGCTTCAGCAACGAGCAGTCGCTTGGGATACATCCCGGGATCGTGTTCCCACAGCCCGGCGAGGAAGGCCTCGGGGTGATGGGCCTTGAGCCAGGCAGACTGATATGTGGGCACAGCAAAGGCAGCACCGTGGGCTTTGCAAAAACCAAAACTGCCGAAGGCTTTCAGGGTTCCCCAGACCTTGTCCACCACTTCGGGACTGTATTTCTTGATCGCTTCCTTTCGGAAGTACTTCTCCACTCCCGGTTCCTGCACTTCGTCGCCCAGGGCCCGACGAAACTCGTCGGCCCTGTCCAAACCGCAATCGGTCATGACGTGGAAGGTCTTCAGGATCTGCTCATGGAAAACAGTCACCCCGTGTGTTTCCTGCAGGACTGGCTTGAGGTCCTGGTGGGGATATATCTCAGGAGCAAAGCCGTGCCGGTGTTCCAGGAAGGGTCGCACCATGTCGGATTTCATGGGTCCGGGCCTGAAAAGCGAGATGTCGATGATGAGGTCGTTGAATTCCCGGGGAGCCATCTTTCCAATGAGTTCCCGTTGTCCCGGCGATTCGATCTGGAAGCAACCAAGCGTGTGGGTACTGCGTATCAGCTCATAGGTGGGTTCGTCGTCGAAAGGTACGGCATTGAGGTCGATCCTGCCGTCAGGGGCAATGTAGTCAGGACCATCCCCGCCCGGCTCGATTGGATGCCTGCCTGCTGCCACCACTTCAGCTTTGGAAGGATGCAGCCGAATCACTTCCCGAACCGCAAAGGCCATGGCACTCTGCATGCGCACTCCCAGGACATCGAGTTTGAGCATGCCCATGGGATCCATGTCATGTTTGTCGAATTGACTCATGGGCAGGCCCAAGCCACTGGGCTGGACGGGTGTTCGATCCAGCAGTGTGGCATCTCCCAGAATCACTCCACAAGGATGCATGGAGATGTGCCGGGGAAGGCGATCCAGCCTTTCGGTAAGGTCAACCAACAGGTCCAGCTGTTGGTTCTCCTCCAAGGCTCCCCTTTCCACCCGCCCGGCAAAATCACGCAGCTCGGGCTTCTCAACCAAGGCCTCACGGAATTTGCGTGCAGAGAATCTCCACAGTTGCTTGGCGATCTCACCGACTTCATCGTCCGGCATCCCCAAGGCCATGCCGGCATCACGAACTGCACCACGTGCCCTGTAGCCGTTTTGCATGCTCATCAGGGTGACCCGTTCGGCCCCAAAGCGGTCAAAGATCTTTCGGTAGACGTTGTGCCTTTCAGCACTTTCCACATCAATATCAATGTCTGGAAGGGTGGACCGCCGGCCGGATAGGAAGCGTTCAAAGATGAGGTCATGGCGGATCGGATCAACCTGGCTGATATCGATCAAGTAGTTGACCAGGCTTGAGGCACCGGATCCCCTCGCGGCAACCCGGACCCCCATATCCAGGATCATCCGTGAAACTTCTGCCACGGTAAGGAAGTAGGAGGCAAAGCCAAGCCTGCCGATGATCCCGAGTTCGTGCTCCAACCGCGAGCGCAGGTGTTTTTCAGCATCTCCGTTGATGCCCGGGAACCTTCTGGTGATTCCGGCTTCGCAGCGTTGGGTGAGTTCAAGCATGGGGTCTGCGTCGATGCCGATGATGGAGGCCTCGGGGACTACGGGTTTTTTCCATCCCATATCGAGGACAGGATTGATGCGGCATTTATCTGCGAGCGCTTCGGTGTTTGCGAGGAGTTTGGTGAGGTCGGCTTTTCCTTGGCCTGCGGCGTTCATGATTTCTTTACCGAGTTGGAGCATTTGCTGCGGTGTCTTCAGCCAGCCCTGCCCGGTTGGTTGGAGCATCCCGGTTGGTTGCAGCGGGGGTGCTGTTGAGAGTTCCGGGAGGGATTTGAGGGTGCGTGCGGAGTCGAGGACGTCTGCGGTGGCGGCGCCGTCCTGGGCGCAGTAGCGGACTGCGTTGCTGAGGATTGCGGGGATGTTGTATTCGAGGGCGAGTTTGAGCATGCGCACTGCGTGGGCTGTGCTGAGCGGCTCTCCCGGGGCGCTGAGGTGGGATACAACTTCGGCGACCATGGTGCCGGGGGGCATGGCGTCGATCCACTGTTTGAAGAGGGTTCTGGGCCTGAGGTATTTGCGGCCCCCCATGGCAAGGCCGACGTCGGAGTCGGGTCCTATCAGCACTGTCAGGACTGGTTTGAGGGTTTTGGGGTCAAGGGTTCTTGAGGCGAGTTCTCCCCGTGTGACTGCAGCAGGGACTGCTCCCCCGGCTTTTCCTGAGGTGCGTGCATGGGCGTCGGATATGAGGCGGCAGAGTGCCCTGTACCCGGCGCCGTTGTTGTTGCCGTGGGCGAGTACGACGACGCGGCCCCCGACTTGGGTGCGGTGGTCGCCGTCGTCGTCGAATACTGCCAGGTCCACCCCTACGATGGGGTCAATGCTTGCGTCCATGCATGCTTTGAGGTGTTTGATGGTGCCGTATAGGCCGTCCCTGTCTGTGCAGGCGAGCGCTGTGGCTCCGTTTGCTGCAGCTGTTTGGGCAAGTTCATCGGGCCAGGAGACGCCGTAGTGTGCGCTGAAGGCTGTGGAGACGTGCAGGTGGGTAAAGCTCAAGGTTCACGCTGCTTCTTCGGGTTCTTCGGCGCGTGCTGGTGCGGCGTCGTGGATGCGCAGGAGTCTCCAGCGTCCGCTGCCCACGTGCCGGACGAGGTCAAGGGTGATGGAATGGTTGGTTTCGGCGTCGGCTGCGGTGGGTAGGAGCTGTACACGCCAGATTTCGTGGTCGACCAATCCGGCGCCGGTCCCCAGTGGTGCGCGGTTCTCTTCAAGCCACCATTGGCGCCTTTCGTACCATCGGACCGGTTCATTGGTGACTGTGTACCGGGTGCCTTTCCAGCGGACTTCCTGTGGCTGGCCTGTGTCGGTGCAGATGACTCCGACAGACTCGCTGAACAGCCCCATATCCACACCTCTTTACGCCGGAAACCTTATTCGAAAGTATGTTCGAATAAATCCAGTTTACGCCGACGCCCACACAAAACCTACTTCGAAGTTCCGGTCCTTTCCCGGGTTCGCGCTACGCTCTTGCCCACCTGCTTCAGCAGAGCGTCGCGCCATGGTTGTGCGCCCTGTGCGAGTGCCACGCTCCCCATGAGGGAAGAAGCCAGCCTGAGAAGTTGTGTTCGCATAACCCGCTTCCTGCCAAAGGCGGCGAGCGCTTCCTCCGTGGGCAGTTCATTCAGCAGGCCCCCCAGGGTCACAGCGTCGATGAGCGCTTCGCAGGCGCCCCTGCCCAGGTTGGGGGTCATTGCGTGAGCGGCATCCCCTACCAGCACGACGTTCCTACGTGCGTAGCGGCCGAGGGCCGGGGTGGTCCAGATGCGTTGCGCAAGCGATGTTTCGGGGCTGGCCAGGGCGAGGAGTTCCTTCACTGCGGGTGCGTGGTTGGCATAGCGGTCCCGGGTCACTTCAAGCGCCTCTGCGACGTCCACCTTGTCCGGGCCCAGGTCTGAGCGGAAGGAGGCGTACCAGTTGGTTCCACCTCCGGCAGGTGCCAGGCCGAAAATCTGACCGCGCCCCCAGTATTCACCTACGTCTTGAGGGGATGGGATTCCTGGAACGACGCCCCTGACGGCAAGGAACGGCGTTGGCCTGGCCGTACTTCGCCGGCCCCAAAAGTCCCGCCGAACAATGCTGTTGACTCCGTCGGCACCCACGGTCAACCCGGAATGGCCCGGCAGGCGATCCACTCTCTGCACTACCCGGCGCACGGTAGCTGGTACCGCCGTGTCCAGCAGTCTCAGCAGTTCGGGGCGGGACACTCCTACCAGCCCTTCACCTTCCATGGACAGCAGGGCCTCTCCCGAGGGGCGGCGAAGTGCGCCGGCTTTGATAATGGCTCCGCGACTCCGCACGGCCCCGAGTATCCCCAACTCAGCCAACGCCTGCTGGGCTTCCGGCCACATGGCCAAGGTAGTTCCAACGGACGGGAGTTCGGTCCGCTGCTCATACACGGTGACGTCGAACCGGCCGGGGTCGAGTCGTCCTGCGAGCGCCAACCCGGCGATTCCTCCACCAATGATGTCCACTTTTTCCATGGCCACACTGTACTACTACATTTGTAGTAGTGATAGGGGTTGAAGCTAGACTTTCGCCATGCCGGACCGCCGAACAGAACTTGCCGACGCCGCCCTTGCCGTGGTTGCTGCCAAAGGCCTCAAGGGACTCACCCACCGGGCCGTAGACGCCCACGCGGGCGTCGCCGTCGGAACCACCTCGAACTATTTCCGCAACCGGGCAGCACTGATGGGGGCCGCCGTCGACCGCGTTGAAGAACGGGACCGCCTCCTGCTCCAGCGCGGTGGAACGGAAATCCCGACGTCGGTAGCCGCCTTGGCGGAGCAGATCGCCGGAGCGGTCATGGGACTCGCGCATGAGAACGCCGAACTGACCCGAGCCAGGTTCGCCTTTGCCCTCGACCAGCCCGATGTTGTGGCAGCCGGGCATGAGCGGCTGGTATCGGCGTTGGCGCAACTGCTTGAAGCCATGGGCATAACTGAAGCAAGAGCCCGGGCCGAAGCAGTGTCCGACTACGGCGACGGCCTGGCCATGCACCTGCTGACCGCCCGCAAAGGCCAGGACATTGACGGCGCCACCGTAGCCAGAAGCCTCCGGCGCCTCCTGGAGGGATAAGGGTGAGGATGACACCCAAGGGGTGGACGGCAGCCGGTCCACAGAGCAGGATTGTGGAATGAGCACCAATGACGCACTCCTGAAGCAGGTCAACATCTCCGCCGAAGACGACAACCTCGTGGCACGGTTCGAAATCGATGGCAACATACCAGGCTCCGGCGCTTACGTCGTGGGCCTTGTTGCTGCAAGCGAGGACTATTCCTCACAGCGCAGGCTCGGCATCGAGTTCATGAACGGCGAGGCGATCTCGTTCTATTCCTTCAACCACTCCCTCAGTGCCGAGGAAAACTACGACATCAAGGGCGTGGAGCACTCCGGCAACGTCATCACGGGGAACTTCCCGATGTCTGCCATCCACGGGCTCAGCAAAGGCCACGTCATGACAGGCTTCAGCGAAGCCGACGGCCGGGAATTCCAATCCGGCGTGCCGGTTACCGAAGCCCTCTGACTCCTAGAAGAGACCTTCCACCGGTTCAATAAGTTCCGGCGAGTTGTTACGGACATTTCCGACGGCGGCCCCTACCGCGTCCAGCGTCCAACCGGCCGCCGCGTCGTGTGCCCTGGAACGGACCATGTCCACCAAGCCTTGGGCGTCCTTCTCCCTAGGATCCAACCACGCTTCCATCGTCTCAGTGCTCATGGGCAACGGAACCCGGTCATGGAGTGACGTAAGTTCGTCAAACACTGAGGCACTGCGCCTTGTTCGCGCCTCATCTGCTGTTGGGGTGTCGGCAGTCAGAATGGACATGGACAGCAACCAACGGCCCGGATCATCAGGGGATGCTGACTGGTCCCGCCACCACTCGTACAAGCCCGCGAAGACCAAACCCTGGCCGTCCCCCGGGTGCACATAGTACGGTTGCTTGTTCTTGCCCTCGCCCTTCTTCCATTCGTAGTAGCCATCCGCCGGAACCGCACAACGCCTGGCCACAGCGGCTTTCTTGAAGGACGGCTTCTCCAGCAACGTTTCACTGCGCGCGTTGATGAGCCTGGCACCACCTTTGGGGTCCTTGGCCCATGAGGGCACCAAACCCCACTTGGCTACGTGGAGCTGGCGTTTCACGTCCTCATCGATGAGCCTCTCCAACACGATGGGAACGGCATCCGTCGGGGCCACATTCCACGATTTTTCAAGGGCAATCTCGTTCTCAAGCTCAGCGTCGAAATCGGCGAGCAGGTCTCCCACCGCACGGGCCATCACATAACGTCCACACATGGCAACAGTCTGCCCTCTCCTCCAAGAACGCACCAGCGCACCATGTGACGTAACCCGGGTTCGCGGCCGAACGGGAATTATTCCGACGCGGGTTACCGTTGATAGCAACGAACCATCCCGCGCAAACGACCAACACTGAGGAGAGCTCTGTGGACTTCACTCCCGACTCCGGCACCATCACCATGTTCTCGACCACCTGGTGCGGCTACTGCAACCGCCTTAAGAAGCAGCTGGACGCCAAGGGCATCGGCTACACCGAGATCAACATCGAAGAAGTGGATGGCACCGCCGAACTCGTCGAGCAGCTCAACGGAGGCAACCGCACCGTCCCCACCGTGCTCTTCCCTGACGGAACTGCGGCCACCAACCCCTCAGCCGCCGAGGTCGAGAACCGCTTGGCCGCATAGCCTCCCACACTGCCGCTGTTGGGCCCGCACGGAACAATCCACGCACTGTCTGCCACCTGTGATAGACAGAATGGGAATCCGTAGCGGGCCCTGCTTCATTAAGGGGCCTGCTCTCCTAGAGCCCGAAGGGAACATCTCCATGGTCCACGCAGTCAAAGGTGTCGTCGTCCGCTCCAAAGGCGCACCCGCAACCCTAGAAACCATCCTGGTTCCCGAACCCGGACCCGGCGAAGCCCTGGTGGACATTCTCACCAGCGGCGTATGCCACACCGACCTCCACTACAAACTCGGCGGAATCAGCGACGACTTCCCGTTCCTGCTCGGCCACGAAGCCACCGGCGTCGTCAGCGCAGTCGGCCCTGACGTTACCGACGTCGCCCCCGGCGACCGCGTCGTCCTCAACTGGCGCGCAGTGTGCGGCAACTGTCGCGCCTGCAACCGCGGCCAAGCCCAGTACTGCTTCAACACCCACAACGCCACCCAAAAAATGACGCTCGAAGACGGCACGGAATTGTCACCTGCCCTTGGAATCGGCGCGTTCATCGAAAAGACCCTGGTGGCCGCGGGGCAATGCACCAAGGTAGACCCCGACGCCGATGCCGCCGCCGTCGGACTGCTCGGCTGCGGCGTCATGGCAGGTTTGGGAGCCGCGCTCAACACCGGCGGGGTCAAACGAGGAGACTCTGTTGCCGTCATCGGCTGTGGCGGCGTGGGCGTAGCAGCCATCGCCGGTGCCGCGCTCGCCGGCGCCACCACCATCATCGCCGTCGACATCGACGCAAAGAAGCTCGAGCGCGCCAAAGAACTCGGCGCGACACACACCGTGGATTCATCCGCTGGCGACCCCGTCGAAGAAATCCGGGCCCTGACAGGCGGCTTCGGCGCAGACGTGGTGATTGACGCCGTCGGACGTCCCGAAACATACAAGCAGGCCTTCTACGCCCGCGACCTCGCAGGAACCGTTGTCCTGGTGGGCGTACCCACCCCGGAGATGACCCTGGAACTGCCACTGCTGGACGTCTTCGGCCGCGGGGGTTCCCTCAAGTCCTCCTGGTACGGCGACTGCCTGCCCTCCCGTGACTTCCCCATGCTGGTGGACCTCTACAAACAGGGCAAGCTGGACCTGGACGCGTTCGTGACGGAGCGCATCACCATCAACCAGGTAGAAGAAGCCTTCGACAAAATGCACCAGGGCGCCGTCCTGCGATCGGTGGTAGAGCTGTGAGCACCGGCAACATCACCATCGACCGCGTCGTCACCTCAGGGACATTCTCCCTCGACGGCGGAACCTGGGACGTGGACAACAACGTCTGGATCATCGGCGACGACTCCGAATGCATCGTCATCGACCCCGCCCACGACCCCGAAGCCATTCGCGAGGCAGTTGCCGGCCGTACGGTCAAAGCCATCTTGCTAACCCACGGCCATGACGACCACATCAGTTCCGCGGGCGCGTTTTGCGAGCTCGTCAAAGCTCCCATCCATCTGCACCAGGACGACTGGATGCTGTGGCGGGCAGTGTTCCCCGAAATCGACCCCGATGTGGCAATCGTTGACGGAGACGAGTTCACCGTCGCCGACGCAACACTGAAAGCGATCCACACTCCCGGTCACTCACCAGGGTCCGTCTCATTCCACTTGCCTAGCAAAGAAACACTGTTCAGCGGGGACACGCTCTTCCAGGGCGGACCCGGCGCGACGGGCCGCTCGTACAGCGACTTCCCCACCATCATCGAGTCCATCAGGACCAAGCTCCTCCCACTGCCTGAGGAAACCGTGGTCCTCACCGGACACGGTGATTCAACCACCATCAGCGCAGAGAAGCCGCATCTGGATGAATGGATTGCACGGGGCCACTAAGTACCCATCGCAGCCAGGTCCGCGGCATCACCCGCGATGGCCGGCTGCCGTTTCGTACACCGGGGCGGCAGCCGGCTCAAGCCGGATCATGACAGACTTCGAGGCCGGAGTGTTGCTCTCCTCGGCCGTAGAATCCAACGGCACAAGGACGTTCGCCTCCGGGTAGTACGCAGCGGCGCAGCCCCGTGCACTGGGATAGGAGACCAAACGCAACTGGGGCAAGACACGGTCCACACCGTCGTCGGCCTCGCTGTGAACGTCCACGTAACCGCCGTCCTCGAAACCCAACTCGGCCAGGTCCGATGGATTCACCAGGAGGACCATGCGGCCTTTCTTTATGCCCCGGTAGCGATCATTCAAGGTGTACGTGGTGGTGTTGAACTGATCATGTGACCGGATCGTCTGGAGAAGCAGTCGGCCCCGCGGAATCACAATGGTTTCAAGCTCGTTGACGGAGAACATGGCCTTGCCCGTTGCTGTGGGGAATGTCCTGCTGTCCCTTGGCCCGTGAGGCAAGACGAAGCCATCCTCCTCGCGGATGCGGGCATTGAAATCCTCAAACCCCGGCACGACGCGGGATATGTGATCCCGGATGGCGTCATAGTTGCGTCCCAGCCCGGCCCAGTCAACCGGCACTTTATCGCCCAGGACAGCTTGGGCCATGCGGCTGACGATGGCCACCTCGGACAAGACGTTCGGGGCTATGGGTTCCAGCGGACCCATCGAGCGATGCACCGCACAAACGGTGTCCTCCACGGTGACAAACTGCTTTACGCCGCCCTGTCTGTCGATCTCCGTCCGCCCCAACGTTGGCAGGATCAGGGCCTGCTCACCAACCACCACATGAGACCGGTTCAGTTTCGTTGAGATTTGGACTGATAATCGGGTTTTCCTTAATGCCGCTTCAGCCACCGTGGTGTCTGAAATCGCGTGCACCAAGTTGCCGCCCAACGCGATCAGGACTTTGATCCCGCCATCCCGCATGCCCTTGATGCTGTCCACAGCGTCGACGCCAGGATTCCGTGGCGGATCAAATCCGAACTCCCGCTGGATTGCCTCCAGGAACCGTGGCGGCATCTTCTCCCAAATGCCCATGGTCCGGTCACCTTGAACGTTGCTGTGTCCACGGATGGGGCACGGCCCTGCACCGGGTTTGCCGATGTTGCCGCGCAACAGAAGCAGGTTGATGATCTCCTTGATGGTGGGGACAGCCTTCTTATGCTGCGTGATGCCCATGGCCCACGTGATGATGACTTTTTCAGCGCGGAGGTACCTGGCGGCCAAATCATCGATGTCCGCGCTGGTGAGCCCTGTCGCGGTAAGGACATCGCGTTCGTTCAGCGTGGCCAGATGGGCCGCGAACCCGACGAAGCCTTGGCAATGCTCATCAATGAACGTGCGGTCCAGCACTGTTCCGGGGGCAGCCCTCTCGGCGTCCAGGACACGCTTGGACAGAGCCTGCAACAGTGCCATGTCCCCGGCAAGGCGGATCTGCAGGTACTGGTCCGCCAGGTCGGTGCCTTTGCCCACCAAACCACGGGGACGTTGTGGGTTCCGAAAATTAATCAGCCCGGCTTCAGGCAAGGGATTCACGGCCACGATCCCGGCGCCTGCTTCCTTCGCTTCCTCCAGGGCTGTGAGCATCCGGGGATGGCACGTTCCCGGGTTCTGACCCATGATGATGATCAGGTCAGCCTGGGCAAAGTCCGCATAGGTGATGGCTGACTTTCCGACTCCGACGGTCGCTCCCATGGCGACACCCGTGGATTCGTGGCACATGTTGGAACAGTCGGGAAGGTTATTGGTTCCGTACGCCCGCACGAAAAGTTGATAAAGGAACGCGGCCTCGTTGCTTGTTCTTCCGCTCGTATAGAACGTCGCGTGGTCCGGGTTCTCAAGACCGTTCAGCTCGCGGGCCACTACTTCGAATGCCCGGTCCCAACTGACAGGAACATAATGATCGGACCCTGCAGCCTTAAAGACCGGCTCCACCAGCCTGCCTTGCTGACCAAGCCAATACTCAGACTTGGACTCCAAGGCACTCAAGGTGTTTTCGGCCCAGAACTGCGTGGGAATTTTGAGTGGTTCAGCTTCCCAGCCGATGGCCTTGGCACCGTTCTCGCAAAATTCAGCCGCTTTACGTTCCGGCGGGTCAGGCCAGGCGCAACTCATGCAATCGAAACCGTCTTTTTGATTGACGGCCCGCAGTGTCTTCCATGCCCGGGAGGGGCCCATGTCAGCCATGGCATGCGGGAGTGTTTCGCTCAGACTTGGCAATCCCGCGGCGGATCTCTTGGGCGCGCTGACGCTGATGTCTACGTCAGAGTCCTCAATAGGGCGCTTTCTCCGGCTCATTGTTCTACCGCGATCCGCGTGCTCGGGATACCTGTCTACCTCAGACTAAACCCGGGCACCTACACGCTCAACGGAGCTGTGGCGACTAGCCCAGCAGAGTCCGGAAGTCGCCGTCGACGATGTCTGCGTAGCCACGGTAAGCCTCAATCACGGCATCCTCCACAGTAGTGACATCCAAATGCGGCAGCAGGTCATTCGCGGCACCGGCAGTCGCGGTGTCCCACTCGAGACCGAGCGCGGCATAACTCGCCGTCAGGACGTCGCGGATGGGCTTGGAGTCCTCCACCACGATCACTGAGCTGAAAAGCCACCCTCCGGAGACCACACGCTGGGCCGTGCCGATGAGCTTTATGCTGTGGGCAGGGAAATCGGGGTCTTCGCCGTGGACACTGAACTCCCCCGGGCAGTACTCCCCTGGAATTTCGCCTACTGCGGCGTGGACGCCGACGCTGCGAAGCGCGCCGGCCAGGAGCTCACCAAATTCCGCGAAACGGGCTTTGGCGCGTACTATCGCGTCCGGGTGCGGCTCAATATGATCGATCACCAAGGTTCCTTGGTGATATGCCGCGGCGCGGCCCCCGGCCTTCCGGATGAGTGGCTCGAAACCGAGCTCCCGGCACGCTTCCTCGGCTGCGTGAAAACCAGGCAAATTCGCGTCGCGTTGACCGAAAGCAACCGTAGGCTGGGGACGGTACAGGCGCAGACACGGGCCGAGATTTCCGTTGCGGGCACGCTGGAGAAGCTCCAAAGCGAAATCAAGGTCTCCCGCCGCGCCCATGGTTTCTTTCTGGCGGTAAACCGTTAGCCGGCGCGGCCCTGCTTCCGAGTCGCTCATCAACTCTTCCTCAACGTCAGGATCTGTTCAGCCCGGCCGAAGGGTCCGTGGACATCATGAAGCACGGTGGATGTCAGGCCTATGCCGTCGGCTCCGAAGGAGACCTTATTGTCCAGCCCCAACCATTCACCCGACGGAGCGCGATACATGTGGATCTGAAGATCGACGTTAGGAAAAATGTAGCTGTTTTCACCCGGGGGAACGCGGGCCGCTATGCCGTTCGCGGTATCCACCAAGCCCATCAGGCGGGCAAGCTCAGTGCTGTCGTCCTGGTCGGTCAGCGGGTGGGACGTCCGTATCCACACCTTCCCTGATCCGGGGCGGTGTCCCTCCGCGAGTCGCATCTCCAAGGAGCGAATGTAACCCCCGGGCCACACACTTGCGCCATCCCACGGCTTGCATTCGTCCGGGGCCGGCATGGGCTCGTCTTCCACTGCGGATACGGCGCTGGTGTCACTGGTGACCATGCGCCAGGCGGCAGCACGGATGGCCACACGGCCTCCCGCTGAAAGCTCTGCCTGGATAAGTTCAATGGTTCGTCCCGGCCTGAGTGTCGAGGTGGTGACCTGGAAATCCCCGCCGGGAATCAGCCCGAGGATTTCGTAGCTGATCCGCGCCAGGCGGACATCGTTCCGTGGTTCATGGCGGACCAGGGCATCGGCGATGATGCCCGAGGCTGGAGCCATGTGTTGTTCGTGGGGATTCCACGCGCCTTGGGCGTGGATGGTGGACCGGTAGCGGCCCTCGCCCAGGGATTCGTAGTAAAAATCGCCGTCTGCCAGTTCCGGTAATGCAGTAGTCAACCCAGGCCTTTCGCCGATCCAGCTGTAGAACTCAGACCACTGTATCCGCTGATTTGGCCTTCGCCCGACGCCGTTGGAACACGACAACCCAGACAACGACGGCCACCAGGGCCGCGACTCCCACCGCAGCCCCGATCGGTGATGCCGCTGCTACCGCCAACCACGCCTCCAGAGCAGCCAGACCAATGGTGGCGTAGAGCAATGCCCAGATGACAGAACCCGCCACCGCCGCGGGCAAGTAACGTCGGAGCGGCATGCGGGCAGCGCCGGCCGCAAGGTTGATGGCCGTTTGGAGGCCAATGGTCAGGAAGGCGAGAACGACGGCGTACGGTCCCCAGCGCTGAATCAAGGCCTGGGCCCGGGCTGCTTTGGGTCGTTCCAAAGAACCACCGAAGCGGGTGTGCGCGAATCCGGCAACGGCTCCCCGCCCGATCCAGTAGGTGACATTGACGCGGATCATGACAATCGCGAAGAGCGCCGCGAGTGCGACGCCGAAAGGCAAACTCATGATCTGATCCACTCGACTTAGGCTACCCTAAGCATCACGCCGGTGAAGACTCGGTCTCCTCGACGGCCATGGCGAACCCCGAGCCAGTGGAAACCCTAGGATAAGTCCATGGACCTCCGCGACGCCGCCCAGGAGCTGTACGCCGTAACACCTCGTGATTTCACGGCAGAACGAGCCGCGCAGGTCCGCAAAGCGAAGGATGCCGGCCACAAAGACCTGGCCAAAGAGATCGGCAGCCTGCCCAAGCCGGCCGCCGGTGCATGGGCCATCAACATGCTGGCCGTTCACAAGCCCGAGGTGATTGACGGCGTCGTACGCTTTGGCGTTTCGCTTCGGACCGCCCAAGAGCAGGGCGACGCGGCGGCGTTCCGTGAACTCGGGCAGCAACGCCAAGGCCAACTGACAACCGCCGTGAATGCAGCCAAGGACCTCGCTTCCGAAATGGGAGCTCCAATCAGTGCAGCCGCGGCGGCCGACGTTGAGCAGACACTCAGGGCAGCCATGGCCGACGCCGGGGCCGCTGCCGCCGTAGGAACGGGCAGGCTGGTGCGGGGGCTCAGTGGCAGCGGCTTCGAGGCAGTGGACCTTACAGCTGCCATCGCTGCGGCAGGTCCTGACGACGAGGCGGGCCCCGAAGAAACGGCGAACTCAAGCGAAAAGGCCGCCCAACCAACGCCTGGGAGGACCACAAAGAAGGCGACCTCTGCAACGGCCCGGGAATCGTCCCCGCCGAAAACGAAGACACCCAAGGATGAAGCCACGTCCCTGGCGGACCGACGCGCAGCCAAGCAACAGGCCGCACTGAAAGAGGCCCGCAGCGAATTCGAGTCAGCCGAGCAAGCGGCCAAGGAAGCAGACGAAGCAGCGTCCAAAGCGTGGGGCGCCGTCAAAGAACTGGCCGAACGCCGAACAAACCTCACATCAGAGATCGAGGAAGCAAAGAAGCATCTGGCCGCCCTTGAAGCCGAACTCATCGGTATTACCCGTGACGTGGAGTCCGCCGAATCGGCCAAGAAGCTCGCGGTCAGGGCAGCCACACAGGAGCGCCGCGCCGCGGACCAAGCCCAAAGGCGCGTCGATCGGCTCAGCTAATCCTTCTTCTTGACCGGCGACTTTTGCAGGTGATGCGTCGCGGGTCCCTCAAGGTACTTTCCCTCCGGCGTGAAACGCGAACCGTGCAAGGGACAGTCCCACGACTTTTCGGCGTCGTTCCAGCTCACAATTCCACCCAGGTGCGCGCAGCTCGCCGAAACCATGCAGACGTTGCCGTCCACAGTGGACACTGCCGCTGGTTCACCCTTATACAGCCCCACCACGCCGGCTCCTTCTGCGGGACGGGTCTGATCTGTGATTTCAGGGTTTGCCTTGATTCTCGCCCTGTCCTCGACCATCCGTTTGGTGGCACCCGCGTTGAGGCGAACAGCCTGGAGCGCGCCCAAGGGAGAAGTAACCCGGTGATGAATGACGCTCGCCCAGTCGGACTGGCCGCCCAGGATATCCGAGGTGACGGACAGGGCGGCCGCCACGCCGTTGCTCATCCCCCACTTGTTGTAGCCCGTGCCGAAGAAGATCCGTCCGTGGCCGCGGGGAAGCTTGCCGAAGAACGGCATCAGGTTGGTGGCCTGGTAGTCCTGCGCTGACCACGTGTGGGTGACCTCTGCTCCGGGGTAATGCTGGGTTGCCCATCCGAGCAGGTCATCGAGGTGCGACTTCGGCGAGGTTGCGCGGCCGGCCGTATGCCCGTAACCGCCCACCAAGAGCAGCTCGCCGTCCGTGGTGGGATGGGTCCGCTGGGAGCGGGTAGGCGCGTCAATGGACAGGTACATGCCTTGCGGAATGCTGCCCGGAACGCGCAGGGCCGCCGCATACGAACGGTTGGGTTCCAACTTGGCGAAGTACAGCCCACGGTCCAAAATCGGTGTTCCCGTGGCAAGCACTACGGTGTCTGCCGTGAACGTGCCTTTGCGGGTGGAGACCTCCAAGGGCTGCTCCGAGCCCACATTCTGAACCTGCACCCCCTCCACAATCAGCCCGCCGTGTTCCCGGATATCGCTGGCCAGGGTCTCAAGGACATCCATGGGGTGGATCTGCGCTTGGTCTTCCAGCTCCAGCGCCTCCACTACCGGGAACGGCAATCCGGGATCACGGCTGAAATGGACATCCAAACCCGCGTCCCGCGAAACTGCGGCCTCTTTCCGGAGCCGCTGGCCGCCGTCGTCGGTGGTTGCGAAGGTGACCGCGGTCCTGCGCTGAAAGGGGACGCCTTGCTGCTCCATATACTGCGTGAGCCAGGCTTGTCCCGTCTTGTTGGCTTCCACGTAGGCCTGCACCACCTTAAGGGGATACTGGCCGCGCAAGGCCGAAAGCGCTCCACCTTGGAGGAGGCTGAGCTTCCCGGTGGTGTTGCCGGTGGTCACCGCACCGAGAGTCCGTGCTTCAAAGACCACCACGCGCTGCCCGGACCGGGACAAGAGCAACGCTGCCACCATTCCGGTGAGGCCGGCGCCCACCACAATCGTGTCAAAGTGCTTCTCATCGGGGATTGCGTCGGGCGTGAAATGAGATGTGCGGTCCAACCATAGCGACTTCATCGAACAATCTGCCTCTCAATTCACTGGCATGTGTTGAGGGAAACGCTAGGCGGGTCGCTGGTGCTTATCAAGGGGTGTCGGTGCTTGTCGCCAGCGCCGCTGCATACCGAAGTTCGGGGTCAGGATCGTCAGCCCAGCGCTCCAGGACGCGTTCAGCGCGTTCCTTCGCGAGCCCCGCCAGTTGCGCCATGAGCGGGCGAACGACATCTTTGGCGAGCGGGTCTACCAGCTCCCGGGTGCCGGCCTGCCTCATGAAGCCTTCAATACGGGTGAGGTCAGTGTTAAGCAGGACGCTTACTTTGCTCTGCAGCAGAACCACCGCCGCAAGCCGCCGTTCAAAGATCGGCTCGGCCCACAGCTCCGAGCTCAAGGCAGTAACGTCGTCGTGGTCCAGATTCTTGTACCGCTTCAGTGCGTCCCGCACCGTTCCCCGCACGGCCCCCACCGATGCCCCATACACCTTCAGGCCCCCGCCCAGGCGCTCACTGGCCTCCGCAGCTTTCTCCCACGTGGATTCCATCTGCAAGGTGTGGTCCACGAATTCACCGGCTTCACTCACCCGTCTATTTTGTCAGTGACTCCCCCTAGCGTGATGACAACAGCAACCGACAGGAGCAACATGCCGTCCCAAGAGCTCGCCACCGAGGCCTCATTTCCTGGCGTCCCCGCTGCTTCGTCCATGCCCGACTGGTATCCCACCTTGCTCAACACGGTGGCTCAGGAGGTCCGCGTCGGCAGGACCCGGGCGCTGGCAGCCGCAAACAGCGAGCTGTTGAATTCCTACTGGAGCATCGGCCGGCAGCTCGCCGACCGTGAATCCGAGCAAGGTTGGGGCGCCAAAGTAGTCACCCGATTGTCCGCCGACATCCGGACACGGTTCCCGGAAGCGAAGGGTTTCTCCCCCAGAAACCTGAGGTACATGAAGAGCTTCGCCCAAGCATGGCCGGACTTCCCCATGTTGCAAGCGCCGCTTGCAACATTGCCTTGGTACCACCAGATCGCACTGCTGGAAAAGCTCGACGACGCCGCCACGCGACTTTGGTACGCCGCGGCGGCTGCCCAGCACGGATGGTCGCGCAACGTGCTGACGCACCAGATTTCAACGCGCTTGCACGAGCGATCAGGGCAGGCCATCACCAACTTTGCCTCCACAATGGTCGCTGCGGATTCGGACCTCGCGCAGCAGGCAACCAAGGACCCCTACGTCTTTGACTTTCTGTCCATGAGTGATCGGCACACAGAACGGGACCTGGAGTTGCAGCTGGTGAAGCATGTGGAGAAATTCCTGTTGGAGCTGGGCCAAGGTTTCGCCTTTGTTGGTGAGCAAGTGCGGTTGGAGATTGCGGGGGACGAGTTCTTCGCGGACCTGCTCTTCTACCACCTGAAATTGCGCTGCTACATGGTGATTGAGCTCAAGGCCGTCAAGTTCGAGCCTGGATTCCTCGGGCAACTTGGCATGTACATGGCCGCCGTGGACGACCTCATGGCCCACCCTGACGACAAACCCACCATCGGCCTGCTGTTGTGCAAGGAGAAGAACAGCGTGGTAGCGGAGTATGCACTGCGCGGGTTTAACGCTCCCGTGGGCATCGCGGAGTGGAAAACTTCCCTTGCCGACTCCTTGCCCGATGAGCTGGTGGCGAGCCTGCCGAGTATCGAGACCTTGGAAGCGGAGTTGGCAACTGAGGCTGCGCGGCTACAGGGCTAGGGGAGTTTAGACGTTGTCCTTGAACCACGTCAGGGTGTCGTTCCACGCTGCTGTTGCCTGGGCCTCCACGTAGCGCTCACCTGTGTCGTTGTGGAACGCGTGGTCCACGCCCGGGTACACCTTGAGCTGGTGCTTGACCGTTGAAGCGTCCAATGCTTCCTGAAGTTGGGGCATCGCTCCGGTGATGCGTGCGTCGTTTTCGGCGTACACACCAAATACTGCCGGCTTGATTCCGGACACCTTGGCCAAGTCCGGTGCGGGACCGTAAAAGGCCGAGGTTGCTTTGAGTCCCGGGATTTCCGTGGAAGCCTGCCATGTGATCCCACCGCCGAAGCAGAAGCCAACCATCGCGATCCGGCCTTCTTCGACGAATTCCTGGCCGTTGAGGTACTCGAAGGCGGCTTTGAAATCGTCCACGTGCCTTTGGGCGCCTGCCTGCGTAAGAGCGCCGGGGACAGCGTCCGGATCCATATTCGTTGTGCCGCCTTCCCTGCTCAGCAGATCCAGTGCCAGCGCCACGTACCCTTCCTTGGCGAAGCGCCGGGCGACGTCCTGGATGTGCGGTGTGAGCCCTCGGTTTTCGTGGCAGACCAGGGCTCCGGGGCCCCTCTGGCTTTCCTCAGGCCGGGCAAGGTAACCGCTGATTTCCGTCCCCCCGGAGTCGAACTTCACTGTGGCAGTAACCAGACCCGCCGCGCCTTCTGGAACGGACAAAGGACTCTTGGCATTGGGAACCGCCGTGGTGGCCGTCCCCGGAGATGCTGCAGCAGAAGTGGTCGAGGGTATGGGCATCGGATCGGTGGTCCGTGGTACTTCGTCAGGAGTACAGCCCACCAAAGTCATGGCTGCCGCAGCCGCGGTCATACTGCCCATGATGAACGCCACCCGTCTGGTGAATGTCTTGTGCGACATATCCCCCGACCGGTAGTCATCGTAGAACTCTTCGATCAAGTACTTTTCGAACTTACCCAGCTGAGTCACGGTCAACCTCCCGAAGATGGCACTTATGCTCCCCTCAAATGAAGACGCGGACAAGGGTGAGACGGTTCAGAGCCACGAGCCCCCCGGTTGAAACCGCCTAACGAAGAGTTGGCGCTTGTCACGGAGATGCCCCGTCACGAAAATCCCCTATATGAGCTGTGTTTACCCTCCCCACGTCCCGGCATCTGCTGTTCATGCAGCGGTCACCATTTGGTCGCCCGAAAGTATCGAAACAAATCACGCCAGGAACGGAATAGGGCTTGATGAGACGTCCTGTTGACAGAGGATCATGCAGCTGATCGATTGCGGAACCGTTCCTGGAGCCGGTTTTCACCTCATAAGGCGCATCTTAAGGCTGCGATTATGACGTCTTCGGTCCCGTCCATTGCACCGCATGACCGAGCACTTTCAGAGCCCTTCCAACCCGCGCCCGATCGGCCTTAGTCGTGGACGCATATTCTCAGCAGCTAACCGTATGAAATGGTGAATCCTAATTGCAAAGTCCTGCTTCTAAATATTTTCACTGATTGTCATGCAATTGACTGATCGGAGCCTACGCTTCTCAGTAGTTTGATTGAGATCTCGCCTCACACCGCAACCAGAAATTAATTGGATGGCACCACTGCATGGCATCCGTAAGCGCTGAGCCAATGATGACCCGCGCAGGCACGGTGACCATCTCCCTGCATAGGCCGCTTGATGCGCGCCTGGAACCTGCCATACGGAGGGTTTCCCCAACCGAATACAGCAGCAGATGACATCCGCTAATGCACAAACATGTCGATAACACAGAATTGGTCTTTTCCGTGTCATTTTCTGGAAATCCGTAGTTGGAAGATGCAACGCGAGCGGAGTGCCTGTGGAACTACGCGCCCTTAGCTCATTTGCACTAAACAACTAGTTCCGGCTCTATGACCCGCGCGCAGGGCAGCGGACTGGAGGCGCTCACGAACCGCGGATGACTCGATCCGATAGCCACAATGCTCCGGTTTGCAGGGTGCGAATCCATCGGGTACGTTGTGGTTACTTTGTCGAATGGGGACGACATTTGTTGCCCCGCAGACCTGTTTCAAGGCACACAGTGGGGGCTATGCGTGACCAGTAACGTCATTAAAATCAGAGACCTTAACAAGAGATACGGCTCCTTACATGCCGTTCAGGATTTGTCGCTGGAAGTAGAGCGCGCATCAATTTTCGCTTTCCTGGGAACCAACGGTGCCGGCAAATCCACAACCATCGGTTGCATCACCACCACTCTCGGATTCGACAGCGGAAGCATTCAGGTCGCTGGTCTCACGGTCGGTAAGAACGACGACGAGATCCGACGGAAAATTGGCGTCGTTTTCCAGCAGTCGCTGCTCGATCCGACACTCTCGGTCCGGCAAAACCTCGACATCCGAGCAGGTTTCTATGGGCTCTCGAGGTCCGAACGAACTCAGCGCATCGGTGAACTCGCCAGCCTCATCGGCCTCGAATCATTCCTTGAGAAGCCCTACTACGGGCGCCTATCCGGCGGCCAGAAGCGCCGGGCTGACATCGCCCGGGCTCTCATCCACCGGCCTGAGATCCTTTTCCTTGACGAGCCGACAGCCGGCTTGGACCCGCAGAGCCGGGAGCAAGTCTGGCAGACCATTCACAAGCTTCGCGACGACGACGGTCTGACCGTTTTCCTCACGACCCACTACATGGAAGAAACCGAGGTGGCGGACCAGGTCTCCATCATCGACTCCGGAAAGCTGGTCGCCCAGGGCACACCGTCGCAGTTGCGTGAACAACACAGCAACAGCATCCTGACCGTCACCACGGATGACCACGCATTCCTCACGGAGTACTGCAAGACCGCCGATCTGAACTGGACACTCGATAACGATGTCTATCGAGTTGAAGTAGACAACTCGAAGCAGGCCCGGCACCTGCTCAATGTGGGCGCAGAACGAGTCCACGACTTCGAGTTCCGCCACGGACGCATGGATGACGTATTCCTTGCCCTGACATCCAAGAGGAGCGAACCGTGAACAGCGTCATGATTCTCAGTGGCCGTAACCTGATGATCTTCTTCCGCGACAGAGCCGGCGTATTCTTCTCCCTGCTCTCCGCGCTGATTCTCATCGCCCTTTACGCCCTGTTCCTCGGCAACCTGCAAGTAGACAACCTGCAGGCAAAATTCCCTGATGCAAGCAGCGCGGAAATCAACGCATTCGTCAATGCGTGGGTCTTTGCGGGCATCACTATGATTACCACGCTCACCACCGGGCTGGCCGCCCTCAACGTCTTCGTTGACGATGCGTCAACGGGCCGTTTCCGAGACTTCCTCGTCTCCCCCATCAGGCGGACGAACATGATCCTCGGATACTTGATCGCCAGCTTCGTCATCTCCGTGATCATGACGGCGATAGTGATCCTCGTGGGTCAGCTGTACATCCTCTTCCGCGGTGAACCGTTGATGACCTGGGCCCAGCTCGGACAGTGCGCCGCCGTGGTCCTGGTGTCGTCTGCTGCGTTTGCGGCGCTGTCCAGCTTCGTGGTCACCTTCATCAAGTCCAGCACCGCCTTCTCAGCTTTGAGCACGATCGTGGGAACCATTATCGGATTCCTTGCCGGCGCTTACATCCCGGCCGGAACCCTGCCTTCCGGGGTGGTTAATGTTCTGAACTCACTCCCCTTCGCGCAATCAGCCATGTTGATCAGGCAGCCGTACACATCGCAGGCACTTGAAGCGCTGACAGACAACCAGGACCAGGCCGTTGACGCAGTCCAGACTTTTTACGGCATCACAGCTTCGGTCGGGGATCTCGCCGTGACGAACACGCTGGCGATCTCTGTTCTGCTTGGAATGGTTGCCGTCTTCATCGCTCTGGGTTCCTGGCGAATCGGTCGGCGCATACGGTGACCGGCAACGAGGACCCGTGGGGAGGCCTCGAGTCCACCGTCGCAATGTTTCCGGGCCAAGGCAGCCAGCGCCCGGGAATGGGCAGGACCCTGACAAGGAACTACGCGGAGGCCGACGAAGTCTTTGATGAATGCTCCGATGCGCTCGGTCTGGATGTCCGGGAGCTCGCCTGGGATTCGTCACCGGAGCAACTGGGGAAGACCGAGAACACCCAAGTGGCGCTCGTCGCAGCCAGCATCGCCGCTTGGAGGGTGTGGACCCAAGTGGGCGGCAACCTGGCCCACGCCGTAGCCGGACACAGCATCGGGGCGCTCTCAGCGGCCATTGCCGGTGGATACATACCATTGGCGGACGGCATCAAACTGGCCAGGCGGCGTGGTCATTTGATGGCTTCGGCACCGGGGCACGGTTCGATGTTGGCAGTCGCTGTCCGTGGAGAAGACCAACGACATGGGCTCATCACCTCCGCGGCTACGTTCGGTCTGGACGTAGCCGCAGTCAACGGCGAACGTCAGGTAGTTCTCTCCGGTCCCGTCGATGACATTGAGGACGCCCGGAAACACTTCGGCGGCAAATCAACCCAGCTCAACGTCAGCCACGCTTTCCACTCCCGCCTGATGGAACCGGTGATGGCCGAATGGCAGGAACTATTGAGCCGCGCGCCCTTCCGTGCTGGAGACATACCCATGCTGGGCTGCACCTCACCCGGCCGGCTGGACACCGCCATGGAAGTCTCCAACGAACTCTACTTCGGCATCAGGCAAACGGTCCGGTGGGACCAGGTCCTTGAAGCTGCGGACAGCTTCGGGACCTGGGTTTACCTGGGCACAGCCAAATCACTTTCCCGTCTCAGACGGAACCAAACTCAAACAGTTCAGATCGTGGAGGACACGTATGTTGGACGTCGAACATAGCCCCATCACATTGGTGGTGGGCGCATCCCGAGGCATCGGCAAAGCCTGTGCCCTGGAACTTGCCGCATCCGGTCACGACATCGTGATCTTTTACCGGCAAGACGACGAGGGCGCTGCAAGAACAGTTGAAGCCATACAGGAATTGGGACGTAAGGCCCTGGCCGTCCGTGTCGACGTTTCGGTCGAAGCCGACGTCCGGGCGGCCTTCCGTGCGGTTCTCAAGGACTTCGGACGCATCCGCTCCGTTGTTTACAGTTCCGGGATCACCGCCGACGGTCTCCTGGCAACGATGTCATTGAACAACTGGGACCGCGTCATCAGCACAAACCTGACCGGCGCATTCCTTGTCTGCCGTGAGAGCG
The DNA here is from genome assembly GCF_058799755.1 of Arthrobacter sp. GW822-FHT05G07. Lineage (NCBI taxonomy): Bacteria > Bacillati > Actinomycetota > Actinomycetes > Micrococcales > Micrococcaceae > Arthrobacter > Arthrobacter sp. GW822-FHT05G07. Next base: position 137,146 of record NZ_JBXALT010000005.1, on the reverse strand, counting down.
TCAAGGCGTTGAGGAAAACAGGCGGCTCAATCGTGCTGATCAGCTCCACGTCGGGTATCAGCGGACAGCCCGGTCAAGCCAACTACAGCGCCACCAAAGGCGGAATCAACGCCCTGACCCAATCCATGGCCAAGGAAATGGCTTCCTTCGGCATCAGGGTCAACGCTGTGGCACCCGGATTCACGAATACCGACATGCTCAAACAGATGGATGCCAAAGCACGCCGCGAATACACGCAGCACATCCCGCTGCAACGAATCGGCGAACCCCACGAGATCGCTGCGGCAGTGGCATTTCTCATAGGACACCAAAGCTCGTACATCACCGGCCAGGTCCTCGCAGTCGACGGCGGCCTGACCTCCTGAAGGAGAACTCCCAATGAACGACATTCACGAAGCCACTCTGTCCTCCGCGCGGAAGAGGACCGAACTCAACGCCCGCCTGAAAAACCTCCTGTCCGAAGGTTTGGAACTACCCATTACTGGTGACCAGATCGAAGACGACCAACCGCTCTTTGGGCGAGGACTCGAACTCGACAGTCTGGACACCCTCGAAATCGTGAGCTTGGTTGAAGAAGAGTTTGGTGTCTACATCACCGACGAAGACCGGACAGTTTTCGGGTCAATCAACAAGATTGCCGATTTCATCGCTGCCAACAGCGACGACGACTAGGGGCGGGGCAATGTCCACCACCCTGCAGGCCGGTGACATCCTGTCCCGGCTCCCGCACCGCCACCCCATGGTTCTCTTGGACAGGGTTGAAGATCTCAACTACGGCAAGTCCGCCACCGGAATCAAGAACATCACGATCTCGGACCCGGTCTTCCAAGGCCACTTCCCCAACAACCCCGTCTACCCTGGCGTCTACATGATTGAAGCGTCGGCGCAACTTTGCGGGCTCCTGCTGGGCTCCCCCGCAGGGGAAGACGGCCCCGTCCTTGGCTACCTGGCGTCCGTACGCAAATTCAAGTTCGTCACCCCGGTCCATCCAGGTGACGTGCTGAACATCCAAGCCCGGGCCGGCGTAAGCCACGCCAATCTTGCGGATTTCAGCGTCGACATTAAAGTCAGTGGCAAGATCGTGGCCTCCGGGTCGCTGGCGCTGGCCCGGATAGACCCGGACCCATCAACGTGAAACCGATAGTAAGGCTCTACGACCCGGAACGGGACGCGGCACGAGTCGCGGAGCTATACAACCGAAACAACTACGGAACCATCCGTAGCGGCTCGCCACTTACCGGCGACGACGTCAATGCGGTGCTGCAGGAACGCTGCGCAGCATTATTCATGGTGGGGGAAGACCGCGGAAACATCGTGGGCACCATTGGCTATCTGAAGGTATCGGGCAGGCGGGTCGCCGGCGACGACGAACTCTTTTCCGGAATGTTCCTCATCGACCCGGGCTACCGGATGGGTTTCCTGGCCGGCGAGCTGTTCATGCAGTCTTTTATCAAGCTGGTCGAACGCGGTGTCCGGACCCTCCGCCTTGAAGTGGATCCAGCCAACCAAAAAGCTTTCCCGCTCTACGGACGGGTCGGCTTCAGGACAGCAGGCATCGTCAGTCCTGACGAGGACGGCTACATAGAACTCATCAGCTTCCTTCCCGGCGTCGTGTCAGATCTGCTTCGAACATCATTTGCCGACGCCTCCCCGCAGGACATGTTTTCGAAGTACTCCTGGCGCAGCATGGGCTCAGCCCGCGGCAAAGACCTCATGGACGGCGTCTCTGTCCAGGACGGCGCCCCACTGCTGACGTACACCTTCCCCGTGAAGAAGGACATCATTGACGTCCAGGTCGATATGTCGTCGGGAGCCATCGTCCACGCGCGACACAACGGCCACCTCTTCGACTGGCCGGAAACCCCCCAACGTTCCGCTCCAAACCGCCCCGAGAGGCCTTCGCTCGGCTCCCGGCGGCTGGGCGAGTTCACTATCTCACTCGACTCGGGAGGGACGTTGACAATTGACCACCCACGGCATCCGGGTCCGGTTCTGACGGATCACTTCCCCGTCGGAGAGGATGGGGCACCTTACTGGCGCCGGCCCGCCGCCCTGAACGTCACCTGCCAAGAACTCCCCGACGGCTGGAGGACCTGGCTGGGGCCGATCACCCGTGAGATCCGCCTGCTCGGCGACAAGGTCAGCGTCGTAGTGAACCATCAAAGTGAGCAGAGGGTAACGGCCTTTCCATGGGTGAACCTGCGCTCGGGCGAGTTCCACCTCACCACGGAAGGCCGCCAACGCACTTTAGGTGGACCGATCGTCCGAGGACTCTGGCCGCCTGACCGGACAGACTTCGAAGCCGCCGAAAGCGTCTTCGACGATCAAAGCTACGGCGCATCAGCCCTCTGGACAGACACGGCCTCCGGGATTGCTTTGGCCGCCACCTGGCACTCGGAAGGGAAGTTGCGCGTCGAAGGTGCGCACCTTCCCGCGGCTTCCTCCGAGGCCGGTTCCATCCTGTACGACGTGGACTTGTTCGACGGTGCGGAGGCCTTACCGGTGCCTGACAATGTGGAACTTCCCCCGTCATTAACGCCTGTATTTCACGCCGTCCCCTCCGGACCCCACCAGGGCTGGAACCCAATCACCTGGGCTGCTGCGGAAACGTCGCGTACCGACGTGCTCGAGGCCGTGGGGAGCAACGGGTCGTTGCTCGTCTCGCCCGACCAAGGGATCGTTTCGTGGACTGCCGGCCAAACGAAGGTCCTTGCGGCGCCGTTTCCGAAACTAAGAGCCCTTGGGCCCTTGACGGCGTGGAACTCCGGTCTGTGGGTGACGGGCCAAGGAGCGCGCGAAGATCCGGAGCAAGGCATCGAATGGGGAAGCGGGGGCCGAGCGCCACACCTCATCGGCAGCCCAGCAGATTGTTCCGGATGGGAAATCCAGCAGCGAGGAAACGATCTGACAGCGCTGCGCATCGTCGTTGACGGCGTCAAAGGTGCTGAACAGGTCACGCACGTCACACCGAACGCCCAAATACAGGCCAAGAACCGGGCGCCCATACTTTTTCAAACCGATACCAACACCGACCTCTGGTGGGCGGCGGCCCGGGACCGTTTTCCGTTGCGGGCGTCAGTGCGGAGAGCGGCTATCGGCCTGGGTGGAACCACGTGGCTTGTCGTCGAAAACGATCAAGGCACCCATCCCGAAATTCTGATCAGGTCCACAGGCGAATACCTTCTGCTGTCCCTCCTCGCCAGGGCCGGGGACACCACCACCACATCATGGCTTCTTTCCGTTCAGGAAATGGGAAGCCCCACCACGAACATCAAGGAGAATCCGTCATGACAGCTATCACTGACTACGAGGCAATTCGTTCCACCGCCGCCGTCTACCCCACCGGTGAGTTTGTTCTCGAAATCGCCGGAGAGCAGCGGGCGGAACTCGTTTCCTTCCTGCTCGCCAAGCGCACCGAATTCGCCCAACCCGGGAGCGTCGTCGAATCCTTGGTGCTCAGGGAAGACGCTTCAGTTGCGGGCCACGTTGCGGCCTACGTCGAAGAGGAACGCGTCCTGCTGATCGCAGACCAGCCCATCGACGTCGACATCACCATCATTGCCAAGCAACGCGGCCTGGAGTCCGTCCGCGTCACCGACCTGTCCGACTCCACGGCCGTCGTAGCCGTGGAAGGACCCGTGGCATGGAAAATTGTCCAAAACTTCGCCGACGAAGAAATCGCGGGCGTCCTCCTTGGCGAAAGCTGCACGGCGACTTTACCGGTTTCAGCGCAGCCAGCCACCATTATCCGTACCGGCACCACCGCCGAATACGGCTACCTGGTTCTCGCCCCGAACACGGACCGTGGCACGTTGCTGGAGTTCCTGTTGACCACCGCCACGGAGTTCGGGGGCCAACGCGTCGGCACCGAAGCACTACAGCGTGCCCAGGCCGAGGTCAGTCACCCTCTCTACCCGGAACAATTCGACGGTTTGACGGTCCGAGAAGCGGCCGCCCTCTGGATGCTCTCAGCGGACCGTGACGACGAATTCCTCGGCAGCGACCAGCTCAATAAGGAGACTGCCGTACGCTCACTGGTCGCCGTGAACGCCGTAACCTCAATTCCCGCAGCAGGAACGAGCGTTACCTCCGGGGATACCGAAGTCGGCCGAATCCACCACGTGCTTCCCTCCGCCGGGCAACCTCAAGGGTTCGCCCTTGCCCTCCTGAATGCCCCCTTCAACGTGCCGGGCCTGGAGCTGCTAGCGGACGGAGTCACCTTGACCACAATCTCCCGTCCCTCAGTTGATCCGGTCTCCTGGACCGAACCGATCGGTTAAGCCATGAAAATAGTTGTTACCGGATTCGGCCTCAGGGCGGCAGTGGGCTCGAACGCAGAACAAAGCTGGGAATCCATTTCCAACGGAAAGTCAGGGATCGTCCGAACGACCGTAGTCCCCACCGAGGGCCTGGTCAGTTCAATGGGCGGCCAGGTCGAGTCCGAAATGGAAACAGAGCCGCCGTCGTCCCGGACCACCTACGTTGACCGCTGCCATAGGCTGGCTTCAGCCGCTGCAACCGAGGCACTGACCCATGCCGGGGCCAACCAGGCCCCTGTTGACCGGACCAGAATTGCTTTGTCATTGGGTACGTCCTTGGGCGGGGCGCGAAGCGGGGAAGAGTTTCATCGCCAGTGGATCCAGGACGGCTTGCGTAAAGCCAACACGGGCCTGCTGCGCCAGTATCCTCTCCACAGCGTTGCGGACCATCTGGCCTCCGAATTCCAGTTGTTCGGACCACGCAGTGTCCAGTCCAACGCGTGCGCTGCCGGTGCTGTCGCCATCGCCTACGGGATCGAGCTCCTCGAATCGGATGCCGCTGACATGGTTCTCGCCGGCGGCGTTGACCCTCTCGCGCTGTTGTCCTTCGGTGGTTTCTCCAGCCTGAAGGCACTCGATCCCCTTCACTGCGCACCGTATACCCGCAGTTCGGGACTCAACCTGGGTGAAGGAGCCGGCTTCCTCGTCCTTGAGAGCGAGGCTTCAGCTGTGGGCCGGGGCGCTGCGATCTACGCCGAAATCGCCGGGTATGGGCTCAGTGCCGACGCCTACCACGCCACAGCACCGGATCCCATGGGTCGCGGTGCCCTGCGGGCAATGCATGCAGCCCTGCACATGGCCGGGAATACGGTGGAAGATGTGGACTATGTCAACGGTCACGGAACCGGGACGGCGGCCAACGACAGCGTTGAAGCCAAAGCCATAACCCATCTCCGCGAAGGTGCTGCTCCCCCGGCCAGCTCCACGAAGTCCATGATCGGGCACACCCTTGGTGCTGCCGGAGCCATCGAAGCCGTGACATCCGTGCTCGCTATCCAAAACCAGGAGATGCCACCCACCGTCACACCCGACGGTTTGCGCTCACCTACAGGGCTGGACATTGTGGCTGAAACGGCACAGAGGGCGCGATTGAAAACCGTGCTGTCCAACTCCTTTGCGTTCGGCGGCAACAATGCTTCACTCGCCATCCGGGAATACACTAAGGACGCTTCCCCGCGCGCCCCTAAGACCGTTCGGCCAGTGGTGATCACCGGCATTGGCGCCCTGGCCGGGGATGCGGTCACTACTGAGGAAGTGAAGACTGCCCTTTTCGAGGGCCGGCCCGTTTACGGTGACGGCACCGTCGAGGTGGACGGCTTCGGTTCCTTCCCGTTTGGCGATATTCCGGCCGACAAACTCAAGAAAGGGATTGACCCGAAGTACCTGCGTCACATGGACACCTTGGGACGGAGGTCGGCGCTGGCCGTCAGCCAACTCTTGAAGCAGCGCGGTCTTTCACGCGCTGAGTCGACCAGCACCGGGCTGTTGTTCGCTACGGGCACGGGACCGATCTCCACCGTTGAGGCTTTCGAGCGTGAGCTCCTGACCACGGGCAGCGGCAACGCCTTGCTGTTCCCGAACACGGTCATGAACGCCGCTCCCGGGCATGTCGCTTTGCTGAACAAACTGCAAGGACCCACGGCCACCATTTGTGCCGGCAACACAGGGGCCATCACTGCGCTCCACTTCGCCCAGAACCTCATCTCGAACGGCGTTGTGGACCGGATGATCGTCCTCGCCGCGGACGAAGCCCCTCACGCGATGCTCGCCGCCTACGCTCCGATCCCCGGTTACCTTGCACGTTCTGCCTGCCTCCCCTATTCGAACACGGGTCGAATCATCTCCGGCGCAGCCGTAGCCATCCTCTTGGAAAGCGAAGACAGCGTTGACCCCGGGAGAGTGCTTGGCCGCATCGAACACTTTGGCATGACCGGTGACGGAAGCGGCCCCAGTCGTCTTCGCCGCGGGTCCGAGGCCTGGGTGCGATCCTTCCGGCTGGCCCTCGGCAGCAATCCTCCTGAAACAGTTGACGCGGTGGTGGCCGCAGCGTGCGGGAGGGATGCAGTGGATTCATTGGAAGTAGAGGCGTTGGCGGCCATGGGTCTGGGCGGTCGACCTGTCTCAACACCCAAGGCCATCTTCGGCGATGCGGGCGCCTCAGGAGGCCTGTTGGGTGTGGCACAAGCAGTGTGGATGAGCCAGGAGAAGTTCATCCCGGGCACCGCCGGCGTCGTTGCGTCCGGCCCTGAAGGACTGGTACCACCCAGCGGCAAGGCCGGAGAGGTCAACCGGACGCTGGTTTCCACTTGTGAGGCCGGAGGTAGCTTCCAGTCCGTCACCATCGCGACCTGACCAGTGGTGGATGTTTGGATTCATTGGACAGGCCGATCACCTACGGACGACTTTGGGCGGTACAGGTCCCGTTCCGGCGCCCGCTTTCTCGCTGAGGCGGCGAAGTCGACCCGATGCCCGGATGATGTGTCGCTACCCTGCCACGTCATCCGGGCTATGGACGGGCGTTGGTTCTGCGCCGACTGCAAGTCAGGCTGGTCAGTTTCGCACACACAGAACGTTGTTGTCGCGGCACGGGCAAGAAGTTGGGTTGGCGTGGATGTGGAAACGCCCAAGAGACGGAACGCAGCCTTCAGATGGCTGGGCCGCGTCACCGGGGTACCCACTATCGGCATCGAGCAATGGACCCAGGCTGAAGCCCTGTGGAAAGCAATGGGCAACGCTGCACGGCGCCCTGCAACCGGCGAACTCCAGCTCAGCCCTCACTGGGCCTATGGCTGGCAAAGATCGGCAGACCTCGCTTGGCACATCCACACAGCCACCTTTCAAGGAGCTGTGTGGAGCCTTGCCGCCAAGGACAGGGAACCGGTGACTCTGCACTCAGACCCTGTTGTTGATTAAGCACCGTTAAATGGTGCTGCCCCCGACGCAGGACGGCGGAGGCAGCATGCAATTCACAAGGAGGAGGTGTGAGATGCCAAGCTAGTTGGCCAGTGGCCATCTATTTGTCCCCCGTTTTTCCGGGCATCTGCGTCCCCGTGCAGAGACCCGATGTGCCAACTTAGTTGTCATCTTTTCGGAAGCTACATGCCATCACCGCATCGCCTGGGAGCGGACAATGGGTGCATGTCTCCGGACCCGCCGAGAGGGATCCAGATCACCACCACTGACACGAGAATGTCGGCCCCCGTCCCCTGCGTTAAAGGGGCGACGTTGCCCAGCCGCGGCTGAGCAATCGATCTCGTGAATGCAACTCGTATACTGGACTCTGGAGAAAGGCTTCCAATGATCCAGATGACGCCAGTTGCTCAGTCCCAGCCCGAAGTTGCTTACCAATGGATGAAGAGCTACATCACTGCCCTGCCGAGGGAGGAAGAGGCCTTTCTCAACGAAGGGGTCCTTGCAACTTCCACTGGTACTTCACGCACGCCAGTGCGAGAAGCGCTCCTGCGCCTTGAGGCGGAAGGGTTCGTAAAGCGCATACCGCATAAGGGCGCGTATGTTCCTCCGATTTCAGACCCGGACGTCCGAGCGCTCCTCCAGGCCCGGTCTGTCGTTGAAAAGTGGGCGGTCATGACCCTGGAGGCAACGCCTGAAACCCAGATTGACTCCTTTCAGCGCATCATCGAGTTGCAGCGGGAAGCCAAAGATGACCCGGCGCGGTTTATTGAATTGGACACCGAGTTCCACACACTCATGGTGCGCGCCGGCGGCAACCCCGTCCTGGCGGATTTCTACACCTCACTCCGGCAGCGGCAACTCAGGATTGGCGTCCGCGCAGTAACCCAGGGAACCGATCGGGCCCTGGCCGTTCTGCGTGAACACCAATTGATCGTCGATGCACTCAGAAGCCGCAGCATCGAAGCCGCGCACGAGGCGATTGACGCACACCTCGACTCAACACGTCACGCCGTGATCGGCTACTAACGGACCTGAGGCCTTGCTTGGGGTTGCCGGCATCCGGCGATGCGAACCAGCTCAGGGCGTCGAATTGTCCTGCACCCGTTAGCGAAGACTCGCTCCCCCTAGGGCTCACGCGGACGTTGCGGACCGCAGCCAGGACGGCGAAGTGGGCTCTAGATGCCCGGTTGAGGCGGTCCGGCCATGGCCGAACAGTGCTGCCCGAATATGGCGGCGCGCCCGATTCCACTGCCTGCCCCATGCCGCATATAGATTTTGGGGCTTTTGGCGCGCCCCGATTCGTCCCGGAGTACGCTTGCTAGCCCTTCGTGCGCTTAGCAAAAGCCACGTCATTAAGTCGTTGGTGACAAGCCTCACATGTCGGTATATAGTCTGTATACAACTCGTGGACTGAATGAATTTCGGCCACTCGAGTGACCGAATCTCTGATTGCCTACACGCCCAGATTGCACTTCCTTTAAGGTGCTCGGCGGGAATTGGAACAACTATGAAAACTTCGACATGGAGCGCGCCTAAACGCTGGACGCAAACTCTGGCCGCCGGTTGCGCCCTCGCTCTGATGGTTACCGTGTCCGCATGTAGCGGCACAACGGGGCAGCCGGCAGTAGATAAGACTCTCACCGTTGTAAGCGCCGCTGATGCCGCACCCAACCAGGTCTTCGGACAAAGCCAGTGGTTCGTACCGGTTCTCGAACCTTTAGTTCGCGCAGCCGCGAATTCCAGGGAACCGCAGGCAGTACTCGCGGATACGTGGCAGGTCAGCGAGGACATGACCAAGGTTGAGTTCAAGCTCAAACAGAATGTGAAATTTCATGACGGTCGACCACTCACCGCAGAGGACGTCGTCTTCTCGCTCAAGCAGGCTGCCCTGCCCCAGAACAATTCCAAGGCATTCGCTGTCGCCGCAAAAGTCACCGAGGTGACGGCAGCAGATGCTTTAACGGTTTCCGTAACTTTCGCCAGCCCTACGGCGAACATGTGGGATCTCTTCTTCCAAACTTTCATCTTCGACACGAACACGTACAGCGGAATCGCTGACGGCTCCGTCGTAAACGGCACAGGACCGTACAAATGGGAATCTTGGAAGCCTGGCAACGAACTCAAACTCAAGAAGAACAGCGAATACCGGGACGCAGCCAGCGTGTCGTACGAAGACATCGACGTCGTCGTGGTCTCCGATGCCACTGCTCAGCAGTCTGCGCTTCGTAGTGGACGGGCGGACATGGCCTTTGGCATGGCAACCCAGGATGCCACCCTGCTCGGTAAGGATCCCAAGTTCGACACCGTCGAGGTCGCTTCCATGAGCGTCGGCATGGGAATGAACGTCACGGCTTACCCGTTCGATAACAAGCTCGCGCGGCAAGCAGTGGGCTATGCCATCGACCGTAAACGGCTCATCGAACAGGCCGGATCCGGATCAGGGGAAGCGGCCGCCACATGGTGGGACAAAGACGAGCCAGGCTGGGATGAAGCCCTCAACAGCCACTACAGCTACGACCCGGAGAAGGCCAAGAGGCTCGTCCAGGAAGCCGGTGTCGCCGGAGCGGAAGTTCCGTTGATCTTCCCCACCAGCGCCCTCTATATGAGCTTCTACGAGATCATTGCCAGTGGCTTGGAGCAGGCCGGCTTCAAACCGAAAGCCGTGCAGATTGAAGGGAACGACGCAGTCTCCCGCCTGCTTCGCGGTGATCTGGGCCCCTCGTACCTCTTCTATGATGCGACCGATGTCTCCACACCTGCCACTTTGATGGCCTCCACTCCCGTTTTCAGCTCGACGCCCACGTCGCCTCAGCACTTCAGCGATCCCAAGTATGACGAGCTCCGCCTCGCCGTCGAGCAGGCATCACCGGACGCGGCTCCAAAAGCACTCCAGGAGATCACCAAATACCTGCTGGACGTCTCGTTCAACCACTCCCTGGTCAAGGTACCCGTGCTGGTAGTAAAAGACTCGAAAATCGATACCAGCGGCACTGGAAACAGCCAAGTATTCACGAACTCCGGCTGGCTGACCGGTCTTGGATTGAAACCGGGTAAGTAAACTCATGCGCTATTTCTTCTCACATCGATTGCCACTTGCGCTGTTGGTCATCTTTGTCGGCTCGATTCTCGCCTTTCTCGTTCCCCGGCTCGCCCCAGGGGATCCGGCCGCGGCCATGGTCGGTCAGAACGCTCCCCCGGACGTATATGAGGCAGTTCGTGCACAAATGGGCCTTGACCTGCCCGTCTGGGAACAGTACGGGGCATGGATCGGGAACCTGGCCCAAGGCGATCTCGGCGTGTCCTACTTCTCCAAACAAGACGTATCCGCACTTCTGATTGAACGACTCCCGTCCACAGTGGAACTGGCAGTTGCCGGCCTGGTCATCACCCTGCTGGTAGGTTTCGCGACAGCGTCGCTGGGCGCAACCACGACTAGACCGTGGGTAAGGAACGCGATCGATGGAATCTCCAGTACTCTGCTCGCCGTTCCTGCCTTCCTCATTGGTCTGGCGCTGATCATTGTCTTCGGCATCGTGTTACCTGTTCTGCCGGTCAGCGGATCAGTGGCGGTCATCGAAGACCCCGTCAGAGGTTTCCAGTACCTGGTCCTCCCCGCCCTCACCGTAGCCATAGTTCCCACAGTGGTTTTCGTCCGCCTCGTGCAACGCCAAATGCTCGATGTTAAGCGTGAAGAATTCGTGGAAACGGCGATTGCGAAAGGCATCTCGGCGAGGCAGGTCAACGCGCGGCATATCCGCCGGAACTCGCTCGGTCCGGCAATTGTCGTCGCAGGTGTCATCTTCGGCGAACTGCTGGGCGGAGCGGTCATCGTTGAAAACATCTTCAGCAGACAGGGCTTGGGTTCCCTGGCCGTCACCAGCGTTGCCAACAGGGATTACATGGTGACGCAGGTACTCATTCTTGGAGCCGTCGTCGTCGCGGTAACCATTCAGCTCATCTCAGAACTTCTGCAGACAGCCGTGGACCCCCGGGTCCGGCTAGAAAGCCCGGCCTAGCATGAACGCAACAATCGAGAAACAGCACGTATCTCCCACCGAACCTGTATCCCGGGCAAAGCGCAGGGCCCCTCTGGGCCGGCGCGGGGTGACAGGACTTGTCCTCCTCCTACTGATGTTCATAGCGGCGTTTACTGTTCCACTCATAACCGGCGCCGGCGTGAACGACCAAGCCCACGAAGCCCTGCTCTCCCCATCGCTGCAGCATCCGTTCGGAACTGACGAAGTGGGCCGGGACATCTTTACCCGCACCTTTTACGGGCTTCAGTTGGACTTTGCACTGATCTTCCTGGCTGTGCCGTTGAGCCTTATCATCGGTTGCACGCTTGGCATGCTCAGGGTCTTGAACCGTGGGCTTGGGGAACTCGGCCAACGAATCATCGACATCATTCTTGGATTCCCCTCCATCATTCTGGGCCTCAGTGTCGTCGCCATAACCGGTCCGGGCTTCACTGCGCTGTTCATAGCCATAGTCATCGCCGGCGTTCCTGCTTTTGGCCGACTTACGCGCAGTTCCCTCCTTACTCTGGAACACCGCGACTACATTCAGGCAGCAAGGGGGTTTGGCGTATCCCGTCTGCGCCTGATCACCAGGCACTACCTGCCAAACTCGTCGGGTCCTTTACTCGCACAGCTGACAATCTCCCTGATCAGTGCGGTCATCCTTGAGGCCAGCCTCAGCGTGGTGGGTCTGGGCATCCAGCCGCCAACACCGAGTCTTGGAGGGCTCATCAGCACCGGTTTGCGGTACGTATACGCCCAGCTTGGGTACGTCATCGGACCGGCCCTCGTCTTCGTTGTTCTCGCCATTGCTTTGAACCTGATCGCGGATGGCCTGAGCGAAAGGAATAGCCGATGAACCTTTCATCGAAAACCATGGAAAGTCACGTCTCAACGCCCCCGGCGGAGGCAGTCCTGACTGTCCAAAGCCTCAACGTAGTTCTCGAAAAAGCAGATCAGACCGCGCACGTACTGAAGGACGTCTCCTTTTCCGTTGGGCGCGGAAGGATAGTTGGGCTGATCGGTGAGTCCGGTTCCGGAAAATCCATGACAGCAAAGTCGGTGCTTCGGATGCTTCCCGAGGCGGCCAGAATATCTTCGGGATCCATCAGCCTCAACGGTCAGGATCTTTTGGCTATGCCGGCGTCGGCCATGAGGAACGTCCGCGGGGCACAGATGGGCGCCGTTTTCCAAGACCCGCTTTCCTCCCTGAACCCGGTCCTACGAATTGGCGAACAGGTCATCGAAGCCATTCGTGCGCATGGTGCGCCAGCAGCATCGGCGAGGGACAGGGCAGTCGCTCTTCTCCAGAGCGTAGGGATACCCAACCCTCAACTGCGGATGACTCAGTATCCTCATGAGTTCTCCGGCGGGATGCGGCAACGGGTCTGCATAGCGATGGCGATTGCCAACAACCCGTCTCTGTTGATCGCCGACGAGCCCACGACCGCAGTAGACGTAACGGTTCAAGCGCAGATCTTGCAGACGCTCAACGACCTCCGCGACACTCTGGGACTCGCGGTGCTCCTCATCACCCACGACATGGGTGTTGTCTCCCAAACCTGTGACGACGTCATCGTCATGTACCAAGGCGAGGTAGTCGAGCAGGGCCCCGCACAGACGGTGCTTAGAGCGCCTCAGCATGCCTACACAAAAGCCCTTCTTGCCGCCGCACCCTCCATCGATGACCCCCTTCTAAAAAGGGAACCGGTCACCAAGAAGCCGCCGATCCTCGAAATGGACGACATCTCGACAACCGTAGGACCCACTGGCGGCTGGCTTCGAAAAGACCGCTCAGTTAAGGCTGTCGATGCGGTGACCTTGCGCATACATCCAGGGGAAACCGTGGGGCTGGTCGGTGAGTCCGGGTCCGGCAAGACCACCCTGGCCCGCACGGCCGTAGGATTCATCAGTCCCTCCGCCGGAAGCGTCGCTGTGGCAGGAAAGACCACCGCGGGATCCTCCCGGCAGGAACGAGAGGATCAGCGCCGCATCGTTCAGTATGTTTTCCAAGATCCTTTCGCGTCTCTGGACCCGAAGATGACAATCCGACAGAGCCTGGACGAAGCTCTTGCTTTCGCCGGAGTACCTGCACCCGAGCGGAAACAACGCGCGAGAGAGCTGCTTAACCTCGTACAGCTCGACCACACCTTCCTTGATCGGCTACCGAAAGAGTTCTCCGGGGGCCAACGTCAACGCGTGGTCATCGCCCGAGCGCTGGCGGTTAATCCCCGCTTAGTCGTGGCTGACGAAGCCGTCTCGGCCTTGGACGTGTCGGTCCAAGCCCAAGTCCTCACGGTTTTACGAACCTTGCAAGAGGAAACGGGCATCGGGATGCTCTTCATCTCCCATGACCTTGCTGTCGTGCGCTCAATCAGCGACAGAGTCGCTGTGATGTATCTGGGAAGAATCGTCGAAGTCGGTCCAGTGGCTGACATCTACCACTCGCCTCAGCACCCCTACACCACAGTCCTGCTGGCCAGCTCACCGTCGCTGAAGAACAATGGCCGCTCACAGCCGAAACTCCTCGGCGAAACTCCCAGCCCGAATCTCGCGCCCTCGGGTTGCCGCTTCCGGAACAGGTGCCCGATCGGGCCTCTGGTGAATACCGATCGAAAGATCTGCATGGAACAGGATCCACAGCTGGCCGGGGATGAAGCTGGCCACATGGCCGCCTGCCACTTCCCGGGAGAGCTGCGGACGGCATACCGGCAACCGACACCTGCCTGAGCGTTTAGTTCCCTAAGACTCCCAGCACCACCATCAACAGAAAGGTATATGGCATGCAAACCATATCCGTGCCCACATCCCAGCTAGTGAAGTTCACCACCGCTGACGAAACCGACCTTGCACTGGACGTCTACTTCCCCGACGAAACTGAGCGCACTCCCCGCCCGGTAGTTCTTCTCATGACTCCGTATCAGAAGCCGAACCTGATGCCAACAGAACTCCCTATTGCCGACCTGACCGCGAACGGGTACCTTTGCGTCGTCGCCGACATCCGAGGCACCGGGGAATCCTCAGGCATTTTCGAAGGCCCACTGAGCCCTCGCGAAATCCAGGACGGAGCTGAGCTCATCGAATGGCTCGCCGATCAGGACTTCAGCGACGGTCAGGTCGCTTTGGCTGGGGGCTCTTACTGCGGCGCAATCCAGATGCTCGTGGCAGCAAAACGGCCGCGCGGGCTCGTCTGTATTGCACCATCCGTGGGCCCCATCGACTTTTACCGCGACTGGACACACCGCGGAGGAATCCCTTCACACACCAACTGGGCCGCCGGCACGTTCCTCCAAGCCAACCAGCCCAACTGCTCCATCGCACCTGCCTTGGAGTTTTACTACAAAGTTGCCCAAGCCACACCCCTCGATGGTGAAGTCTTCTGGGAGCGATCCGCATACCGTGTCCTGTCCTCAATAGAGGTTCCGGCCCTGTTCATGGGCGGGCTCTTTGACTACTTCGGACGGGGCACCCTCCGCGGTTTCGACAACTTGAAAGCGCCCAAGCGTCTCGTTTTCGGACCATGGGGTCATCAGTATCCCGAGGACTCCTCCGAACTGCTGAACTGGCTCGCCTACTGGCTCAAGGGCGAAGGCGAGAACCCCACAGAACGTGACAACGTCAAATTCTGGATGATCGGCGCCGAAGACTGGCATTCCTCCAGAGGACGCCGCCTACCCGGCTCCCACCTTGCCGTTCCCCTGGGAGCCGAGATCCCCACCATTCCCGTCACTGAGACCTTCCGGGGATGGCCGATGAGTGCTCCGCCTTCACCTGTGCCCGTCTTCATGGACACAGGCACAAACTCGGGCATGCACCTATGGGGCGAGACGGTGACCCGTGACTTGGACATCCCGGAGGGTACGGAAATCCAGGGCGCGCCGATCTTGAAGTTGGACGTGGCGTCGCCGGAATGCCGTGACATTGACCTCCACGCCAGGCTTAGCCTTGTCGACCCGAACGGGGACGTCACGCAGCTCACCGAAGCCCGTCTCCGCCTGTCACACAGAACGATCGACGAGCACGCATCCCGGTATCTTGCCAACGGCGAGATCGAGTACGTCCACCACAAACACACACAAGAGCAGCCGCTGAGCCTGGAGACCACCAACGAAGTGTTGTTGCAATTCCAGCCCACGGGTGTGGTCCTACGGCCGGGATACCGTCTGCGCTTGGGCTTCTCCGCTTGCAGGGCCGATGGCGTCCTCCGCCCCAGCGAGATATACCTGGCGGGCCAAAGTTCCCTCTTTCTGCCCACCCTGCATCAATAGCCGCCCCCGAACGCCGAGGGCCGGTCAATGTTCCACCCAAACCCGTCCCTTGGCGTTCGGACTTCGGCAGAGCGTGCGCCGAGGCCCGTCTCAAAGGGGCCCATTCAGGGTGCTCACCCCGCATACAGGGAACGCTTGTCGAGCCCGTGTGCGTCCTGCTCCAATGCTTTGTTCAACCTCTGCCGCAGGAGGGGGCTGACTCGCCTCCTCCTGCGGCAGGCAACCTGACAGGCTGGCGATCTCGGTTGTAAAGCGAGGATCCAACTTTGTCCTGAAACACAAACTCATCATCAGCTGGTGCATCTGCGTCGACTTATAGGAAGGAACAAGCATGCCGCCCCGTGCCAAACCGAGACCCACGGAAGACTCCCCCGCCTGGAGCCAACTACAAGAAGGAGACCAGGTGGCTCTTCATACTCGGGAAGGACGAACAGTGACAGGCACTGTCGACACTTACAGCGGGGATGGTTCCCTCCTTTGGTTGCAACTATCTGGAGGAAAAGGCAGGAAGCTATTCGAACGAACAGAGATCACGAAATACAAGCGCTTGACCTGAATGTCCGCAATGACGCGAAGATCCTGGCCCGGCCACCGAGAAGACCGACAGCTTTATGAAGCAGGAACTTGAATGAGAGTCGAAATACCAGCCATTACAAAGTCGGCAGAAGGACCGAGGCCTGCAGCGGCACAACGGTCAGCCGATGCCGCATCCAACGTGCGACCGCCAGCACCCGGCGTCCTGGAAATCAGCGTCGACGCCGCAGATCAATTGGACCAGGAACTTAATCAAGCCATCAACATCGTGGCTGTCGCGGCCACTGCCTACCGGATCGGCATCATGGTCACGCGGCTCGCCGCTGGTCGGTACATAGTCCGGGCCCACCCCGAAGTTCCATTTGGCCTCATTCGCCAGCGCCACAGGTAAATAATCGCACGCCTGGACGGAGGTGGCGCGGCCACTGACCAGAGCCTCAAGTCCACCATTTCACATTTGTTGCGGTCAGTGGTGGTCAACTGCAGCAAGCCGTAACGCCGCGTGGGCTGCCCCGAAAGCAGCCAGCGCCCCCGTACTCGTCTTCATCAACTTCCCAGTGCCGCCAGCACAGACTGAGGACCGAAAACCAACAGGCCGACGGCAACGGACAGCAGCACGATCCCCAGGCCAGCAAGGGTGATGATCGGAAGCACGGAACGGAGCGGCTGAAGCCGCCCCGCAATGGAATTGCTTTGACGCGAGATCGCCCTCCTCATCCGTGCGGCAGGCTCGCTCTGAAGGGTTGATGGGGCAGCTATGTTTCTAAGTTTCATCAACCGTCGCGCCTGTGCGCGCACCGCGGCGTCCATGACAGCACCGCGTGGCCCTTGCCGCCTCAATGGGACACATATCCAGGCCCCGAGGTAGAAGGGCAGCAGTGTCATCAGTACATAGAAAGCAATGAAACGAAAAAGTCTTTCGAGGACAATGCCGGGGTCGTGGCCCATGTAACCCTTCGCAGCCAACTCCAGACCTGCGACCAAAAAGGCCAGCCCCACCAGAGCCCACATCAGAACTCCAGTCGAGCCGCATCGGGGAACGACTCGCTAAGCTGGAAACCACCTGAAACCCGCCAGAGCACTGGCTCGTCCCGGCTCCGACGATATTGTCCATCTTCGCGGCTAGACTCAGCATGGCGAAAGCGGCTTCCGGAAAGGCACCCACGCCAATGGCATCACAAACGACCACGCCTGAAATCCCCTTCCATTTCAGGGTAGGACCTCAGTACACCGACTACTGGGCCCACATTTTCACCCACTGGGAATCCAGCGAAGCCCAGCAGCACACGGTGACCGACCTGGAAGAATCACTAAAGAACCTGCTTCAGAAGAGAGACAAACTGCAGGCCGCCCGGGGCCCGTTCGGACCGGTGAGCATCTACTATCCGAATACCCCCCGCTACACCGCGGCAAATGGAAGCGCTCTTCAACGCCACGCAGGACTTTTTCCAAACGTACTACTCCGCAGTATCCGCATTGTTGTCGCTGGTTCGACGACACTCCGGAACATTCGGTGAAGGTCCAACACACTCTGTTGCCAAATTCCTGAAGTGGTGGAAACCGAAGGGCCTCTTCATGGAAGATGCCTATCCGCTATCTTCATGGAAGATGCCTATCCGCTATTGGAGAGGGCCAGGGCGTTCCGGGCCATGCTGGACCACAAAGAATCGCATCACCCATACACATGGCATACGGCCAACGACCACCCCACCTTGACCAAAATCCTTCTCGCGGGCTCGCCCAACGCTAAGGGTGGGATTCCTGAAGGAACGATGCCGTTCCAGGGAGGCTGGGGCCTCATCGCACCGGACGAGGAACTGGTGGTGTCTGCACTGGCTGTCCAATTAATCGCCGCAATCCCTTCCATAGGGGAAAACGCCGACCATTCGAAGGCCCTGCATTGCACTTGGGAGCCTCAGCCCACTGTGGACGACTCAGGCAAGGGCTACCCCTCTTCGCTCACCGCGAGGGAAAGGTCAGCGAAGCCTACACACGCACCGTGGCCACACAGGTCACGGTCACGCACCACAAGTAAAAACTGCAGCGCGTCCGACATAGCCTTGGAGTCATGTCCGCCCTCCAGCCTTCAGAAACAGACGAGTCACTCAGGCAAGTCACCGGCGGCGATCCGCTCAGCGGTGCGCACGTACGCTTCGGCGATGTAGTCCTCGACGTCGCTGGCACCTATGCGCCATACGTTCCGGCCGCCGACTTGGAGCCCCCGGAGGTCGCCGGTCTTCAGCAGCGCCCGCACCTGGGCTATGGAAACGTTCAGTTCTTCGGCGACCTGCTCAATGGTCATGAAGCGGTGCTTTTTCTTATCTTCGGACACCGCTCCATCCTAGAACCGGCTGGCGCCCAAGACGTCCAGGGATGGGCCAGCGGGTCTCTGATGCTCCGCACTCCTTCAATCCCTCGGCGCGGGGGCTATTGGAAGCCTTAGGGCACCACGATTCCTGTGAACTGTTCGATGATTTTCTTGATGCCTTCGATGGCCACGGGTTTGGCTGCCTCTCCACCAACTTGGACAATCCCGGAACCGAGCTTGGCGAGGAAGGCTTTGACGGCGCTTCCAGGGCGATTGCCATCCTCCTGCACAGCGGTCTGCAGTGCAGCCCGGTCGTGGCTGCCGAGTCCGAGTTCTTTGAGTGCCGCGAGCAGGGACTGAACATCGCCCTGGCTCACGTGGACTCTCAGGGCAACCTGATGACCCATCCCGAGGTTGTTGGTTCCGCCGTGGATATGGGTCTCGAAGTGGAGGTTCACGGCACGGGCAACGTCCTCATCACTCGTCGTAGGACCACCCGCTTGGCCGGCCTCCGGGAGATCGCTTTGAAGATCGAGCGCCATCATCAGCGCCGTATTTCGAATGGCGTCGATAACGCCGTGAAGTTGCGGCTTCGTGACGACCTGACGGGCGGAGTGAATCTCGTGGTCCTCCAGCCGAGCCACCTCGCCCTGCCGGGACCAGTCCCGGAGCATACTCACAGCGCTGATGGGCCAAGGCATCTGCAATTCCTCTTGGGCGTGAGCTAGCTGCTCAAGCTCCGCGAGGGACTGACCGAAGTGAGTCGTGAAGAAGGTCTTCCGGAAGGTTTCGAAGTCGGGTACCTCGTAGCTCTGCAAGGGATGCGGTTGGGAGCGGTTCATGGGACCAACAAACACGATGATCACTGGAGTGGTGAGTGGCCCTCTGTAGAGCGGGTAATCCCGCTTTGGCGTATTCGTTTGGGCATAGCCGTTCAGCTCGCTGGTTGCCCACAGCTTCAGCGGCACTGACTGGAGTCGGCTGCCGACCACCAGGAACTTGCGTAGCGCGCTGGAGGTGGAAACTTTATCGTCTGCCAGTCCGTCAATGAGCTGATCCAGAATGGTCATGAATCATCATACGTTCGGTCAGCGACGCCTCTGCCCATGACATCGAAAGTTGCTACGGACGGAGTGATCGCGTCCAGTCCCGGACCATGTCCGCCGTTTCTGCCGGTCCGATAAGGGTGATCCAGAGGGTTACCAAGGCCACGATCGCTGACCCTACGGCTATCCAGATGGCGAAGCGCTGCACCTTGTAGGAATCGATGGAGGCACCCAGCGAAGCGACAGTTCCAAGGACCTCCCTGTAGCTCCGATCAAAGGCAACGAGCTCGGTCACGGTTTGGATCTGCTTGGTTCGCAGGTCGTCATTGAGCAGTATGGGTTCAAAGGGTTTCATCGCGGTTGCCGCGGCCTTCTCGCGAAACCACGGGGTGCGATCCAGGGTGAAACGGACCTCCCGGCGATCTTTCCGCGGACGGGCATTGTGCTGACGAATGTCCCGTTCGATGCTTGCGAAGTCAAGGCCGGCAGTCAAGAATCGCTGGCGTAGGCGGTTTAAGTCGCGGCTCCCGAACTTGCCATGATGCATTCGGGCCGTATCGCGCATGGTGGCACTTCCAGCCCTTAGCAGCTCAAGAAACTCTGTCAGGCCGAGGCGAACGAAAAAGTCACTGACCCTTCGGTCTGCATAGGTTGCAAGGGCACGGTCGTGGGTGCCCCTGTGTTCCCGGATGTCCGGATCTTTGGAGATGAGGACATCACGATTTCCCCAGAGCGCCCACGTCCGGTCTTTGATGGCAGTGGTGCGGTCTTGCGGTGCCTGCTCCAGAAGCAGCCCTTTTAGGCTCTGGGATGTGAGGCAGGTGGTCGGCGAAGCGCTCTGCCCGAGCGCCCACATGCAGTCCTCGGTATCCTTGTCCGCTTTTGCTCCAGCCGACGGGTCGAATTTGCTCAATAGCAGGAGGTCCAGCAGCGGTTGGTGCTGTCCTTCCTGGCCGAAGGCTCCCGGACACTTTGACTCCATCCAATCCCTGGCCAGCGCGTGGAGGCGCTGCCGGGACTCTTGGGTGACCCGGATGGCAGTCCAGCGGTGATCCTCCGCAAACGAAAGTCGTCCGTCCCGTCGGGGAATCGATGGCCCGTGGTCGGCATGCCACACATGGTCCAATTGCGCTGCGCCGGCCGGGCTGAGTTGAAAGAAGGCGACGACAGCGGTTAGTCCCTCACCAATTGGGAAGCCCTTCAGCATGACGGTGTCGAATTCTTCCGGCAGCTCGTCGCGATGCTGCTTGGCGAAGAAACCTATGCTTCGCGGGTCAGGGACGTCTGCTATCTTCCACCAGGAAGGTCCCGAGCCGCGTCGTGAGTCCCGGATGGTGTCCATGTTGGGCTCACCCCCGCTATGGGGGCGGTTGTCCCAGTGGTTCCGTCGGAGGGCATGGTCCAACGAATCAATCAGGCTTGGCGGGAAAAAATCTACAACCCAGATTCCCGGAACGGATACGTGCTCATCTTCAGGGACAAAGAGCGGCGCATCATCTGGCCCCATGACCTGCATTCGATCAATCTCGTTCAGTTGCATCAGATGATGAAGCGGCCGATGAAGGCTGCGAGACCAACTTTCAGGAAGAGCTCTTGCGGCCCAAGAGAACGCGAGAAAACGAAGCATTTTGAAGGCGACGTCGTACCACCGCCTGCCGTGCCCGATACGCTGGAACTCGCCCTCAGCCGTGAGATGACGTTGGTGCACGGCAGGTGGGGGGCTCAATGAGTCTTTAGCCTTGGGTCCCCCATGTGATTTTTCCCCAGTCGCCAATGTCGATACCTGTCCCTCAGCTTGTGATCCCATCGAATGTACCTGATTCAGGCCCGATGAATCTCAGCCGTTTCCGGTTCCACCTAGCCAACAAGCCGGACTCGACACGACACTTTCTGTGCGGACCCGCATCGCAGCCAGTTGGATCTGCGTTCGGGTCAACCCGTCAGCTATTTGGCCGGCAGAGGGGAAGTCCTCTGGTACCTGGAAATTGAGGAACTCCAGCCCCGTGAGGCAGCCCCCTTATTGGGGTTGTCACCGAATGCCACCGTCGCCCTGCACCGCCGCGCGAAAGACGGTCTACGGCTGGGATATTTGCAGCAACGCCTTGTCGCCAACGGGGCACAAGAATGCCGGACGATGACCCGCACATTCCGGCCTACGTGTTGGACACACTCCGCCCAAAGTACGTCACTGAACTTGAAGACCATCTCAAGTCCTGCGAAAAGTGCCAATCAGTCCTCTACCAGATCCGGGATGTTGGCAAACTACGTGCCGCGATACTGCCGCTTCTGGCCACCACCCCCCCTTGCAGCCATTTATCCTCGGGACGAAGACAGACAGGAACCCCCAGGCATCCGCCGTGACAGCCCGGTCGATGCATTGTTCTCTTCATTCGTCGGGATGATGCTGGTCATAGCCACCGCTTTCGGAATCGCAGGGTTCAGTGGATCAGGAAATTCAGGCACCACGTCCTCACCGGTTTACGTCCCTCAGTCCCGGGTCCTCCGCACAACCCGCGTCCTCAGCGCCCGCACCCCTGCTCGACTTTTACGTGACCAACCACTCCGGCACGACGGTTACAGGGAGAATAACCGCACACTTTGCCGACAGCCGTATCACCGATGTCCGAATGCAGCTCACAACGGGCACCACCATGTTCAGCATCACTGCTCTCCCGGGCCCGCCCTGGATCTGCAACACAGCCGAACCTGCCACCGCAACGTGCACTGCCCAGACATTGAACGACAGCGCTCTCTCCCTACAGCTGGAGATGACCCGGCTGCCTTGTCCGGCCAACGGCCCCCTGGCTCTGGTGATCTCCGCCGGGGGGATGGACACGTGCGGCAAACCTGGCCGACCCCGTGCAGCGCCGAATAAAGCGCCGTTTGTCGCGGGAACACCTTCACTGCAGGGCAAGCGTCACTTCCCTGACTGTGGAGGCTACTCATGTGTAGATCCAACTCCCCTTCCCAACAAGACGAGTAGGAAGAATATGTCCGTTGTCCTTGCCCTCCACGAAAGCACCGGTGCCGAAGACACGAACGACGTCCCCCAACGATTGACCGACCATGAGGAAGACCAGCTGATACGCGAAAAGTTTCTGGCGTCTGTAGCCGCAGGTCTCAGCCCGGCCACCACCGCCGTTCGCCTCGGTGTCCCCGTGGCAACGGTTCGGGTGTGGCTCAACAGGCTCGCCGGGCTCGCTGCTGATCTGAGGCTCGTCAAAGGACGCAGCCCGAGGGACATTTCCAAACGACCGCTGGTCACGGGTATCACCCTCGTGCACACCTGTGATGTTCTCGAGGCATCAGTTGGCCAGATCGTCACGTTCACTTCGTGGGTCATGAACGACTCCCTGGAACCTCTGAAGCGGGTGACGCTTGTTCCCAGATCCTTCACGAACGCTGGCTTGGAAAACTTGAGTTACGTGCACGAGCCATCTCCATCGGCCCGGAACCTAGGCACGCTCATGGCGGGGAACTGTGCAGTGCCATGGGAGTACTTGCGATGAGCCAGGAAGGTCATAGCTTGTGGGATGAATGTGACGCCGAAGTGCTACTGAAGACCCATCGAGGCAACGCGACCATACGTCGGACGGGTCACCCCGCCTACAGGCAAGCCAGCTGACGGCAAATTCACCGTGCCTTTCATGGCCCGGAAGCAAATAGTGGGAATCATCGCTCAGCCATCCCCGAGCAGCGCACATGTGATACAGGCGCAACGCTTTTGGGGGCTTCACCTCGGCCCGTCAGAGCAGCGTTCGCGCGGGCCTTCCCGTATGCTCTGCCAGCTGATTTACAGTGATGAAGCAGTCCTGTTTCGGGAACACTTGGCACTGTTCTCCCTTGCTTTAAATGGCGCGATTTCGCCGGAT
Organism: Arthrobacter sp. GW822-FHT05G07; assembly: GCF_058799755.1. Lineage (NCBI taxonomy): Bacteria > Bacillati > Actinomycetota > Actinomycetes > Micrococcales > Micrococcaceae > Arthrobacter > Arthrobacter sp. GW822-FHT05G07. The sequence continues at coordinate 113,870 of NZ_JBXALT010000005.1, read as the reverse complement.
CTGGGCGGTCGAGCCACTCTGAGGAGTTCTTGCTTCGTCTGGTGTGTGTGTGTGTGTGCTCACCCTGTGATCACTAACGGTCGTCTGGCGACAGGCTTCGGACAGCCTCAACGCCTTTCTCGACGGACTTTTTGATCTCCTTCAGCTCCTTCGCGACTTGCCCGATGTGGCCAGGATCTCGCAGGGCTGAGAACTTCATATCGTCGTAGGAGAGTGTGTAAACATAGGGCTCTACGGGTCCGAAGGGGCCGTCGAACGCAATCTTTACCTCGTGGCGCGTGAGCACACCTTGGTCGTATATGTCGGTGTGGGAACCTAGGCTCCACCGCATCTCCCTGCCTGGCGGTAAAGCAGAAAACCCGTCAACAAAGCCGGGAAGCCCGGCAAGGTCCATGTCCGCGAGGTTCTTGGCTCTCCCCACCATTGGATCGAGAGTGATCTTGACGTTGCGCGCCGTGGTTGGACCCTCATTCTTAATGACAAGATCCACCAGCCAGTACGAAATGGGGTCAACTCGATAGTCCACCCACACATATGGTTGCTGCTGATCTTTATACAGCTGCTCCTGCATCTCCGTCTGGCGTTGCCCTATCTTCACCTGGTCCTTCGCGGCTTGAGCCTGTTCCTTGGCAGAGTTGGCTTGCCTGGCCGAGAAAATCAAAGCCATGACGGCAATAACCGCCGCTGCTACAGCTACCCAATCTCCCGCATCCAAAGCACCAGCCCTACTTTGCGGCCAGCTTGGATAACACGTAGTCCAACAACTCGAGGCCGTCCGTTCGGCCTTCCAGTCGTTTGCCGCTAACCTCGATGCTTGGCTCATCGTCCAAATGGATGGAGAAATGCACAGCTTCTGTCTGGCTGGCTGTCTTGCCGGCCGGCTGGTATCGGTTAAGGGTGACACCCTTTAGAGCCGTCCACGGAATGACTCGAGTGACTCCTTCGGACGTCTCTCCGCTTGGCACCTTTTCGGAGGTATCTAAGACTATGTACGGCTCCGCGAATGCGACGATCGAAAAGCGCGTTTCCTCGTCCACGGTCCCTACGGCCCACAATATTCGACTGTCGCCTATTACTTTGCTGACTCGCATCTCGGCGTTAGTCGCCATCCTGCTGGTGGGGTTATTCCAACTTGGATCCGGCCAATCTAGAGTTTGACGGCTTATGTGGCGAGCGAGTTCATCGGTATCCATGCGCCCCTCATTCAGGTTGTATAGATCAGTAGGTACCCGTCAGCCTTCCACGAGATTCAATTAATAACAACCATCCCAAGAAATTACTGCGCGATTCTGCGTCTACTATTGTTTGGTTGCTCTTTCCTTATTTGCCTGCGCATAGTTTGGTGATGAGCCAACAACTAGAAATCACGTTGCCAAATCAGCCCCTACTCATAGAGGAAGCAGCAGCAGCCCTCCGCATGTCGGTGACAACCCTCCGGGAACTCCGAAACAGAGGCAAAGGCCCCAAAGCTCGGCTCATCGCCGGGAAGCTCCTCTTCCGGGTCAACGACCTGGACCAATGGCTGGAACATCAACCTGAAAGCTAACTGCTCCTAACAACGCGCTCATCCCCCAATATTGTCGGTGGGTTAAGGCAAGATGGGGAGGTGCATATTTCATCGATGACTCGGGCGACGGCGGCTTCAAGTTCGAGTCAGGCTCCAGCAGCCACCTCATCATGGCCGCCTGTGTCTTCAGGGACCCCTCAGAGATTCTGAAGCTCAAGGCCTGCATGGAAGCCTGTGCGCAAAAGAACGGGCTCAAGACCGAGTTCAAGTACTCCAAAACCAAGGAACGCGTAAAGGACTGCTTCTTCGAGTGCACGGAAGGCATCAAGTACAACATCAGGGCCATCGTGATGGACAAATCCCGGATCTACAGCGGGCATCTGCGCAACAATCCTGCTGCACTTAAGAGCTTCGCCATCCGACAACTGCTCAGCCACGGGTTCGGAACGATACATGGAGCCAAAGTTGTCATCGACGGCCAAGACACTAAGGCATTCGGTATTACGGACCAGGCCTACCTTATGGCCATGGCCAACCGGGCACGGCCGGGAACAATCGCGAAAGTCGAGTGGGCTGACTCAAAGCAGAATGTTGGCATTCAGTTGGCGGACATGGTCGCGGGAGCTATACAACGGGGCGAGCGGACTCATAAGCCCGCGAATCCGAAGCATTTGAAGCTGATTCGTCCTCGCTCGTACCAGCCGAGCGGATCGTACTGGGATTTTGGCTGAGGGAAAAGGGCGACCCACCGACCTATCTTCAGGAAGAAGCACGCGCACCATACGGAGACTATTCAGTCGGCGGGTCTCTGTGCACTAATCATTGCACGCGCTTTACCCACATTTCAACCGGGTTTATCCACAGGTTGTCACCAGCTTATCCACAAGCAGGCCAGTGTTCGGGGGTGGCTGCTCCATTACTGAAGCGTAGGCGGAGGCAAGATAGTACTCATGAGTGAGCACCCCGAAAAGCAAATCTTCCGCGTCCCGGAACACCATGAGGGAAGTCTCAGCATCGAAAGAGCCGAGGAAATCGCGGAAGCAGAGGCAGCCGGGATCCCTATCGAGGTGACCCCTGAAGAGCGTGCTGAGCTGGACAAGGCCAACAAGATGCTCAGCGAAACGATGCAGGGATTCAATAAGGCCTTCACAGGCAACCTCATGGGGAGCTTCAAGAGCATGTACGACCGGTTGAACTCCATTTCCCCGGACAGTAACCAGGTCAGCTTCAGGGACCGCGTCGATTCTCACCGGCAGGACTTAATACCGCAGGTTTACACACCGACGTTCGACCCGGCACCATACACGGTGCCGCAAGAGACTTGGGATGAAATTGCTGAAATCAAACAGCAAGAGCGAGACCGCGAAGAGCGGAACAGTGTGAATATCCAAGCCACGGCCGACGTCATGAAGGACATGTTGGCTGAGATGGGCGCCCAAGCAGAGGAGGCTGCAGCCCGGGACCTTCAAGCCCAGAAGGCTGCCGGCCGGAACTTCCTGGTTGCTATCGGCTCGCTAGTCTTCGCCGTCCTCGCGGTGATAGCCCCATTCGTCATCGAAGCTATCAAGGGCTGGAAGTAAAAGTCTGCCAACGAGTGGCCTGGGATTGTGAGCTGATTCAGTATCAGTTCACAGCCTCCAAGAACCGGCCGGCCCACCTCTGCAGCTAGATCTGGCCGACGTCTTTGCCACCGTCCGCGGTGGCAAGCTCAGACCATCGGTGCAACATCAGTGTAGATCTCCGGTGGAGGTCCCTGACGAGTTCCTTCTTCGACATCCCTGCGAGTTTACTTGCGATGTACTTGTCGTAATCTGAGCCCTTCGTATGGGCGGCCACCCTTGAACGGAGCTCCTGAATTTCTCTGAGCAAGGAAAGGTCCTCATCGGCTTGGTCGTAGCCGACCTTCTCGAAGAATCGTTGGAGCTTTCCCAAGCTTCTTTCGTTCTCGGGTCCCTTGCCGACAACTCTTCCGATCCCTTTGTCGTTCAGGAAATCAACAAGAAGTTTCGCCAGGATCATCAGCTGGTCTTCGAACTCGGTCTGAGTTTCATTGAGGGGAACGTGCAACCTATCCAGGATCCCCTCGTCGATCTTGTGAGGATTCCGATGCAGCTGCCATCCATGGACCTGGAGCCACCGTGACTGAACGTCCTTGTAAGCCCGTTTCAATTGATGGTCAGGCTACTCCGCGTCGGCCCACTGCCCCAAGAACGAACGGCGAACATAGCTGCCGCTCATAGCCCCTGAGGGTGCCACGTTGAATGCTCGCCAGTACTGACGCTCGGACTCCGGAAGGTCCCCACCCAAATCCCCCAAGAAGACGGCCACGTGATCGCCGTGATCGTTGTCCAGCCTTAGGTGCCAACGGCCTGTGCAGGATATGGACCCTTCTGTCACCGCGTAGAGCTCAGGGTTGTTGTAGTACTTCTGCAGAACTTCGCTACGGAAGAAGACAGGTGTGAGGTAGTTTGGCGCGTCAGGGTTCTTCCCAAAGTAATCGCCCAGTTTGTCTATTTCACAGGTGAACTTGATGGTCCGACCGACTTCATCTTCCCCGATGATGAATTCCTCGTAGGTTTCATCCCGAGTCTCGTATTGCCATAAGTTGCAGTGTTCAATCGGGGCAGGACCGAAGTACTTTTTGGCACGGAATAAGGCCGCTGGGTAACTAAGGCTGACGCCTACATGGTTGAGCCCGGCAGAATCGGCGTTCTTCCATTTCGTGTTGAATTGCTCGAAGTCACCGTCCTGGCTCAAGGCGGGGAAGTGACTGATCGTTTCGGTGTAGAGCCACAAGTCGAGCTGTTTGAGGGCTCGGAAGCGAGCGAGGTACGGAGTCCTAATACGGACATTTCGTCCCGACACCTCGACAACAACATTCTCAGTGCCATCCTTTTCAACACTGACGAAGTTTCCTGAAGCCCTGTCTTCGAACAAGTCAAAGACCAGCCGGAACTCCTGGTTCAGGATTACCTCGGCCTCACGGGTGCCTGCTCTGTCGGTTACGATGACAAGCGGTTCCCAGCCGTCGTCGTTGCCGAATTGTACGTATGACGTTTGACGCGTCTCGCCGAAGGATGTGATGGTTCCGGGTCGACCCCAGCCAATAAGGACATCCCAGCCCTCTTCGTCCAGGAACTCGGCCCTTAACGCCGGAGGAGCAAGTACAGAGTAGGCGACTGTCGAGACCGGCCTGGTGGACACTCCCTCGCCGGCGTAGACCACGGTCCATGGCTCTGTGCCGGCCCGCATGAAGTCGTCCATAAGCTTTTCGCCACGCAGCGCCTGCAGCTCCGTATTGCTGAAAACGTCAGCCAAAGTCCTCATCCTTCTTTCACGAGTCCGTCATCTTGTCTAAAGCACTGACATTCAGAGCACCAGTTGACACACCCGTGCGAGTGTCGAAGGTGGTTAGGACGGGGGCTCCTGATCCAGACAACCTTCATGGCGGACGTCGCGAGAATCAACCTGTTTCCGGCGCTGAACTCGGGGGGCACGGACCGGTTTAGTCCCTAAGTACTGCCCTGCAGACCTCTGTGTACGGGGCGGCCTGCGGCAGCTTCCGTCGTCCGTCGAGGCTGCAACACGTCGTGGCCCGCCTAGTTTCTCTTTTACACGCGTTTAGTCCTACGGCTAAATTTAGTCGGAGGGCTAAATCTGGGTCAATTCTGTCGATGAAGAGTACCGAGACCACGCGGTCGAGCTCACCTTCGAAGCTTCTTCCCTTCTCCGACTTTGGCGACGAGAAAACGCCGCCCCTGACTCGTCCGCCAATATTTGGTTGAGCTCCCGAGGGCGGCTATTTGCCACTTTCGACGGGTATGGCTGCAATGGTCCGCGGTGGGTGCGCTCCGAAGGAGCCGCGGGAAAGAGCGGCTCCAAACATCGGAGCATCGGTGTGGCCCACGTCGCCGGCAGCCGCTGAATGGCAAGGGCTTGCCCCTGGCCTACGGGAATTGGCTAACACCTTGCCGAGACAATTACGGCCACCCTACGGTAGTTCCAGTGCGGGGACGGCGAGGCAGTATGGGGGGTATCACTGCAGGGTTCCGCGGATTTCACAATCGTGGCGCCATAGAAGCCTTGTGAAATCCCGCGACAGGGAGGCCGCCACACCGCATCCGACCCAAACGAAGCCGTGTGGGATCCAGGACAGGGTGAAGCGTGTTCGCTTCCCGTCGTAATTATGATCCCCAAGCTCTACGACATAAGCCTCGTGCCCGAGGTTCTGCGTGCGCAGTTGTACGTGGAACTGATTGTTGAGCCAACGGACGAAGCCCTGAGGCCGCTGGTGCCTTTATCCAGCCAACTTCAGGGAGCGACCTGCTCGATCCCGTGTCGTTTGCCTGCCGGGCCGTTTCGCGTGTGAAGGCCGTTACGATGGTGGGCGTGGCAGACAAAGACACAAAGTTCATTTCGGTCCCCGTCGCTAAATGGGCGATTAGCGACCTCAAAGCGGCAAAGATTCACTCGTTCTTTTTGCCGTACCTCGTTCTTCGACGCCACGCTGTCCTATATGGGTCGACCACTAATCTGCAACCTTCTTGGGCAGAAGAAGTTGGCAAGTTCCTCGAGGTACCCGGAGGCCCAGGCACCAAACCGTACTATAGGCCGTTCGTGGACCAAGACGTACGTGATGAATCCCGCTATTGGATGAACCGTAACCTTTCCGGATCTTACGGGACAGCTTCTATACGGAAGCTTGTCGGCGAGGTCGTCAGCGGTTCCGGCGGTGACTATCATCTGTCGGAGAAACATCTGCAAAAAGCATTCACAAACCTGCTGGGTGGATCTCCGGTTAACGCGCAGGCGCTTGCCGCTTTCCTCTTCCGGGATTACGCATTCATGTCGGCGGGGCAGGATGATGAACAACTGCTCGTAGACGCGCTAAGGCACGTGTTCAAGTTCGACAAGTCGCCTCAGGGAGAGAAGGACTTCCGCGCACTTTTCTCCACGGATGACGCATCGCTGCTCGGGTCAAATCTCTTGTCTGCATGGTCTGAGGACCCTACGTATCAGGTTTTGGATTTGATGATTCCCACGTCCGCCGCTGACGACGACTTCGTGGCGTGGCAATCTGTCAGCACTCTGGGAGACATGAGCCAAGGGCCAATCCGCAAACTTTCTGCCACTGACCTTGGTATCGGATACAAGGTGTCGACCAGCACGGCGCACGCATCTAATGATCCCAGTACCACCACCCGTAATCAACTTCACCAACGCCGCCGCGCGGACCTCTCAGTGGAATGTATTCGGCCGGGCACGGGCATCGGCCGAATTTGAAACGAACAGAGCGTCCGGCGCCACATGAGGCACGTTGAACAATCCAGCTCCGTCACGCGGCTTTGCTCCCGGCTATCACTGGATGCTATATCCAAGGGATAGACCCAACGCGGGTCAGGGAGTCCTGGTTTGGATACCTGATCGCCTTCGCACGTATCAGCCCTTTCCAGGATGGACAAAAGCAGATTGATCACGCCCGATAGCGCCACTACCGCACGCGATGAAGTGACTACCGACGAAGCGGCCGCCGACGATAGGCCATCCCTCCAATACTCTGGACACTTTCGCGAGCATGCCCTGGAGAAGATCTCCTCGAAGTGCAATGGCTGGCGGTGGTACTCGCCGCCGCTGTGGCTGCTTCGAAAAGTGCGCAGCTCCAGTATCGCGAAGCGAGCACCACGATGGGCAAGAAGGGCCCTGATACGGTCGCAAAACTACATCGAAGTGTTCGAACAGCACGAGCTCAACAAGGCGTGGCCGAAGTCCGATCCGATAAAGAACCTCGAAGTGCCCACGGATGAGCGGGTAGAAATACCCGGCGTTTGGGCCGTTGAGTTGTTCCCTCCCAGCCATTCGCTAGCGCTCCGCTCCCGCTTTAAGAAGAACCGGTGGGACAAACCCCGGTTGGCGGGTGGGCTGAGCCAGGGAAACGTCCAAATGTTGGACATTTCCCGTTCAGGCCGCGGATGGGACTGGTGGATTCTCGGTCGGGTCCCCGCTCACAGCTCCAACGATGCTCAGCTGTTCCGACGACAACTTCCCAAACAATTCGAGAAAGTAGAGGTGGCGGCCGTCAGCATCGGCGGTGGCTTGACAGCCGTAGTTGCCCACTTCCAAATCTCCGCTAAAGCCAACGACGAACTGGATGGCCGGTGGCATCACAGCTTCAAACCGAGAATTCGTTGGTTGAGAGGGGTCCCACGCGCACTTGACCGGAAACATGTTGCGATCGACAAAGCGAAGAGTGCGCGAAGCAATATTGACGCGGCCGCCCGTCGCTGGCTTAAGAAGGCCTGCCCCGGCTACTTCGCCGCCAACAAAGAGCCGCACCTCGTACTGGACCTGATGCTTCTCAACCGGCACGACCCAATAGCCTGGGGAGCCAATCACGACGTCTTTGGGGCCTTGGGACTCACGAATCAGGATTCAGTCGTCCGGACATCTCCGACGCTCCCGGGGTTACTGCTGACACCCTCCACGTCGAACATCTTCGGGGACGGCCAGGACCGGACGTGGACGCTTTGGGGCCAACGCTCCCACGCCTACGGCAGCAACGCACTGTCAACCAGCGCCCATAAGCTCCTGCGGAAGACCATGGTCACGTTCGCCCTTTCGGCGCTCCTCGACAGCATGGAAGACGAATATTCCCGACTGCGCGACAGGGCACATCAGCAACGGACAAAAGTCCGACGCAAGGACTTGGAGAAGCTGAGATCTGACTTCCTGACAACGAGCCTCGACGTCTCAAGTGCGGTTCGTGACATCACCGGTTTCCACGCCCGCGCTCAAGCCCAATCCCCCGAGACTAATGAAGAGCATCGCTTCGAGACCAGACACGCCCCAACCCCGGCGCCCGGTGGCGAGAACAAGTTGCAGCCCGGCGGCCTGGTTGACGAGAATCTTGCAGCCCGGCTGCAAAAGAACCAGTTGGATCAGTGCGAGCGGCTAACTAACCAGGACGTGGAGTACCGCGGGATCCTTTCCACCGTGGCATCCTTGGGAGCCTCCATTGACGCGTTCAAGCTCGGCCGTCATGCTATCCGCGTCGCTGTGGTGTCGCTTGTTGTCGCAACTATCACTTTCTTGGCTGCCGATATAGATAAAGACTCAGTCCTGGTAACCACGACCAACGCGCTAGTGGACATGCCCGTGGTCAAGAAACTGTGCGAACTAGTGTCGGACGCTTGGGGATGGCTCCTGCAGACAGTCGGTATATAGCAAAACTTCCATGGGGGTCCTGACGTTACCGTATGGCGGAGGGCCCGGTACAATCGCCGCCACGACTAGTCGGCATCATCCGGGCCCTCCTCATAAGGTTGGAACTGCCCTGGGCATTAGTCAAGGTCGTTTATCCGCAGCGATTGCGAGTCTCATGCCCCGAACGACTTCCCGTCCGATGGTCCGGGTCCGATGATCTGAACGCATAGACTCGCTGATGTGGTTGAACCTTGGGCGGACGCCCCACTGACAGATCCGAACAAAGACAAGCTCGATCGTGGTCCCTTTGTTAAGATGGTAGCCAATCTGATCGAGGGGCTTTCCGACAGCAATGACAGCACAGTCCTTGGTTTGGTCGGAGCATGGGGATCGGGCAAATCTACGGTCCTTCACTACATAACCAGGCGACTGGACAGCACCGTCAAGGTCGTCCGGTTTAACCCCTGGTCCTTTGAGGACGACGAGGGCCTGCAGGCAGGCCTCTATTCCGCGATCCTGGAAGCCGTTCCCGTTGGTTCGCACGAAAGCGTCCAAAAGAAGGCCATCGAGGTACTCCGGCGAGGCGCCCCGGCTTTGAAGGCGATTCCCGTCGTCGGCACCGCCGCCGCGGAAACACTCCGGGAGTTCCTGCCCAGCAAATCATGGGACTCCGCCTTTACCGACCTTGCCAACGCCATCCGGGAGGCAAGCGTCAAAATCCTCGTGGTCGTGGACGACGTCGACCGTTTGCAGCCGAAAGAACTTCTCCTCTTGATGAAAACTGTCCGGCTCCTCGGTCGCTTTCCACGGGTCAACTACCTGCTCGCCTATGACAGAAAATCAACCATCCGGACTCTCCGCAATGCTCTGGGTAGCGATTCGGCTGGCGCGGAAGACTATCTGGAGAAGATTGTCCAGTACCCGCTGGATCTGCCGGCACCGCAGCAGCGGTTTCTGCAGGAAATAGTGTTCAACAGTCTTGGCCCCAGTTTGGACAACGCCTCCGCCAACGGAGGCGGGTCTACGCCAAAGATCCGGTTCGAGTCTTTCTACCGCGACCACATGTGGGCCTCATTGACCACGCCGCGGGCATGTCAGAGATTTGCCCTCCAAGCAAGAACGTTTCTACCACTGGCTGGCGGGGATGTTGATCCGGCCGATTTCTATGCTCTGACGTTCCTGCGGCTCTTCTTCGCGGATTTGTACAACATGCTGCCGATGTGGGCGAACGACCTAACGATCAACCAGGGGTCATCGCAGATTACGACAGTACTGAAGGACGAGAAATGGGTGGAGAGGATAGTTGCATGCGGCTTTGAAAAGGACGTAGCCCATGAGTTGGTTGAGGCCCTCTCATCCATCTTCCCTCAAGCATTCGCCAAGGATGCTCCGGGATCCTCAGGGGCGAACCGGGACTGCCGAGCCTACGAGCAAGAATACTTCAAGCGCTACTTCACGTTCTCACTCCCGGCAGGCGATGTATCCGATGTTCTCGTCAGAAGGGACCTGGACCGCGTTAGCAGTGGCGAAGTCCATCACGGCGGAGGTTGCCCGGGAACGTTCGATCATCCTGTCGAAGACACACAAATGCTGGCGCTTAGAAAAGCAACACGCCAGACAGATTACGAGGCGGATTTGCGTCCATTGATCCACTATCTCAGTCAAGGGTTGGCGCAGCGGCCTGTCACCTTCGATAGGTACATCGGAAGCTTCGACCTCAAGGTGACCTGGCTGGCCAAGCTCATCCACCGCCAGGGGGCCTGGGATCCTGCCGACGTTCACGACGTGGTGTCACGTTTCCACCGCCCCGCCGCCTTAGGGTCGACCCTGACACAAGTTCGGTCCTTGACCCGGGAACAGGATCACCTAGCTGCAGCCCACAAACCTCACGAGGAGGATCAAGACATATTTGTCACCGCGTCATTTGCAGACGCTCTCGTTCAGTCCTGGCTGGAGCAAGCCACCACCTGGCTCGTGGACCAGTGGTGCAGCGAGACCGCGGACATACCGGATGCCGAGCGTCTCGACGTATGGAGTTCTGTCTTCTCACTGGAGGGAATGGTTCGTCTCCAAAAGCTGACATCTGAGGCGTTAGTGTCAGGACGTCTGTCGCTGGCGGGATTGGCCGCCAAATTCGTCATGCCGCTTCCACTCCTCGATAAACATCGAGCTCCTGACCCTGAGCTCGCCTTGGACATACACAAACTGGAGGACACCGTTCCGGAGGATCTCTTGCTGACACTGATTTTGGACGACACCGCCCGACCGGGCGAATCCGATGACCAATCACCAGAAGCCTCAGCACGGCGCACCAGGCTCGGAATTGAGGGCTTGGTCACCTGGAGGGCTGAACGTGCAGAGCAACCGACAGTTGCTCACACATGACCGGGGTCCTTCGAACGATGGCACCGGCAGTCACAGCGGCGGCGGGCCTCAAGGCTAAGGCGCCGCACCGTGACTTCTTCCCAGCCCTGCCCGAGTATGGGTTCCCCTGACTCCCTGGCCAGGTCGACTACCGACGTCGGGGTCGCTCGGTTGAGTCTTGCATCCAGGGTGACCCGTAGCTTCGCAGCGGCACGGTCGACACGGCGCCACCCATTCGCTTCGCTGGCAAGCTCGGCACGCGACATTGCGTGTGGGTCCTTGTGCCCGCAAGAACAAAGATCATGTTCACCCCGGGTGAGAAGGTCGCCGGTAACGACGGATCCTCTCGTATGCCTGCCAGCCATCACCCGCAGCCTTTCTCCAGGACTGATTCGTCTTCATCTGTCCTCTTTATAAGAGTCCTGCGGCACTACAGGGGAGTCAAGGCGGGATGGGCCAGTCCGGTCTCAGCTGATCGCCTCCGATCCGGCGGACAGGCTGTGCATCCCCCGGCGCGAAGCCGGTTGCGGAACATCATGTGCTGATCATGGCCGTGAGGGCAGGTCCACCACCAAAGTCTGCTGCCCGGCAGGACCTCCTGCGCCGAACGCCCCCGTTCTGTCCACTGTTCCAGTCTTTGGCAATGGCCGGATACTGGGTTGCAAGGTCGTTGAAGCCTACGAGAAGCTTCCTTTTGGAGCAGTACGGGCACCCGGCTTTCTTGTACCCGGTCCTGTTCACGGGAAAGGCCTCGTACGAGTGGCCTCGGGGGCACCTCCAGAGTGATGTACGGGTGAGGACCCGTCAACGTTCCCGGGCCAATTCCTTGACCTTGGAACCTGCTCCGCCTACTCTGGCCGGGTTGGAGATGACACAAAGTACACGGTCCGCTCCGGCGACCTGTTATGGACAGTTGCGGTGGCTGCAACCACGCAACGACACCCGAAGGGCCACGATCAACTCGTGGCTCTTTGTTTGCACCCGCCAACGGCGGACAATCGACGGATGACCTAGGAACTGAGCAACGATGACGTCGGCCGCTTTTTGGTGAGCACTGCCATGGGTAGCCAATATGTCATCGACCTGACCGCCAGAACCATGGAACGTCACCCGTTGGCTACAGAAGCCGCTCAGGATTTTCAGGACCTCGAGCCGTCCCAGTTGCGCCGCGATGCTGAAGTGTTGGACCTGCTCATGCTTGAATCCTGTTCTGTGGGCGAGCCCGCCCGTTGCTGGATACAAATCCGCGACGACCACGTTGCGACTCTCCGAACAACCTCACCGGTTGTCAGCATTGAGGCGCTGCCGCCCCTGTTGAGTGCGCACTGACACGCTCCCGTCCGGCCATGAACCACCGTCCGCCCCTCGGGAAAGCACCAACGTCACACCGGTGATGCTTCACTTCCACGGGTCTGGACCGATGCTCCAGCCACGTCATTCCAGGGTGATCCGGATCCACGCAGTATCGCGGCGGGGTCGGATGTCGTCCCCGCCTGCGTTGTCGAGTTCCCCTGCCTCGATGAGCCGCTCCGTGAAGGCCAAATAATCACCGTAGTTGAGCCGGTCCCTTACTGCGGGATCGAGTCGGTTGTAGAGCACCTCGGGATGCAGAGCGAACCCTTCAAGCCCGGCGGCTGCGGTTTTAAGAGGAATGAACAGTTGCCGGTCCTGTCGGTTCAAGCGCACTTGTTTAAGGTCCACCAGAAGGGGTAGGACCGCAGGAAGAAGCTCCAGCGGTATCTGATCGGCCCCAGCGACGAAAAGGCCGGCACCCACGACAGCTGATGTAACGAACGTACGAACGATGGACGTGCCAAGATTTATCCGCCAGCCTCCGGGTCGCATATGGAGTTCCCCGGCAATGTTGTCGGCAGCGCTGACCAGGATGTCTTCGCAAATGTCCGCCATGTAGTTATCGGCTTTGATGCCGAGCGGGGCGAGCACATCTGAGCTAAGCCATTCGCGGTCGAACTCTTCAGGAATGTCCCGTTCCGAGAAATAGTCATACAGGTTAACGGTGGTCGTCATCGGGTGTCTCCTGCGGTGAAGGAAAATAGTCGTTCTTCAAGAAGAATATGGGCAGCAGAGAATCGGACCAGCGGCAGGTCCCCTAGCGTGTCGTCATGCCGGGCCCTCCCCGCCGTGCTCTGGGATTCGTTGAGCCACAGCGACAGTCCGGAACTGTACAGCCGGCTCACCGGAGAGATGTAAATGCGCGATGAGCTGGCGCCGTCTTCAATCTGGAACACCAGCAGACGAACCATCCCGACCCTGGTCTCGATCCCAACCATCGCATATCTCACCGTCAAGGCAGTCTCCCGCAGCCACCCCTGCAGGTTCACGGACGGGCGTAGATCGCATAGAACGGAGGCCTGTTCTCGTCCGAGGAGCGGCTTCCAGTACTGCTGGACGGGCTCCTGGGCCAGGGAAGACATGGCAATGCTGACAACCACGGCCCCGGCGCCGGAAATCGCGGTTGGGCTCTGGTCCGTCACGTCGAGGACTTCGACGGTGCCATCTTCACGTACGCGGCGCAGAACAGCCACGTGGGGTGCATCGCTGAGGGAACCACCGCCCAGCTGATACTGCTCGAGCAGGCGCTGTCGGGGGCGGATGGCGAGAAAAAGGTGCTTGCGGTCACCGTCCCCGGCGAGAAGTTCAGCGGGCGGTGTGCCCGCGGGCAGAACAACTGCAGGCAGTGGGTCCTCAAGGACCAGCGTCTCCGATTCGACGGACATCAACGCAATCAACGAAGACGGCACGTCGGCAGCGTTCTCAGGAAGCCCTATAGCCTTGCGAAGCGAATCCACGTGTGGGAGGTGCCCGTCGTAAGGCAGCGTCGGGCAACCCGAAGACTCAAGGAGCGCGCGGCACCATTCATAGGCTGCCCGGTTGAGCTCACCCCACCCCGGGTCGCTCTCATCTGCGAAACGCTCCGGGCTCATGTCGACAGCATCGCCGGCCCAGCCCTCCAATGGTCCCCAGCCATGCTGGGAAAGCGCACGCTCCAGGCGTTGCAGTCTGACATCTGGCCGCATGGTGTGATCAAGCATGCCCGCCGTGAGCGTCGAAGGGTCCTCAGCAGCAAGAAGTCCAGTAAGGGCGGCCGGTTGCATACAAGCGCGGGCGACCGCTTGAGTAGCGTGCATGGCCAGATATGGGCCATGCAGGGCTTGCACGCGCCTTTGAGAACGGACCAGGTGCCGTGCATAGATGGGAAACGCTTGCCTCAGAGTTTCAACTCCCCATCCGGCAGGAATCGTGGACATCCAGGTGGCGTATTCCTCATGAACTCGGGCGGAACCGCGCTGCAGCGCCATGGCCTGTGCGAGAGCCTGCTCCTTTTGATCTCGTGTTGCCCGTTCCTGGAGCAGCGCCACCGTGCAGCCGTAAATAGTCGTCATTTGAAGCCTGTCGTGCATCGCTTCGTGCATTGAAGCAACGAGTACGTCCGCTGCCTCTGCGTCGTCACCGACCTCGATGCGCCAGCCGCGGTGATGGTACAGACCGGAAACCTCTCGCATCAGGTAGACGCCGTGCCGTTGAAGCGCAGCGATGACTCCGTACCGAGCACTGAAGCGGATACAGCGGACAGTACCGACATCCACTCGGACCAGTCGTCGTCGTCCATGATGAGGCGCCCACCGAGAAGGTCCGTGAGCTGTCCGGCAAGAAGCTGGATGGTGAGGTCGTCGGCGATGGCCAGGATGACGTGGGGATGGCCGTCCACGTGGAGAATGAGGGCTTTCACGGTGGGGTCGGCAAGCCCCATGTATGCCCCATAGACCCTCTCGTCAGCACCGAGCAAACGGCCGGCGCCGATAGTTCCCAGGAATCCTGTGTCCATCAACACCACCGTTGGACGGGAGTTCAGTACGGGCAACCACACTTTCTGCCACCCGCCCTGGGCGAAGCAGCTGGCTGTGATGCAGTTCGCGAGGAGGTATTCTTCCGGCCAAGCCTCTGCCAGTTCTCGGTAGGCATTCGGGCTTGGAATCGTCGCATTCAGTATGAGGTCCTGCCCATCGTGATCTACGAGCAAGCGCACCGCAAAGATCGGCGTCCGTTGGTCCTCGTGGTCGACAGGGTCGGCAGCCAAGAACGTGAACGCTTCGGATAGCTGCACCGGCATTCGCCCATGAATCAGCAAAAACGGTACCGGCCCTGCTGCGCTCAGACCCATCACATCAGCACTGTCCACGTCAGTCCCGATCTCGGCAAGAGCCGATGACCACGGCTCCTCGCGAAGTCGCAGCTCCGTCGCACTGAGGATACGCTGCACAGATTCGGCATCACTGAGCGCCCGCTCACCTGAGTCCTGGGTGAGAGACATGGGGATGCCGCGACTGGTAGCCGCGTGAACAAGTTGCCCAACCCCGGCTAGGTGGTCGTTGGCTGGGACGTGGGCCAAATCGCGCAGCCGGGGGTTTGAGGATACTACGCTGTTGATAAACGTTTCCTCCCAGGTTTTCCACGCAGCCTCGAGCAGGTCATCGGTCGCCTCGAGAGTCAGCGCATCGATTGATTGTCCATAGGTGCGGAGAAAACCTGCGTCTGCCGCTTTCACCGCGTCAATGATGGTTGCCGGGCGAACACCGCCGAAGCGGCGAAAGCGCTGGTCGGGGTGCCACGCGGATGGGATGTCAGCCAGCCTCACTGCGCGCGGGTATAGATCAAATACGAGCGCCAGCACCGGTGGGCTCATGCAGAATCGGGCGACGGCAGTGGCGGCTATCTCTTTCCGGTGCCCTTGGGGTACATGCGTGAGGAGTCGCTCCATGCGCACCATCAAGGGACGGTAGATGGGATACGCTTCCAAAACCTCTTCGACGTTCTCGTGGCGTAGCCCGGCATATGAGGCTGACATGAAGCTGGCGAATGCTTCATGGATGACGCTGCAGCTTCCCACGAGCTGCGCGAGAAGGGCAGTGTCCCAACCGGGGTGTTCGGCGGCGAAATGGATGAGTGATCCCCACGCCGTGTCATCGTTCAATACTTTGTGGTGGATCTCATGAAGGGCCGTAAGGTGATGCTGTGCGGTGACGCTTCCTTTGAGACTCAGCGTATAACCGCCCGGGAGATACCGCCCGGACGACTCCCCGTTCGTGCCCTGAAACAGCAGACAACAATTCGCATCATCAGCGCTGATGGGCCCGGAATCGGCCGCCCCAAATTCGTCCTCAGGCAATGGAGCTAATTCGCTGACAACCGGTTGGTCTGGAGGCTGGGTGTGATCCACGGCATCATTTTCGCACGCGAGCAGCCTAGAACGGGCTCTCAATCACCGTGGTGGATTCCTGGAGAGTCGACTTATTTGTCCGCCGGAGAATCTTGCGGGCTGATTGCTGGCGCCTTAGGATCTGCGCTGGGACTTTCGCAGGCCTTTTTCTTGTGGATGCCCTTTTCATTTCCGGACTCGGCCTTATCCTCGGCGGGAGTCGACTCTTGGACGTTGTCCGGAGTCACTTCCGCCTTTGTCCCACCTGAGACCGGCTCCATCGAAAAATACTTGAGGGGATGCCTCATGTAGTGCGCAATCCACTGACTCGGTAGGCACCCTTCTTGCTTTAGAGCTTGCAACACTGTCAGGACTTCTACTCCGTCACCCATCGCCCGGGCAGTGGCCCACGCCTTTTCCAACCGGGCCAGCAGAGTTGAAGGCTCATGGAGCGGCAACATGAATACGTCCTCGCCCGCGACGGCCATGGCGCCCGCATCGGCACTCGTTTGAGGGGTGACGTAGCAGATGAAGGACGACTCGGGGGCCTCTTCCGTACGTTTGGTGGCGGTAAAGGTCAGATGAGAACTAGCCTCCCGGGAGTAGCGGGCGGGAACCTTTCCTCCCGGCTTTGCTTCGCTCTTCGCCTCCCAGGCTACCCACAGCAGGTCACCGAAGATCCATACAGCATCGGGGGCTGCTTGCTCTCCGTTGTTGCCGAACGACTCGCTTGCACCGGCCAGCATTCCCAAGGTGACTAGACCGCCCTCGAAAGGCTTGTAGCTGTTTTGGTTGAGCCCCCGCACGGCCTGGTCCAGCTGATCCCGGGTTTCTCGCCCCCACGTCTTCGCCTTGATCCTGTCTACAATCTGGGCGGCGGCGAAGCAGTCCAGTTCGTCGTAGGACTCGACGGACACCCCGTCCTGGTCTTCCGGGTCGAGGTGCCTGAACCAAGTTGTCCCGCGGGCGTGCTCCCGCACGTTGGCGAAATGCTTAACCGCGGCCCGATGCAGTGAGCGTTCAGAGTCTCCTCGCTGATCGGCCAGCATCAGAGTCCAACTGCAGGCCAGCAGGAACCATAGCGCAGCGTAGCGTCCGGTTTTCGGGTTACGGGCCAGTTCATCCAGCACCGCGCGTGCCTGCCGCAGCGCGCTCTCAAGATCCCCTGACCACAAGGCGTCCATTGCCTGCACTTCGAAGGAGGCGGCACTGGCCAATTCAGCAGTTCCGTGGGGACTGACACGTTTCTTCATCAGGCGGTCAGTGGCGATTTGAGCGTCGACGGCGGACCAGGCTTCGCTCTGTGCCAGGAAGGCAGCCATGTTCTCGTTGACGTCTGCGATGTCACGGCCAAGGCTCTCCTCGCGGCCAAACTCTATTTCAGCCTGGATTTCTTCCCGGAACGCCTGCAAGACCTCAGGGCGGTACATGAAGTTCGTCAACTCAGTGCCGAGAACGACTACGGTAGAAAAATCGTGTTGATTCCTCGTGGCCCGGCCCATGCCCTGCACCAGCCGGGTCCTGATCCGTTCCTGAAGGACGTTCTGGGCGCCGAGTGAGTTGTATTGGAACTTCTCCTGCAAATCGCTTTGAGTGGGGAGGCCGGACAAAATGACCAGCCGGCATGCTTCGTTGGGGAGATCGACCCCGTCGTAACGGTTTGCGAGATCAAGGATCGACTTCTCATCGTTCGTGAAGATTGCCATGTCATTCTCGACGGTGTGCCCGTTCAGACGAGTAAACCCTTCAGGAATTGATTTTTCGAGCACGTTTGAAGATTCAGTTGCGCTGGGAGTAAGAAGTGCCGTACGGCCATGGACTTCGATAGTCTGCTTCACCCACGGAGCGAGAAGGTCTGGGTCATCATTCAACTCATTGGTGACAGCCGGGAACACAAAGAACCTTCGGCCCGTGCCTTCTTTGTCCCAACCCCGCGGGATGGGCATCCTGGCGATGTCAGGGACTCCGAAAGAACGCTCAAGCTCGCCCCCCTCCCCCAATGTTGCGCTCATGAAGATCCGGCGCTGGGGCGAACTGAAAGCATCGTGTGTTGCTGTGGGGCAGATAAGAGGTCGAATCTCCAACTTTGAGTGGGATACGTAGACCATGCAAAGTCCAAGGTTGCCCCCGATCATGGACGTTCTGTATCCGCGGTCCTTGTTCCCATCCGCCGCGATGGCAGCCTGCAGCTGGGGCTGAGCCGCGAGGACAGCTCGGGGTGAGACTAGGTAGACGCTGCCGTCGTTCCGGAGGCTGGATCCGTCGTCGCGGAGGCTTTCGACCGTCGCGGAGTCCAGACCGGCAGAGAGCGCAGTCAGTGAGGTGAAGTAAAGGGACTCTGACCGCGAAACTGAGACGGTCCAGGCGGACGAGACATAGCTGGAGCCGGCGTGGGCGTCATCGAAAATCAACGTGCCGGTGTCCCGGATTTTCGGGTATGCGTTGAAGACGTGGCTATAGGTGGCGACCGCAACAGACTGGGCACTGGTGAACTTTGCCCGGTCCGCCGGCGGCCAGCCCGACGATTTTCCGGTCAGGTCTACGGCTGAGATACCGTAGGACACCAGTTTCTCGTGGGCTTGCTTGGCCAATTGCCGGGTTGGGCAAAGATATGCCACCGGCTTATGCTCTTCCCGCCTGATCCACTCCGCGATCAAGCCGCCCACCAAGGTCTTCCCAGCACCGGTGGGAAGCTCCAGAGCAACATTTTCGTGGCCCCGGAAGTGTTCGTGCCAGCCGAGGAGAAGTTCCTGCTGATGTCCCCAAAGATAGGCCGGACCTGCATTGGTCTTGGCGATCTGCCTGTAGAGAGCCTCCGGGTCGGCTGCCGCTACTGACTGAATTTTCGTAGTCCTAAAAGCCACGGTCCTGTCCCCCTGCTAAGAGCCGCCGACTGACCTAGCAGGAGAGCATCTTCCTCGACCCCGGAAGCCTAGACTCTAGGCGCGAGCATCTGTCAGCGCGACGGACAAAATTTGATGATAAAGGGACACCAACGCATCTGTTGTCCCCGGTGCTTCTACACGCGATGCCGGCTTGCCTGCTGAACGCAGACCAACCCCGGCAGGCCGCGGTGTTCACGCCGACCTATACGGATGAACGTGGAACCAACAGCTATAGCACCCTGGAACGTGTCATATGGCCGAGCAACCCCTAGGAGCCAACTCTGAACGCCGCACACACAGCGCACCGCACGGGGCCATGCTCCATCGTTGCCTCAGCCCTCATGTTCCAACACCAGTCGGGGTGCCCCCGTCAGAGAGTGACAGGGGCACCAAAACACACGGACCGATCGACGGGAGCTTAGGAGAAATGGCCAACTAACTTGTCCATAGGACTCGAAAGCGGCCAAATAGCCTGTCCGTTGGCCAACTTGTCTGGCCAGTGGCCACCTAAGTTGTCAGAATGGCCAACTAGCCTGTCATCTCACAGGAGGACTTAGAACTCCCAGTCCTCATCTTCCGTGTTGACAGCCTTGCCAATCACGTAAGAGGAGCCCGAGCCGGAGAAGAAGTCGTGGTTCTCGTCAGCATTCGGGGACAGGGCCGACAGGATGGCCGGGTTCACATCGGTGACGGAAGCCGGGAACATGGCCTCGTAGCCGAGGTTCATGAGGGCCTTGTTGGCGTTGTAGTGCAGGAACTTCTTGACGTCTTCGGCCAGGCCGACGCCGTCGTAGAGGTCGTGCGTGTACTGGACTTCGTTTTCGTACAGCTCGAAGAGAAGCTCGAACGTGTAGTCCTTGATTTCCTGCTTGCGGGCCTCGGAAACCTTCTCCAAGCCCTTCTGGAACTTGTAGCCGATGTAATAACCGTGCACGGCCTCATCACGGATGATGAGGCGGATGAGGTCGGCCGTGTTGGTCAGCTTGGCGCGCGAGGACCAGTACATGGGCAGGTAGAAGCCGGAGTAGAACAGGAAGCTCTCCAGCAGTGTGGAAGCCACCTTGCGCTTCAGGGGATCGTCCCCCTGGTAGTAGTCCATGACGATCTGGGCCTTCTTTTGCAGGTTCTCGTTTTCGAGGGACCAGCGGAAAGCGTCGTCAATCTCCTTGGTGGAGCACAGGGTGGAGAAGATGGACGAATAGGACTTCGCGTGCACCGACTCCATGAAGGCGATGTTGGTGTACACAGCTTCTTCGTGCGGGGTGATGGCGTCCGGAATCAGCGAAACAGCGCCCACCGTGCCCTGGATCGTGTCCAAGAGAGTGAGCCCGGTGAACACGCGCATGGTGAGTTGCTGCTCATCCGGCGTCAGCGTGTGCCACGACTGGACGTCGTTGGACAACGGCACCTTTTCCGGGAGCCAGAAATTGTTGACCAGGCGGTTCCAGACTTCCACGTCCTTGTCGTCCTGGATCTTGTTCCAGTTGATGGCCTCGACGTGTGTCAGCAGCTTGACCTTTTCGGTCATTTCATCCCCTTTAAGCGATGGTTTTCTTGAGATAAGCCTACGACGGCGGGTGGAAACCCGCCGTCGTACGCTTTAGTTATGAGGGTAGCCAAGGCCACCATAAATCAACCTATAGGGGTTGATCACAACATGCAGCTAACGCAGCCCTCCACCTCAGTGCCCTCCAGCGCGAGCTGACGGAGACGGATGTAGTAGAGGGTCTTGATGCCCTTGCGCCATGCGTAGATCTGCGCCTTGTTGATGTCACGCGTGGTGGCGGTGTCCTTGAAGAACAGCGTCAGGGACAGGCCCTGGTCCACGTGCTGCGTGGCAGCGGCGTAGGTGTCGATGATCTTCTCGTAGCCGATTTCGTAGGCATCCTGGTAGTACTCCAGGTTGTCGTTGGTCAGGTACGGAGCCGGGTAGTAGACGCGGCCGATCTTGCCTTCCTTGCGGATTTCGATCTTGGCGGCCACCGGGTGGATCGAGGACGTGGAGTTGTTGATGTAGCTGATGGAACCGGTGGGCGGCACGGCCTGGAGGTTCTGGTTGTAGATACCGTGCTCCATGACGGAAGCCTTCAACTCGCGCCAGTCATCCTGGGTGGGGATGTGGTGGCCAGCGAAGAGCTCGCGGACGCGCTCCGTTTCCGGAACCCATTCCTGCTCGGTGTACTTATCGAAGAACTCACCGCTTGCGTAGGTGGACTTCTCGAAGCCGCCGAACTTCTGGCCGGTCTCGATAGCGAGTCGGTTGGAAGCGCGCAGAGCGTGGAACAGCACCGTGTAGAAGTAAATGTTGGTGAAATCCAGGCCCTCTTCGGAACCGTAGTGGACGTGCTCGCGGGCCAGGTAACCGTGCAGGTTCATCTGTCCGAGGCCGATCGCGTGGCTCTGGGCGTTGCCTTGAGCGATGGACGGAACCGAGTTGATGTAGGACATATCCGAAACAGCGCTGAGGGCACGGATGGACGTCTCGATCGAGAGACCGAAGTCCGGCGAGTCCATGGTCTTGGCGATGTTCATGGAACCGAGGTTGCAGGAGATGTCCTTGCCCACGGTCTCGTAGCTCAGGTCCTCGGCGTAGATGGACGGCGAGGAAACCTGCAGGATCTCCGAGCACAGGTTGCTCATGGTGATCTTGCCGTCGATCGGGTTGGCCCGGTTCACGGTGTCCTCGAACATGATGTACGGGTAGCCGGACTCGAACTGGATCTCCGCGAGGGTCTGGAAGAACTCACGGGCGCTGATCTTGGTCTTCTTGATCCGGGAATCGTCAACCATCTCGTAGTACTTCTCGGTCACCGAAATATCGGAGAACGGAACACCGTAGACCTTCTCGACGTCATACGGGGAGAAGAGGTACATGTCCTCGTTCTTCTTGGCGAGTTCGAACGTGATGTCCGGAACCACAACGCCCAAGGAGAGCGTCTTGATGCGGATCTTCTCGTCTGCGTTCTCACGCTTGGTGTCCAGGAAGCGGTGGATGTCCGGGTGGTGGGCGTGCAGGTACACGGCACCTGCACCCTGGCGGGCACCGAGCTGGTTGGCGTAGGAGAAGCTGTCTTCGAGGAGCTTCATCACGGGGATGACTCCGGAGGACTGGTTTTCGATCTGCTTGATCGGGGCGCCGTGCTCACGGATGTTGGTGAGCGAAAGCGCTACGCCGCCGCCACGCTTGGAGAGCTGGAGCGCGGAGTTGATGGCGCGGGCGATCGACTCCATGTTGTCTTCGATGCGGAGCAGGAAGCAGGAGACGAGCTCGCCACGCTGCGCCTTGCCCGCATTGAGGAACGTGGGGGTTGCCGGCTGGAAGCGGCCGTCGATGATTTCATCGACGAGGCGGTTGGCCAGGTCTTCGTCGCCGCGTGCCAGGTGCAGGGCAACCATGCAGACGCGGTCTTCGTAGCGCTCCAGGAAACGCTTGCCGTCAAAAGTCTTCAGCGTGTAGGACGTGTAGAACTTGAAGGCGCCGAGGAAGGTTTCGAAGCGGAACTTCTTCTTGTACGCGCGGTTGAAGAGATCACGGATGAAGTTCATCGTGTACTGGTCGAGGGTTTCGCGCTCGTAGTACTGGTTCTTCACCAAGTAGTCGAGCTTCTCTTCCAGGTCATGGAAGAACACCGTGTTGTTGTTCACGTGCTGCAGGAAGTACTGGTGCGCAGCTTCACGGTCCGCTTCGAACTGGATCTCGCCGTTGGGGCCATACAGGTTCAGCATGGCGTTGAGCTCGTGATAACCCAAGCCCTTGAAAGCCTCAGGCAGCGGCTTCTTGACCGTGTCCACAGCGCCCCCGGTTACTTCTGTTTCTGCGACAGTTGTGTCCAAAACTTTTCCAGCCCTTCGTTGACCCGCTGAACGTCTTCCGGCGTCCCCATGAGTTCAAATTTGTAAAGATGCGGCACTTTGCACTTCACGGAGATGATGTCTCCCGCTGCGCAATAGTTGTCCGCGAAATTGGTGTTCCCAGCTCCGATAACACCGCGGATCAGTTCCCTGTTCCGCGGATCGTTCAGAAATCTGATGACCTGCTTCGGCACGGAACCCTCGCCGTTCGTTCCGCCGTACGTGGGCAGTACAAGGACGAAGGGTTCAAGGGCCTGAAGCGGAGCATCCTGGGCATATAGCGGGATACGTGCCGCATCCCTGCCCAGTTTCCGGACGAATCGTTTGGTGTTCTCGGACGTCGAGGAAAAGTAGATGAGGTGACTCCTCGTGGTCACAGCTTCCGCAGCATCGCGTACGGTTGCCGCTGCCAGCGGTGCCATGGGAGTCACCTCGACTACATAGGAATTCTTAGTGTGCTGTGGTGGCGAAGTTTGAATGGAAACTTAGGCCACGGAGGAAACAGCCTGGGCCAGTTCCTCGATCTTGTCCGGGCGGAAACCAGACCAGTGGTCCTGCTCGGTCACGACAACCGGAGCCTGCATGTAGCCCAAGGCCTTCAGGCGCTCGAGGGCCTCGGCATCCTGGGAGATGTCGACACTCTGGTAGGCAATGCCCTTCTTGTCGAGTGCCCGGTAGGTTGCGTTGCACTGAACACAGGCCGGCTTCGTGTAAACCGTAACGGTCATGATCCCTGTCCCCTTAGTTGAAGTCTGTCGCTCTTCGTATCTGGCGGGCTCAACCGGAACTAGTTTCTGAATCCGATACCGGCCCGCGGGCTGCTGTGGCAGCCAACACGCTTATTTAGTCTTGTGCTGGTTTCCCGCTCAATCCGTAAATCGATACTACATGTAGTGTAAGCGCCTCGCCGGAACCCCAAGATGATGTATTACAAGTATGTCATTCAATCCACCGCTCGTCCACAGGCAAGGGCTCTCAAAATGTCCGTGATTCCGCCGAATTGAGAGATGTCATCCACACCCTGTGGACTACTTAGCCACATTTAATCTCCAGCGTGTCGCCCGGATACGGCGTGTCGTGACACTTTGAAAATGTGGCGTGGCGAACAGCTAAAATCGGCTGATGGTCAACCTTCTCCATCTCCGCACCTTGATGGAGGTCACCCGGCTGGGTTCCTTCGCCGCCGCTGCCGCCCAACTCGGTTACACAGCTTCGGCAGTATCCCAACAGATGGCAGCGCTGGAACGCGATACCGGCGTCGAACTCTTTCAACGGTCAGCCCGCAGCGTCATCCCGACGGAGGCCGCGGTTACCATGACCCGGCACGCATCGAAGGTGCTGACGGACGTTGAGGCCCTCATGGCGGCGGCTTCGAGGACCAACGACTCCCCCGCACAGGAACTGAGACTGGGCATTTTCCCCAGCCTGGCCACCTATGTGCTGCCGGACATCCTGCGGAATGAGCGATGGAGCGGGCTGGGCATTGAGCTGCGCGTCTCCGTGGCTGAGCCGGCGCAAACCATCCAAGGCCTGCGCAGCGGCGGCGAACTGGATGTGGCGCTGGTCTACCAGGTGGGGCAATCCGGCTTGGCCTGGCCGCACTCACTGGAACGCCAGTGGATTGGCGACGACGACTTCCGGGTGGTGCTGCCGGCATCATGGAAAATCCGTGAGGATGCCGAGATCGAGGCGGCACACCTCTCCGACATGCCATGGATCGTCCACCACCCGGGCACCAGCGATGCCCTGGTGATCGAACGACTGTTCGCCAGCTGCAACCTGCACCCCCGCGTGGTGGCCTACAGCGATGACTTCCACGCGAGCCTGGAGATGACCGCGGCCGGGCTTGGCGCCTCGCTGGTACCGGAACTGGCGCTCCGGAACCGGCCACCCGGCGTCGTGGTCCTTGACGTACCGGACATCCGGCTGGCGCGGAACATCTTCGCGCTGCTCATCAATGAAAAGCGCACAGCCCAAGTGCAGTTGTTCACACAATTGCTTGCCGACACCCTCAGGGACACCTCGGGAAAGAGTGGTCTTCACCCCCTGAAACCCACTCCTGTCAAGGGTCGCAAGCTCCAGAGGTGAATTGGCGCCAAGTGCTGGAACCCGCCGGTTGATGGGGTTAGATTGATCACATGGGCAAGGTAGCGAGCAAACATTTTGGGGAGATCGAGCTCAACCACGGGCGTGAACATTGCTTCGTCGCGAGACACGAACTTGGCGGTAATCAGCTGGAGCTGGACCTCAACGTCACGGCGCACGACCACTTCGATGAGGCGGCCATGCGAAAGGTGGATTACAGGTTGCGCTTCCTACCGGAACTCGTGGACCAGGTCAGGGAGATGATCGCCGACGAGCTCGATCAGGACGGCACCAACCCTCAACAGTTCCTGCACTTCCACAGTTCACAGCTCAAGGAAGAGCAACTCGAATCGGTGTTCGGTGTCAGTGACAAGGGCCAGCTCACCAACGATGTTTTCCTGAAAGCCCTGAAACTAGGCCATGTGGCCATCTACCCTGGCCAGCCGGAGCGCTACTTCGTGCTGGACTTCACGCTCGGCTCACACTTCACGGACGAGCTGCTGGTGGTGGCCGCTGATGAAGACGGCGTGGTGGACGACGAAATCCTGTGGGAGTCCTAAAGGGTTTTAAGGCGTACGACGGCGGCCGGTCACCTTCAGGTAGTCGTCGTGGCTCCATCAGGACGCAGCCGCGGCTGTTACGCCTGGAATGATGTGTCAGTTGATTTGCGAATATTCTTCGCCTGAAGCTTCACCATGGCCTGTCCACACCCGGGGATGTGTCCGGCCCCCGTAGGTACTCGCCACGTTCTTGACCCTCCGAACGCTCACGGTGGGCCTGTTGCGCGTTCTCTTCGAGCTGCTGGAGTTGTTCCTGCTTCGGGGCCGGCGATGTTTCCTGGTGGGGAGTGGATGGATCATCAGTTCGCGACTCGTCCGCGGCGATCTTGCCGGCGAGCCTGTCCGCGGCGGAGTGGAGCTTGCTGCCCTCTCCGGCGGCGTTCGCCGGACCTTCCGTGTGGCACGCCGGCGGCGCGGCCTTTGCTACAGCCAAGGCTTCCTTGAAAAGCCGGGCTGCGGCGTCCCGATCACTGGCGGTATCCCCCAGCTTCTCGATGCTCAGCACCAGGTTGACGCGCACTTTGCATTCATCGGTCCCCGCCCCGGCTTGCAAGGCCGAGGCAAAGTCCTCCCGCGCAGCAGCAAAGTGGCCCGCCACAACGTGGGCATCCCCTGAGGCGAATAGTGCTTTGTGTGGCTCCAGGACGTTCGCCAACTTCAGCCACGACGCCGCACTGGCCACGCCCTCCGGCTCACCAGAAGTGAAAGACTCCTCGGCAGAGGCGCCCAGCACACCAACGCTTAGCAACTTCGCCGCAACTGCGAGCGCCAGGAGCGCGGGTGGTGCTGACCAGAGCGCAAGCCGGTTTCGCCGCCGTCGTGCGTGGCCGTTCATGTGGTTGGTTCCTTCCGCGCGGCTGACCGAAGCGATTGCAGGGCGGTGAAGTGCCGCAACGGTTCGTGGATTGCCATGAGGAAAGCGTCCGAGGCAAGCAGCCAGTAAAGTTCTACGCGGCCCGGGGCGTCGTGCGTCATGACGGTCATGGCGCCGGGGCGGGCTTGGCCGAGCATGTGGGATGGTGGCTCGTTGCCTGTTCTGTGGGCGTAGGGGACGTGGAGTTGCTCGGCGATGGCACGCAATTGCCCTTCGTCGATTCGCGAGATTGCGTCCTGTGGGTTGTCAGTGGTTTTGTCCTTTACATATCCGGCGTCGTGGTCCGCGGATTCCTTCATGCGGCCGCCCTCGCCGGTTCCGTACCCGAGCACCGCTCCCCCGGCCACGTTGCCGGTGTCCATGGGAGCCGGTGCCTCGGCGCTGGTGTTCTCACCGTCGCCGGCGTAGAAGACCAGTGCCGGGCGCCCTGGATGTTGCTGGTTGGCGGCAGCGAGCCTTTCGTTCAGGAGTTTCGCCGCTCCGGTCACGCTGCTTCCCTTGGCATACCTGCTGTTTTGGGGTTGCAAGGTGGTCATGCCCGTTTGGAGAGCTGTTGCGTCCCGTGTGAGCGGCATACGGACGCTGGCTTTGCTGTCGAAGGTGATGAGGGAGAACTTGGCTCCGGCGAGTTCCTTGGCGATGGCCATGACGTCCTGTTTGACCCCGGCGAGCCGGGGGCCGGTTCCGTTGTAGTCTTCTGCGCCCATGCTTGTGCTGGTGTCCACGACGAAGAACACGTCCAGATCTGCGGTTGCGGTTTCGGCTTGGCCACCGGCCCAGCCGGGACGCAAAGCGGCAAGCAACAGAAGTACGACGGCGGCACACCGCAGAGCTTCCGGCCTCCAGGTTCGCCTTGGCTGGCTTCGCCCACGACTAACGAGTGTCCATGAAGTGAAGCCCAGCACGGCGACGAAGGCCAGGGCCAGCAAGGGCCAGGGGATGATGGGGGCGAAGGTCATGGTTCCAGCCGCCATCCGAGCAACAGCATGCCCGATCCGGCGAGCAAAGCAATCCCCAGTGGCCAGGCCGGGGCATCGGCCACCACTGCCTGGGGTGCTGCAAGGTAGCTTGTGGCCTCGCTTTCCTGCACTTTCCGGACGATGCCCGGCACGGCATCGGGGCTATCCAAGGTGAAGTAGCTGCCCCCTGTTCGTTCAGCCGCTGCCCTGAGCTGCACTCCGGGCTGGTCTGGTTGCTCGCCGTAGTCCATGTCGCCGGGGTTGAGGGCGTACACCTTCACGCTTTTACCGGTGGCCAAGGCGGTGGCCTCGTCCAAAGTGAAAATCGGTTCCCCGGAGAGGAAGTTGTCAGTTGCCAGCACCACTGACCGCGAGCGCTTGGCATCCCCTGTGTCGGTGTCGGGGAAGCTCTGTATGCAGGATGCCAGTCCGTCGCCGATGAGCGAGGAGCCTTCCCCGTTCCAGGTGCCGTCGAAGAAGGACCCGGCACCGCTGTCCAGGGCCTCCTCGGCGCGGGTGAGTTGTTCGGCGGCGTACTGGTAGTCGTCGGTGAGCGGGAAGAGTTGCACACTGCTGCTGTCGAAGATGACCATGCCGATTCGTTCGCCGTCGAACTCCTTGGCGAGGCCCTGGAACACTGAAGC
The DNA here is from genome assembly GCF_058799755.1 of Arthrobacter sp. GW822-FHT05G07. Classification (NCBI taxonomy): domain Bacteria; kingdom Bacillati; phylum Actinomycetota; class Actinomycetes; order Micrococcales; family Micrococcaceae; genus Arthrobacter; species Arthrobacter sp. GW822-FHT05G07. Next base: position 85,722 of record NZ_JBXALT010000005.1, on the reverse strand, counting down.
TAGTGCAGCATCCGTGCTGGTCATGGAGCCCGAAACATCCAGGCAGAGCACGATGTCCCTGTTCCTGATTTCCGGCTGCTCCACGGTCCGTTGCGAGGGCCTTGCGGCTGCCGTCGCGGTGGCGGCGAGGAACACTGCGCCCAACACCACCGCTAGCGCCAGGCGTGTACGGTGCCGGCGTAAGGCCTGTTGGTATTGGGGGAGGTCAGTGAGCCGCTCGCCGTGCGCGATGGGTCTGGTCCTTGCCGGACCACGACGGCGGCGGTACAGCCAGGCTGTGACCGCCACCGCTGCTGCGGCCAGGGGAAGAATCCACCAGTGGCTCAGTTCCATGACGAGACCACCTGACGTGCGGCCTCTGCGGATTGCCTGACTGAATGGACTGGTGTGGCGGCGAATTCGTTGGGGTAGATGCCGGCTATCCCTGCCGCCAACTCCCTGAGGTGGTGGCGTTGGAGGTCCTCGAGGGTCATGGAGGTAACTGGCAGGCCCGTGGCCGCGCCGACGAACTCCCGCACGAGGAAGCTGAGTCTTTGGTGGGCGTCGCGCTCGGGTAGGCGGCCGGCGTCGGCGTCTACGGTGGTGGCGTTGATTGCCGTCAGGCAGGTGGTCCGGAGCGTCTCGAGGTCCTGAGCGCTCCTTACCTGACGGAGTGGAGCCTTGCTGTGGTCCGGGGTCTTCTTTCGGACAGGGCGGAGGATCCAGGCGTACCAGGCTCCGATGAGGAGTACGAGCATGAGTCCAAGCCACAGCCACTGAGGTTGGTACTGCAAGGGAGCATAGAAGCCGTTTTCATCCTGCACGAGTACCGCCCTTGGACGAGGACCGTGAAGTGAAGGACCCTGAGCGGTGCTTTTCGAGGAGCGCGAAGACAGCAGTGAGCACATCGGCGCTGCCGGTTGCGTGTTCCTCGGCAATTCCCAGCCGGTGGAAGACATTCCGCCGCAGCTGTCCGCGTTCCAGCATTGCCGCAGCATAGGCCGCACGTACCTTGGCGTCCACGGCCAGGGGCAAAGGAATTGTTTGTCCTGTGCCTACGTCAATGCTGTCTTGCAGCCGGCTCCCGGGCTCAGCAGCGAGTTCGGCGTCACGGACGGTCAGCCACAGGACCTCGTGCCGGGCACGCAGCCTGCGCATCAGGCTCTCTGTGCGGGCATCGGGCAGGAACTCGTCCGCAACGGCAACAATGAGCAAACGTCCCTTCAGGTACCTCAGAACATAGTCCAGTTGCTCCGCTATTCCACTGGCTGGACCGTCCAAAGCAGCGCTCGCATCCACTTCACGGAGCAGCCGCTCCAGATGTTCCTCACCACTGCGCGGCGGAACGTATTTGGACGCCTCGGCGTTACCGTGCAGGAGGCCGACGTCGTCACCGTGCCGGGAAGCCAAGTACCCCAGGACTCCGGCAGCATGAACAGCGATGTCCTTCTTGGACTCCCCGGACAATGCTTGGGCGGCCATGTTCCTTCCGGTATCCACCAGTAACAGGACTGTGTGGCGGCGAACGGCCACATAGCGTTTCACCAGCGGCGATCCGTGCCGTGCCGTCGCTTTCCAGTCGATGTCACGGACCTCATCGCCGGGCACATATGCGCGGAGTTCATCGAAGTCCAGGCTGCGGCCTTTGAAGACCGATCCGTATTCGCCGTCAAGAAGGGTCAGTGTCCTGCGGTGGGCGAAGATGAACATCTTCGACTTGACGCGGCGGAGGAGGCTGGGCACGTGCCGCTCCGCTATGGGGTCTGGACGGACGCCAAAACGGCATCGATCACGGTTTCCACGGAAATCTCCTCAACCACAGCATCGAATCCCAGAATGATCCGGTGACGAAGGATCCGATGAGCGAGGCTCTTGACGTCTTCAGGAATGACGTGGTCGCGCCCCTTGAGCAGCGCCATGGCGCGGGCTGCCTGGCTGAAGGCGATGCTCGCCCGCGGGCTGGCGCCAAATTCGACGACGTGGGCCAGCCGGGGCTCCAGATACTGTGAAGCGTTGCGGGTGACATAGGAAAGTCCGACGATGTAGCGCACGATAGCCGGATCGATATAGACCCGCCTCACCAGTTCCTGAACCTCCACTACGGCGTCAAGGGACGCGGCTGCCGGAGGCCTCTGCTCCGCGCTGAACACGCCGGCGTCAATCCGCCGGATGACCTCCGCTTCCTCCGCTGGACTCGGATAGTCCAGGACGTCCTTAAGCGTGAACCGGTCCATCTGCGCTTCAGGAAGACGATACGTCCCTTCTTGCTCGATGGGGTTCTGCGTTGCGAGCACCAGGAAAGGCTTAGGCAGGGGGTAGGACTCTCCGCCAATGGACGTCTGCCGCTCCTGCATCGCTTCCAGCATGGCGCTCTGGGTCTTGGCACTGGACCTGTTGATCTCATCCAGCAGCACAATGTTGGCATGGACCGGGCCCAACTGCGTGACAAAGGTACCCTTGACGGCGTCGAAGATCTGCGTGCCGGCGATGTCGCTGGGCAGCAGGTCCGGCGTGCACTGGATCCGGCGGAACTCTGCACTGACCGACTCCGCTATGGCTTGGGCCGCGGTGGTCTTAGCCAGCCCCGGCACACTTTCCAACAGGACATGGCCACCCGTCAACAGGCCGATAACCAAGGTCTCACGCAGCCTGGCCTGGCCCACCACCTTGTTTTCGAAGCTGCGGACGATGCTGCCTATAAGCTGTTGGGCACGGGCCATGTCCGGCGCATCGATTCCGGCCATGGCTGTGGTCTGTTGCACTCGTGGTCCCCTCGCTGGCGTTGATGTGAAACGGCCACTCCATCCAAGCCTTCCCGGAACGGGTTCGCAATGGGGACCCCTCCCCATGTGGACTTCCGAGGTCTATCCTTTTGCCATGCATCAGCTACCAGCCGCCTATCAGAATTACCTCGCCTCCCAGGACCAGCACGTCATCGACGCCGTACGGCCGGTTCTCCTCCAGTCCGCAGCGGACCAACGACACGGCGTACGCATTACCTTCAACAGGGGCCCGACCGGCCACCAAGCCCACCTGGACGATTCCATACCCTACGGCGAAATCATCGAAGACATCGACTGACGCAGACTACAAACCTGACATGGAGCGGGGCTGGCCTTTCATGGGCTCCAGCTAGCCTTTCATGGCTCCGGACAAGGCAAACGAATTCCCCATGCCACGGGAAACCAGCGCGTAGAGCACCAGCACGGGGACCGAATACAGGATGGAGAACGCGGCCAACTGGCCATAAGCGATAGCTCCGTGCTGGCCGAAGAAGCTGAAGATGGACACCGCGGCTGGTTGTTTGCCGGTGGACAGCAACAGGATAAAGGGGACGAAGAAGTTCCCCCACGCCTGGATGAAAACGAAGATGAACACCACGCCCAGCCCCTGCCTCATCAGTGGGAGCACGATGCGTCGCAGCGCCGCCATCGTGGAGGCTCCATCCACCCACGCCGCTTCCTCCAACTCAAGAGGAACCGAATCCATGAAGTTCTTGGTCATCCAGGTGGCCATGGGCAAAGTAGTTGTTGCCATGAAGAAAATGGTGGCAGCCATGGAATCCAAGAACTGCAGCTGAACAAACAGGCCATAGACAGGCACCATGATGGCCGTCACCGGCAACGACGTCCCAAACAGGACCGTGTACATGAAGGGCTTGTTGAACCGTGATTGATACCTGGACAACGGGTATGCGGCAAGCACGGCAGCAAGAACATTCACCACAGCCGTCCCCGCCGACAACATCAAGCTGTTTGCCAAAGGTTGAAACAACAGCTCAGGAGTCATCACGGCACGGAAATTGTCCATCGACGGCGTTGACGGCACCTTAGTCTGGTAACCGGCTTCAGGATCGACGGCGGCCAAGAGCAGCCAGAGCAAAGGTGCAACAAAGCTCATCCCAATCACAGCAAGGGCTATGTTCGCCCCCAGCCTGGCCCTGGACCTGGAGCTGCCACCCGCCGTCGTGCTTTCCGTCCCCAGCGGCGCCCGCAGTCGGCTGGTGGTCATGGGCGCTCCTCCCGCAGGAGCCGGACGTACACCGCACCGAAGACCATGCCCAGGAGGATCAGAACGGACGCCACAGCCGTGCCGTAGCCGATGTCACCAAATTTGAACGCCTCTTGGTAGGCCAGCACCGGCAACGTGGTGCTGGCGTTGGCGGGTCCGCCTGCCGTCATGACCCAGATGAGGGTAAACACCGCCAGTGTCTGGAGCGTGATCAGCATCAGGTTCGTGGCGATGCTGCTCCGGATCAGCGGCAGTGTGATGAAGGCAAGCCGCTGCCACCCTCGGGCCCCATCCACAAGTGCTGCCTCAGAAATATCGCGGGGAACGTCTGCCAGCGCTGCCCGGTACACCAGCATGGAGAAGGCTGTCCCGCGCCACGTATTGGCCAGGACAATCGCCACCAGCGGAAAGGAATACAGCCAGTCCGGGCCCTGACCACCCACGATTCCCAGCATCTGGTTCAGGGTCCCGTCCCGGTTGAAGTAGGCATAGGCGGCGAAGGCGGCCACGATTTCAGGCAGCACCCACGCCGCGACCACTGCCGTACCCACCAACGACGAAACTACCGTCCGCGACCGTGTCATCAGCAGTGCGATCAGCAGGCCCAACACGTTCTGGCCCAGCACGGCCGACGCGGCGACGAACACCACCGTGAGCCAAGCCGCTAACGGAAAGGAGCCGTCACTGAACATCCGCGCATAATTGTCAATGCCAACCCATTCCGGGTTCCTGGCAGCTTTACCGGATAACGAGGCATCGGTGAAGGACGCGTAAAAAGACCACACCACCGGGGCCAGCAGGAACAACAGCAGCAGGAGAATGGACGGGACTAACGGAAGGAGCCGCAGGTAGCGGCGGATCGTCATTTCTCCAGGACCTTGTCCTCACCGACGAGCTTACGGACGGTGGCATCATATTCGGCAGCGGCATCCTCGGGGCTCTGCTTGCCCGTGATCACGGACTCCGTGGCGACCTGGACGGCGGAAGAGATCCTGGGGTAGTCAGCGGTGGCCGGGCGGTAATGCGTCACCTTCACCAAGTCCGAAACATCCTTCACAAACGGATTCGCCGCCAGATACTGGGGCTCCGAGGCGACATCCGTACGGACGGCAATCTGAGAGTTGTTGATGTCGTAGGCCAGCGCGTTCTTTTTGTTCAGCGCCGTAGTGAGGAACTGGAAGGCAAGCTCAGGATTCTTGCTCTTCGCCCCCACGGCCAGTGTCCATCCGCCGGACATGCTCACGCCCCCGGGCGCCTGCCCCTTCTGCGTGGGGAACATGGCTACAGCCATGTCCTGCTCATAACCTGCCCACTCATACGCGCCACCTTTTTGCCAGAACGACGGCGTATAGGACCCTTCCACGGTGGCTGCCAGTTTTCCTTGGGGGAACCATTCGCCAAAGACCTTCTTCCAGACGTTCGCGTCCAAGGCTTCGGCTGGACTGACGGCCAGCTTTTCGTCATAGAGGGTCTTCAGGAACGCCAGTGAGTCGGTGAAACCCAGCGAGCCGACCACCCACTTCTTCTCCTTCTCGTCATACAAGGTGCTGTCCGTACCGTAGAGCAGCTCGTAGAAACTCTGCATCACCGTGCCCTCGCCGGTCCCCTTGCCTGCGTACATGTTGAAGGGGATGACGCTGGGGTCGGACGCTTTGATGGCCCGGGCGGTGGTGAGGATATCGTCCCAGGTCTTCGGCTGCCACGGCACGGGCACCCCGGCCTTCTGGAATACGGCCTTGTTGTACCAAATGGCCCGGGTGTCGGTGCCCAGCGGGACCGCATAGATGCCGCCGTCATCCGCTCGGCCCGCCGCCTTGGCCGCTTCGTTGAACGCAGACCAGTCCTCCCACTTCTCAAGGTAACTGTCCAACCTGAGGAGGTAACCGGCGTCGACGTCTGAACGCACCTTGAAAGTGTCCTCATAGAAGACGTCCGGCGCCGTGTCAGCGGAACGCTGGGCCAGCGAGAGCTTGGTCCCGTAATCGTCGTCGTTGGCCTGGATGGGCTGGAGGTCCACCGTCACCCCGGAGTTCGCGGCTTCAAATTCCTTCTTGGCGTCCTGCATGACGGCATCAAGCGCCGTGAAGGAATCGGTTTTCTGATAAACGATCTTCAGGGTGTTGCTCTCCGCAGCCTCAGGCGTGGGCGAACAGGACGTCGCTGCCACAAGGACGGCGCTAAAAAAAGCAATGGCGGCGGAAAACTTCACTGGGACATACTTCATTGGCACATTTTTCACTGGGCGGCGCATGGTGCTCCATTCAGTCGAACGTGGCTACAGCCCCCATACTTCACCGTGAACGGACATGCGACGTGGCCGAGCCTTATGGTTATTCAGTTATCCTGCGTCGAACTAGCCTTCCAACAGGAGCCTTTGTGCGCGCGGTGCCAGCATGTGCTCCAAAACCAAGCAAGCAGCACCGATGGCGCCAACGTCTTCACCCACACCGGTCCCCACAACCTCAAGGCCGTGGATCATGCGGGCGGCGTTGTTCTTGTCCAGCAAATCCGGAACGCGATCCAGGAAGTACGGGGACATGCGCCCCCAGAATGGACCGCCGAAGACGACCCGCTCCACGTCCAGGGTGTTGGTCACGATGGAAACGGCACGTGCCACCAGTGTGGCGGACTTATCCAGAATGGCAATGGCCTTGGAATCACCCGCATCGGCTTTGTCGCACAACTCGGCATAGCGTTCCTGGACCTCAGGACCGTCCGCCCCTTCCCGGTGCCCTTCAAGCACACCGGCGGCTACGGCCTCGGCCACCAGCACCTGCGGGATGCAGGAAGACTTGACGCAGCCATGCAATCCGCAATCACACTGCGGGCCGTTGGGGTCCACCACAATGTGGCCGATTTCGCCGGCATTGCCCGAAGTCCCCCGGACTACTTCGTCATTGAGCACAATGCCGCAGCCGATGCCGGTTCCCATGTACATGAACACGAAGCTGCCGGCCCCACTGGCGCCACCAGCCCACGTTTCGGCCACCGCCGCGCTCGTGACGTCTTTATCTACCAGCGTTTCCATGCCGGTGGCCTCGGCCAGGGCCTCGCGGATGCGCACGCGGTTCCATCGCGTCAGGAGCGGCGGCTCCACCACGGAGCCTTCGTCGAGGTCGATCGGGCCGGGGACAGCAACGCCGAGTCCGGCGATCTTTGAAGAATCGACGCCTGACTCTTCGATGAGGACATTGATCTGTTCGGCGATGCTGGTGATCACGCCGGCCGGGTCACCGCCCGGAGTAGCCATGCGCGAATGCCTGACGACGTCGCCCAACAGGTCAAGAACAACAAAAGTGATGACGGCCGGATCCAGATGCACGCCCACCGCGTACATGCCTGCGGGGTTCAGGCGCAGGATGGTCCTGGGCTTGCCCGGACCCGAGCCTTCCTTGCCGGCCTCCACAATCAGCTGCTGATCCAGGAGGCGGCGGGAAATATTGGAAATCGTCTGCGGGGAAAGACCCACAATCTGAGCCAACTCAACTCGGCTGAGTCCGCCCGACGACCGCCGGATCGCCTCCAGAATGACGGTCAGATTGAAGTCCCCCATGCGGGGAAGGTTAGTTCCGCGCCTTGGTGTCGGCTGCCGGATCTCAGTCACTGATGCCCCTCGTCATTGGGATTAACGTAGTTAAAGTCGGTCTTTGTCTGAATCGTACGATACCTCCGCCGCTACGGATACGAGCACACGCTGACACCGGCATCAGGGCTTGGTAACGATGACACTGAATTGTATGCGACCACCATTCGGGCAGCCGCTTGATGACGCTGCCTAGGCCTTCCGGCTGCGCGTTACCGTAAATTTCGGGTTCCGGCCTTCCTCCACCGTCGGCCCGATAAGCCGTTCAAGCGCGGGCCGATACTGCAGGTGGCTGTTGTAGACGGTCCACAGCTCTCCTCCAGGGGCAAGGACACGGGCGGCGGCCTGGAACATCTTCAGCGCAGCGCCGGCGTGCACACTGGCACCCAGATGGAACGGCGGGTTAAGAAGGATGAGGTCGGCGCTGTCCGGCTCCAGCGTGGACATGGCATCATCGTGGATCACTTCCACCCGCTCCCCCAGCCCGTTTGCGGCCCCCGTGGCCCTGGCTGAAGCAACGGCCGCCGCGGACTGGTCGGTGGCGATCACCCGGGCATCCGTGTGGCGAAGTGCATACATCGTGGCGAGAATCCCTGTTCCGCAGCCGAGGTCCACGGCGTACCGGGATGCTGGCATGCGGTCCAAAAACGTCAGCAAGTAGCGTGTGCCTATGTCCAGGCGGGCCCCGGAGAAAGCAGCCCCATGCGCGCACACAGTGATTCCCAGTTCAGGCACGGACTCCACCACCGGGAACGGGCGCTCGTCAGGCGTTGTCTTGGGGTCCCGTGCCATCAGGACCCGGGACTTTTGCCGGGCAAGTTGCGGCTGCACTGATGAGAAGAACCGTCCCAGGACCTCGTTCATGCCAAGAGACATGTGCTTAACGCGACCTCCGGCGAGCAGGACCGCATGCGGCGGCGCAAACCTGGCTACGGCGTCGGCGATTTCCTCCAACTCAGCCAGAGATTTAGGCAACTGCAAAAGCACCACACCGGCGCCATCCAGCAAATCCCGGTCCAGTTCATGCTCGGTGAAACGTCCGTCCAAGCCGGCAGATACGGCATTGCGTTTCAGCGCGAGCCTTCCGGTGAAAAGGTCCTGGCTAACCCTGACATGCCCGACGCCGAGCCCAGCCAAGGCGCCCAGGGTCAGGGCACCGTAGCGGTCACCAATGACCACCACCTTGGCGTCGGGGCCAACCAGATCCGCCGCTGTCTCCAGAAGCAGCCTGTCTGTGGCATCGAAGGCCTGCAGATTGTCCGCTTCGACGTCAGGACGCCTGCTCAACGTACCCAAGAGCGCTTCAACATCCATTGCCGTCACGATGCGGTTCTCGCTTTCATGCTCAACTGTCTCGACTTTAAGGTGGCTTGGGAGGAACCTAGTGCTTGCACGACGCAAACACCTGTCAATCCTTCGGTTGGCGACGAACACCGAGGCGGCAGGCACAGGTCACGGCGACCCCTGGAGCCAGGCACCGGGATCCACTCATCATCGGGCTCCCCTTCCTCTGTGAGAAACCATGAGTGTCAATGTTGTCACGAACCTTGAAGTAAAGTCCCACAACTCCCCCGACGAAACGAGGCGCCCCGACAAAACCGTCCTGGACCTCGTCACCGTGGGAGACTACACGATCGGCCGTATGACCTTTGAACCGGGCTGGACCTGGGCCGACTGCATCAAACCAGTGGTTGGCACCGACTCCTGCGAATTGAGCCATGTAGGATTCTGCGTCTCCGGAAGCCTGGAGGTAGAAACCAATGACGGCGGCAAGATCAGCATTTCAGCCGGCGATTCCTACACCATTCCCCCGGGCCACAACGCCCACGTGGTAGGCGATCAACCGTTCCAAGGAGTCGAGTTCGTCAGCGGCGCTGAATTCGCACGTCCTCCTGAGAAGGCCTGACTGACCAACAACGGACAAACAGAAAGACCCCGCTCAATGAGCGGGGTCTTTCTTCCGGAGTGGAGCTGAGGGGACTCGAACCCCTGACCCCCTGCATGCCATGCAGGTGCGCTACCAGCTGCGCCACAGCCCCGAATTTGTTGACTACAAGCGGTTTGATTTCTCTTCCCGTCGAAGCAACTCGTCAATACTAACCACAATCCCACGAGATGCGAAATCGTCGGAACATGAGCTCCATCACAACGCCCTGCGACGATCCGCAGCCGAGGTGCGTTGGATTACTCCACCGCACCTCCCCCCAAAACCGGCTGCGCTGAAGCCACCCAACAAAGAGGCGCGACTCCCCCTGAAGTCTAGAATTTGTTTCGGGCAAAACCAAACCGTTCAGTCGGTTTCAGCCCGGCTAGGTCTTCAGGCTGCCGATGATAGCGTGGTGGAGTCTCGACGGCGGCACGATCCTCCGTCCCTGCCTGACCCGAGAGGCCCCCCACCACCCATGCAGCAACGTGCGAAAGACACCCGGCTTTCCGTCATAGAAGGTGCTGCCCGGGTCTTCGCGGAAATAGGCTACGGAAACGCCAGCCTGACTGACATCACCAAACGAGCAGGCGTGACAAAAGGTGCGCTCTACTTCCATTTCACGTCAAAACGGGACCTGGCCCTGGCCGTCATCGAGGAGCAGCACGCAATCGTCCTGGCGGCGGGATCGGACATAGCTGCCTCAGGCGCCCCCGCTCTGGACAAGCTCATAGGACTCTGCAGGATGTTCGGGCAGCAGTTGCTGGATGAACCCGTGGTCCAAGGAGGCATTCGGCTCACCTTTGAAGCCTCCGCTTTCGACGCAGACGTCTCAGGTCCCTACCACGACTGGATCACCACGGCCGAGCAACTGCTGCGGCAAGCCGCAACCGACGGCACCGTTCGTTCCGACCTGGACGCGGCGGCCTTCGCCAGGTATCTGGTTGCGTCCTTCACGGGCGTTCAAATGGTCTCGGACGTTCTGACATCACGTGAAGACGTGCTGCTGAGGATCGAACAGATGTGGGAGTTCATGCTGCCGGCGTTACGCCCGGACTCAATCAACTAGCCAGAGCTTGCGGGGTGCGCCGGGGTTTGTTCCTGCACGAAAAAGGTCCTGCCGGCTCCATGGAATTCATGAAGCAGACAGGACCTTGATGGTGGAGCTGAGGGGACTCGAACCCCTGACCCCCTGCATGCCATGCAGGTGCGCTACCAGCTGCGCCACAGCCCCGTATTCTTGCTGCTTCGCGTTCAGCTTTTCGATCATCCGCGCCGAAGCAACTCAAATATCTTAGAACAGCATTTCCGAAAATTCCAAATCGGACATATTTCGGTTTCCGGCAGTTCCTAGCGCTCGGAATCCTCTGCGGAAACAGTCTTGGCGGAAGCGTCGTCCCCCAGTTCAAGGTCCACCACGGGGCAGTCCTTCCACAGGCGCTCCAAGGCATAAAAGACCCGGTCTTCAGAGTGCTGGACGTGGATAACGATGTCAGCGTAGTCCAAGAGAACCCAACGGCCTTCCGAGCGGCCCTCGCGGCGTACAGGACGAAGGTCCTGCTTCATCAGCTCTTCCTCGATACCGTCAACGATGGCGTTTACCTGACGCTCGGTGGGAGCGGAGGCAATCAGGAAGACGTCAGTGAGCGCCAAACGCTCGCTGACGTCCAGGGCGACAATGTCTTCAGCAAGCTTGTCTGCCGCGGCACGCGCAGCGTGACGGGCGAGGGTGATGGATTGTTCATGTGCAGACACGGGTACTCCTTGTTGTGGCCAGTGGCCTATGTTTGGCGTTTGCCATTGTTCAGCGAAAACTAACTGTTCAGCGGAATTAGCCGCTGGTGATCATGATGATGCCGACAATAAGTACAACGATGCCCAACGCCAGGACACCGAACTGCAGCAACCTGTTGCGTTGCGCTCGGGCCAGGCCGGCGGTGTTGGCATCCAGAGGATCAAGGCCGTACGCCGCACTGGCGGAAACCGGAGGCCGCTGCGATTCTTCGCTTGCCTCCGCCGCCGCAACAGGACGCTTCCCGGCGGACTTCGCAACCGCTTCAGCACGGGCAAGAACCCCGGCGCGGCCACGCGACCCCGGTTTCTTGACCTGAACTTGTTCGGAGTCGAGCTTGGGCCCCGCCGAAGTGATCAACGGTACAAACGTGGTACTGGGGCGCTTCATGACGGGGCGTTCAACCCCCGGCATCTTGACGAACTCCAGTGGAGTCACCATCGCGAGGTTGTTGGCGGTGGACGGGCCTGCCGTAGCGGCCGGTGACTTGCCGTCCACCTTTGAATCCAAGGTTCCTTTGGCAGATTCCGCCTGCGTCTTCTCCGCGAGCTTCTGCTTGGCGGCGGCACGCTTGCTCAACACGGCAGCACGTTCCGCAAGGGCGATCTGCTGCGCAAGAACCTCAGGGTCTACAGCGGACGGGTCCTGCTCGGCAATGTGTTCCAGCTTGGCCGACTGGTTCTCCGCCTGCGCGGCAATCAACTGCCGGACTGCAAGTGCCTGCTCCACGGACATTTCGGATTCCGCAGGAGAATGGCCGATTCCCGCATTTTCCTTCGTGGGCACGGAAGCGACAGGGGCATTCTCACGGGAGCCCTTCTTGGCGGGCGCCGGCTTGGAACCCGCAGCCTCCTCACGAGCTGTGTCCTTGGTGGCCGCAGGAACAATGGGATTCATGGAAGTGGCGACTTCAGCCTGAAGTTGCTGGAGGCGCAGCTGGCGACGTGTGGGCGGTCCCCCGCCGGCGAGCTGCTCCTCCTTGTCGGCCAGTTCCTTGATAGTGCGCAGTGCCGCACGATCGCGGGCGCGGATTTGGGAGGACCGTTCCTGGGCTGCCGGCCCTACGGCGTCCACCGGAACATCGGCGGCGCGACGATTGCGGCCGTTAGGGCGGTCTGCGTCAGGAAGGTTTTCTACGTCGTCAGGCGCGGACGTATCCGCCTGCTGGGCCTCGGGGTGCTCTTCCCGGGCACGACGAAGCTCACGCCTGCTGCGGATGGGTCGCTGGTCCTGGCTGCTCATTCAAAACTCATTCAGTACGTGCTTGGTCGTCTGATCCGGACAGTGCGGGTGTCAGATCCGCTGCGTTGGCAGGCGCGGCGTACAGTCCATACTTGGCGATGTACTGCACCACTCCGTCAGGTACGAGGTACCAGACGGGATTTCCGGCACCCACCCGGGTCCTGCAATCCGTGGAGGAGATGGCCATGGCAGGGACTTCCAACAGGCTGACATCGTCCCTGCCCATATCGTGCAGTTCATGTCCGGGACGCGTGACGCCGACGAAGTGGGCCAAAGACCACAACTCGTCTACGTCCTTCCATGAAAGGATCTGCGCCAAGGCATCTGCGCCCGTGATGAAGAAAAGATCGGCGTCAGGCCGCTCTGCACGGAGATCGCGGAGGGTGTCAATGGTGAACGTCGGCCCCGGACGATCAACGTCCACCCGGCTCACCGTGAACCTGGGGTTGGATGCCGTGGCGATGACCGTCATCAGGTAGCGGTGCTCAGGCCTGCTGACCAGCTTGTGCGACTTCTGCCAAGGCTGGCCGGTTGGAACGAAAACCACTTCGTCAAGGCCGAACTTGGCTGCGACTTCACTGGCAGCCACAAGGTGGCCGTGATGAATAGGATCAAATGTTCCACCCATCACGCCCAGCCGGAGCCTGCGCCCCGTCTCCCCACGCGGTGTTGCGGCGATAATGTTAGTGGCCTTGGCCGTGCGTGTGCTTGTTCGGGTGCTGGCGGTGCGGATCGGAGTGCTCTTCAACGGCCTCGTGACGGTTGCCAAGGTTGGTGTAGGAGAGGGTGACGAACAAGAGAACCAGCATGAGGGCGAACATCACGACGCCGAAGACCCACGGCTCGGCCCACAACGGAGCGAGTTCCTCGTGGCCGCCTTCCGTTTGGGCGGCAATGGACGTGGCGATCTGCTGAAACAGCATCTTCTCCCCTAGTTGGTTCTCAAAGGATTTTCGACGGCGGGACTCCCCGCCGTTCCGGACTTCTGTTCTATGTTACCGCGTTGCTAGCCGCGGATCTGGCCCTCACCCTGGACGATCCACTTGGTGGTGGTCAACTCCGTGAGGCCCATGGGACCCCGGGCGTGCAACTTCTGGGTGGAAATGCCCACTTCGGCTCCGAGGCCTAGCTCGCCTCCGTCAGTGAACCTGGTGGAGGCATTGACGATGACGGCAGCAGAATCGATGTCGGCGATGAACTTCTCGGCGTTGGCCAGGTTGTTGGTGAGGATCGCTTCCGTGTGGCCCGTGGTCCATGTACGGATGTGGTCCACTGCCTCATCCAGGCTGTCCACCATGGCGACGGCGAGATCGAGATCCATGTACTCGGTGGCCCAATCGTCATCGTCAGCGGGAACGGTTTCCACGTCCTTGCCCAAAGCAGCAGCGATCCGATCATCAACGTGGAGGGTGACTCCGGCCGAACGCAGTGCTTTGGCAACGGCAGGCAGCACCGTAGCACCGGAATGCACCAGCAGTGTCTCTACGGTGTTGCAGACACTGGGCCTCTGAGTTTTGGCGTTGAGAAGGATCTCCACGGCCATCTCTTCACCCGCGGACTCATCGATGAAGATATGGACATTTCCTTCGCCGGTTTCAATGACAGGCACGGAAGAGTTGGTCACAACTGTCTGGATGAGATCGCGTCCACCGCGGGGAATGAGGACATCCACACGGCCACGGGCGCGCATCAGGACGTTTGCTCCTTCGCGGCCGTACTGATCCACTGTCTGCACGGCGTCCGCAGGCAAACCAACGGAATCCAGGGCCTCGCGGAGAATCCGCACCAGTGCCTCATTGGTGTGGGCCGCAGCGGATCCGCCACGCAGGATCACAGCGTTGCCGCTCTTGAGCGCCAGGCCGGCGATGTCCACCGTGACGTTCGGGCGTGCCTCATAAATCGCGGCCACAACGCCCATGGGAACGTTCACCTGGCGCAAGCGGAGTCCATTGGGCAGCGTCTGTCCACGGACCACGTTGCCCACGGGATCGGGCAAGCCGGCCAGGTTCTCCAAAGCTGCAACCAAACCGTCGATGCGGGCGGCAGTCAGCGTCAAACGGTCCAGGAGCGCCGCTGAGGTGCCGTTGGCCCGGCCCACCGCAACATCCTTGGCATTGGCTTCCAATACGTGTTTGCGGTTCTCCACCAAGGCAGCTCCGATGGCACGCAGCGCGCGGTCTTTCCATGCGCGGTTTGCCTGTCCCATGCGGCGGGCAGCCTTACGGGAGCGGTCCGCTATGGCGTGAACGGCAGCCTGGACATCTTCCGGTGACACCGGGGCGCCGCCTGCCGCAGGGTTCTCCGGCGTCTGGCCGGAGGTACCGGAAACGTCGGAGATCACAGGGGCGTCAGGGGTCAGCGCTTCAGTCATGCTCCAAGTTTAGATGAGCGCGACGCCCTCAGGAGCACCAGATCGTCAACATGAACAACTTCGCGGTCGTAACCGCGGCCCATGGCCTGGCCCAGCTCCTGGGTGGTGCGTCCCAGCATTCGCGGGAGTTCCTCGGAAGAGTAGTTCACCAAACCGCGCGCCACCACCGTTCCGTCGTGGGCAACCATCTCAATGGGGTCGCCGGCTTCGAAATCACCACTGATGTCCGAAATGCCCGCGGGAAGGAGTGACCTGTGCCGGTCGCGCACTGCTTTCACTGCGCCGTCGTCGAGCATTAAACGGCCATGGACGGTCGCCAGGTGCGCCAGCCAGAGGAGACGAACCGGCTTGCGATTGCCGTTCACGGCGAACCACGTTCCCACGTCCTGGCCCGCCAAGGCCGCCGCGGCATTGGCCGTTGACGTGACCAAAGCGTGGATACCCGAGCCGGCAGCAATGGACGCCGCTTCCACTTTGGTCATCATGCCGCCCGTTCCGACGCCGGCCTTGCCTGCCTTGCCAATGGTCACGTCTTCCAGGTCCTGCGGACCGCGGACCAAAGGAATTCGTTGGGCGCCTTGGGACGGCGGGCCATCGTAGAGGGCATCGACGTCGGACAGCAGCACGAGCGCGTCGGCACGAACCAAGTGTGCCACCAAGGCAGCGAGGCGATCATTGTCGCCAAAGCGGATCTCGTGCGTGGCCACGGTGTCGTTCTCGTTGACTACGGGCACCACGCCGAGATTAAGCAGCCTGTCCAACGCCCGGAAGGCGTTGGTGTGTTGCGTCCGGCGCATGAGGTCATCGGCGGTCAGCAGCACTTGGCTGACTGTCACGCCGTGTGCATTGAAAGCCTGCGTGTAGCGGGCCATCAGCAATCCCTGCCCAACGCTCGCCGCTGCCTGCTGGGTGGCCAGGTCCTTGGGTCGCTTGGCGAGACCCAAGGGGGCAAGCCCGGCAGCGATGGCGCCCGAGGACACCAGGATGATCTCCGTACCAGCATTGCGCTTTTCAGCGAGGGCATTGACCAGCCCGGTGAGGGACTTCTCGGAGATGCCACCCTTGATGCTGGTCAGCGAGGATGACCCCACTTTGACCACAATCCGCTTGGCGGTGGCCAGAGCTTGACGCTCGAGTCCTTCAGCGGTGTCCAGGGCGTCGACGGTCTTAGTCGTCATCACCGGAATCCAGGTGGCTTTCCTTCACTGCCTGGGCTCGGCGACCACTGACAGACTCAGTCCAGATGCCTGCCTTGCGTTCAGCTTCAAGCTCGGCACGCGCGGCGGCCTTGGCTTCGCGTCGTTCGATCTGCTCGTCGCGCTTCTGTGAACGCGTGGGGCGGTCGCCAATGTCCGCAACGCGGATGTCGGTCCCGCGAGGCGTCGCGAGGAGTTCGGCGCCGGCCATCATGGTGGGCTCCCAGTCGAACACCACGCCATCGTCTTCACCGATGACCACGGTGTCGCCGGGCTTGGCGCCAACCTTGAACAGTTCAGTTTCCACACCAAGCTTGGCAAGGCGGTCGGCAAGGTAGCCGATGGCTTCCTCGTTGGTGAAGTCAGTCTGCTTGACCCAGCGCACGGGCTTTTCGCCCAAGACGCGGAACAGCGGCTCGAGGTTCTTCTCCTCGCGGCGGATCTTGAAGCCGGACTCGTTGACGGCGCGCGGACGCAGGACGGGAGGTGCCACCTTGGGAGGCGCGGCCTGAACGGCGTTACGTGCTGCCTGGACGATCTCAGCCATGGCAAAGCCGAGCTGACGCAAACCTTCGTGGCTTGTTGCCGATACTTCAAATACACGGTATCCGCGGGCTTCGAGGTCCGGACGGACGAACTCGGCCATATCCTTGCCGTCGGGAAGATCCACCTTGTTGAGGACTACCAACTTGGGGCGTTCATTCAACGGCACTACTTCACCGTCAACACCGGCGTAGCTCATGTCCACGGCGTACTTCTCCAGTTCCGCCTCAATGATGGCGAGGTCGGAGAGAGGATCGCGGTCTGATTCAAGGGTTCCGCAATCAAGGACGTGAACCAGCGCAGCGCAGCGCTCTACGTGCCGCAGGAAGTTGTGGCCCAGGCCCTTTCCTTCGCTGGCGCCTTCGATCAGGCCGGGGACATCGGCAATGGTGAAGCGGACGTCGCCGGCCTGCACCACGCCAAGGTTGGGAATGAGCGTGGTGAAGGGGTAGTCGGCAATCTTGGGCCGGGCAGCAGACATGGCTGCGATGAGGCTGGACTTACCGGCGGACGGGAAACCAACCAATGCGATATCTGCGATGGACTTCAGTTCCAGGACGATGTCACTGGATTCACCTTCGATGCCCAGCAGGGCAAAGCCCGGAGCCCGACGCTTCTGCGATGAAAGGGATGCGTTGCCGAGGCCGCCCTGGCCGCCTGCGGCTGCAATGTACTCAGTACCCTCGCCAACGAGGTCAGCCAGGACTTCGCCGTCCTTGGTCTTGACCACGGTGCCATCAGGCACGGGAAGAATCAGGGTCTCGCCGTTCTTGCCGCCGCGCCAGTCGCCCATGCCGGGGCCGCCGTTGGTGGCGTGGCGGTGGGGAGCGTGATGGTAATCAAGCAGCGTGGTGGTCTGGGCGGACACGCGAAGGATGACATCGCCGCCGTTGCCGCCGTTGCCGCCGTCGGGGCCGCCGAGCGGCTTGAACTTTTCCCGCTTTACGGAGACACAGCCGTGGCCGCCGGTTCCGCCGGATACGTGCAGGACTACCCGGTCTACAAAGCTCGCCACGTGGATCTCCTCAGTTGCTGTCTTACAGCGTTTGTTGCTGTTGCCAGCGCTGTTGCAAAAACCAGTGCGCCTGAGGCGCCCTAGTCGATTGTAATGCGGTTAAAAGAACGGTGGAGCGGGCCACTTGGCCCGCTCCACCGGTTCAGAACTTGTTGTTACTCTGCAGCTGCAGCAGCAACGATGTTCACTACGCGACGGCCGCGGCGAGTACCAAACTCAACCGCACCGGCCTGAAGAGCGAACAGGGTGTCGTCGCCACCGCGACCTACGCCTGCACCGGGGTGGAAGTGGGTTCCACGCTGGCGAACGATGATTTCGCCGGCGGAAACTACCTGACCACCGAAGCGCTTGACGCCCAGGTACTGTGCGTTGGAGTCACGACCGTTGCGAGTGGAACTCGCGCCTTTTTTGTGTGCCATGTGAAATGCCTGCCTCTAAATTTCTGGGGAAACTGAAAAACCTGAACAGCGGGTAACGGAAGTTACGCGATGCTGGTGATCTTGATCTTGGTCAGTTCCTGACGGTGACCCTGACGCTTCCGGTAGCCGGTCTTGTTCTTGAACTTCTGGATGACGATCTTCGGACCACGGAGGTCCTCGAGGATCTCAGCCGTGACCTTGACGTTGGCCAGTTCCGCAGCTGCGGAGGTGACCTTCTCGCCGTCAACCAGGAGCAATGCGGGCAGCTCAAGCGTGCTACCGGCTCCACCGGGGACGCGGTTCAGCGTTACGTAGTCTCCAACGGAAACTTTTTCTTGGCGGCCGCCTGCGCGGACAATCGCGTACACCACTTGGGTACTCACTTCTCTCGACGTTTATTACAAAATTTGCGTGCGGAACCTTCAACCGGAATCAGGCCTGGTTCGCGCTGTGCCTCAACGCCGTGGACTTCTGATCGAAGTCCGCGAGTCATCCCATGAACAATTCCAAGGGGCATAACCCAAGTGTTGGCGTAAGCACCGAAGATCAAGATTACGCTAGTTTGACCTTCAGCTGCAAATGAGGCCGGGTCCGGAGGCTACCTCGTGACTTGCGTCACGAGTTGTAACGGACTCTCCCGGCACCGTGCCCATACAGCCTACAGGTTTTCGGCGAGATTAACGCGATTCAGGCAACGACGCGCTGACGTGTCTCCGCAGTTGCCCGCAAATGCATCCGTGGTAGCGGGCTAGCCGCGGCCGATGGAAGGCTGCGCAAACAACCGCGGAGCATCAAAAAACGCCGTCTCATAACGGCAGGACTGGATGAAAGCGTCCATCATGGCGGCCCGCTCCATCTCCGAACCCGCAATGGCCGCAGCATCCGTGAAATTGATCGCTTTCCGGGTTGCGGCAGCGAAGTCCTCGTCGGCGTAGGTCTTCAGCCACTCGGCATAGGCGTGATCTGCGGGGGCTCCGGCGTCTACATACGATGCATGAAGCTGCCGACCCACCTCCGCGTACAACCAGTAACAGGGCAGGATCGCCGCGAGCACCACCGCGTAGCTGCCGGAAGCCGACTTTGCCAGTAGATGATCCACATAGGACTTGGTGACCGGGCCGGTGGCCGTGGAGGCCTCCCTGGTGCTCAGCCAGTTCCTGTGCAGCTCCGATTCAACTTCCAGGCACTGCTGTGATGCCTTGGCCCAGAACAACTGCTCTTCCTCCGTGGGGGCCAGGGCCCCCGCACGCGCCAACACCCTGGAGTACCCATTGAGGTAGATCGCATCTTGGGCGAGGTAGTAGTTGAAGTCACGTTCCGGGAGTTCGCCCGATTGAAGTCCTTGAATGAACGGAAGCCCGTAAATGGATTCGAGCTCTGGACCGGCTTCCTTCCACAAGGTCGCAGCGAAGGCGCCCGGCTTGGATGCCTGCTGGAGGTGGTGGAAGTGATGCACGGGCCCGTTCCCCTGCCCCACCTCGAGGGCCTCAGAGGTTGTCAAAGCCCCCAGTAACCAAGACTTCGCTTCCTGCAGTGAAACTTCCCAGTCACCCGTGCGTGCCTGGACTGTAGCCAAGGCGGACGACAAGGAGCACCCGGTTCCGTGGCTGTTCCGCGTTTCGACCCGGGGACCTGTTATCTCGATCACGTCCCGTGACAGCATCCCACTGGTGTTCACCAGTGCATCAGGACATACCGGACCAGGCAGGTGGCCACCCTTGACCAGGACCGTGTTTCCGTACTCCGCTGCCAGCCGTTTGCCTTGGTCCAGCGCCGATTCCCATTCTGTTGCCTCCGGCTCCCCCAGCAACATGGCAAGTTCCGGAAGGTTCGGGGTGATCAGGTCGGCCAGAGGCAGCAGCGAACGCAAAGCCTTCTCCGCTGACTCGCGCAGGAGCCGGTCGCCACTGGTGGCCACCATCACCGGGTCCAGGACCACGACGGCGGGACGCACCTCTTCAATCCAGCCGCGGACCTCGTCTATGACGGTCGCATCGCCGAGCATTCCGATCTTGACGGCATCAATGGTGATGTCGCTGCTGATGGCGTCCAGTTGCTGTCGGAGGAACTGCGCGGGAGGGACATGGACGGCGATGACCCCCATGGTGTTTTGTGCGGTGAGAGCCGTGATGGCAGCCATTCCGTAACCGCCGAGTGCTGCGATGCTCTTCAGGTCCGCCTGAATTCCCGCGCCGCCGGAAGGGTCCGAGCCGGCAATACTCAGTACGCGTGGGGTTGCCCGGCCCGAGTTCGGAGCGTCGAGTGGGTACACAGCTGAATATGGTGATGCAGTCATGAGGACATCCCTTCGCCGGTGCTAACCGGACAGGTTCAACGGGTCTGGATCTCAGCCTGGCCCAACGCCCGGCACCCCGTGTCAGTCCCCAAGCCTAGCCGGGAAGCGACGTGGCGCGGGAACCGGACCACGTCGCGACCGGGATGTGACCACGGATGCATGGAATGCGTGGCCTGCGCGGACAAGAAAGGCCCTGCACAGTCCGCCGTTGGCAGATTGTGCAGGGCCCTCTCAGCTGTTGCTGTCCGGATTTAGAGCTCGGAGGCAGGAACTCCAACTCCGAGGATGATGGGCTCGTCGGTTGATGCCTTCTTGGCTTGTTCCGCGGGCACCTTGGCCTCATGGGCCGAGCCTCGGGGGGCCGAGGCCGTCACCTCATGGTGCTCGACGCTGGTTTCATTGGCCGCGCCTTGGGCCCGGCTGGCACTCCGGTTGCGGCGGCCACGACGACTACTCGTAGCCTGAACAGCCTCGGGAGCTTTTTCGGCACGGGCCGGCACATCAGCCTTCGGGGCATCAGCAGGCTCCGGCACGACCACCGGCGCGGCTTCTTCCGCAGGTGCCGGAGCAGCGCCGAGGTGCGAGAACGCCTCGGCCAGGAGGTCCAGGCTCATGGCAGGCTTGGCGGCCTGCGGTTCCTCGTGGTGCTCAACGAACGGCAGTGCTACTTCTTCGCCGCCGAAACGCAGGACGGGAGTAGACCTTGCTTCCTGGACTGCTGCTTCCCTTTTTTCTGCTTCGCGGGCAGTTGCTCCGGCTTCGCCGCTGGCGGCGGTACCGGATGCGGGGCTAACGGCCGGCTCGTGGCCCGCCGCCCTTGCCTGCTCCTCTGCGCGGTGAACTTCGTCGTCGTGCAGGTGGGCGGCGTGCGCTGCAGCGGCAATCGTCGCCAGGGCAGCCCGGGTTGCCTCAGCCTTGGCTTGCCGGGCGGGATCCTGTGCTTCGACCGGAGCCGAAGGTGCAGCCGGGGCGGACGTCGTCGTATGGACCTGCGCGGGGGCTTCGGCGATGGCCTGTCCCCCACCCTTGCCGCGGCGGCGCTTGCGTTCCGTCCGCGCTGCAGGCTGCTGTGCCTCGGCGTGCGGGCGGTGGTGCTCGGCGGCAACCACGTTGGCGCGGCGGTGTTCAACGGGCTCGTCGTGGGTGACAACGCCCCTGCCGGCGCAATGCTCGCACTGCTCACCGAAGACCTCAAGGAGGCCGGTACCCATACGCTTGCGTGTCATCTGGACCAAGCCCAGCGACGTCACTTCGGCCACCTGGTGCTTGGTACGGTCGCGGCCAAGGCACTCGACCATGCGTCGCAGGACGAGATCGCGGTTGGATTCCAGGACCATGTCGATGAAGTCGATGACGATAATGCCGCCGATGTCGCGCAGACGGAGCTGGCGAACCACTTCCTCAGCCGCTTCAAGGTTGTTCTTGGTCACCGTTTCTTCGAGGTTTCCGCCGCTGCCGGTGAACTTACCGGTGTTGACGTCCACCACGGTCATGGCCTCGGTGCGGTCGATGACCAACGAACCACCGGACGGCAGGAAGACCTTACGCTCCAGCGCCTTGTGGATCTGCTCGTCGATGCGCCAGGCAGCGAAAATGTCCTGGTCCTTGGTCCACTTTTCAAGGCGGCCCACCAGATCAGGGGCAACGTACGTGACGTAGGCCTCGATGGTGTCCCAGGCGTCGTCACCGGAGACGATCAGCTTGGAGAAGTCCTCATTGAAGACGTCACGGACCACCTTGATGGTGAGGTCGGGTTCGCCGTAAAGCAGTTCAGGGGCCAGGACCTTGGTGGACGAGGCCTGTCCTTCGATGCCTTCCCACTGGGCGCGCAGACGGTTGATGTCGTGCGTCAGCTCTTCCTCCGACGCCCCCTCAGCGGCTGTGCGGACAATGACACCGGCGTTTTCCGGCAAGCGGTCCTTCAGGATGCGCTTGAGGCGGTTGCGTTCGACGTCGGGAAGCTTGCGGGAGATGCCGGTCATGGAACCACCGGGTACGTAGACCAAGTAGCGGCCCGGCAAGGAGATCTGGCTGGTGAGCCGGGCCCCCTTGTGCCCCACGGGGTCTTTGGTCACCTGGACCAGGACGGAGTCGCCGGACTTCAGGGCGTTCTCGATCCGGCGTGGCTGGCCTTCAAGATTGACTGCGTCCCAGTTGACTTCACCGGCGTACAGGACCGCGTTGCGGCCACGTCCGATGTCCACGAAGGCAGCTTCCATGGAAGGCAGAACATTCTGGACCTTGCCCAGGTAAACGTTGCCGATCAGGGAGTCCTGCTGGGTCTTGGAGACGAAGTGCTCAGCCAGAACACCGTCTTCCAGGACGCCGATCTGAATTCTGTCGTCGCGCTGGCGGACGATCATCTGGCGGTCCACCGACTCGCGGCGGGCAAGGAACTCGGCCTCGGTGATGACCTGGCGGCGGCGTCCGGTTTCGCGGGATTCGCGGCGACGCTGCTTTTTGGCCTCAAGCCTGGTGGAACCTTTGACGCCGGTAACGCGGTTGGACGGGGCTGTTTCCGTGATGGGGCGCGGTGCGCGGACACGGGTGACGGTGTTGGGCGGATCATCGTCCGAGCCGCCGGTCAGTTCAAGATCCTGGTCTCCGCGGCGGCGGCGGCGCCGGCGACGCGACGTGACGCCTTCTTCAAGGGCTTCGGCTGCCGGAGCTTCTTCGTCTTCGGACTCGGTGCCGTCCTCGGCCTCGTTCTCATCGCGTTCGGTTCCGCGGCGTCCACGACGGCCACGGCTCCTGCGACGACGACGGCTACCGGCGTCCTCCAGCTCGCCCTCAGCGGCGGCTTCGCTTTCTTCTTCTTCGGGCTCCTCGGCCTTCTCCTCCACCGGTGCAACGCGGGGAACAGTGGTGAGGTCCGGGGCCTGGAAGATCATGGAAGTGATGGAAACCGGCTCCATGAACAGCGAGGTGGACGCAGCAGGAGCGGCGTCTTGGGCAGCTGCCTCTTCGGACGCTGCCTCTTCGGACGCTGCCTCTTCGGATGCGGACTCCTCGGATGCTACATCGGCGGCAGGTGCCTCCGGCTGGGAGCCCTTTTCCGGCGTCGTGCTTTCCTCGACGGCTTCCGCAGCTGCGGGCGCCTCGACTGCCTCAGCCTTGGGCTTGGTAGTACGACGACGGCGGACCGGCTTTTCGGGGGCAGGCTCAGCAATCGCTTCGGGCGCGGCTTCTGCGGCGGCTTCGGGCGCGGCAGTGGTGTCGTCCCCCAAACCGGGCAAAGGCTCTGCAGGCTCTGCCTTCTTGCGGGAACGGGTGCGGCGCACCGGCGCCTTGGTGGCCTCAGGGGCCGCTTCCGGCGCGGGCGTGTCAGCCGCAGGCGCCTCTACGTCAGCAGCGACCTTCGGCGCTGCCTTGCGCCGGGTCCTGGTGGCTTTCTTGGGCGCTTCCGCAGTTTCCGCGGGAGCTGCCTCGTCATTAACGGCTACAACCTGGTCATTATCCATATGTGGCAACACTCCTGCCCCAGCGACGCCGCCACATCCGGCGCCCAGTGGGGCAAATATTGTCAAAACCCGCAGGCGTTGACAGAAGTCGGCAGTATGCCTTCCGGTTCGCACCATCATTGGGGTGCGGCAGCCCTGGAAGGCCGGCGGCTCTATTCTGAAACCCGTTGTTCTGCTGCCACAACCAGGTGCCGTCCATTGTCATGGCGGGCCTACCGAGGATCACGTGATCCGGGCATGCCCAGCTCATACTGGCGGTCTTGGGAACAAAGTCACCGGACCGAAATTCGAATGTGGATCGACTTCCGGCCATGTTCATTCTCTCACACCCCCGCACATTCGCAGGGAAGGCCGCTGTGTCGTGGAGCTCGCGCGCAAGCTGGGGCCGGCGCCCAGCCTTCGGAGTTACAATCCTCCCAAGAGCCCTTCCCGGCTTGCCGGGCCAATCGTTGAAAAGGACCACATCCGCGATGCCAAGCACCGCCAGGGAAAACCTGGCCAAACAAGCCGCAAACCCTATGGAGGACGTGTCCACGCAGCCGGACTCCCTCCCCAGTACGGTGCGTGACAAGCCTTTCGCGTGGTTGCTGCTGATCACTGGAGTGGTTGGCTGGTTGGCGTCCGGCGCCCTCGTTCTGGAGAAACTTGAGGTGCTCAAGGACCCCAATCACGTGACAGTGTGCGATGTAAATCCGTTTATCTCGTGCGGCGAAGTGATGCAGACACCGCAAAGTTCCGTGTTCGGGTTCCCCAACATGTTCATCGGCATCGTTGCCTTCGCGGTCATCATCACTACAGCCATGGGTATCCTCGCGGGAGCCAAGTATTCACGGGGTTACTGGCTGGGCCTCCAAACCGGTGTGACCCTCGGCTTTGCCTTCGTTGTATGGCTGTGGTCGCAGGCCCTCTACGTCATCCACGTGCTGTGCCCGTTCTGCATGGTGGTGTGGGCGGCCATGATCCCGTTGTTTGTCTGGGTGACCATCCGCAACATCACCAGCGGGGTCATCAAATCGCCACCCGCACTGGTCAAGCTTCTGTCCGGGTCGGGCTGGATCATCGTGGCGCTGCTGTACGTGGCCGTGATCACCACGATCTTCTTCTCCTTCATGCACCTCTTCGTGCCGTCGACAGCGTAGAACCACCACTCGCGAGATAACAGTTAAGGCCAATGTTCACGAAGAACATTGGCCTTAACTGTTATCTCGGTGGGGTTTGCTTAGCCCTCGAACCAGATCTTGATTTCACGTTCGGCAGAGTCGACGGAATCCGAGCCGTGCACGAGGTTCTGCTGCACTGCCAAGCCCCAGTCGCGGCCGAAGTCGCCGCGGATGGTGCCCGGTGCCGCCGTCGTCGGATCCGTGGTTCCGGCCAGCGAGCGGAAGCCTTCGATCACGCGGTGGCCTTCGAAGACGGCCGCAATGACCGGCCCGCTGAGCATGAACTCAACCAGAGGCTCGTAGAACGGCTTGCCCACGTGTTCCTCGTAGTGCTGCTCCAGCAGCTCGCGGGTGGCGTTGACCTTCTTCAGCTCAGCCAGGGTGTAGCCCTTGGCTTCGATCCGGGCGAGGATGCTCCCACCCAGGTTGCGGGCTACGCCGTCGGGCTTGACCAGGACAAGGGTCCGTTCAATGCTCACAGATGCTCCAATGCGGTTGTTCGGTGGTTTTCCCAGCCAGTTTACGGGGTTTGCGGGCCGGCTTGGTCCCCGTGAGCCGCGTTCCATTCCGCCTGCTCGCGGTCGCGTTGGGCTACCTCGCGGTCAATCCGTATTCCTGCCCTGATCCCGTACCACCAGCAGATGGCAAACAGAATGCCCACAATGAACATGGTGGGCTCGGCGAAGCCCGTCAGGATCAGAACCAGCTGCAGCCCCCAGCCAACTGCGATGCCCCACGGCTTGGAGAGTACGGCGCACGCCAGAACAAGCACAACGCTCAGGGCAATGCCCACTCCCAGGATGATGCCGGGGTCAACTTCCCCGCGCCTCAGGCCGAAGACTGCCAGCGTGCCGAAAAACGCGACGAACGCTTCCAGCAGGAGCACGGTGGAAGCGAACATCACTTTGGTGGACCGGCGCTTTTTAGGCATGCCCGGGCGCCATTCGCGCTGCGCTTTAGTCATTTTCGCCATGCTAGGCACTTGCCTTTCCGAGCAGGATCCGGGCCTCGGCCACCACCGTGATGGAACCCGTCACCAGGACACCGCCAGCGAGGTCGTCGTTGGATTCGGCACGTTCGATAGCCCATTCCAGGGCATCGTCCAGCTTCTCGGCGATGTGAACATTGTCCTCGCCGAAACCGAGGTCGACAGCGAGCTCGGCCAATTCCGCTGCAGGAACGGCGCGGGCGGAGTTGGATTGCGTAAAGCAAAATTCCTCGGCGAGGCCCCCCAGAGATTCCTTGAGCGTCTTCAGGATTTCCTCGGCATCCTTTTCCCGCAGAACGCCAACCACAACCACCAGCTTGCTGAAACTGAAGGCCTCCTGGATCGCTTCTGACGAGACGCGAATGCCGTCGGGGTTATGCGCAGCGTCCACCACGACGGTGGGGGCAGTCCGCACAACTTCGAGTCGGCCAGGTGACGTCACGGTGCCAAAGGCTTCCTTGAGTACCTCGGCGTCGAGTTCTTTCTCTCCTCCGCCGAAGAATGCTTCCAAGGCCGCAACGGCTACAGCCGCGTTTTCAGCCTGATGGGCGCCATGCAGCGGCAGCAGGAGGTCTTCGTAGCGGCCAGCGAGTCCCTGAATGGTCAGGACCTGACCACCCACAGCAACGCTGCGGGACTCGACACCAAATTCAACGCCCTCGAAGCGGAACGGCACGTCCACTTCGCGGGCTTTCTCCAACAGGACCTGCGCAGCGTCCACTGGCTGAGCGGCACTCACCAGGAAGCCACCTGGCTTGATGATGCCGGACTTCTCGTAAGCGATGTCCTCGGTGGTGTCGCCCAGAAGATCCGTGTGATCCAAGGAAATCGGAGTGATGACTGAGACTTGGCCGTCGCCGACGTTCGTGGCATCGGTGATGCCCCCAAGGCCAACTTCCATGACGGCGACATCAACAGGCTGATCGGCGAACACCGCGAAGCCCAGGATGGTCAGGCATTCGAAGTAGGTCAGCCGCGGCTGGTTATCGGCAACAAGCTCACTGTCCACGATTTCCAGGTAAGGGCGGATCTCGTCCCAGATGCGCACGAACGTAGCGTCCGGCACCGGCTCGCCGTCAATGCTGATGCGCTCAGTTACCTTGGACAGGTGCGGGCTGGTGTAGCGGCCTGTACTCAGCCCGTGGGCACGAAGTCCGGCTTCGATCATGCGGGCCGTGGACGTTTTGCCGTTGGTGCCGGTGATGTGGATGATCGGATAAGCCTTGTTCGGCTCCCCCAGCACGTCCATGGCGCGGAACAACGGAGCAAGACGCGGTTCCATCTTGTTCTCCGGAGCGCGGCCCAAAAGTTCGGCGTAGACGCTTTCAACTGAGAATTCGTCAGTCATGATCATGCACCTGCCTTTGCGACCGTGACCTGCGGTTCGACGACACTGGCCAACAGGACCTCCAGTTCCAGCGTCAACGTTTCGGTCTTGACGAGCTCCGAGTTGGCTTCCAAGGCATCCACCACATCCTGTGCGGCTTCCACGGAGGTCCGGATACGGTCGCTCACGTTGAGTCCGGCGTCCTTGCGGGCTTGCTGGATGGCGCGGACCATGTCACGGGCCAGCCCCTCGGCCGCAAGTTCGGCAGTAACCTCGGTATTCAGGACGACGAAACCGCCACCTGGGAGAACAGCGACTGCGGAACTGCCGCCGTCGGCCGTTTCTGCCACGACAGTCTCGAGCGTGTATTCCTGGGGCTCGAGCTCCAAGCCGCCTGTCACCACAACTCCGGCGTCGTTGACTGACCAGTCGCCGGACTTGGATCCCTTGATTGCTTGCTGCACGTTTTTGCCGAGGCGCGGGCCAGCGGCACGGGCGTTCACCACAAGCTTCTGCTCGATGCCGAACTCCTCTGGCGAAGCCGTGGCGGCGTCCAGCAAGCGGACCGAACGCAGGTTCAGTTCATCAGCGACGACGGCGGCAAAGCCTTCCAGCGCGTCTGCACCCGGTGCCACCACCGTCAGTTCCTGCAACGGCAGGCGGACCCGCAGGTTCGCGGCCTTGCGCAAGCTGGAGCCGGTGGAGCAGATCTGCTGGACGCGGTCCATGGCTTCGACCAGTCCGGGGTTGGACGGGAACAGCGAAGCGTCAGGCCAGTCAGCCAGGTGAACGGAACGGCCACCCGTCAGTCCGCGCCAGATCTCTTCCGTCACCAGTGGCAGCAACGAAGCTGATACACGGCACACCGCTTCGAGGGCTGTGTAGAGCGCGTCAAAAGCGTCCACATTCTCGTCGAAGAAACGCTGGCGGCTGCGGCGGACGTACCAGTTGGTGAGCATATCCAGGTAGCTGCGCAGTTCATCGCAGGCACCGGAGATGTCGTAGCTGTCCAGGCTGGTGGTCACGTTTCGGACCAGGTCCCCCGTGTTCGCCAGAAGGTACTGGTCCAAGGTGTCGGCGTAACCGTCGTAGCGCAGCTTCGCCTCGTAGCCGGAAGCTGTCCCGTCCACTGCGTTAGCGGCGTTGGTGTACAGCGTGAAGAAGCTGTACACGTTCCACAACGGCAGGATGACCTGGCGCACGCCGTCGCGGATGCCCTGTTCGGTAACCACAAGGTTGCCGCCGCGCAGGATGGGGCTGGACATGAGGAACCAGCGCATGGCGTCGGAACCGTCGCGGTCCAGGACCTCTGACACATCCGGGTAGTTGCGCAGGCTCTTGGACATTTTCTGCCCATCGGAGCCCAGCACGATGCCGTGGCTGATGACGTTGCGGAACGCCGGACGGTCGAACAGCGCCGTGGACAGGATGTGGAGCATGTAGAACCATCCACGGGTCTGGCCGATGTACTCCACGATGAAGTCCGCGGGGTTGTGGGTGTCGAACCATTCCTCGTTCTGGAACGGGTAGTGCACCTGTCCATACGGCATCGATCCGGAGTCGAACCAGACGTCCAGGACGTCCTCGACTCGGCGCATGGTGGACTTACCTGTGGGGTCGTCCGGGTTGGGACGGGTCAGTTCGTCGATGAACGGGCGGTGCAGGTCCACCTGGCCTTCGTTGTTGACCGGCAGGCGACCGAAGTCGGCTTCCATCTCGGCGAGCGATCCGTACACGTCAGTGCGCGGGTACTCGGGGTCGTCGGACTGCCACACCGGGATCGGCGAACCCCAGTAGCGGTTACGGCTGATGGACCAGTCGCGGGCGTTGTCCAGCCACTTGCCGAACTGGCCGTCCTTGACGTTGCCCGGGATCCAGTTGATCTCCTGGTTCAGCTCGGACATACGGTCCTTGAACTTGGTGACCTCCACGTACCAGGAGGACACGGCACGGTAGATCAGCGGGTTCCGGCAACGCCAGCAGTGCGGGTAGCTGTGCTCGTAGCTGGCCTGGCGGACAAGGCGGCCATCGGCGCGCAGCACCTGGGTGATGGGCTTGTTCGCTTCGAAGACCTGCAAGCCGACGATCGAGGCGAGCTCACCGTGTGCGAACAGCGGCAGGAACTTGGCGCCTTCATCGACGGACAGGACCACGGGGATGCCGGCGTCTTCACAGACCTTCTGGTCATCCTCGCCATAGGCTGGAGCCTGGTGGACGATGCCCGTACCGTCAGTGGTGGTGACGTAGTCGGCTACCAGGAAGCGCCAGGCATTCTGCGTGCCGTACTTCTCAGTGTCGCCAAAGTCGTTCCACAGCGGTTCGTATTCAAGGCCTGCCAAGTCGGCGCCTGTGTGCGTGGACACAACAGCGGCCGTTGCGGCAGCGGCGTCGTCGTACCCCAGATCCTTGGCGTATGACCCCACAAGGTCAGTGGCCAGCAGGAAGCTGCCGGTGACGGGCGCTTCAGCGGACGCAGCCTTGACGCCGTTGGGTCCTTCGGGCAGGACGGCATAGGAGATGTCAGGCCCGACGGCGAGCGCCAGGTTGGTGGGCAACGTCCAGGGCGTGGTGGTCCAGGCGAGCGCCTGCACACCTTCCAAAGCCTTGGAGAGTTCGGACTCCCCTGCCTTGACGGGGAACGTTACCGTGACCGTCTGGTCCTGGCGGTTCTTGTAGACGTCATCGTCCATGCGAAGTTCGTGGTTGGACAGGGGTGTCTCGTCCTTCCAGCAGTACGGAAGGACGCGGTAACCGTTGTAGGTCAGGCCCTTCTCATGCAGTTGCTTGAAGGCCCAGAGGACCGATTCCATGTATTCGACGTTGAGGGTCTTGTAGTCGTTCTCGAAGTCCACCCAGCGGGCCTGGCGCGTGACGTAGGCCTTCCACTCGTTGGCGTACTTCATCACGGAGGCGCGGCAGGCGTCGTTGAATTTGTCGATGCCCATGGCTTCGATCTGGGTCTTGTCCGTCATGCCCAGCTGCTTCATGGCTTCGAGCTCAGCAGGAAGGCCGTGCGTGTCCCAGCCGAAGCGGCGCTCTACACGCTTGCCGCGCTGGGTTTGGTAGCGGCCCACGAGGTCCTTGGCGTAGCCAGTGAGCAGGTGGCCGTAGTGAGGGAGGCCGTTGGCGAAGGGAGGGCCGTCATAGAAGACGAACTCGTTGCTGCCGGCTGCCCCGCCGGGAAGGTCGCTGTCGCGCTGGTCGATGCTGGCTTGGAAGGTGCCGTCTTCATCCCAGTATTTGAGGATGCGCTCTTCGATTTCCGGGAACTTCACGGAAGCGGACACGCCAGGTGTGCCGGACGAAGACGCTGAGGCCTTGGGGTAGTGGGTCATCTCATATCCTGTGATAGCTGGTTGACTGTCAGGATGCGAGGACGGCTTCGGCGGTGATCTGCATCACCACCGGTACCGCGGTACCACCTCACTTACCGGAACCTTGGCCTCCCCGGGTAAGGAAGGACTGCCGGTGCCGGCCTCTCATTACTGCTGTGACGGGCTTACCCGTCCGGTTCTACTGGGCGCTTGCCACTTTGCAGGTGGTCAGTGCCGTTCTTCCGGAAGCTCACCGGTGATGGCCGGGTCAAAGCTGGTCCTCCAAGTCTAGCGGCAGCTGAGGGCCCGGCTCTACTTGCGGTTCATCCTTTGGGTGGAGTCCGTCGCACGTGGCGGTGCATAGACTCGAGCCCATGACACACCCCGCACCTTCCATGATGGAAACCCGCCGTGCGCCGCGCAGTGCTTCAGTTGTGTGTTCGGTATTGGCGTTGCTTGCGGTGCTGCCCGTGGCCGGGGTGTCCATGTTCCGGGCGATCCCTGCGGAATGGCCCTTGGTGGTGGTGCAGTTGTTGTCCTTCACCCCGTGGATGGTGCTTCCTGCTGCGTTTGCCTTGATGCTGGCTGTGGTGGGGCGGCGGCGTTGGGTCATCATCGCGACGTCGGCCCTGTTGGCTGTCCAGTTGTTCTGGCTGTTTCCGATTGACGCCGGAAAGCCGGAGGCACTGCCTGCCGGTACACCAACCGTGGCGCTGAAGGTGATGAGCCTCAACTCTGAGTACGGGGAGGCCGACGCCGCGGCAATCGTGAAGTTGGTCCGGGACAACGGCGTCCAGCTCCTGGCCATTCAGGAACATACGCAGGGACTGGAGGATTGCCTGGAATACGAGGGCTTGGATCGGATGCTGCCGAACCGGGTCAGCGAACCACATGACGATGCCTCCGGTGGCGCCGTATATTCGGTGTTCCCGCTCGAGCCCAACGGGCTCCTGCCTGATACGCCCTTCCGGAATGATGTCACCCGCGTACTCGTCTCGAACCCGGGTTCCGGGTCCAAGGCCACGCTGAACCTCACCAACGTTCACGCCCTCCCGCCGGTGGATGAGCGGATTGACCAGTGGCGGAGCGACCTCGTCAAGATCGCCCGCCAGGCGTCAAGCCCGGGGAATCACCTGCTGATGGGTGACTACAACTCCACCTATGATCACTCCGAGTTACGGGCGTTGCTCGCTGATGGCCCGCAAGGCACCAAGCTCGTGGACGTCGGGACGGCCTCCGGTGCACGGTTCTCTCCCACGTGGCCCATGGAGGGACCCCCGCTTCCGGGCATCGTGATCGACCATATGGTCACCTCACCCCGCATCAGCAGCAGCGGCTATGCCGTCCACCGGGTACCCGGTTCGGACCATGCGGCGATCATGGCCACGCTCGCAGTCCCGGCCGGCTGACGGGCCTTAGCCCTCTTTGCGAATCAGCTTGTGGTTGGCTGCCTGGGCCACAGGGCGGACAACAATCTGGTCAAGGTTGATGTGATGAGGCAGCGAAACGGAGTACGCCACCACGCCGGCCACGTCCTCTGCGGTCAGCGGCTTCTCCACCCCGGCGTAGACCTTGGCCGCGGCGTCTTTGTCGCCGAGCCGGTTGAGCGCGAACTCCTCTGTCTGCACCAGCCCAGGGGCAACCTCAATGACCCGGAC
Source organism: Arthrobacter sp. GW822-FHT05G07 (assembly GCF_058799755.1). Lineage (NCBI taxonomy): Bacteria > Bacillati > Actinomycetota > Actinomycetes > Micrococcales > Micrococcaceae > Arthrobacter > Arthrobacter sp. GW822-FHT05G07. The sequence goes on along the minus strand of NZ_JBXALT010000005.1, from coordinate 53,443 downwards.
ATTGTTGCCCACCTCTTCGAGGCGAAGCGCGTTGGTCATGGCGTGCTGGGCGAACTTGGCAGCGTTGTAGCCTGCGCCGCCCTCGTAGGCGGACAGTCCGGCTGTAGAGGTGAGATTAAGAACAGTTCCTTCGCCGTTTTCCCGCAGCATCGGCAGGAAGGCCCGGGTGATCTTCATGGTGCCCAGGACGTTGACCTGGTACATCCAATCCCAATCTTCCGTGTCAGCGTTGGCGATGGTGTCCGCACCCCGTGCACCGCCGGCGATGTTGATGAGGGTGTCAGCACCTCCGGCCTTGGTGACGGCCGCGAGCAAGGCCGAGACGTCGTCGTCGAGCGTGATGTCAGCCGGGAACGGCACCGCACCGGTTTCGGCGCCCAAGGCGCCGAGCCTGTCCGCCCGGCGAGCAACGGCGAAGACCTTCCATCCGGCGGAAACCAGCGCCTTCACTGTGGCCTCGCCGATCCCAGTGCTTGCACCGGTGACGACTGCCGTCTTGTTGTTTCCTGCATTCTGTCCGGAAGGCGTGTTGTGCGCTGCCAAAGTCATGGCACTACCTTATCCGGGGCGCAGCTCCTCCAACGGGCGGGCTGTAACGCCAGGCCATGAAACAATTGATCCATGGCTGAATCAACGCAGGGTACAGACACGCCCGCCACCGCCCCCATCAACGTTCCCGACAAGCCGGCCCTGGAGGGCCTTGAGGCTGCCCTGACGCAGCGCTGGCTGAGTGAAGGAACCTACAAGTTCAACCCGGACACCACCCGGGAGCAGGTCTACTCGATCGACACTCCCCCGCCCACGGCATCCGGCTCGCTCCACGTGGGCCACATGTTCTCCTTCACCCAGACTGACGTCCAGGCCCGCTACATGCGCATGACCGGCAAGAACGTCTTCTACCCCATGGGCTGGGACGACAATGGACTGCCCACCGAGCGCCGCGTCCAGAACTACTACGGTGTGCGTTGCGATCCCGCCATCCCCTACAAGGCCGACTACACGCCACCGGCACAACCGGCCAAGAACCAGCGCGATTTCGACGTCGTTTCGCGCCAGAACTTCATCGAACTGTGTGAAGAACTCGCCGTTGAGGACGAAAAGGTCTTCGAGAACCTGTTCCAGACCCTTGGTCTGTCGGTGGACTGGGACCTCACTTACCGCACCATTGACGACACTTCGCGTGCGGTGTCCCAGCGCGCCTTCCTCGCGAACCTCTCGGCCGGTGACGCCTACATGGCCGAAGCACCCACACTCTGGGATGTAACGTTCCGCACCGCCGTTGCCCAGGCCGAGCTAGAGGACCGGGAAGTTGCCGGCGCCTACTACCGCTACCCCTTCTTCACCGAAGACGGCGACAAGATCTTCATCGAGACCACCCGCCCCGAACTTCTGGCTGCCTGCGCGGCCCTGGTGGCAAACCCCGACGACGAGCGGTACCAGCCGCTCTTCGGCAAAACCGTGAAGTCGCCCCTGTTCGACGTCGAGCTCGAGGTCAAAGCGCACCCCCTCGCCAAAGCGGACAAGGGCTCCGGCATCGCCATGGTCTGTACCTTCGGTGACCTGACCGACGTCACCTGGTGGCGCGAGCTGCAGCTGCCCACGCGCGCCATCATGGGCCGCGATGGCCGCATCATTGCAGACACCCCTGAATGGATCACCACCGACGCCGGCAAGGAAGCCTACGCTGCGATCGCCGGCAAGACCGCTTTCTCCGCCAAGGAAGCAGTGGTTGAACTGCTCAAAGCAGCGGACCTGCTGGACGGCGAACCCAAGAAGATCACCCACCCGGTGAACTTCTTCGAGAAGGGTGACAAGCCCCTTGAGGTTGTTACCTCCCGTCAGTGGTACATCCGTAATGGTGGCCGCGATGAGGAACGCCGCGAACGCCTGATCGGCCGTGGGCAGGAAATTACCTTCCACCCGGCCTTCATGCGTTCACGTTACGAGAACTGGATCGCCGGCCTGAACGGTGACTGGCTCGTATCCCGCCAGCGCTTCTTCGGCGTGCCCATCCCCGTCTGGTACCCGCTGGACGCCCAGGGCAACCCGGACTACGACAACCCCATCCTGCCTTCGGACGAGATGCTTCCCGTGGATCCTGCCGCGGACGCTGCGCCCGGTTTCGAGGAATCCCAGCGTGACCAGGCCAATGGCTTCACAGGTGACGCCGATGTACTTGACACCTGGGCTACGTCCTCCCTGACCCCGCAGATTGTGGGCGGCTGGAGCCGTGACGAGGACCTGTTCTCCAAGGTCTACCCCTTCGACCTCCGTCCGCAGGGACACGACATCATCCGCACCTGGCTCTTCTCCTCCGCCGTCCGCGCGGATGCCCTGCAGAAGAACGCTCCGTGGAAGCACGCGGCCATCTCCGGCTGGATCCTTGACCCGGACCGGAAGAAAATGTCCAAATCCAAGGGCAACGTTGTTGTGCCCACGGATGTTTTGAACGAGTACGGTTCGGACGCCGTGCGCTACTGGGCAGCGTCAGCAAAGCTCGGTGCAGACACGGCCTACGAGATCGCCCAGATGAAGATCGGCCGCCGCCTCGCCATTAAATTGCTGAACGCTTCGAAGTTCGTGCTGAACCTCGGCGCCACCGAGAACTCAGTGGTGACCTCCGACCTTTCGGTGCTCACCAATCCTTTGGACCGTGCACTGTTGGCGCAGCTTTCCGACGTCGTGGCCCAATCCACCAAGGCCTTCGAGAACTACGACTACGCCCGCGCACTCCAGATCACTGAGTCGTTCTTCTGGCAGTTCACGGACGACTACGTGGAGCTCATCAAGGACCGTGCCTACGGTGCCGCCGGCGAAGCCGAGCAGGCATCCGTACTTGCCGCGCTGGCGACAACGCTGGACTCCCTCCTGCGCCTGTTCGCACCGTTCCTGCCCTTCGCCACCGAAGAGGTCTGGGGCTGGTGGCGCACCGGATCAGTTCACCGTGCTGAGTGGCCGGCAGCCTTGGAGATCACCGATGGTGACACCACCATGCTCGGCACCGTGGGCGTAGCACTCAGCGGCATCCGCAAGGCAAAGTCCGAGGCCAAGGTGAAGCAGCGTACCGAGGTGCTCTCGGCATCCATTACTGCTTCGGAAGTGCTGGTAGCCCAGTTGAAGGCCGGTCTGGGTGACTTGAAGGCAGCCGCGAACGCGCAGGAGATCACTCTTCAGTCCGGCGAAGGCGAACTGACGGTCAGCGATGTTGTCCTGGCACCTGCCGAGGAGCAGCCCGCGTCGTAGCCAGAGTCCTCCCAGTCAGGGATTTTGGGCAAAGGGGAAGCCCCATCAGCGTTTTGCCGTTGGTGGGGCTTCGACTTTTCGGCTGTCTGGTGATGTCTTGACAGTCTGGCGGAATCCTTGGAATTTCAGGTCTTCCTACCTCATCACTGGTAAGTTGCTTCCAACTTTGCCAAAGGCTGCGTTGGTTGCAATCACTGAATCTTTGGTTTCCGTGTCCCTCTTCTTTCGAAGTGGGTAAGAACTATTGTTGTCCCGCCGAGGACGATGCACAAGGGCTTTGAAAGAACTACAAACCTGTAGTTCTCCTGCGGTGGAAGAGCATCCTGTGGCAGAGTATTGACCATGCCGGAACTCCCCGAAGTGCACGGCCTGTGCATGTACTTGGACACCCAACTCCACGGAGCTGTGCTGACCGAGGTCCGAATCAACTCCTTCTCTGCACTCAAGACGGCGGATCCCCCCTACACAGCCCTTGAAGGCCGGACCATTCTTGGTGCCAAGCGCATCGGAAAATTCGTGTGCATCGACGCTGACGGCCTGTTCTTCGTGTTCCATCTGGCCAAGGCCGGGTGGGTCAGGTATACCGAACACCCGTCCTCAGCCGGTTTGCGCATGGGCAAGAGCAACATCTCAGCACGGCTCCTGCTCCACCGGCCTGCCGACGACGCCCATATCGGCGTGGATCTGACGGAAGCGGGAACCAAGAAAAGCCTCGCCATCTACGTAGTGAAGGATCCTCAGGACGTTCCGGGAATAGCCACGCTGGGACCGGAGCCCCTCAGCCCCGATTTTGACCTGGACGCGCTGGCAGGAATCCTCGGATCGAGCTCACAGCAGATCAAGGGCCTGCTGCGCAGCCAGAGCGTGATCGCTGGCATCGGCAACGCTTACAGCGACGAGATTCTCCACGCCGCCAGGATTTCCCCCTTTGCCACCGCCAAGTCTTTGGACCAGGCGACGGTGGCCAGGCTATATGCGGCCATGCAGGAGGTTCTGGTGGGTGCCGTCAACGCGGCAGCCGGCAAGCCGTCCAGCGAGCTTAAGGACACCAAGCGCAGCAATTTCCGGGTGCATGCCAGGACCGGCCAGCCTTGTCCGGTGTGTGGAGATACCGTCCGTGAGGTGTCCTTTGCGGACACCTCACTTCAGTATTGCCCTACATGCCAGACCAACGGGAAGATCCTCGCCGACCGAAGAACCTCAAGGTTCCTGAAGTAGAAGCTAACCGCTAGTTGAATTCAGGGCTTTCAGTTCGGCTGCGCTTAAGCTCGAAGAAGTGGGGGTAAGCAGCCAAAGTCACCGTGGCGTCCCAGAGCTTTCCTGCTTCTTCACCCCGGGGAATCCGGGTAAGGACAGGACCGAAGAACGCCGTGCCGTTAACGGCTACCACGGGAGTTCCAACATCCTGGCCCACCAGTGAAATACCGGCGTCGTGGCTGGCGCGCAGCTGGGCATCGTATTCATCTGAGCCTGCAAAGCGTGCCAGGTCAGCGGGCAGCCCGGTCTCGGCGAGGGCCTTCTGGATCACCGAAGCGCGGTCCTTGTTACCCTCGTGGTGGATCTGCTCCCCCATGGCGTCATACAAGGGCTTGACGTAGCTGCTGCCGTGGAGCTCCTGGGCGGCAATGATGACCCGAACGGGACCCCAGCTGTCGTCCATCATGGCCCGGTAATTTTCGGGGAGGTCGCGGCCCTCATTGAGTACTGAAAGGCTCATGACGTGCCATTCGGTCTCGATGCCGCGCACCTGCTCCACCTCACCGATCCAGCGGGACGTGATCCACGCGAAGGGGCATACGGGGTCGAACCAGAAGTCAGCCTTGTTGACGTTCTCTTCGGACGCAAGCTGTTCTGGCGCAGTCTGTTCGGGCACAGGGAACTCCTCTGAGGGGTGTGTAATGGCACGACGTCGGCCCCTTGAGAACTACATCCTGGGAACCACGTCTCGTTTAGGCCAACAGGAGGTTAAGCCGACTTATTCCGGCGCTTCGCGACGACGTCGTGGGCGATCATGGTGGGCTGGGCCTTCTTGGCGACCACGTCTGCCGTGATCACCACGGTTGCGATGTCGTCCCTGCTGGGAAGATCGAACATGACAGGCAGCAGCACGTCTTCCATGATGGCCCGGAGGCCACGAGCACCTGTGCCACGCTCAAGCGCCTGGTCCGCTATGGCATCCAAGGCGTCGTCATCGAATTGCAGCTCCACGCCGTCCAACTGGAACATCTTCTGGTATTGCTTCACCAGGGCGTTCTTTGGCGTGGAGAGAATTTGGATCAGTGCCGGCCGGTCCAGGCTGGACACGGTGGTGATTACAGGCAGACGCCCAATGAATTCCGGAATGAGGCCGAACTTGAGCAGATCTTCCGGCATAACTTCGCCATAGGTATCCACGTTGTCCCGGGCCTCGTTGAGCGGTGCACCGAATCCGATGCCCTTGCGCCCGGATCGCGAACCAATGATGTCTTCCAGCCCGGCAAAGGCACCGGCCACAATGAAGAGGACGTTGGTGGTGTCGATCTGGATGAACTCCTGATGCGGATGCTTCCTGCCGCCCTGAGGGGGAACGGAAGCCACAGTGCCCTCAAGAATCTTCAGGAGAGCCTGCTGTACACCTTCGCCGGATACGTCTCGGGTGATCGACGGGTTCTCGCTCTTCCGGGAGATCTTGTCGATTTCGTCGATGTAGATGATGCCTTGCTCGGCCTTCTTGACGTCGTAGTCAGCAGCCTGGATGAGCTTGAGCAGGATGTTCTCTACGTCCTCGCCAACGTAGCCGGCTTCCGTCAACGCAGTGGCATCAGCAACGGCGAACGGCACGTTGAGGCGACGGGCCAGTGTCTGGGCCAGGTAGGTCTTACCGCAGCCTGTTGGGCCGATCAGGAGGATGTTTGATTTAGCGATCTCCACGTCCTCGTGGTGGGAGCCTTCGCCGAGGCTTCCGGCCTTTGGGGCATGGCCGGCCTGAATGCGCTTGTAGTGGTTATAGACCGCTACTGCCAGCGAGCGTTTGGCGGGCTCCTGGCCGATGACGTATTCCTGCAGGAAGTCGAAGATCTCACGCGGCTTGGGCAGTTCGAAGCTACCGAGATCGGAAACTTCAGCAAGTTCCTCTTCGATGATCTCGTTGCAAAGCTCGATGCACTCATCGCAGATGTAGACACCGGGCCCGGCAATCAGCTTGCGTACCTGCTTCTGGCTCTTTCCGCAGAAAGAACACTTCAGCAGATCCGTGCTCTCGCCAATCCGAGCCATGTGGGAATCCCTTCGTTGCATGCGGGTAATGCGGCTCCGCGCCGTACTCAAGTGTGCGGCCACGCCGCGGTTGGCACCACCGTGACAACATCCACTCTAGGTCACAATGGGCTGCTTGGGTGGAAACAGAACGCCGGTGCGGTCCATATTTCGTGAACCGCACCGGCGTCGTAATCCGTGCGCTACCGGGCGATTGCCTGGGGCTTGATCTTACGGGAGTCCAGAACCTGGTCGATAAGACCGTAGCTCAGGGCGTCCGCAGCGGTCAGGATCTTGTCTCGCTCGATGTCGTTGTTGACCTGCTCGGACGTACGGCCCGAGTGGTGCGCCAACGTGTCCTCAAGCCAGGTGCGCATGCGCATGACTTCCGCGGCCTGGATCTCGAGGTCCGAAGCCTGGCCGCCCTGGCCACCCGAGAGAGCCGGCTGGTGGATCAGCACGCGGGCGTTCGGCAGGGCCAGACGCTTGCCGGGCGTACCAGCGGCGAGCAGCACGGCAGCCGCGCTGGCCGCCTGCCCCAGGCACACCGTCTGGATCTCCGGACGGATGTACTGCATGGTGTCGTAGATGGCCGTCATTGCAGTGAACGAGCCACCCGGAGAGTTGATGTACAGGGTGATGTCCCGGTCCGGGTCAGTCGATTCCAAGACCAGCAGCTGGGCCATGATGTCGTCGGCGGACGCGTCGTCAACCTGGACGCCAAGGAAGATGATGCGGTCCTCGAACAGCTTGGTGTACGGGTCCTGGCGCTTGAAGCCGTAGGGCGTGCGCTCCTCGAACTGGGGCAGGACGTAACGGCTGGACGGGAGATTACCGGCAGACCATCCGAAGTTGTAGTTCATGTTCTTTACTCCTGGGGTTTCAGTGGTTCTTTGTGCCGGTTAGTTTTCGGAGTTCGACTGGTTGGCCGTTCCGCCGCCGCCTGCAACAGAACCGGCGTGCGCCGAGATCTTGTCGAAGAAGCCGTATTCCAGGGCTTCAGTGGCCGTGAACCACTTGTCGCGGTCGTTGTCCTTGAGGATGGTTTCCACGGACTGCCCGGTCTGCTCCGCAGTGAGCTCAGCCATGACCTTCTTCATGTGCAGGATGAGTTCCGCCTGGATCTTGATGTCCGAGGCCGTGCCGCCGATGCCGCCCGAGGGCTGGTGCATCAGGATGCGGGCGTTGGGTGTGGCGTAACGCTTTCCCTTGGTTCCGGAGGAAAGGAGGAACTGACCCATGGACGCTGCAAGACCGGTTGCCACGGTAACCACATCGTTCGGGATGAACTGCATGGTGTCGTAGATAGCCATGCCGGCCGTCACGGAACCACCCGGGGAGTTGATGTACAGGTAGATGTCCTTCTCCGGGTCCTCGGCCGAGAGGAGGAGGAGCTGCGAGCAGATGGCGTTGGCGTTCTCGTCACGGACTTCAGAGCCGAGCCAGATGATGCGCTCTTTCAGCAGGCGGTTGTAGATGTAGTTGTCCTGGGCTGCGGGATCGACAGTTGCCATCCGGGGAGCCTCTGATTGCTGTGACATAAGTACTTACCTCTCGCTGGTGCCAGTGACCTCACTGAACTTCACTACTTGGACACTAACCGTTTTCACGGGCGATTTGTTCGCCGAAATCGCACTGTTCGCTGACGGCGCACGTCTGCGTTCAACGTCGAAGTTCAGCCTTAAAGCAAACCGGCCCCGGATCAGAGATCCGGGGCCGGTTGAAGTCGTGAACTAGAACTTCACTGCTGCGGGGTCGTCGCTTGCGACAACGTCAGCTTCTTCGTTCGCTTCACCAGCTGCAGCCTCTTCGGCTGCTGCTTCGCCTGCGGGGCGGACGAAGTCGGTGAGGTCAACCTTGTTGCCCTCGGAGTCGACTACCTCTGCCTGACCCAGCACAACGGCCAGGGCCTTGCGGCGGCGAACCTCGGAAACCATCATGGGAACCTGGCCGCTCTGATCAATGATCTGTGCGAACTGGTTGGGGTCCATGCCGTACTGGCTTGCGGTGGTGACGATGTAGTCGATCAGCTCGTTCTGGCTGACGTCTACTTCTTCCTTGTCCGCAATGGCGTCGAGGATGATCTCGTTCTGGAAGGCGCGCTCGGTGTTGGCCTTGACCTCGGCGCGGTGCTCCTCGGTGTCGTGGTCACCTTCGCCGTGTGCGTTCTCCGGGTTGAAGTGAGCTTCGATCTGCTCTTCAACCACGGAGTCCGGAACCGGAACCTCAACCAGCTCAACGAGCTTGTCAAGAACCTTGTCGCGAGCTTCAACGCCCTGCTCGACGACCTTGGAGTCGGCAGCCTGCTTGGCGAGATCCTCACGGAGTTCAGCAAGGGTGTCGAACTCGGAGGCGAGCTGAGCAAAGTCGTCGTTCGCTTCGGGGAGCTCGCGCTCCTTGACAGCCTTGACAACAACCTTCACCTGCGCGGATTCGCCGGCATGGTCGCCGCCAACCAGTGTGGTCTCGAAGATTGCTTCTTCGTCGGCAGAGAGGCCGGTCACGGCTTCGTCGAGGCCTTCGAGCATGGTGCCGGCGCCGACCTGGTAAGAAAGGCCGGCAGCGGAATCGATATCTTCGCCATCGATGGTGGCGGTGATGTCGATGGTCAGGAAGTCATCGTTCTTGGCAGGACGTTCAACGGACTTCAGCGTGCCGAAGCGGCCGCGCAGTTCGTCCAGGGACTTGTCCACGTCAGCTTCGGAGGACTCAGCAGCGGCAACCTCAACCTTGATGCCGGCGTAGTCGGGCAGCTCGATCTCAGGGCGGACATCGATCTCAACCTGGAACTTGAGCTCGCCATCGGTTGCGGACGGGTCCGGAACCTCGGTGATTTCAACCTCGGGACGGCTCAGGGGGCGTACGCCGGTTTCCTGAACTGCAGCCTGGTACCAGCCGTTGAGGCCATCGTTGATGGCGGTCTCCAGAACGTAGCCACGGCCAACGCGCTGGTCGATCAGCTTGGAGGGAACTTTGCCCTTGCGGAATCCGGGAACCTGGATCTGCGAAGCAACGGTCTTGTACGCGGCATCGATGCTCGGCTTCAGTTCCTCAAAGGGAACCTCAACGTTGAGCTTGACCCGCGTTGCGGTGAGGTTCTCGACAGCGCTCTTCACAGTCTAAGTACTCCTGAATTTGTGGGTATGGGGTTCTGTCGTGTCCCTGAAGCGGACACAAACACAGAGTCGGGGTGACAGGATTTGAACCTGCGACTTCCTGCTCCCAAAGCAGGCGCTCTAGCCAAGCTGAGCTACACCCCGAATGCACAGGACAGTCTACGGGGAAGTAAGCCAAGAATGCACATTTGACACTGCCGCCGGAATTAGGTTTAGTTGTACCCGGCTTCAACAGCCACCGGGAAGATGTCCTAAACAAGGATATCCGTCCTGGGGACGTAGCTTAATGGTAAAGCCTCAGTCTTCCAAACTGATTACGCGGGTTCGATTCCCGTCGTCCCCTCCACGAAGAAGGGCCCCGATCCATGGATCGGGGCCCTTCTTGCTTCATCGCAACGTTCGGAAAAAGCCTATATTTGGCAGCCGGGACACCAGTACAGCTTGCGTGCACCGATTTCCGTCATCCCCACCAGCGTTCCGCAGGCCCGGCAGGGCATGCCGTCACGCTTATACACAAAGTGGGCATCGGCGTCGGGCGCTGCAGCACCGCCGCCGGTCCACAGAGTGGATGGCGTCGTAACAATCCGTCCGTCACGGACGCCGTCGGACATGGTGTCCACAGTGTCGTCCCAGAGGCGGCCAGCGGTTTCCACATCGATGCTGCTCCCCGGCGTCCACGGATCGACCGCTTGCCGGAACAGCACCTCGGCCCGATAGATGTTGCCGACACCGGCCAGTACCGACTGGTCCATCATCAGCAGTGCTACGGCCGTTTTGCGTCGACGCAGGCGTCGAATGAACTCATCCCGGTCCCCCGGGCGGTTGTGTAGCGGATCGGGCCCCAAACGGTCCAGCACGGCCGCGGCCTCGGCAGAGGTGATTGCCGCGCACGTCGTGGCACCACGGAGATCAGCCCAGCCATGGTCTGAGACCAAGCGGACACGGACGGCGCCTACCGGCGCGGGCGGCCCTGAGTACTCGCCGTCGTCGGCAGCTGAGCCGCTTTCCCGTTCGCCGATACGACGCGGAGCCCCGATGCTGGAAGCTCCCGTAAAGGAGCTGTCACCGCCAAAGCTCCATGCACCGTAGAGGCCCAGATGGACGTGAAGGAATAGCTGGTGGTCGAACCTGAGAAAGAGCTGCTTTCCATGGGCAGCAGCATCCACCATGATGTGCCCGGTGAGTAGCCCCGCGCCGGCAGCGAACCTGCCTTGCGGGCTGGAAACGTCCAACGGCCGGCCGCCAAAAACATCCTGGAATTGGCGGGCCAGCCTATGGACCGAATGCCCCTCGGGCACTACTCGACGATCTCGCCGGTGGTTTCGTACACCGCGATTTTTCCGATTCGGCGAACGTGGCGTTCGTCGTTGCTGAACGGTTCCTGCAGGAAGGCTTCAATGAGCTCAGTGGCTTCTTCAACGGTGTGCTGGCGTCCGCCAACAGCTACGACGTTGGCGTCATTGTGCTCGCGGGCCAACTTAGCTGTGGAGAGGTTCCAAGCCAGCGCAGCGCGGACGCCGTTGACCTTGTTGGCAGCAATTTGTTCCCCGTTGCCTGAGCCGCCCAGCACGATGCCGAGAGCGTGCACACCGGCTTTCTGGTCCGCCACCACCGCAAGGCCGGCATTGATGCAGAACGAGGGGTAGTCGTCCAGGGCGTCGTACTCCTTGGGCCCGTGATCCACCACTTCGTAGCCTTTGGCCGTGAGGTGGCTGACCAGGTGGGCACTGAGTTCCATGCCGGCGTGGTCGGTAGCAATGTGGACGCGGGGTGTTGTCACAGGAAGTCCATTCTTTCTGGCGCGCCGGGTACGGCATATGGCCGGGGCGCGGCGATAAGGGATGCGCTACCTAGGGTACCGCTACCCGGGTTGTTGGGCCGGTCCGTCGCCGTGGGCCCGGTGCGCGGCCCTGTTGAGAACCCCGGCGAGTTTGTCCGCGGACGCGTGGGTCCCTGCACTGAGTGCCACCCGGCCTCCGTTAAGTTTCCTTACGACGACGGCCGGGCCGCTGCTGACCAGCATTGCGGTTGCGTCGTCGTGATGCCGCCACCCCCACCCGCCATAATCTGCGGCCTTTACGTCAGCGGGGGCTGCCGCAGCGATGTCGACGGCGGGTACCGTCAGGACGCGCACGATCCCGCCGGCGAACACCTGCAGCCCTCCCCTGTCCGCCCGCACGCGCGCGAACAGGAACCCTGCACCAATCAGCGCTGCCACTGCCACCAAGGCACCGAGCCATGGGACCGCCACCGCTATCAGCGCAGCGGGGAACAGCGCCGACACGATGATCATGACGAACACAGAGCTCCGGGCATGCACCCACAAGCGGAGGGTGTCGCGGGCAAGATCGGGGTCTTCCAGAAGGCGCAGCTCTTCTTGGAGGGCGACATCATCTTCCCGTGTCCATCGCGGGTCCGGTTTGAAAGCGAACATCATGACGACACCCAAGGCCACGGCGGCACCACTGCCCATGGCCAGCACGATCGGGTCAACGTGGGACTCTCGGGCATCCGCCAGCCCGGATTGGCCCACCAGGCCGGCCGCCAACACCGTGGTGATGAACAGGCTCACCATGAGGCCCACGCCCATCATGACGCGCCGCATCACCACCGGCCGGGAAATCGAAACCGCTTGAAGGAAGACCGCCCAACCGCAGAAAATGATGAGGGCGGCGCCGCCGGTTACATAGGCACCGAAAGGCGCGAAGGACGTCCCGCCGTCGGCGTTCCACATCACGGCTACCGGGTTGGGGAGATCGTTGCGCAGCATCTGGGCGCACACCACGAACCCGATGGCAAGCAGCAGCGGAAAGGCAACCGCAAACCTCAGTGCGCGGAAATCGAGAGTGTCCCGGAACGATGCCATAATCCAACGCTACTCCGTGGGGCGACACTGTGGTGCTCACTCCTTGCCTTCCCGGCCTGGAGTGAAAGAATGGCTTCACACCAGCGACCGGCCATGACGGACCGGCCATCCCAAAATCTCCGGAGGCACCACTTGCCAGGCCTGAATCTCACGCGCGAAGAAGCCGCTAACCGCGCCGAACTGCTCAACGTCGAGTCGTACAACGTCACCTTGGACCTGACCCAGGGAGCAGAGACCTTCGGCTCCACCACCGTCGTAAAGTTCTCCGCGGCACCGGGATCGTCAACGTTCATCGACGCCATCACGGCAGCGGTCCACAGCGTTACGTTGAACGGCAACGACCTGGACCCCGCCGAAGTCTCTGACGGCGTCCGAATCCAGCTCCCGGACCTGGCCGCGGACAACGAACTCGTGGTGGTGGCAGATGCTCCCTATATGAACACCGGCGAGGGCCTCCACCGCTTCGTTGACCCTGTTGACGGTGAGGTTTACCTCTACACGCAGTTCGAGGTTCCGGACTCCCGGCGCATGTTCGCCGTCTTTGAGCAGCCCGACCTGAAAGCAAGCTTCACGTTCACGGTCACTGCGCCGTCGCACTGGGACGTTATCTCCAACTCGCCCACTCCGCTTCCGTCCGAGACCGCGCCCGGTGAGGACGGCGGCGCCCGCTCCGTGTGGGAATTCACGCCCACCCCGCGCCTGTCCTCCTACGTCACGGCTTTGATCGCCGGACCTTACCAATCAGTTCGCGCCGAGGTCACCAGCTCCGACGGCCGGGTGATCCCGTTGGGAGTATTTGCCCGTAAGTCCCTCATGCAGTACCTCGATGCGGACAACATCTTCGAGCTGACCCGCCAAGGCTTCGAGTTCTTCGAGGCACAGTTCGGCTTCCCGTACCCCTTCGAGAAATACGACCAGCTCTTCGTGCCGGAGTTCAACGCCGGAGCCATGGAAAATGCCGGTGCAGTGACCATCCTGGAAGGCTATGTCTTCCGCGGAAAGGTCACAGGCGCTCAGATTGAGCGCCGTGCCATCACCGTCCTGCACGAACTGGCGCACATGTGGTTCGGGGACCTGGTGACCATGCGCTGGTGGAACGACCTCTGGCTCAACGAGTCCTTTGCTGAATACATGTCTCACTTGGCCGCTGTTGAGAACACGGAATTCGACCGGGCCTGGACAACGTTCGCCTCCGTGGAAAAGTCCTGGGCCTACAAGCAGGACCAGCTGCCCACCACGCACCCGATCTTCGCCGAGATCAACAACCTTGAAGACGTCGAGGTTAACTTCGACGGCATCACCTATGCCAAAGGCGCTTCCGTACTGCGGCAATTGGTGGCGTGGGTGGGCCCGGAACAGTTCATGGCCGGTGTCCGCACATACTTCGCCAAGCACGCGTGGAAGAACACCGAGCTCGCGGATCTCATGGTTGAGCTCGAAGCCGCCAGTGGCCGCGACCTGGACGCCTGGGGCAAGCTGTGGCTTGAAACCGCCGGAGTGAACACCCTCGCCCCGGAGCTGACCGTCGACGCCGATGGCACCATCACCGATTTCGCGATCCTGCAAACCGCAATCGACGAACAGCCCACTCTCCGCCCGCACCGCCTCGCTGTCGGCTTCTACACGCTCTCCGGGGAAGGCAAGCTGGAGCGCACCCACCGCGAGGAACTCGACGTCGACGGGCCCCGCACCGAAGTCCCCGCCCTTGCCGGACTCTCCCGGCCGGACCTGATCCTGTTGAACGATGACGACCTCGCCTACGCTAAGGTCCGCCTCGACGAGCACTCCCTCGCCACAGCCAAGGCCCACCTGAAGGACTTCGCCGCCAGCCTGCCCCGCACCTTGGTCTGGGGTTCGGCCTGGGACGCTGCCCGCGACGGCGAAACCCCCGCCCGCGGCTACGTGGAACTGATCCTGGCGAACATCGCCTCGGAAACGGACTCCTCGGTGATCCTGGTCCAGCTGCGCCAACTCGCCACCACGTTGACGTATTACGTGGCAGCCGAGCACAAGCTTGCCTCGACGATCGCGGCCGCAGACACACTGTGGGAGCTCGCTTCGTCCGCTGCGGCGGGATCGGATGCCCAGCTGCAGTTCGCCAAGTCATTCGCTCAGCTGGCACGCAGCGCCGGACAGTTTGACCGTATCCAGGCCCTCTTGGAGGGTACGGAGACCCTCCAAGGCCTCACTATTGACCAGGACATGCGCTGGGAACTCCTCACGGCCCTCGTGGCCGGCGGACGGCAGGATCAGGCGCGGATCGACGAAGAACTCGCCCGCGACAACACCTCCAACGGCCAGAACGCCGCAGCCCTAGCCACAGCGGCCATCCCCACCCCGGAGGCCAAGGCAGCAGCTTGGGATTCCATCGTGGTCAAGGGAGACCTCTCCAACGCCTTGCAAGCCTCAGCTGTGGCCGGCTTCATGCGTGTGGCGGACACTGCCTTGTTGGAGCCTTTCGCGGAGAAGTATTTCGAAGCAGTGCCCGGAATCGTCGAGGAACGAACACACGCCTTGGCCCAGCAGATCGTGGTGGGTCTTTACCCTGCACAGCTCACTATGCAGGCCACGGTAGACCGTACCGACGAGTTCCTGGCAGGACTCCCGGAGGAGAGTGCAGCTCTGCGCCGCATGATGCTGGAAAACCGCGACGGCGTGGCCCGTGCCCTGCGTGCACGGGCATCGGACGTCTAAGCCCTGCGGTTCCATCGGGCCCATGCGGACAGTTTTCGCTCCATGGCTAAACTGTCCGCATGGGCCTCAACGAACACCACTACGCTCTTACCGTGCGCTGGACTGGAAACCTCGGCGAAGGTACGGCCAGCTATCGGGGATACTCACGGGACCACGACGTTGAGATCAGCGGGTTGCCCACGTTAAAGGGATCAGCCGACCCCACGTTCCACGGCGACCGGGCACGCTACAACCCGGAGCAACTACTACTTGCCGCGCTCTCGCAATGCCACATGTTGTCCTTCCTGCACGTGGCGGTCAAACACGGCGTGGTTGTCACCGGCTATGAGGACAACGCCGAAGGCCTCATGATGCTCAACCGGGACGGCAGCGGCCAATTCGATAGTGTCACCCTGAAGCCGCACGTCACCATTGCCGATCCCGCCCACGCAAGCCTTGTACCGCAGCTACATCATGAAGCCAACCAGGTCTGCTTCATCGCCCGCAGCGTCAACTTCCCGGTACTCCACGAGCCAACCACGACGGCGGCAGCAGCCTAACGCTCCTCAAGCCGCCACAGTGCCACGAGCCTTTGTTCGGTGTCACGGCTCAGACCTGCTTTGCGTACCCTTTCCAGACCCCGCTGTTTCTCGTCCTCGAGCGTTGCCATGAGCGTTTCCTGCCACGGCCGCAAGACCATGCCCCGCTCACGTGCCGCTTGGTTTGTCCGCGCCTGGAAGCCATCGTGGTCCGCCGGCAACCACAGTGGCAGAGAATCCGGGCCCGCCCAGTAGTCGACGCCGTGGCGCACGAGCCAATCTTCGTCAGGCCGGATAACATCCTGAGCCGCTCCATCACCCACTGCGGTTTCAGCAGCACGCCTCGACTCGGCGATGTAGTCCTCGAACCGCACCACGTCTCCCAGGGCGTTGTAGGTCCCCGTCAATCCTTCCTCAGCGGATTGCAGGATCCACGCCGCCAAGTCCCGGACATCAATGATCTGCGTAGCGTCATCCGGGATGTCCGGTACCAGCACCGTGTCAGTGTTCGCAGCGAATCGGGCCGGCCAGTAACCGTATCTGTCAGTACCGTCCCCCGGTCCGCCAATGAGACCCGATCGAACGATATGCGCCTTCGCTCCCACCGTGGCCAGCGTCATCTGCTCGATCGCTGATTTGGACTCGCCGTACGTGTCCGGGGTGCCTGCCTGACCTTCCGGCAAGGGCTCCAGAAGTGCCGCGGTCTCATCTGCGCCAGGAACCGAGGCATCCGCGTACACGGAGCAACTTGAGACGAACGTCCAATGAGCGGCGGCCGGACCCAGCACGTCCAGTGCCACACGGGCCTGCACGGGATCCCGTGAGACGTCCACCACTTCATCCCAGCCGCCCCCAACCCCCGCGAAGGCCGCGGCACCAGCGGCGCGGTCGCCCCTGACCCAGGTGACGCCGTCGGGCGGGTTTGCTGAACTTCCGCGCGCTAAACAGGTGACGTCATGCCCGGCAGCTACAGCCTGCCGGGCGATTTCTGCTGAAAGGAAGGCGGTACCGCCCAACACCAGGATGCGCATACCGTCACGCTACGGCGCTAGGGTTGTAGGTGGACAGAGTGTTCCGCGCCCGGCGAACACGGGCCGACGACAAGGAGCTATTCCACCTTGACCTCCATCCCCCTGGCGGAAACCATCAACATCGAACCCGAAAAAATCGATCTCATGTCGATCCTCATCACAGTGGGTGTAGGCCTGGCTGTGTGGATCGTTGCACGGTTCATCATCCTGCGGATCACGAGACGGGTGTCCGCGGGCAGTTCGTTTTTCAAAAAGCCGCACTTCAAATGGGTGCAACCCGCCATCCGTGCGCTGGACCATGAACGACGATCACAGCGGGCCGAGACCATCGGTTCACTGCTGACAAGCTTGGTCAGCGTTGTGGTGGTGGTGATCGTGATCATCTACGTCCTCAAATACATGAACGTAGACGTCGCTCCCCTGCTGACCAGCGTCGGCATCCTGGGTGTTGCCATCGGCTTCGGCGCCCAGCAGTTGATCCGCGACTTCCTCGCGGGGATCTTCATCACCATTGAGGACCAGTACGGGATCGGCGATGTGATCGTCACCAGCGAAGTGATTGGTACCGTTGAATCGGTGGGCCTGCGCATTACGCGGGTCCGCGCTGAGGACGGAGCCATCTGGTACCTGCGCAACGGCGAAATCCTCCGCGTGGGCAACCGCTCACAGGGCGACTACGTACCGTTGGAAACACCGGACACCACCGATGAGCCCGGCGCTGCGGCAGCTGCGCCCGTGACAGCAGGCGCATCGCGCGTCACCAAAGCCGAGGAGAAGTCCAATGAGTAACACCGAAGCCGGGCAAACACCAGCGCCGGGGGCTGGGCCCCGACGCCAGCTGATGCAGAACGACCCCTTTAGCCAGCCCGCCTACACGGACAGCTTCTACGCAGCAGTTGGCGGCCATGAAACGTTCGTCAAGCTCATCGATGTCTTTTACGACGGCGTTGCCACGGATTCGTTGCTCCGGCCCATGTACCCGGAAGAGGACCTGGAGCCGGCAAAGCGCCGCTTCCTCATGTTCCTGGAACAGTACTGGGGTGGTCCCACCACCTACGGCGAAGAACGGGGCCATCCCCGGCTCCGCATGCGCCACATGCCCTTCAGGGTGACTCCGGAAGCCAAGGACCGCTGGTTGTTCCACATGCGGACGGCTGTGGACTCCCTGGAGCTCTCACCGTTGCATGAGGGCACTTTGTGGGACTACATGGAACGGGCAGCGCTGACCATGATCAACAGCCCATCGGCCGGCCCCGAGGCTAGGGCCTAGAAACCGAGTCCCAAACCTGCTCCGGTCCGGACCAGCACATGGCCGCGGGGACCGCTCAGGCGGAACCAGCGGCCATTGCGGAAGACCTTCTGCTCGCCCTCGCCCAGGAAACCCAACGCGAAAGCGGCGAAGGCCGCACCTGCCGGCAGTTCATCCAGGCCGGGCAGCTCCCGGCCCCACACTGCCGCCCTCGCGGTGTTGACCACCGCTGCTCCTGCCAAAGCGGGAACGACACCAGCCACCTCCGCAATGCCGGCTTCCGCGGCTGCCTTGAGGTCGGCGTCGAGAACTGTCCCTTGGGCTTCCCAGCCGTTCCGTGGCGCACCAACGCCCGCCCACGACTCAGAAACGGTGGACGGCGGGATGGGCAGTTCCACATCTTCTGCCCCGGACCGGGCCAACCGGTCCATGACCGACGCGAGAGTCACGGTGACGTCGGCTTGGGCAGGCTCAGCGAGGGCCATGGTTCGCAGGCCAAGGATTGTAGGCGTCGATTCGCCCAGAATGCGGGGCCTCAGGACACACACGTAGGAGGCCAGGACATTGCCCGCGGCCTGAAGCCGGATAGCGCCGTCGTCAATGCTCTTAGCCCGGGTGACGAAAGTACGCAGGTCAGCGAGGTCACGAGGATCGGCGAAGCGGAAGGACTGGGTCAAGACGTCTGTCACATCATCGACTCTACCGGCATGTCTCCGGTTGAGAGGGGTTGGGGTGCCGTCTAAAGTCGAACCATGACTGAGACGAACGCTGGCTTCGACGTGGATGCACCCGCAGAAGACCCCATGGAAGTGCTGATTGGCCTGCTGGATCTTGGTGACTTCGACGGCGCCCGAACCAACGAGGACATTTTTCTGGGGCCGTCCCAAAAGCAGCCACGGCATCGCGTTTTTGGGGGCCAAGTGTTGGCGCAATCCATGATGGCCGGAATGCGGACCGTTGAGCCGGACCGGGTGGCGCACTCCATGCACGGCTACTTCCTGCGTCCCGGTGACGCCAACAAACCGATCACCTTCGGGGTGGAGAGGCTGCGTGACGGCCGATCCTTCTCGGCCCGCCGCGTACATGCCTACCAGGACGGTGTGCCGATTCTCTCGATGATCGCTTCGTTCCAGGTGGAAGACAGCGGCCTGGACCATCAGGCGCAGATGCCCGAAGGCATCCCGGACCCCGAATCCTTGCCCAGCACCGCCGAGCTGCTGTCCCACTACGACCACCCCATGGCACGGCATATGTCCTCGGAGCGGCCTTTCGACGTGCGCCACATCGACCCCGCGCTCTATGTGTCCCCACCAACAGATCATGTAGCTACCAACGCTGTGTGGATGAAGACCATGGGTCCCCTGCCTGATGACCCCAACCTCCACCGGGCAGCCCTGGCCTACGCGAGTGACTACACGCTGCTGGAGCCCATTCTCCGAAAGCATGGCCTTGCCTGGATGACACCGGGGATGAGCGTCGCCAGCCTCGATCACGCCATGTGGTGGCACCGGCCCGTGCGTGTTGACGAGTGGATGCTCTACGTTCAGGAGTCCCCCAGCGCCCAAGGAGCCAGGGGACTCGCCACAGGCCGTATCTTCAACCGTGACGGACAGCATGTGGCTACCGTTGCCCAGGAAGGCATGGTCCGGATTCCGTAGGTGCTGACGAGCCGCCTGCCGGCGACGCGATAAGACGCGTTAAGTAGTAAGGCCGGTCCCTGACGGGACCGGCCTTACTACGTTCGTGGCTGAGGCGATCAGACTCTAGTCGCGGGTCAGGCGACGGTGGGTCACGCGGTGCGGCTTTGCGGCATCGGGACCGAGACGCTCAACCTTGTTCTCCTCATAGGAGTCGAAGTTGCCCTCGAACCAGTACCACTTGGACGGGTTCTCGTCGTCACCTTCGTAAGCCAGGATGTGGGTCGCAACCCGGTCCAGGAACCAACGGTCGTGCGAAACCACTACAGCGCAGCCCGGGAACTCGAGAAGGGCGTTCTCAAGGCTGCTCAGGGTTTCGACGTCGAGGTCGTTGGTAGGTTCGTCAAGGAGGAGGAGGTTGCCACCCTGCTTGAGCGTCAGTGCCAGGTTAAGGCGGTTACGCTCACCACCGGAGAGAACACCCGCCTTCTTCTGCTGGTCCGGGCCCTTGAAACCAAACGCCGAAACATAGGCCCGCGAAGGCATTTCAACCTGACCGACCTGGATGAAGTCGTGGCCCTCGGAGACAACTTCCCAAAGGGACTTGTTGGGATCGATGCCCCCACGGGACTGGTCCACGTAGGAGATCTTCACGGACTCGCCGATCTTGAGCTCACCATCGTCCAAAGGCTCCATGCCGACGATCGTCTTGAACAGTGTGGACTTACCCACACCGTTGGGCCCAATGACGCCGACGATGCCGTTGCGGGGCAGCGAGAAGGAGAGGTCTTCGATCAGTACCCGATCGTCGAAACCCTTCTTCAGGTTCTTGGCTTCAATGACCAAGGAACCCAGGCGCGGTCCCGGCGGAATCTGGATCTCTTCGAAGTCCAGCTTGCGGGTACGCTCGGCCTCTGCAGCCATTTCTTCATAGCGTGCCAGGCGGGCCTTTGACTTGGTCTGGCGGCCCTTGGCGTTGGAGCGCACCCACTCAAGTTCCTCGGTAAGGCGCTTGGAAAGCTTTGCGTCTTTCTTGCCCTGGACCTCGAGGCGGGCTTTCTTCTTCTCCAGGTAGGTGGAGTAGTTGCCTTCGTACGGGTAGAGGTGGCCGCGATCGACTTCTGCAATCCACTCAGCTACGTGGTCCAGGAAGTAACGATCGTGAGTCACGGCAAGTACAGCGCCGGGGTACTGAGCCAGGTGCTGCTCCAGCCAAAGTACGCTCTCGGCGTCCAAGTGGTTGGTGGGCTCGTCAAGAAGCAGGAGGTCAGGCTTCTGCAGGAGAAGCTTGCACAGCGCTACGCGGCGGCGCTCACCGCCGGAGAGGACCGTGACATCGGAATCAGCCGGCGGGCAGCGCAGCGCGTCCATGGCCTGCTCCAGCTGGGAATCGATATCCCAGGCGTCCGCAGCGTCAATGGCTTCCTGCAGCTTGCCCATCTCGTCCAGGAGCGTCTCGTAGTCCGCATCCGGGTTGGCCATTTCTTCGGAGATCTCATTGAAACGCTGGATCTTGCCGTAAATCTCGCCAACGCCCTCCTGGACGTTGCCAAGGACCGTCTTCTCCTCGTTCAGCGGCGGTTCCTGCAGGAGGATGCCCACGGTGTAGCCGGGGCTCAGGCGGGCTTCGCCGTTTGACGGGGTGTCCAGTCCGGCCATGATCTTCAGGATGGTGGACTTACCAGCACCGTTCGGGCCCACGACGCCAATCTTCGCGCCAGGGAAGAACGACATGCTGACATCGTCCAGAATAAGTTTGTCGCCAACGGCCTTGCGAGCCTTGGTCATCGTGTAAATGAATTCCGCCATGCCCTTAAATCTAATGGGTAGGCGTACTTAACTCACATTCGGGCGCTGCGGTGAACTAGCGGGAGTCTCCCACGAAGCATTTTCCGGTGGCCAGTACGGGCAACACCGTAACCACCACTCCGCCGTCGCGGATCTGCCCCATAACGCAGCTCTCCCCCGCCAGTGCTGCAGCTTCCATGGCGTCAACCTCAAGACCAGTGGGCGTACGGCTTACTGAAACCTCCACATTGGCTTCGGGGATGCCTGCTGACACCAGGGCAGCACGCAACGTTTCACGGTCGGGCTTGGGGTTGCCCGCGGCCAAGGTTTTCAGCGTTGACTCCACCGCTGACGTGGTCGCCACGACAGCGGGATCAGCGGGGGCGGTCGCTTGCGGAATGGTGGAAGCGTCCGGGCTGGTTGTGGCCTCCGGACTGGTGGAGTCTTCCGGGCTGGTGGAGTCTTCCGGGCTGGTGGACGGTGACGCGGGCTGACCGGAGGATGACGTGGCCGGTGGTGTGCAGGCCGTCATCGTCAACGCGGCCGCGATGATCAGCGAGAGTCCGGCGACGCGGACTTTCCATGCGTCTGCTGCCCTGCTGTTTGCCTGTGCGGTTCGCCTGCTCATCACGTAGCCATTCTGCCATCCACAGTGGAGTGCCATTCACGTGGCGTGCTGACCGGCGTAGCGTTTCCCAGACGAGGTTCAGCGTGTTCCCAAAGGAAGATCAGCAGGCAGCACAAAAAGGTGGAGCGGCACTATGAGTGGACAAATCCGGGATGCGGTCGCACAGATCACCGTCTCTTCGTCGCGTGAAAAGGTTTGGGAAGCGCTCACTGACCCTGCCCTCATCCGGCAGTACTTCCTGGGAACCAAGATCACCACCACCTGGCGGGTGGGCGATGCGATTACGTACTCCGGCGAATACAATGGCAAGCCGTACCAGGACAAGGGCTCAATCCTTGCTTTCGATCCCCCGGAGTTGCTGAAGACCACGCATTACAGTCCGGCTTCAGGGCTTCCTGACGTTCCCGAAAACCACCACACCGTGGAGTACAGGCTGGCTGAGGAAGCCGACGGAACAACGGTGACCATCAGGCAAGGCAACAATTCGAGCGAGAAAGAAGTGGAGCAATCCACCGCTACTTGGCGGTTGGTTCTCCAAAATCTCAAAGAATTTCTGGATTCAGGGCCATAAGGGACATCCCCCTTGGACATTGCTCCAAGGGGGATGTTCTGTGCCCCAGGAGGGAATCGAACCCCCGACCGGCGGATTAGAAGGCCGCTGCTCTATCCCCTGAGCTACTGGGGCGCACTGGCGCCGTCACCACCATGGGTCGCTGGCGCCACAAAGAGTTTACAGTGCGATCGGCAAGCTGCTTGCCACCTTCACGGGACCCGGCTCTTCTCCTCCACAGCCGTCGCAGAGCCGGGGTTATTCACATAGGCGTAAATGACACTCCCCTCCCGGACTTCTCTGGATAAAGCTGAAAGAGCCGGACAGGCGCTTCCCTATATCCAGAAGGACCACAATGAATGACATGATCACCGTCCGGGGCTTCGTAGCCTCGGAGGTCAAGAGTTCCACTACTACGCGCGGCACGTCCACCGCATCGTTCCGGCTGGGAACAACGGAGCGGCGCTACGACCGCGCCACCAACACCTGGGTGGACGGAAACACTAACTGGTACACGGTTCAGTCCTTCCGATATCTTGCCGGACACGTTGGATGCAGCGTAAAAAAGGGTCAGCGGGTCCTCGTCGTGGGGAAGCTTCGGTTGCGGCAATGGGAACATGAAGGCCGCGTCTATCACGTTGCCGAAATCGACGCCGAATCAGTGGGGCATGACCTCATGTGGGGTTCTGCAAACTTCACCCGAATGAGCGGCACCGCAGCCCCCGCCGATGCACCGTCAGTGGAGACACCCGGTACCCCCGACCGCAGCAACGAGTGGGACTCCGATGACCACGAGCACGTTCCTCCGGAAGACGAGGCCATCGAAACCGACGTCGACAATCCTGATGGCAGCGGTCCTCTGCTGGTCAACAGCACAACAGGGGAACTGGTGGGTGCCGGCGTTTGACCGTCACACCAGGTATCACGAGTCTGCGGGACCAGCCCCGCGGCTCAGACCTATTCTGGGACCATGGCACACAACCCTGCTGCTTCGAGAATCGAGACAACTCCTGCTACGTGGGCGGCTGTTGAAGAATTGTTCGGAACCAAGGGCGAACCCTCCCGGTGCTGGTGCCGGTGGTTCGCCCTGACCGGAAAAGAGTGGGCCAGCACGTCGCCGGGTGATCGGCGGGAATTGTTGAAATCAGCGTTCCAGTCCGGTCCGGCGCCGGGCGTCATGGCGTTCCGGGATGACCGTCCGGTCGGCTGGTGCGCAGTGGAATCGCGAGCGAATTATCCGCGTCTGAAGCGATCCCAGGTACTCAGGGCAGCGGCAGATCCGGTCATAACGGACCGGCTCGATCTGTGGGCGGTCAGTTGCTTCGTCGTCGCACCGAACCACAGGCGCACGGGCGTGTCCTCCGTGCTGCTCGCTGCGGCGGTGGAACATGCGTTCAACAACGGTGCAGACATCATTGAGGCTTATCCGGTGGACACGGCTCAAAGGACCAAAGCGGCGGCTTCGGACCTGTTTCACGGCTCACTTTCCCTTTTCACGGCTGCGGGCTTCAGCCCAGTGTCCGAGTCAGTTCCGGGCCGACCCGTAGTGCGGCTGGAAAAGGTCGTGCCTAACAAAGGCGGAGCGGCCCGATAAGCGGGGAAACCCCGGCTACGGCAGTGTCAGGATCATCGGCCCCTCAGCCGTGATGGCAACAGTGTGTTCGCTATGGGCGGCGTGTCTCCCGTTTGCCGAACGAAGAGTCCATTCGTCCTCATCGTGGTAGTAATCGTCCTTGCCGCCCAGGATCAACATGGGCTCAATGGCAATAACCAGGCCTTCTTCGAGCTTCATGCCCCGGCCGGGCCGTCCGAGGTTGGGGACGGGAGGTTCGGCATGCATTGTCCGGCCTATGCCATGCCCGCCATGATCAGCCAACAGCCCGTATCCGGCACGTTTCGCTTCTCCACCGATCGCATAGGCAAGGTCGCCCATTTTGCTGCCTACCCGGGCTGCGTCGATACCGCGCGCCAGTGCGGCCTCTGTCGCTTCCACCAGCTCGTGATCCTCCGGCTTTCCCGTCCCTACGACGAAGCTGACCGCCGCATCGCCGCACCAGCCTTCCAGGAAGGCGCCGCAGTCAACACTGAGCAGATCGCCGTCCTCGAGTACGTATCCGTTCGGGATCCCGTGGACCACGGCGTCGTTAACGCTGGTACAGATCACACCGGGGAACGGCACCGCCGCCCAACGTGGGTGGTAGTCAAGGAAGGCTGGCTTTGCGCCGGCATCGGAGATTACGGCGGCGGCGACGTCGTCGAGCGCTTTCAATGAGACACCCACTTCAGCTTGCTCCCGCACGGCGGACAGGGCATTGGCCACCACGCGACCGGCCTCGCGCATCATCGCGATTTGGTCCGGTGATTTCAGCATTGACATCGAGATTCCTCCGTTGTTGCCGACATGAGTGCAGGGATTAATTGACCGTGCAGGGACCTCTGTTTGAATACGCCCACTCTACGGCGGCCGTACAGCAGGAGCGAGGGCCACAATGCAGTACTCGTCCAAAGGATTCCGCCCCTCCTCCGTCCTAGAGTTGTGACATGACCATCAACGACCTCGTGCAGTCGATCCGATCAACGCTCCGCTCGGCCGGTGATGCCGAACGCGGGCTCGGAGCCCAGGCTTATTTGAAATCCGATATGCCTTCTTGGGGTGTCCGGGTCCCGGAGGTACGCAGAATAGTAAAGGAAGCCGCGAAGCAGTTTCCGGTGAAGACGCCGGCTGAGCTGCAGGAGGCCGTCCTCCAGCTGTGGCGCAATGCGGAGGCCCGTGAAGAGCGGTACGCAGCCATCGACCTGACGGGCCTGCGCATGGTCAAGGAAGACCTGCAGATGCTGCCCATATACGAGGAAATCATCCGCACGGGTGCATGGTGGGACCTCGTGGACGGGGTCTCACATCGGATTTGCGCGCTCCTGCTTTCCCACAGAGTCACCATGACCCCGATACTGCTGCAATGGTCCCGGGACGACGACATGTGGATCCGGCGGGCGGCCATCACTGCTCAACTGGGGGCGAAGTCGAAAACTGATCCCGCCCTGTTGGCAACGATCATCTCCTGGAACCTCAGGGACAACGAGTTCTTCATCCGTAAGGCCATCGGATGGGCGCTCCGTGAATACAGCAAAATAGATCCTGAATGGGTCAGGACATTTGCTTCCAACAACGCGACCACCATGAGTCCGTTGTCCACCCGCGAGGCATTGCGGCTGCTGCCGTCAGGCTGAGCTGGAATGCAGCCGGCCTCCGCCTCCGGCGAGCCTCCGCCTCCGGCGAACCTCAGATAGGCGAGCCTCAGATAATGGGGCGAAGACCGGCTTCGTCCCGCACACGGAACAAGCTCTTGGTCTTCGGATCCACAAAGATCAGGTAGATGGCGAACAGGAGCCCAATGAGGGCTGCAGCGCAACGCGCCAGGATGATGGCAAGTCCCAGGTCCTCGCTTTGAAGGTAAGGGAACACGTCCAGCTGGTCTGAGATGGCGTAGACCATGAAGAACGAGACGATGAAGTAGAGGGCCTTCACCTGCCAGTCGTTGCGGATGCCGGTCACGGCGAAAAGCGGTATCAGCCACACCACGTACCAGGACTGAATCATGGGGGCCAGTAGGACGATCGCCGCAAAGGCCAGGGTAAGGCGGCGCATCAGGCGATCGTAGTCGCCCCGAAAAATCAGCCAAGCCACCGCTGCAACCATCAGTACTTTACCGGCGTCGTAAACCAACTTTGCCAAGGCCCAGCCGTCCAAGCCAAAAGCATTGAAGATCACGGCAACAACCATTCCGATGAGACCGACAGGCGCGTACCAGATCCAAACGCTTCCCGGAGCTGAGAGACCGTTGATCCACCCAAATCCGAATCCGTTGACGAGGCTCAAGGCGTAGAGGAGCCCGAAGCTCAGGGCCGCAGTCAGGAACCAGTAGAGGAATTTGCGCGGCCACGAGGCATCCTTGCCGGCCCACAGAAGTCCGATGAAGGGGAGGAATACCACCGTGATCGGCTTGACCGAAATGGAGAGCGTGACCAATACCAGCCCCCGAATGACACGGCGGGTGGCGCAGTAGTACAGGCCCGCCAACGCCAGCCCAATCATCAGGGCGTCGTTATGGACGCTGGCAATGAAGTTCGTGAGGAAAAGCGGGTTGGCCGCCGTCAGCCATAAGGCCCTGTGAGGATTCACGCCGTGCAGTTCCGCCAGCTTCGGCACATAAATTATGCAGAGGATGACACCCGCGGCGGCAACAAGACGGAAAAGCATGATGCTGGCTTCGGGCTGTACGTTGGTCACCCACACTACAAGCTGCTCGATCCACAGGAACAGCTGACCGTAGGGAACCGGCGCTTCAGTCCACATTTTGTCGGCGCCCAGCTGGAAGTAGTTGGGCAGGGCCGAGATCCCGTTTTCGTAAGGATTGATGCCTTCCACCATCAACCGGCCTTGGCCGATATACGCGTAAACGTCCCTGCTGAAAAGGGGAACGGTAAACATCATGGGCAGGCCCCAGGCCGCTACAGCCTGCAGCGTGGCTTTTCGGGCTTCCAATCCCCACACCCGGACCCGCTGCCCCAGCCTTAGCCAGGCACGGACGAGCAACATGCCACCGATGGCGAGCAAAACTATGGACAGTGCGACGCCAACACCTTCAGTGCGCATCCAGATGAAAAGCGGGAGGCGACGAAGTTCGGAGACCGGAGCAAGCCAACCAACGCCCAATGAGCCGAACACCAGGAACATCGAACCAACGAAACCGGCGATCAATGGCGAACGTGCGTTATCCACCTCGCTGGCAACAGCGCCGGCTGACGGCTTTGCTGTCCCTGCCAACTGGGCGGCGGGTACTGGCACCGTCATGTGGTCGTCATCCAATCGTTCACCCGCTGGTTCGGGTCAAAATTCTGCGTCATGGGGGCGTTCGGCAACAGGATGAAACGACACTGCCGCGCTCAAAAATCGTACCATCGGAGCACTTGGAAGCCACTGAGGGATAGGCTGGGCGCGTGCCTATTACTAATGAACGCATCGTCTGGATCGACTGCGAAATGACCGGCTTGGATCTCACGAACGACGCCTTGATAGAGGTCGCCGCGTTGGTGACGGATTCCGAGCTCAACATTCTGGGCGACGGCGTGGACGTCGTCATCAAGCCGGACGACGCCGCGCTGGAACAAATGAACGACTTCGTGCGGGACATGCACACCCGCTCCAAACTTCTGGACGAGCTTCCCCATGGCAAGACCATGGCCGAGGCAGAAGCGCAGGTCCTTGAATACATCGAGAAGTGGGTCCCGGATCCCCGCAAGGCTCCGCTGGGCGGAAACTCCGTGGGAACAGACCGCATGTTCCTGGCCAGGGACATGCCCAACATCGTGGAGCACCTTCACTACCGTGTGATCGACGTCAGCACCATCAAAGAGCTCTCACGCCGCTGGTTCCCGCGTGCGTACTTCCAGTCCCCCGCCAAGCATGGCGGTCACCGCGCCCTGGGCGACATCAAGGATTCCATCGACGAACTCCGGTACTACCGCCAGGCTGTCTTCGTTCCGGCGCCGGGACCCGACACCGCCACGGCGCAGCGCATTTCCAAGGACATCATCGCCACTGCGGAGGTCTTGGGATCCAGCGAAAAGGTGTGATCTGCGCCATTTTTCAAGGTTTTTTCGCCAAAACCGGCAAAAGTGGACTTTGCACCCCAAAACAGCAGGTAAGCTATTTGTCGTTGCCTTGAAGGAAAGCCGGTCAAACGGTTCAGACCAAAAAGGCACATGGTGGGCTTAGCTCAGTTGGCAGAGCGCCTGGTTGTGGTCCAGGAGGTCGCGGGTTCAACCCCCGTAGCTCACCCCACCGAGATTGGCTCCAGAGCCGGTTTCCACAAAGGCCGCACCGGTTATCCGGTGCGGCCTTTGCTTTTAACCTCAAAGCGGACCAAGGCCGCTCCCGGACTACAGCGCTAGACGAAGGAAAAACTGACATGACCGTCCTGCCAGTCACTATTTGGGGCGAACCTGTTTTGCATCGCCGGGCAAGCGAAGTGGAGGTTTTCGACGACGAGCTCCGCGCCTTGATCGCAGACATGTTCGAGACCAATGACGCTGCCAACGGGGTTGGGCTCGCCGCCCCTCAGATCGGCGTGGGAAAGCGCCTCTTTGTCTACAAGTACGCCAACGACGACGACGTCCCGGAGCAGGGCGTGGTGGTCAACCCCGTGCTGACGCTTTCCAAGGTCTCGGGCGCTCTTCCGGATCCCGACGAGCATGTTGAAGGCTGCTTGTCCTTCCCCGGCGAGTATTACCCTTTGCAACGGGCTGAATGGACACGGGTTCAGGGTTTTGACGGCAACGGCAACGCCTTGGATTTCGAAGCGACAGGCTGGTTCGCCAGAATCCTGCAACACGAGTTCGATCATCTGGACGGCAAACTGTACGTGAACCGCCTTGTGGACCGGTACTCCAAGAAGGCGTTGAAGCAGGCCAAGAAGAACGGCTGGGGTGTTCCTGGACTGACCTGGATGCCTGGCGTCGATCCCGATCCGTTTGGGCACTAAGCCATGGCCACCAGCCCTCACGCGGAGCTTTTCGAGCTCCTGGACATCACCGGCGAAGATGCCGCTGAATGCGCGCACCTTTTGGAGACGCCTCCGGATGAGCCTGTTCTTCAGGCAATGGAGGCGATGCAGGAGAGGCTTGGGGCCTTTCCGGTGGACAGCATCCGGGCAGACGGTGCCGCGGAGACGGTCTGGATCGAAGCCCTGCTCCGCTTCGCACCGTCAGTTCACGCATACCACCTGGATCTCGGAATTAGTCCGGCTGTGTCGGCTGCGTCCTTGGCAGACCTGGGTTTACAGCTCCGTATCAACCGACGAGTCCACGGCCATTTTGGGCTGGACACGTGGAGCTGGCTCACGCTGCACATGGCCGGCAATTTGTTCCGGCTTGGCCGGCTGCAGTTCCATTTGGTTCCAACCGACGGCCAGGGTTCAGACTGGGTTCTTGGCGTCCATATCCCCGAAGATGGAGGCCTCTCCCCCACGTTGGTGGATGCCAGCTTTGCCGAGGCGAGCTCTTTCTTCCCCCGGTATTTCCCCGACAAACCTGCCCGTAAGGCGACGTGCGATTCCTGGATGCTGGACCCGTATCTGATTGAGCGCCTGCCGGACAGCAACATTGCCTCGTTTGCCCGCCGCTTCACGCTGGACCGTTGCACTGATGCCCCTACGGATGCCGTCTATTTCACCTTCAGGCAACGGGGACTGGACAACCTGGATAGGCTTCCGCGGGAAACCTCACTCCAGCGCGTGGTCCTGGAACGGATCGACGACGGCGGCACCTGGCAACTGGGGCACGGTCACCTGGCACTGTAGATGGTTTGCTGGTCCGGGCAAGAGGACAGGACCCGCTTCATGGCATCCTTTTCGGCCTGCGTAATCCACAGCTGATACGCCGCTTTCACCGAGACTTGCCGGGCGACGTAATGGCAGCGGAAATTCTTGTTGGCCGGCAGCCACGTGGCGGCGTCTCCTGCACCCTTCTTGACGTTGGCGGGACCGTCCGCGGCGATCAGGTTCAGCGGATCGTTTGCGAACATTTGCCGCTGCTGAACAGTGAGCTGCTGGGCCCCTTTCTGCCACGCGTCGGCGAGGGCCACCACGTGATCGATTTGAACGGCGGCACTGGTGTCCTGGCCTCTTTGGAAGGTCACTTGTGCCCCTGTGTAGGGTTCGTGAAAGCTACCACCGGCGACCTTGCACGATGAACCCTCCGTGAATTCGACGCCCGAGAGGTCCCTCCGCAGGATGTCGTTTCGTGTATCGCATCCGTTACGGTCAGCGTCCGCCCAGGCTTGACCGAAAGCGGCCCTGTCGTAGTCCGTTTTTGCCGCCCGCCCTTTGACCGGGAGCCGCTCCAGGGCGTCGCTTGCCCTCTCCGGGGTAACGGGCGCCGCACCGCGAAGGGGTTTCATCCAACCGGGTTTGTAGACAGGGGCTTCGCTTGGGCCGACTGCCCACGGTTCAGCGGTACTGAATTGTCCGGTGGTGAAAAACCAGGACAGCCCTGCCACGATGGTGGCGGCCGCCAGTCCAAGAATGGCCCACGCTTGACGTGACCTTCTCCGGGCGCGCTTGTAGGCAGACCATGTGGTACTCAAGAGACTCCATCCAGTGGGGCAGGCAATGTCCTATGAGCGTAGGACAGGGCCCCGACAGTCAGAGCCGATATCCACAGTGTGTAGGAGAAGTCACACTGCGGGCATGGGGCTTTCTCAGCGGCCTATTGCTCACGCATTACACGCTGAAGGTCCTCCGTTGCCACCGCAAGGAGGCCACGCAACTGTTCAACGCGCTGATCCGTGACGTCACCGGCCGCGTTGGCTGCGATGGCTTGATCCAGAAGTTTCTGGGCTTGTTTGTGGTTGGCCTTCGCTACGTCCAGGGCGTGCTCCAGCGTGGTCTCATGTTCCAACGTTGATTCGTTTTCCATGAACCCATTTTGATCAGGTTTCCCGGCTGATACCAGTGACTCAGCCGGGAAACCCGCCAATAGTTCGGAGCGCCTAGGCTCCTGCCCCTTCAAGCACCGCGATGGGAGCAATCACGTCACGCGCGGGGAAGGACGGCGGGTTCACACCTGCCATTTCTTCCATGACACGCACAACCTGGCAGGAGTAGCCGAACTCGTTGTCGTACCAGACGTAAAGAACCAGGTTCTTGTCGTTGGAAATCGTTGCGAGGCCATCAACAATGCCGGCGCGACGCGAGCCAACGAAGTCAGTGGACACCACATCGGGAGAGTCGATGTAGTCGATTTGCTTGCGAAGGTCCGAGTGCAAGGACATTTCGCGGAGGAAGTCGTTGACTTCGTCGCGAGTAGTGCCGTTCTCAAGGTTGAGGTTCAGGATGGCCATGGAGACATCCGGGGTGGGTACGCGGATGGCGTTGCCCGTGAGCTTGCCCTGCAACTCGGGCAGCGCCTTGGCTACAGCCTTGGCGGCACCGGTCTCCGTGATGACCATGTTCAGTGCTGCCGAACGGCCGCGGCGGTCACCCTTGTGGAAGTTATCGATCAGGTTCTGGTCGTTGGTGAACGAGTGAACCGTTTCCACGTGGCCGTGAATGATGCCGAACTTGTCGTTGATAGCCTTCAGCACCGGCGTGATGGCGTTGGTGGTGCAGGATGCCGCGGTGACGATCTTGTCGTCATCGGAGATGTCCTTGTGGTTGATGCCGTGGACGATGTTCTTGAGGTCGCCCTTGCCTGGTGCCGTCAACAGGACGCGGGCAACGCCCTTGCTCTGCAGGTGCTGGGAGAGGCCATCGGCGTCGCGCCAGCGGCCGGTGTTGTCCACCACCAAGGCATCCTTGATGCCATATGCGGTGTAGTCCACAGTGGCAGGGTTGTCCGAGTAAATGACCTGGACCTGCACGCCGTTGGCGGTGATGGTGTTGGCTTCCTCGTCCACGCGGATGGTGCCCTCGAAGGAACCGTGCACGGAGTCGCGGCGCAGCAGGCTGGCGCGCTTCACCAGATCGTTCTCAGCGCCCTTGCGAACAACGATGGCGCGGAGCCGCAGACCGTGTCCGCCACCGGCCTTTTCAATGAGGATGCGGGCCAGGAGGCGGCCGATGCGGCCGAAGCCGTAGAGAACGACGTCGGTGCTGGTGCGGTTGTCGGCGCCACGCTTTCCCACGATCTCGGCGAGCTCGGCACGCAGGTACTCATCCAGCGAGGCGCCGTTGCCTTCGGCCCGGAACTTCTCGGTCAAACGTGCAATGTCAATGGCGGCTGCGCCGAGTTCCAGCTCGGACAGGGCATTCAGCAGCGGTGCGGTCTCTTCGAGCAGAAGCTCGTGGTTGCTCATCCGGCGCGCAAAGCGGTGGGCCTTCAGGATGTTCATGGTGGACTTGTTGATCAGGCTCCGGCCGTGGATGCTGGTGACCACGTTGTTTTCCCGGTACAACCGGCCGATCACCGGAATCATGGCCTCGGCGAGAGCCTCCCGGCCCATCCACTTATCAAGACAAGAATCTGACGTCTGGCTCACAGAACTACCTTCCTTGGGTCAACCACATACGTCCTCGTATGCAGATGGCAGCGGCCGCCCGGAGTGATCCTGCGGCACATGCGCCAGCGGGCTTCGGTCCACCCACAGCGCCTTGAACGAGAGCAAAGAAAATCCGCCGGCTGCGAACGCAGTCCCGGCGGCAGAACATCTACGTTCAGTAACCATTCTAGGGCGGAAGGAAGGGCTGCAGGCCGCCCCAGGGCGTGAAATC
Source organism: Arthrobacter sp. GW822-FHT05G07 (assembly GCF_058799755.1). NCBI lineage: Bacteria > Bacillati > Actinomycetota > Actinomycetes > Micrococcales > Micrococcaceae > Arthrobacter > Arthrobacter sp. GW822-FHT05G07. Next base: position 20,621 of record NZ_JBXALT010000005.1, on the reverse strand, counting down.
ACTCACACGGCACAAATCCGGGAGTCATAAATGGATGGGTCGACCGATACGCCGGGTTCTGTCATCCCCTGCCGTTACCAGCAAGGGAGTAGCGGCCATCCATCTACGAACGCCGTTGCCGACGCCCTCCAGCAGCCTACCCGGACACTCGGGCGAGCAGCCCTCAAACGTGTCCTGTCTGGCCTTGCTCCGGGTGGGGTTTACCTAGCCTCCCCGGTCACCCGGGGAGCTGGTGGTCTCTTACACCACCGTTTCACCCTTACCTGCTGCCCCGCGATGCAAACATCACGACGCGCAGGCGGTCTGTTCTCTGTGGCACTGGCCTGCGGGTTACCCCGAGTGGGCGTTACCCACCACCCTGCTCTTCGGAGCCCGGACGTTCCTCGAGCCACTTCCGTGACGCGCGACCGCCTGGTCGACCCATCCGCCGTCCAGTCTACCGGCGTTGGGGCCAGGCAAAGTCCCCGGTAATATCGACTGGTGCTGATTCTGCTGCCGCCTTCCGAAGGCAAGACCCCCGCTGCCAACGGTCCCGCCATAAACTGGGAATCGCTCAGCTTCCCCGAACTGAACCCTTACCGGGCAAAAGTACTCGAAGCACTGGGTATGGTGAGCGCGCACGAGGATGCACTGACGCTGCTGGGGGTCGGTGCCTCGTTGCGGGACGACGTCGAACGTAATACCCGGCTGCATGCCGAACCAGCCGCTCCCGCGCATCAGGTCTATTCAGGGGTCCTCTACGACGCCTTGGGCTACAACAGCATGACGCCAACGCAACGCCGCAAGGCGAGCGAATCCATCCTGGTGGTTTCCGCCCTGTGGGGCGCCATAGGCTTCGGCGACCACGTGCCCGCCTACCGGCTGTCGATGGGAACGGCATTGCCCGACGTCGGGCGCCTCGCCTCCTACTGGAAGCCGCAGCTTAACGCAGCCCTCGCCTCACGCGCCGAGGGCGAACTCTTGGTGGATTGCCGTTCCAGCACCTATGCCGCTGCCTGGGCTCCCCCGGCGACGCAGACGGTTAACGTCAACGTCTTCAACGAAGCGAACGGCAAGCGCACGGTTGTCAGTCACTTCGCCAAACACACCCGCGGCGAACTGGGCCGCCACCTGCTGACCCGGCGCGGCAAAGCGCCGGCAACCCCGGATCAGCTCCTGAAGGCTGCCCGGGAGATTTGGACTGCGGAACTTGTCGAGGGCACGGCCCGCAAGCCGCACGCGCTCAACATCATCCTCACCACCTGAGTGTCCAACCGGCGTTGGGTTGCGTCAGTTCCACTCCGCCGAACGGACCAGGATGACACCTGAGTCCGGGCAAAACACGATCTCGTCCTCTGCTGCAGCTTTGACTTCGGCAAGGTCGCCGGGGCTGAGCATCATGCCGGAGCCTTCGGACTTGCCGTGGAACAGACGGGCTGCGCCGACACCGCGCTTGGCAATGGTCTTCTCGTAGATGGCAAGTACTCCCGCGTCCAGCGATTCCGCGAAGGCGGCGCGCTGTCCACGAACCACCGTTTCCTCGGCAGCAATCTCGGCAATGGCTTCGTCCAGCTCCGCCCGGATGCTGCCGAACGAGCCTTGGATATCGTCCACGATCGACTGCTGAGCGGCCTGACGCTCGCGCAATGTATCCAGGCGTTCCAGGATTTCGAGCTCAACGTCTTCAAGGTCCGAGCGGCGCTTGTTGAGTGAGGCAATGTCACTCTGCAGCGCCACCAGATCCTTGGACAGGCCGGTGCCGCTGTTAAGCCGGGTCTCGTCCCGTTCAATGCGGGTTGCTACCTGCTCCACATCGGCTTCTGCCCTGCGAAGTTCGGTCTCGGCGTCATGGACGGCAATTTTGGCAGCGCCGAGTTCGCCGTTGGCTACATTCAACGCATCCGTGAGGTCAGTGATGCGTGGATCGGTTTCCAGGACCTTCCGGCGGCCGGCAAGCGACCTGAGCTTGGCATCCAGTCCCTGCAGTTCAAGCAATTTCAATTGTTCTGCCGGTGCTGCTTTCGCCACGCTTACCTCCGCTAATCGCCACCGGGCCTGGGGATCAGGTCCGGCCGGACCGCCACTATCTGTCAGGGCTGTCCGTATCTTTCTAGACTCTAGTCCCCGCCGGGAGTGAGTATGAAGTCCCAGGGATCGCTGTTGGTGCTGCTGACGCGGATCTCGACGTCGTAGCCTTGGTCCGCGAGCACGTTGCCCAGCGCTTCAGCGGCAGCAGGGAGCCACAGCCATTCACTGGCAAAGTGCGAAACGTCGATCAGGTAGGGCCGGCCGTTGGTGGCACCTTCGCGCGCCTCGGATGCCGGGTGGTGCCGCATGTCTGCTGTGACGTACACATCCGCGTGGCTGGCCCGAACGGCATCGAACAAGCTGTCCCCCGCACCACCGCAGACGGCAACGCGCCGGATCAGGCCGTCTTTGTCTCCAGCCACCCGGACTCCGCCTGCGACGGCGGGCAGCATTTCAAAGACGCGGGCAGCGAAATCACCGAGCGTCTCGAGATCAGGCAGGTCGCCTACCCTGCCAATACCTTCCTCCGGCAATCCGTTGCTTGCAGCCGTCAAGGGCGTAACGTTCTCCAACCCAAAGGCGTCAGCCAGGACATCGGAAACCCCGCCAACGGCTGAATCACCATTCGTGTGCACGGTCAGCAGACCAGTCCCGGCCTCTATCAATCGGTGTACCGCAAGGCCCTTCGCGGATGTGGCCGCCACGGAGTTGACCCCTTTGAGAAGCAAGGGGTGGTGGGTGATGAGCAGTTCGGCCCCCCACTCCACGGCCTCATCGATCACGGCCAGCGTGGGGTCAACGGCAAAGAGGACTTTGGTGACAGGGACGTTTGGCCGTCCGACAACCAGGCCCACCTCGTCCCAGTCTTCAGCCAAGGACTCCGGCCAGAGTTCCTCGACAGCCAGCAACACCTGACCGAGCGTAGGATCACCGCTGGCGTCAACTGTTTCGTCTTCTTCGACGGAATCCGCATCCGAAATGTCGGTGTTTACTGCTTCCATGCTCTTATTCTTCCCTACTGAGGCCGATTTCTTCCCTACTGAGCCTGATCAGGCAGTCGCCGCTCCCACGGCACCTCCCCGGTGCCGTAATTCTCCCGTAAGGTGAAGCGGGAATCATCAGGCCCTCCGATCCATTGAAGAGAACATGAAAACTTTCGTACTTGGCGGCGGCTGCTTCTGGTGCCTTGATGCTGTTTACCAGAAGACCCGCGGCGTCAGCTCGGTGGTGTCCGGTTACACGGGCGGCCACGTTCGCAATCCCGACTACTACGAGGTCTGCTCCGGCACCACTGGTCATGCAGAAGTAGTCGCGGTGACATTTGATGAAACCGTAGTTCCGGAGGAAGTCATCCTGGACATGTTCTTCGCCCTCCACGACCCCACCACATTGAACCGTCAGGGCTATGACGTGGGGACGCAGTACCGTTCGTCGATGTTCTACACAACCACGGAAGAAAAAGTGTTGTTCGAGGAAGCCATTGAGCGCGCCCAAGCCCTCTGGTCCGATCCGATTGTGACCGAGGTCAGCCGCCTTCCCGAATTCCATGAGGCCGAGGAAGTCCACCAGAATTACTACGCAAAGTTCCCCTATCAGGGGTATTGCCAGGTGATCATTAACCCGAAGCTGGCAAAGGCCCGGAAATATTACTCTGCATGGCTTACTGCTTAGCAGGGTTTCGACCCTGCTGGTTAGGCTGACCTCAGCATTCCCTCTTCAGAGATAGGCGTAATTTTCATGGCAAGGATCTACGACGACGTCACGCAGCTGGTCGGTCGCACCCCGCTGGTCCGTCTGAACCGGCTCACAGAAGGCCTCGACGCCACGGTTGCAGTCAAGCTTGAGTTCTACAACCCGGCCAACAGCGTCAAGGACCGCATTGGCGTGGCCATCATTGATGCTGCCGAAAAGTCCGGCGCCCTGAAGCCCGGCGGAACCATCGTCGAAGGTACTTCCGGCAACACCGGCATCGCCCTGGCACTGGTGGGTGCAGCCCGCGGATACAAGGTCATCCTGACCATGCCTGAGACCATGTCCACCGAGCGCCGCGTCATGCTGCGCGCTTACGGTGCAGAAATCGTCCTGACGCCCGGATCCGAAGGCATGCGTGGCGCCGTCGAGAAAGCACAGGAAATCGTCGCCAACACGGAGAACTCCATCTGGGCGCAGCAGTTCGCCAACGAGGCCAACCCGGCGATCCACCGCACCACTACCGCCGAGGAAGTCTGGGAAGACACCGACGGCGAAGTGGACATCTTTGTTGCCGGCGTGGGTACCGGCGGTACCATCACCGGTGTTGGCCAGGTCCTCAAGGAGCGCAAGCCGGGCGTGCAGATCGTGGCTGTTGAGCCCAAGGACTCCGCGATCCTCAACGGTGGAGCCCCCGGCCCGCACAAGATCCAGGGAATCGGCGCCAACTTTGTTCCGGAAATCCTGGACACCAACGTTTACGACGAAGTCCTGGACGCCACGCTGGAAGATTCAGTCCGCGTAGCCCGTGAACTCGGAGCCCGTGAAGGCATCCTTGGCGGTATTTCCTCCGGCGCCATCGTGTGGGGTGCACTGGAACTGGCCAAGCGTCCCGAGAACGCCGGCAAGCTGATCGTCGCCGTCGTCTGTGACTTTGGAGAGCGTTACATTTCCACGGTCCTGTTCGACGACATCCGTGGCTAACACTTAGCCCGCACACCTTCATTTCCTGTAGAAAGGTCTTTGTGAGCTTCTTCGCAAGGCTTAAGGAAGACCTCGATGCCGCCCGGTCACACGACCCGGCGGCTCGAGGCTCTTTTGAGAACTTTTTCGCTTATTCCGGTTTGCACGCCATTTGGGCGCACCGGGTGACTCACCGGCTCTGGCAGAATCCGGCACTCCGTTTTCCTGCCCGCCTGATTTCCCAGTTGGCCAGGTTCCTTACCGGCATTGAGATCCATCCCGGTGCAACCATTGGCCGGCGATTCTTCATTGACCACGGCATGGGGGTGGTGATCGGTGAGACCGCTGAGATCGGCGAGGACGTGATGATCTATCACGGCGTCACGCTCGGCGGCCGTTCACTGGCCAAGGTCAAGCGTCACCCGACCATCGGCGACCGCGTCACCATTGGCGCCGGCGCAAAGGTTCTGGGTCCCATCACGATCGGTGCGGGAAGCGCCATCGGCGCCAACGCCGTGGTGGTGAAGGACGCACCACCGGAGTCCATCATCACAGGCATCCCAGCCACGTGGCGGCACCGCGACGCCAGGTCCGAAACGAAGCCGGCTGTGGACCCGGCTGAGTACTACATCGAGTATCGGATCTAGCCGGCTAGCCTTCTGTATAAATTCCAGAAGACAGCGTCGAAGGCGCGGTCCGGAAGAACCCTTCGCAATGCCAGGACGCTCCAGGCCCCCCTGCCCACCGGGTAACGGGTTCTGGGGCGTTTTGCCGTTGCGGCGCGAACTATGGTTCTTGCTACAACACGCGCCGGCGTCGACAACACGTGGCCTGATCCGGAGGTGGAGGCCAGTGCTGCAGCCACGATGTGCGCTTGTTCTTTGTAAGGTCCACCACCCGATATAGTCAACAGGCCCTCGCCCGCGATGGTGCCCCATTCACTATCCGTTCCCGACGGCTCGATAACGACGACGTCGATGCCGTGTGGCTTAAGCTCCAGCCGCAGGGAATCGCTCAACCCCTCCACCGCAAACTTTGTCCCGTGATACCAAGCCCCCAATGGTTCATATATTTTGCCGCCAATGGAGGTTACGTTGATGATCCGGCCCGAGCCGGCGAGGCGCATCCCGGGAATGACAAGTTGGCTCATCCTTGCCAGGCCTATGACGTTGACTTCGAACTGGCGCCTACCCTCAGCCATCGGAACTTCCTCGAGTGCGCCGTAGGAACCATATCCGGCATTGTTGACCAGCAAATCGATCCGCCCGTGGGCCGCTTCAACCAGCCCCACCGCAGACGCCATCGATTCTTCCGAGGTGACGTCCAAGGACATGACAGTGATGCCGTGCTGCTTCAGCGGTTCCATCTTGTCCACACGGCGTGCGCCTGCATAGACAGTGAAACCGGCTGCCCTGAGTGCTATGGCCGTGTCGAAGCCGATCCCGGTGGAGGCCCCGGTGACAAACGCGATACGGGATGCCATGGGTGGTCTCCTTCAGTTCATAAGGGGAACGGCAAACAATTCACTACGGCAAAGGCCGGTCCATCCCAGAGTATCTGGGAGGAACCGGCCTTACGGAAAGGTGCTGCTAGTGGGTGTCGACTGCCGAGATCTCGGACTTGTCTTCGCCCCAGAGGGTGTGGAACGTACCCTCGGTGTCCACGCGACCGTAGGTGTGTGCACCGAAGAGGTCGCGCTGGCCCTGGATCAGGGCAGCGGCAACGCGCTTGCGGCGCAGGCCGTCGTAGTATGCCAGCGAGGAGGAGAACACCGGTACCGGGATGCCCAGCTGGACGGCGGTGGCCACAACCCGGCGCCACGCCGGAAGTGCCTCGGCGATGGCCTTGGTGAAAGCCGGCGCGAACAGCAGGTTGGCGGGCTTCTCCTCGGCTGCGTAGGCCTTGGTGATGTCCTTGAGCAGCTCTGCACGGATGATGCAGCCTGCACGCCACAGCGAAGCGATCTCGTCCAGCTTGAGGTCCCAGCCGTACTCCTTGGCAGCGGAGGTCAGCATGTCCAGGCCCTGAGCGTAGGAGACCAGCTTGGAGGCGTAGAGCGCCTGGCGGACATCCTCGACGAAGGTCTCGGGGATTTCCACAGAGGCTTCTTCGCCGGCCAGCAGTTCCTGGCCAAGTTTGCGCTGCTCCGTCTGGGAGGACAGTGCGCGGGCAAACACGGACTCGGCAATGCCGGAGACCGGGGACCCGAGTTCCAGGGCGGAGATGACCGTCCAGCGGCCCGTGCCCTTCTGGCCTGCTGCATCCACCACGACGTCGACGAACGGCTTGCCCGTCTTTGCGTCAACGTGTCCCAGGACCTCGGCGGAGATTTCGATCAGGAAGGAGGAAAGGTCGCCCTTGTTCCATTCAGCGAAGATCTTGGACTGCTCGGCGGGCTCAATACCAGCGCCGGAGCGGAGGAGATCGAATGCTTCACCGATGACCTGCATGTCGGCGTATTCAATACCGTTGTGGACCATCTTGACGAAGTGGCCGGCGCCGTCGGTGCCGATCCATGCACAGCAGGGTTCGCCGTCGACCTTTGCGGAGATCTTTTCCAGCAGCGGGCCGAGCGCGTCGTAGGACTCGCGCGAGCCACCGGGCATGATGGACGGGCCGTTCAGCGCGCCTTCTTCGCCACCGGAAACGCCGACGCCTACGAAGTGCAGGTCCTTCTTTGCCAGCGCGGCTTCGCGGCGGCGGGTGTCCTCGTAGTGCGAGTTACCGGCATCGATGATGATGTCGCCGGCTTCAAGCAGCGGTTCCAGCTGCTCGATCACGTTGTCAACGGGAGCGCCTGCCTTGACCATGATCAGGACACGGCGGGGCTTTTCGAGGGAATCGACGAGTTCCTGCAGCGTTTCCGTGCGGATGAAGTCGCCGTCCGTGCCGTGCTTTTCCAGCAGGGCGTCAGTCTTTTCCACGGAGCGGTTGTGGAGAGCCACGGTGAAGCCGTTGCGGGCGAGGTTGCGGGCCAGGTTGGCGCCCATCACCGCAAGGCCGGTGACACCGATGTGTGCTGACATCAAAACTCCAATTCGTTCGTGTACAAACAGTCCTCTGTTTCCCGATAGGGCACGCAGGAAGCGATTTCAAAACCAGGGGCTGCAATAAACCATACGTATTTAAACCTTGGGCGGGAAAGCGGCGCCCACGTTTTGGAACGGTGCCGCGTCATAAACAGTCTATGATGCCGCCCCGGTTCCAGCTGCGCGCAGGACGCCTCCGCGCCATTATGCTTACCTCTATGTCAACCAGCCTCCACCACCGCGCCGTAGAGCACCTGGGCACCAGGATCGTCGGTGGTGCCCTTCCCACCGGCCACGTCATGTTGGCGGAGCATCTGGAAGACGAACTGAAAGTCTCCCGCTCCGTGGTCCGTGAAGCTGTCCGTGTGCTGCAATCGCTGGGACTTGTGGAGACCATCAAGCGTGTGGGCATCCGGGTTCTGCCGGCCCATCGATGGAATCCTTTCGATCCTTTGGTGATTCGTTGGCGTCTTGCCGGCGAGGGGCGTGGCGCCCAGTTGAGGTCGCTCGCCGAGCTGCGTTCCGCCGTCGAGCCTGTCGCAGCAGAACTGGCCGCCGGGAACGCGCCCGAAAGTCTTCGGCAGGAGTTGGTGGGCATCTCGTTGGCCATGAAGGAAGCCGGCGATGCCGGTGACATGGCCCGGTTTCTGGACCTCGACATCCGGTTCCATGCATTGGTCCTCTCGGGCTCGGGCAACGAGATGTTCGCCAACTTGATCGGCCAGGTCACGGAGACCCTCACGGGCCGAACCGTCCACGGGCTCATGCCTGAACACCCCCAAAAGCAGGCGCTTCAGTGGCATATGGACGTGGCCCATGCGATTGACGCCGGAGACGGTTCCCTGGCGCGCGACGCCGCCGCAAAGATTATGCGTCAGACCATCGCGGAGCTGGCACCCAGCTGGAATGACCAGCCCCGCGTCTTCGTCCCCGTAGCCAAAAACTAGCTACGGCTGGAAGTTCAGCAGCACTTTTCCGGATTCAGCGGAGTTCTTCGCCACCTCAAAAGCCTCCAGGCCTTGGGCCAGGCCGAATTCGTGCGTCACCACAGGGTCGACGAACAGCGAACCATCGGCCAGGGCAGCAATGACCTCATCGATTTCGTCGTTGAAGCGGAACGAGCCAAGGAGTTCCAGCTCGCGGGTGATGGCGAGGGAGATGAACACCGGCTGTGGTCCGGATGGCAGTAGTCCCACCATCACCACCTTGCCGCCACGGGTAGCACCCTTGATGGCCGAGGCCAGTCCAAAATGGCTGCCTGATGATTCAATGACCACGTCTGCGTCCACCGCCGCGATAGCCTCCGCATCGTCGCCTTTGAGGACGTCATCCGCCCCCACGGCGCGCGCAATCTCCAGGGGCTTGTCATGCATGTCGACGGCGACAATCCGGGCCGCGCCGGCACGCTTCAGGACAGCGACCGCCAGGGCACCGATCGGACCACTGCCGATCACGAGCGCCGTTTTTCCTTCGACGTTTCCCACGCGGCCTACAGCATGCCAAGCGACACTGGCGGGCTCAACCAGGGCGGCAGTGCGGAGATTCAGGTTCTCCGGAAGAGGGCGCAGCATCCTTGAGGGAAGGTTTGCGTAGCGGCTGAACGCGCCGTCCGTGTGGGGGTACCGGGCAGCACTGCCAAGGTAGGTGCAGCCCGGGGAGAGGTTAGGTCGGTCCTCGGGGTATCTAACATCACCGGGCACCGGGGTTGCCGGGTGGACGGCCACTGGGGTCCCCTCAGCGGGGCCGGTACCGTCCGCTGCCTGCTGGACCACCACGCCAACGATTTCGTGGCCCAGGACCATGGGCTCTTTAAGGATGGACTCCCCCGCTGCGCCATGCAGCCAGTAGTGAAGGTCTGATCCGCAGATCCCGCCGTAGGCGATCTCCACGATCGACTCGTCCTCTGCCGGAGTGGCCAGCGGGACGTCCTCAATCCGGAGGTCACCTTTGCCGTGGGCAACTACAGCGGGGCCGGAAGCTGGAAGGTTGATGCCCATCAGACCACCACCGTCATTCCGCCGTCGACGAAGATCGTCTGGCCGTTCACGAAGTTCGAGGCCTGGGAGGCGAGCCATACGGTGGGGCCGGCAAGGTCTGCCGTGGTGCCCCATCGGTTGGCCGGGGTCCGGCCAAGGATCCAGGAGTTGAAGTCAGCATCATCCACCAGATTTTGGGTCATTTCCGTGTGGATGTACCCCGGCGCGATTCCGTTGATCTGCAAACCGGAGGCGGCCCACTCCGCGGTCATGGCGCGGGTGAGGTTGCGGAGACCGCCCTTGGCAGCCACATAGGGGGCGATGGTGGGGCGTGCCAGGTCCGTTTGGACCGAGCAGATGTTGATGATCTTGCCGTGACCTCGGGGGATCATATGCCTTGCCGCTTCCCGGCCTACCAGGAAGGCGCTGGTGAGGTCGGTGGTGATGACGCGATCCCAGTCTTTGACGTCGAGCTCCAGCATGGGGACACGGTGCTGAATTCCGGCGTTGTTCACCAGGATGTCCAAAGGCCCGACGTTCTGTTCGATCCAGGCCACCCCCTCAGCGGCGGATCCAGCGTCCGTGACGTCGAAGGCCCGGCTGTGGACCCTGCCCACCGGATAGTCAGCGGCCATGGCCTGGTGGGCTTTCTCCAGGCGTTCAGTGCTGATGCCATTGAGCACCACCGTCGCTCCGGCATCGGCGAGGCCCCTGGCCAGGGCGTTGCCGATTCCCCGGCTTGAACCAGTGACCAAGGCAACCCGCCCGGTCAGATCGAAAAGTCCACTCATAGTTTTGTTCTTCATTCCTTCTGGTGTTGCGCCGGTTCAGTTGCTGTTCGACGTCGCGGCTGGCGAAAGGCTTAGGTTTGCGATGGTCTGACGGACAACGGCGAGGTCGTGATCTCCGAGTCCTTGGCGTTTGAGTTCGGCATAAAGGTCGATTGCCGCCGATGCCATGGGGACGGCGGAGCCAACGGCTTGTGCGCTGGTGAGCACGAAGCCGAGGTCCTTGTGCATAAACTTTGCCGGCCCGGTAGGCGCATAGTCCTTGGCGGCCAAGCGTGGGCCAACGTTTTCCAGCACCCGGCTTCCGGCCAGCCCTCCGGAAAGGACCTCAAAGAGTGCCTCCACGTCCATGCCGGCGCGTTCCGCGAGTTCGGCCGCTTCGGCGAGGGCCGCCGTCGTTGTTCCGACGATGAGTTGGTTGCACGCTTTGGCGAGCGACCCCGAACCCAGCGGCCCCATGCGCCGGACGGTAGTCCCCATGGTTTCCAGGAGTGGTTGGAGAGCTTCGAACTGGCCTTCGGTGGCCCCCACCATGATGGCGAGGCTTCCGCGTTGCGCCCCGGCGGTACCGCCGCTGACCGGCGCATCCACCACCGCGGCGTTGCCGCCGGATGCCTGGTGAACAGTTTCGCCAAACAGTTGGACCGCAGTTGGCGAGACGCTGCTCATGATGACGACGGCGGTGCCCGGCCGGGGTGCCTTGTTCCGCCATGATTCGAGCAGGTCCGCTGCGGCTTCCTCGATGAAGGGCAGATCGGGGAGCATGAAGATGATGGTGTCTTCGTCCCGCAGCTCCGCCACGGCTGCTGCGCGCCGGACGCCGGAAAGGCCTTCAAAAACGGTCTCGGATCGGTTCCAGGCGGTGACGTTCCAGCCGGCTGCCGCCAGGTTTGAGGCCATGGGCGCTCCCATGAGTCCCAAGCCAACGAAGCCCACGCGTTTGCTGGTCATGGTAGGTAACACCTCACTTCTTTGTGGTCATCTACGAGATTACTGTTCAATATCCTAGCCTCCATTCAGTATGATGAACACCATGACGACTGATGAACTTACCATCGCCATCGCTGTACCGCTCGAAGCAGAGCACGTAGAGCTGATCCGCGCTGTAGATCCTTCCGTAACAGTTCTCTACCATCCCGAGCTTCTTCCGCCTGAACGCTTTCCCGCAGATCACGCGGGCGATCCGGAGTTCAAGCGCACTCCGGAGCAGGAGGAACGCTACTGGGACATGCTGAACCGGGCGCAGGTCCTGTACGGCTTCCCCAACGAAAGTCCAGCCGGCTTGGCACGCATCGCCGCGAGCAACCCGCACTTGCAGTGGATTCATGCCATGGCAGCGGGAGCAGGTGGCGCGGTCAAGGCTTCCGGGCTCGACACGGAAACCCTGCAGAAGTTCCGCGTGACAACGTCCGCGGGCGTCCATGCCCTGCCCTTGGCGGAATTTTCAGCCTTCGGCATCCTCAACGGGTTCAAGCGCAGCGCCGAGATGGCACAAGATCAAGCCGCCAAGGTTTGGCCCGAGCTGAGAACACCCACCAAACTTGTCAACGGCTCAAAGGTGGTCATCGCAGGCCTCGGCGAAATTGGCTTGGAGACTGCCCGAATTGCCCGGGCCTTGGGGATGAATGTCAGTGGAACCAAGCGCACTGTGGAAACCATTGAGGGAATCGAGGAGGTCACCAACAATGATGGTCTCCCCGGCCTGGTGGCTGATGCCGACGCAGTGATCAATACACTTCCCGGCACGCCGTACACGGAGAAGCTGTTCAACAAGGACATTTTCTCGGCCATGAAACCCGGAGCCGTGTTCGTCAACGTGGGCCGGGGAACAGTGGTGGATGAGGACGCTTTGCTCGAGGCCTTGAACAATGGCCAGGTGTCGTATGCCTGCCTTGACGTCTTCGCGGTGGAACCCCTTCCACAGGACAGCCCCTTGTGGAACCATCCCAAGGTCCTGGTGTCCCCGCACACTTCTGCGTTGAGTGCTGCCGAGAACCGGCTCATCGCCGAACGTTTCTGCAGCAACCTGCGCACCTTCCTGGACGGTGGCGAACTCCCCCATCTGGTTGATCCGGTCCACTTCTACTAAGCCGGCAACTACCAACCTGTGGCGTCAAACCACCTCTCGGACAACGTGTCGGTCATGGTCCTGACATAAGTGCTCGAGAGGTGGTTGTCGTCGAGGTAAACATAAACGTTGCCCACGATGCCTGGACAGGCCGTGCCGTCGCAGATCAAGTCCGTCATGTCCAGGATCGACAACCCCGTGAAAGTTCCCTCCAACTGGTCCAAGGGATTGCTTTCGGCGAGAACCGAGGACTGGGCGGGACGGCAGCGTGAGTCATCCACGCCGGAAGCCATTGCGCACTCACTGGGGCTGAATGAGAAGCGCGGGTTGTCCCTCATGGCGATGACTTCCACACCTTGATCAGTGATCTCACCCACCAGCTCGTCGAGCCCCCATGTGAGGTCCTCGTCCGGCGAGTCGGGGACCGCCGCCGTTCCCACAAGGAAAACGGCATCCGGCTGATGGATACGGATGTGTTCCCGGACGTTCCGATTGAAGGTGTTGCACTCGTCCCCCACCTCGTCCGTTTCGGTCATGAAGGGACAGGCTCCAAACGTGATGGCTTGAACCCGCCAATGGTGTTCCTTGGCCAAGGGGCCGATGGCCCCGAGCCACTGCAGGGAATGCGATTGGCCCACTACAAAGACGGTCCTCTCGGCGTCAGCGCCGACGTCGTTCTGCTGGCATTCCGCAAACAACACCGGGTCCGTTGGCCGGAGATCCCCTATACATGCGCCATCGAGCCTTCCCCAGTCTTCCGGAAGCTGCTCAGGGGTTGGCAGTGTCCGCGCGCCCTCGCCAACACGGTCAACATAGCCAGGCAACAACGCCCTGGCCCCCGGGTTGTCGTCAGCATCCTGCGTGGCGATGATGTTCTTCTCCGCTTGCTGCTGGAAGCCAAACTGCACCATCGGTGCTGCAGCGACGGCCAAGCAAACAAGCACCGCCAGCGCCAGGCGCCAACGTTTGGCTTCCGGCCATCGCCATGCACGCAGTGGCTGCTCAACAAACCGGGTAGTGAGGAACGCCAACAGCAGCGACGCACCCACGATCAAGGTGCCGGTGATCGCGTCTGCATGGTCTTGGCCGATCCACACCAAAGTGATCACCAACAGCGGCCAATGCCACAGGTAAAGGGCATATGAAGTAGAGCCCAGCCCCACCAGAAGCTTGGACGAGAGGATCCTGTCAACTCCGAAGCGGCTGCCCGATTGCCCCGCGACGATGACAGCCACCGCTGCGAGGGTCGGCCACAGCGCCACGAAGCCCGGAAACGCGGTCTGGACCTGAAGAACAGCGCCACAGCTCAGCATTGCGGCTATGCCCACCCACCCCAGCACGCTACTCAGCCCGAGACCGGGCCGAAGATAGGGAAGCAACAGTGCCACCAGGGTGCCCAACGCAAACTCCCACAACCGGGCAAAGGTGTCGAAATAGGCCAGTTCCTGATTGGCCGCCGTGAAGTAGATCGAATACGCCAGCGATACTGCGAAGATCAGCCCGAAGATTCCAAGAAGCACGGCCCGATACCGCAGGTTTAAGCGGCGGCACACCCAGGCCGTGGCAACAAAAATGGCCGGCCAAAGAATAAAAACCTGCCCCTGGATGGACAGCGACCAAAAATGCTGGAAAGGACTCGCCAAGCTGTGGTCCGCCGCATAGTAGTTGACCACCTGCCGCTGGAGCAGCCAATTTTGGACGTAGAACAGCGAAGCCCATCCTTGGCTGACTATTTCGATCCAGCGTGTGCGGGGAATGAACACATACGTAGCCGCCAAAGTGCTCAGCAGGACCACGACGACGGCGGGCAACAGCCGCCAGAACAGGTGCAGCCAGTGCCGCACCAGTGATACCGGCCGTGCGTCCTCATAGCGGCTGACGAATTGCAGCGTCATGAGGAACGCTGAAATCAGCAGGAACACGTCCACGCCGCCGGAAACGCGACCGAACCAGATGTGATACGAGACAACCATGAGAACGGCCAAAGATCTTAGGCCCTGGATCTCGGGCCGAAACTTGGTACCCCCGCTGGCGGCCCGGACCTGCCCGGGACTTTCCGGTGATGCAAGGCCCTTGGTTGCCGTCATCGACACCCTCCTCATTCGCTGCACCAATTCTGCACTGCCACAGGTGAATTTCCACCAGCTTCGGAGGACATTTTGTGTTCAAGCGCAAAGCAGCGCGGCACCTTCGCATGAAGGGATACCGCGCTGCCAGGCGTGTGGTCTGTATGGTGCCTCGGGTTAGGGCGTTGCCTCAGGTTTGGGTGTTGCCTCGGCCTACTTTGCGTCTTCCGTGCTGACGAGGTCCCTGCCTGCCGTCTCCGGGGTGAAGAAGGTTGTGACGAAGGAGATGAGCGCAAGGACCAGGGAGTAGATGGCCAGGACCAGCCAGGAGTGGTTGGTGGCGGCCAACATGAGCGCCCCGAGCAAGGGCGCAAGACCGCCTGCCAGGACCGCTGAAATCTCGCGGCTCATAGCGACACCCGTAAAGCGATACTGGGATCCGAACAGTTCAGGCAACAGCGGGCACTGCGGGCCCAGCATGGACTGAACACCGATTGCGATGCCTACGGCCATGACCACCCATACCAAGGTGACGTTGCCCAAGGTCACCAGATAGAACGCCGGAACCGCGATGATTGCTTGGAACAGTGCCCCGTACCGGTACACCGGGACACGACCGAACCTGTCGGACAAGGCACCGAACGTGACCACCATAACGGCGGCGAACCCGGCCGCGATCAACAAACCCACAGGACCGATGGAGTTGTTCCCGGCGAAGACACCCGCCGGCATGCTCATGAAGGACACCAGCAGCGCGGAGTAGATCGAAGAGTTGCCGTTCTCGCCCATGCGCAGACCGATTCCCAGCAACACGTTCTTCTTGGAGTGCTTCCAGAGAGCACCAATGGGGTTCTTGACCACGTTCTTGTGCTTTTCCAACTCTTGGAACGCGGGCGTTTCCTTGAGCTTCAGGCGAATGAAGATGGCCACGGCGATCAGAATGAAACTGGCCAGGAACGGCACGCGCCACAACCAGCCCTGAAGGACGGACTTGTCCGCCATCGTGATGAGCGCGAAAGTTCCGGCACCGAGGAGCGTGCCCAGCTGGATGCCGACGAACGGCAGAGATGCGAAGAACCCACGACGGCGACGCGGAGCCACTTCAGATATCAGCGTCGTGGCGCCGGCCTGCTCCGCACCGGCCCCCAGGCCCTGAATGATTCGCAGCGTCACCAGCAGGACAGCGCCGAGCATGCCGGCTTGCTCGAACGTGGGGAGCAGGCCAATGGCAAAGCTGGCTGTTCCCATCAGCGCGATGGTCAGGATGAGGACCATCTTCCTGCCGAATCTGTCCCCGATGTAGCCGAAGATCAAACCGCCGAACGGACGTGCAGCAAAGCCAACGCCGTATGTGGCGAACGAAGCAATCAGAGCACCGTCCGGGCCGAGCGGGGAAAAGAACAACGGGCCGAAGATCAGGGCCGAAGCCAAGCCATAAATGTAGAAGTCGTAGTACTCCAGCGCGGAGCCGACAGAGCTGGCCAGCGTAGCCCGCCGGAGCTGTTCCGGCTCAACTACAGCGTCGTCAGCCTCGGCCGCGAGCGTTTCATTTGCACGAGTTATCACAAGCACTCCCTCAAAATCACCCCGGGCCCCCGTTGGCCCAGCGAGATAGTGATGGCATCACCGCCAAGATCACTATGATGAACAGCGTACAGCTTGTTGAACGTACTGCCAAGGTTGTAATCAGATTTATTTAGACGTGCTCCGGTTCCTAGCCCATCGGGTTCCCCAAGGAACGCGCCAGCTCTTTGAGTTCCTTGACCATCAGGGCGCCCTGCTCCTCCGAGTACGTGGCCTTCAGCGCGGTCACCGACAAACCCAGACTTGGGCCGTGAGCTCCGTGGGTCGGCACCGGCACGGCCAGACACACCACACCAACCGTGGACTCTTCATCCTCGAAGGCGAAGCCCTGCTTGCGGATGGCGGAAATCTGGGCCTTGAGTTCCTCGGCGGTCTTCAGCGAATTGGCCGTCATAGTGGGCAGCTGCATGCCATCCGGGAACATCGAGTCAATATCGTGATCATGCAACTGGGCGATCAGCGCCTTCCCGACGCTGCAGAGCGAGACCGGCATCTTGTCACCGATGTTCGAGGTCAACCTGACCGCAGGATGGCCCTCATACCGCGCCAGGTAGATGACGTGGTCGCCGTCGAGCATCGCAATCCTCACGGTCTCTCCGGACAGCGTAGGCGCCTGCTCACAGTACTTATAGAACTCCTGCACCTCGTCGAGTCGG
Source organism: Arthrobacter sp. GW822-FHT05G07 (assembly GCF_058799755.1). Classification (NCBI taxonomy): domain Bacteria; kingdom Bacillati; phylum Actinomycetota; class Actinomycetes; order Micrococcales; family Micrococcaceae; genus Arthrobacter; species Arthrobacter sp. GW822-FHT05G07. The sequence goes on along the minus strand of NZ_JBXALT010000005.1, from coordinate 3,795 downwards.
CTCAGGTATGCGGCACCCAGTTCCACAAGCTTCCTTCCCAAGGCAAAGTCCGCACCCTGCCTGGTAATGAGGCGCGCTTCTTCCAGCGCCAGCAACAGGTTCGACGTAGAAGACTTGGGGATCCCGAGTTCACGCGAGAGATCACTCAGCGTCAGCCGGCCCGTTGGGGACTCAGCGAGCACCTCCAATACAGCCGCAGCGCGGGTGACGGCAGGCGCCGGCGACGAAGCGCCCAGCCCTTCGGAACGGGAGGTGCGGGAATCGGCCATGATTCTCCTTAGGCATCGCAATTCGATTGTTCATTCTGCTGAACAATTCTCATCATAGTGGAATGAGTATGCGGGAGTAAGGCGTGTGTAATGCCCCCATCTCCGCCCTCAGCGGGGCCTCACTTTCCAAACCCGAAAGTTCTCTGTATATTCATCTTCGAGCTCTCCACCGCGGCATCCCCCAATAGTCGTGGTGGAGAGCTCATCCATTTCCCGGGCAGGAGACTACGCCGCGGCGACTTCCTCGCCCCTAAGGCACCAGCCCCCACCGGAGCCATCCCGGACCAGTTCCCAAGTCGCCGTACCTGAGCGGGGGTTATTCCCCAAGCGAACCTGGACCTGCCAGACTTCAACGTCAACCCGCCCCTGTCCTCGCGGCATACGGCGGGACTCCTCCCACCACGCGACCCGCTCAAACCAGCGGACAGGTTCCACCACAATGCGCCACTCGCGGCCGCCCCTCACAACGACTGCAGGGGCGCCTTGCGCAGCCGTGCGGATGTATACGTGCTCCATGGATGAAACCGTAGGGTGGGGGTCTGACATTCAAGACCCACCGGAGGAAAGGGGCAGGCAAACAAAAACCCCGCCACCCAAGTCTTTTGACTTGAAATGACGGGGTTTTTCTTGGTGGGTCCTACCGGGATCGAACCGATGACATCCACGGTGTAAACGTGGCGCTCTACCAGCTGAGCTAAAGACCCAAATCGCGGCTTCCGTGCTTCGTAACTTCCTCAGCGCTTCAACCAACGAACAATGACTCTACATGATCAACCGCCGGAAACACCAATCGGCCCTGGTGCCTCCGGAATATCCGGTAAAGCGCGCGCAAGGTAGTCCAATGCGCCGCTTACGCCCAGTTCCAATTTCAGCTCGGCAAAGTCGTCGCCACGGGTGGTTCCGCGGTTGATGATGACCACTGGTTTCCCCGTTTTTGCAGCGTGGCGCACGAACCGCAGACCGCTCTGAACCGTCAGCGATGATCCCGCCACCAACAGGGCCTCCGCGTTGTCCACCATCTCGTAGGCGCGGGCCACCCGATCCTTGGGGACGTTCTCTCCAAAGTAGACAAAGTCCGGCTTCAACGTTCCTCCGCAGATCGGACACACAGCCATGACGAACGATGTGATGAGATCAGGGTCCTCAACTATTGCGTCGGCATCGGGGGCCATTTCTACCACTCCGGACTTCAGCGCCTCCTCCAGGAAACCAGGATTGATTTCTTCCAGGATGGCGGCAATCAAACGCCGACTGAAGGTATGCCCGTTGCTGAGGCAAATCACTTGGTCAAAACGGCCATGCAGGTCCACCACGTTGACACTTCCGGCGTCCTCATGGAGCCTGTCAACATTTTGGGTAATGAGTCCGGTCATCAGGCCGCGGCGCTCCAGGAGCGCGACGGCGACATGGCCGGCATTCGGATCAGCATGCCGAAGGTGGGACCAGCCGATATGGTTTCGCGCCCAATAGCGCCGCCGATTGGCCTCCCCGCCAATAAACTCCTGGTAGGTCATAGGGTTTCTGGGCGTAGAACCTGGGCCACGGTAATCAGGAATTCCGGAATCGGTACTCAAGCCGGCACCGGTGAGTACCGCCAAACGCTTGCCACCCAGGAGATCCACGGCAAGCCCAAGTGCTTCCAGCTCCCTGGGGTCCAGTTGCGCCACCGCCGCGGGTGCCATGCTGGTAAATCCAGTCATGCCAACTCCGGGCCTGGGATGGTTCATGACTACTGATCCGCCAACGACGACAATGCCCGGCGATATTCGGAAAAGTCCCTTGCCTGACCCCGCGGATTAACAACCACATAGCGGATGATGCCCGCGTCGTCGATGATGAACGTCCCCCTCAAGGCCATTCCACTCGCTTCATCAAAGATGCCGTACTTCTGCGCCACCGCTCCATGCGGCCAGAAGTCCGCCAGGAGCTCGAAGCCAAATTGCTCGTGCTCAGCGTAGGCACGCTGCACGAACTTACTGTCGACCGAAATCGCCAAGACCGCGGCATTCGAATCCTTGAAGGCGGCTATGTTGTCGCGAATCTCACAAAGCTCCCCCGTGCAAATCCCGGAGAAGGCGAAAGGAAAGAACACCACAACAACGGTGCGGCCCCGGAAGTCAGCCAAACGGACTGGCTCGCCGTACTGGTTCAGCAGTTCAAAATCCGGTGCGAGTTGTCCTGCCTGGGGAACGAGCCCTGAGGCAGGCGCCTGCTGGACTTCCGTCACTTGTTCTTCTTGGGCACCAAACGCGTGGCGCTCCAGTCCTTTGAAACACCTGCCGATGTGGTCAGATGCAGACCGGAGGTCGGGGCGGCATCCTGGATGTCCGCCGGAGACACGTAGTTGTCACGGCCTGACTTTGGAGTCAGCACCCAAACAACCCCGCCTTCCTTCAGGTTGGTAAGCGAATCCATCAGGGCATCAACAAGGTCACCGTCGCCATCCCGCCACCAGAAAACAACAGCATCTACGACGTCATGATCATCTTCATCCAACAACTCGGAGCCTGTGACATCTTCGATGTCGTCACGCAAGTCGAAATCGACGTCGTCGTCGTAGCCGCGTTCCTGAATCAGATCCCCATCTTTGAAACCCATTCTTTCCGCCACATTTACCGATGTGGCGGCGTCGGCCTCGCTCACGTTTCCTCCTTTTGCAGTGACTTCCATTACTAACAGCCAACACCCTTTGGGCGTGTGCTTCAAGCTATTGTCCCAGCCAGCGGCCATATTCCGCATTCCACACGGTGTTTCGCCACCATGAGGATTGCGTGCTTTGCGTCACGGAGGCCGCCGGGGTGTGACATACAACGCCCCTCGGGCCCCGCGGCTACGCATCGCGACGCCGCGAAAGCTAGAGTGGCCATGAGCGCTACGGCTGCAGGGCGATCGCCCCGGGAATTTCCACAAGCAGCCAAGCGCTCACAAGACCTGCCCGGCGCATCCGACCGGGCTGTTGAAACAGAGATGTCGCACACGACGCGTTCACGACGGGCAGTTACCCTGCCGGACTTGAGGCGGCGATGCATGCGCCTAAAGGAAGGTTGGACGTGGCTGCAGGAGAAGAGACCTCACACATCCTCAGCGGGTTGACTGCCCAGCTGCCTGATCGTGATCCGGAAGAGACCGCGGAGTGGATTGAGTCCCTTGATGCGTTGATCGCGGAGCAGGGTACCGAGCGTGCCCAGTACATTATGCGTTCGTTGTTGCAGCGTGCCGGTGCCAGGTCGGTGGGTGTGCCGATGGTGACGACCACTGATTATGTGAACACGATCCCGGTGGACCAGGAAGCTCAGTTCCCGGGCAACGAGGAGTTCGAGCGCCGGTACCGGGCGTACATGCGGTGGAACGCCGCGGTGATGGTCCACCGTGCGCAGCGTTCCGATATCGGTGTCGGCGGGCACATTTCCACCTATGCCGGTGCCGCGACGTTGTATGAGGTGGGCTTTAATCACTTCTTCCGCGGCAAGGACCACCCCTCGGGCGGGGACCAGGTGTTCTTCCAGGGCCACGCGTCCCCGGGCAT
>NZ_JBXALT010000004.1:232395-400643 GCF_058799755.1 Arthrobacter sp. GW822-FHT05G07 | reverse complement strand
GAACCCGGAAGCTAAGACCCACAGCGCCGATGGTACTGCACCCGGGAGGGTGTGGGAGAGTAGGACACCGCCGGACAACCATTCACGGGAAGCCCCGACCACCACGGTCGGGGCTCCCCGCATTTAACAAGAGTGGCCGCGACTGACGGCTGAAAGCAACCGTCAGTCGCGTCCCGACTCGGGTAGGGTCAGCGCCAGAACTCGCTTAGGGAACCGGCCAAGGCCCTGCCCTGATCGAAACCGGCCCGGGCCGCCGCCGGCCGCAAGGTCAGGTCCATGGCATTGATGCCGAACAGGTGCTCCGCCTCGGTGTCCGGGAAGATGGTCTCAACCCGGCTGCCGCTACTGCGCAGTTGGCCCACCTGTGCCGCGAGGTGCATGTTCCACTCCAACGGCGTCCGTGTCCTGCCCCCAAATGGCGACAGCACCAGCACGCGCCTGTACCCGGCAGCCAGGTCGGCATTCTCGGCGTTGGATCGGTAGCCGCCGTCGATATAGTGCTTGCTGCCTATGGCGTAAGCGAAGCCACTGGCGCAGCTGGCGGCCACAGCGTCAACCAAGTCCACTCCACTGTGGTGGTCGAACACCACCGGTTCGCCGGTTTTGGCGTCAACCGCAGTGAGGAGCACCAGTCGTTCAGGCCACTCTTGATGGGGTAGCCGGGCTGAAACGGTTGCTCGCCAGCGAGCACTGGAGCCATCCATTGCCTCGGCCATGTCCATTGCTGCTGCGCCCATTCTGCGGCGCATATCAGCCATATCCGCTGAGGCCTCCAGGATTTGACCCGTACGTTCCATGTGGTCTGTCACGGGTCGGGCTCCGTTGTTTTGCCCTGCCCCTGACCTGGCAGGTGTGGCCCGGCCTGAAGCAAAAACCGCGTTCTGCGGGGCAGCAGCAAGGATGTCGTTAAAGAGCGCGGTGGGATTTGCCCCGGCAAACTGGGCCGCCGCCGTCGAACCGGCCGATGTGCCGACGGTAAGGTCTGCAGCGGTCACGTCCAACCCGGCGTCGAACAGGCCGGCGACGACGCCGATCAACCAGGCATTGCCTGTTGACCCGCCGCCACCGAGGATTAGCGCCCGCTCGCCGACAGGCACCCGGTAAGAAGCATCAACTGTCAGTTGAGGCTGCTGCAGAGGAGAAGAAGATGTTGTGTTCATGGGAGTCGCCTTTCGCGAATTGCCTGACTGGCGCTCCCGGTGGCGACTAGCTCAGTCGCGAGATCGTGGACTGCAGGGGAGCGCCCACTGTGGATACTGCGTACATGGGACTCACCTCCTGACGGAAAATCACGATCACAGGAAAGCTATCAGTCGCCCCACTTGAGCGCAATCGCAAAGGAGGCGGCCGGTAGAGTCTGGGGATGATTCTCACGCAAAGCCTGGAGCACCACTCAGCTGGTAAAGAGGCTGGTCAGCTTTTTTTGCGCCCTCTGGAGCAGTCAGATGCGGCCGCCCTGGCCGCTGCCTACCGGCGGAACCGTGAGCACCTGGCACCGTGGGAACCGGTCCGGGCCGATGAGTTTTTCACCACCGCGGGCCAAGAAGCGGTGATCCGAGCGAAGCTGAACCTCTACGAACAGGGCAATGAGGTGCCCTGGGTGTTGACGACAGCGAAGGGCATCATAGGGATGATCACCCTCTCCGGTATTGTCCGCGGGCCCTTCCTGAATGCCAACCTCGGTTACTGGGTGGATGAGGCGTGGACGGGCAAGGGCGTAGCGTCGGGCGCGGTGGCCGCTGTGGTAGATATGGGCACCAATGAGCTCGGCCTGCACCGGATCCAGGCCGCGACGCTGGCGCACAACACGGCCTCGCAAGCGGTCCTGAAGCGGTGCGGTTTCGAGCGGATAGGGATGGCGCCGTCCTACCTTCGGATCGCCGGGAAATGGCAGGATCATGTCCTGTTCCAACGCATTCTGTTCTAACCGGGAAGGACCTACGGAGTGCCAGCTGTGCCAGTTGCCATCGCCGTAGGGTACGCCAAGGGCGTAAAGCACTCCTAAAAACCCCGAAATTCCGGTGATTTTGGTCAAAAAGGCGCGGAAACACGCGGAATTTGCTGGCCATGGCAGCCCAAGCTGGTAAGTTTTCGAACAGTGGCTTGCTCGCATTCCGCTTGAAAGCTCAAAAACGTATGAGTCCAGGAGGACGTAAATGGCTAAGAACCGTAGTGAACTCGTTGCAGAGGTAGCAGGCAAGGCTGGCACCAGCCAGGCAGCAGTCAACTCCGTGCTCGATGCACTGTTCGAAGTTTTCGAGACTTCTGTCGCCGCCGGCGAAAAGATCACCATCCCGGGCTGGCTCGCAGTTGAGCGCACCGACCGTGCAGCTCGCACCGGCCGCAACCCGCAGACCGGCGAAACCATCCAGATCGCAGCCGGCCACAGCGTCAAGCTGACCGCTGGCTCCAAGCTGAAGGCTGCTGTCGCCAAGAAGAAGTAACTCTTCGGCGAACGCCTTGAAGGGACGGCAACCTGCTGGTTGCCGTCCCTTTTGCTGTTAAGGCTGTTAGTTAATGCACATAGCGCTCTTCCGATTCGCAGCCCGGCGGCAGGTAGCGGACAATGGATAAGTGCCATCAGTAAGAAGTTCCGCTACTGCCCCTTCGCCTGTTCCCAAGCCGGGAGCGCGGGGAGGCGCTTCGGTCGCGGGTATTTCCTTGCCGTGGCAACTGGCCGGACTGGCGGTGCTGTTCCTGGTTCTCGCAGCGGCCCTTATCTTCTCCGGCGCCTCAGCCGCCCGGCAGGTTTCTGATCCCGGTGAGTTGGTCCGGTGGGGCCTTCCCGTAGCGAAGGCCATCCACAACGTGTCCGTGGCTACGGTGGTTGGTGGCCTGATCTTCGCTGTGGGCATCCTGCCCAAAAACCTTGGCGGTTCCCGGTCCCGTGAGAAGGACGTTGACGCGCCGGAACACCCGGCCTTCGCCCGTGCATTGGCCGTTGCGGCGGCAGCCGGCGCCACATGGACACTGTCCGCCGTCGCGGTTTTGGTCCTGACATACGCAGACGTGGCGGGGCAGGGGCTCTCCGGAGATGCGGAGTTCACGCGCTCCCTGGTCTACTTCATGACGGACATTGAGACCGGCAAGGCCTGGCTCGCGGTCACCATCATCGCCGCCGTTGTGACCACCGCGCTGTTCGGCGTCCGATCATTGACGGGCCTGGCGTTCACACTCCTGCTGGCCCTGATCGGACTGGTTCCTACAGCCTTGATCGGACACTCCTCCAGCTCCAGCGACCACGAAGGGGCCATCAATTCTCTGGGCCTCCACCTGGTGGGTGTTTCCACATGGGTGGGCGGCATCATCATGCTCGCGGTCCTCTCCGGGATTCTTACGGGTTCCAAGAACAAGGGGACACCGGACATCACAGAGCAGACCCTGCGTCGTTTCTCGTCGCTGGCAGGCTTTGCCTTTGTCCTGGTGTTCGCCTCGGGTGTCATCAACGCTGCCATCCGCGTCACCAACCCCGCCGACCTTTTTGGCTCGGCCTATGGCCAGCTCATTATCGCCAAGTCGCTGGCCACCCTGGTGCTGGGCGGCATCGGCTTCATGCACCGCCAGTGGGTCATCCCGCAGCTGGGCAAGAACGGCTCCATGTCGGCCCGCCGTGTGCTGTGGCAGCTTGTTTTGGTTGAGCTTCTGGTGATGGGCGCGACGTCGGGACTTGCCGTTGCGCTGGGACGTTCGGCTCCGCCGCAGCCCACCACCTACGCGCCCGATGCCTCGCCGTCGTTCATCCTCTCCGGATACGAGCTTCCACCAGAGTTGACTCCGGAGCGCTGGCTTACGGAATGGCGCCTGGATTGGCTGTGGGTGGGAATCGCACTGTTCGGCGCGGTCACCTACATCCTGGGCATCATCAAGGTCCGCAAGCGTGGAGATAAGTGGTCCTGGTTCCGGACAGCCAACTGGCTGATCGGCTTGGTGGTGCTCACGTACATCACCTCAGGTCCGCCCGCTGTCTACGGCCGTGTCCTGTTCTCTGCGCACATGGTGGACCACATGGCCCTCACCATGGTGGCGCCGATCTTCCTCGTCCTGGGCGCCCCCGTAACCCTTGCCTTGCGGGCACTCCCGGCCCGAGGCGAAGGTATCCACGGGTCACGGGGTTTGCGCGAGTGGCTGCTGCTGTTTGTGCACTCCAAGTTCTCGCAGATCGTAACGCACCCGCTGTTCGCTGCAGCCAACTTCGCGGGCTCCATTGTGCTGTTCTACTACTCTGACCTGTTCAGCCTTGCGATGCGCGAGCATGTTGGCCATGAGCTCATGAACGTGCACTTCCTGCTGACCGGCTACATTTTTGTGCTGAGCATGATTGGCAGCGATCCTCTCCCGCGTCGAGCCCCTTACCCGATGCGCCTGCTCCTACTGCTGGCCACCATGGGCTTCCATGCATTCTTCGGCGTGGCCATCATGGGTGGCACCGGGCTGTTGGCCGCTGACTACTTTGGAAACCTGGGCCGGGCCTGGGGGCCGTCGGCCATTGGAGACCAACAATTGGGCGGCGCAGTGGCGTGGGGCATCGGCGAAGTCCCCACTTTGCTGGTGGCAATCGGCGTCGCCGTCTTGTGGTCCCGATCGGACGAACGGGAGACCCGACGGGTAGATCGGGCAGCCGACAGGAATAACGACGCCGATCTCAGTGCTTACAACGATATGTTTGCCCGGCTCGCTGACCGCGACGCAAAGATGGCAAACCGCACCACCCAAGCATCCAGGACGCCCCAGGGATCCACCACGGCGCAGGCGGAACGCAGCAACGCCGAACGCCCCACCACAGACTCTGCCGGGCAGACTGAACCGAACACCAAGCTGGAAGGACGCTGATGAGCGAAACCGTACGTACCCAACACCGGGTCCGGGCCTCCGAACTGGAGGGCCGCGGCTGGCTCAACACGGGCGGGAAATCCCTGGACCTCGAGTCCTTGCGCGGCAAGATCGTGCTGCTCGACTTCTGGACCTTCTGCTGCATCAACTGCCTGCACGTGCTGGACGAGCTGCGCCCCCTTGAGGAAAAGTACTCGGACGTGCTGGTGACGGTCGGCGTGCATTCGCCCAAGTTCGAACACGAAGCGGATCCTGTTGCACTGGCATCTGCCGTGGAACGCTACGAAATTCACCACCCGGTCCTGGACGATCCCGAGCTCGCGACGTGGAAGGCCTACACCGCCCGCGCATGGCCCACACTGGTGGTCGTTGATCCCGAGGGCTACATCGTGGCCCATCTCTCCGGCGAGGGCCACGCCGACGGCCTCGCTGTCCTTCTGGAGGAACTCGTGGCAGAGCACGAAGCCAAGGGGACCCTCCACCGCGGTAATGGGCCGTACGTGGCCCCCGAGCCGACGTCGGGCACTTTGCGCTTCCCCGGAAAGGCGACCCAGCTTCCCAACGGCAACTACCTGGTTGTGGACTCCGGCCATCACCGCTTGGTGGAACTCCGCCCGGACCTTGAAACCGTGGAGCGCGTCATCGGCTCCGGCACCAAGGGCTACCTGGACGGACAGTCGGAGATTGCACAGTTCAACGAGCCTCAGGGCGTGACGCTGCTGCCGTCGGAGCTCGCCTGGAAGCTGGGCTACGACGCCGTTGTGGCTGACACAGTGAACCACCGCCTCCGTGGCGTCACGCTGAGTTCCGGCTACGTGCAGACGCTCGCCGGCAACGGTGTTCAGCGGCTGCTCGACGCCGGTCCCGCCCGGGTGACAGACACCGGCGCCGGCACTTGGTCTGAACACCACGACGGCGGCCCTGCTGACTTCGCTGCCGACGCGATCGATGTGGGGGCGCTTGGTCTCGGCACCGAGGTTTCACTATCCTCGCCGTGGGATGTGGTCTGGAGCGAAAAGCTGCAGCGCGTCGTCATCGCCATGGCGGGAACCCACCAGATTTTCGCCTTCGACCCCCTGGCCAACGAGGTTTCCATCCTCGCGGGCTCCGGACTTGAAGGCCTGCTGGACGGCAAGGCGGAGGAGGCATGGTTCGCACAGTCGTCCGGGCTGGCCATCGACGGTGAAGACAACATCTGGGTGGCTGACTCGGAAACGTCGTCCTTGCGTCGCCTGGTCATCAGCGATTCCGGTGTGAGCGTGGAAACTGCCATCGGCAAGGGCCTGTTTGATTTCGGGTTCCGTGATGGCGAGGCTTCTGAAGCACGCCTGCAGCACCCCTTGGGTGTCACGGTTCTGCCGGACAATTCCGTGGCCATCGCTGACACCTACAACGGTGCCGTTCGCCGCTATGATCCTGCCACCAAGTCCGTATCCACCCTGGCCAGGGGCCTCGCTGAGCCGAGTGACGTCGTCGTGGTCCAGGTAGAAGGCAGCGATCCGCTGCTTATCGTGGTGGAGTCGAACAAGCACCAACTGGTCCTGGTTCCCATTCCCAAGGAAGCCCAGCAGGTGGATGAGGGAGCTGCGCAGACACACCGTCCCAAGAGCCCGGTGACCCCCGGAACCCTTGAGCTGGCAGTGCGCTTCAAGGCTCCGACCGGCCAGAAGCTGGACGACCGTTGGGGCGATCCCACACAGCTGAAGATTTCCTCCACGCCGCCGGAACTGCTGGTCTCCGGTGGTGGGACATCGGTGGGCTTGCTGCGCACCCTGGAGCTGTCCGCCGATGTTCCCGAGGGCATCCTCCACATCACCGCCCGCGCGGCCGCATGCGATGGTCCCGAGACTGAGGACGGCGAAATCCCCGATCACGCAGCGTGCCACCTCTACCAGCAGGACTGGGGCATTCCGGTAATCCTGCAGGCCGACGGTGAGTCCGAGCTGGTCCTGGACCTGCGCGGCATGGACTAAACGTTAGCCACCGAGAATGGCCCGGGTTTGACCCCTCAAGGGGTTGCCCGGGCCATTCTTATGCCGTGGGAACCGTCGAAAGTGGGCTACTCCGGAGCGACAGCTTATCCACATAGCCCACCCTGCGGCTGCTGGCTCCCTTGGTCAGACGGCACGCTGGAGGGATGAAACCCGAGGAAGCCCTGCGACAACTGGGCGGCGTGGCACTGACCCGGCAGGTACAAGGCCGTGGTGTCAGTGAAAAGGCGATTCGAGCCGCGTTGCAGGCGGGAAGTATCCAGCGCGTGGAGCGGGGAGTTCTGGGCCTCCCCGGCGCGGCTCCGGAGTTTGTTGCGGCTGTCAGAGCGAGATCGCTGCTGACATGCGCATCGGCGGCTGGCCGTTACGGCTTGTGGCTGCTGCACAAACCCGCTGAGCCCCACTACTGGCAGAACAACGGTCGACGGTCCGCCGGTTGCATCAGCCACCGCACGTCCCTGTCCCAACCTCGGCGGAGCGAGCCGTTCGTCGCACTGCCGGACGTTCTTTTGCACGCACTTCTCTGCCTTCCTCCGTTGGAATCGCTCGTGATGGTCGAAAGTGCCTATATTCGCGGCGACATCACCCTTGATTACTTGCGCCGCCATCTTGTGGGGAATCGGGGCGGGCAGGCGCGGAATGTGTTGGCCAAGGTGGATCGGGGCGCAGGTTCATTAATAGAAACCCTCGCACGGGTCCTGTTCCGTGATGTGGGCATCCGCACCGAGACCCAGGTCTGGATTGAGGGCGTAGGAACCGTGGACTTTCTCCTCGAAGGATTTCTCATAGTCGAGATAGACGGTATCGCATCCCACATGGAGCCGCGGCAGTTCAAAAAGGACCGTCGGCGGGACAACGAAGCAATCAGGCAGGGGATGTTGGTGCTGAGGTTCTTCTATGACGACGTTGTGCATGCACCAGAGCGAATGCTCCGGCATGTGCGTGAAGTTCTTCTTCGAGGGCCGGCTCGCATGTGGTCGGACTAGCCCACTTTAGGGCGGCTCTCTTGCCACCACAGGCATTGAATGGGGGGCTAGGGGGTGGAAACTGGGCCAGATCCGACACCCGGGCCGCCCGAAAAAGAGGCTAGAAGGTCAGCATCGGGGTGACCGTCACAGTGTCGCCGCTGACGTCCAGCTGGGTGGTGAAGCTGAAGTCGTGCTCCACGTTGAGGTCGTTGACGAACCCGGTGAAAAGGTCGATCTCCCGGGCAGTCAGTGTGGCCTTGCCATCCAGGGGAGCCACTACCCATTTGCCACCGAACGGCTCGATGGTGATCTTGGGATACTCGGTAATTTCCCACTTGATGGTTCCGTCCACCACGCGGGCGTTGCTGGCGTGATAGAACGGGCAATCGGGTTGTAGACGCTGCTGCTCGGTGGCTTGCGCCGCGCAGCTGTCCAGGAATTCGCGGACCTTGCCGGCCACGGCTTCATTCATGGCGGCGGTAGACCGTGTCTGCAGGTTCAGGGGTGCCTGGCCGCCGTCGCGGGTTGAAACCAGGGCCGACGCTGCCGGGGCTTCGAAGTAGGTGCCGTTCAAGCTGGCCTCGTACTTGCCAGGAAATAACACGGCAAAGTTATTGCGGCCGTTGGGCATGTTCACGGGGACGCCGTTGAGTGTGGCCTCGCTGGCGTTGACCACAGTGACTTCTATGGTGGGGAGCGTGGTGGGCACAAACGCCCATTTGGCGAAGAAAAGCCACTGTGTCCCAGTCCGCTCCATCAGGAATTCAGTGTGGAGCCGGCTGCCGTCAAGACTGTAATCCACCGGCACCGCCATGCGGTTGCTGCCCCGGGCCTCGGGGTTTCCCACCTTGACGTCGGACATCTTGGAAACTGCGGTTTGCAGGGCCGTACCGTCCAGCATGGCAGGGTTGGAGCTGGGAATTTTGGCGCGCAGGAGGCCCAGAGCCTCTTCGCCTTCGCCCTTCTGCAGGGCCGCCAAATACTCCTTGACGGGCTGTTGAGGGCTGGCCACCGATGAGCTCACCAGGTTGATGCAAACGATCGCTCCTGCGGCAGCAAGCATCAGACCGAGCAGCCATCCGGCTGCGGTCTTGACGAACGCTTGACTCAACTGCACGCCCTTTACGTTACCTGCCGTGGCAGCCATCGCCGTGCAGGAATGCCTCGGAGCGACTTATATCCACCGTTTGGAGAAGGCCCGACGCCGGATGGCAGCAAGCGCTGCGGCCACCCGACGTCGTGGTTCCGGCAGCTGGAAAGGACTAGCGGCGTCGCCGCGAGGACGTGCCGAACACCCCGCGCATGAGGTCGCGTCCAAGTTGTGTTCCCATGGATCGGACCATGCTCTTGAGCCCACCGCCCAGCGCTCCACCGAGTGCGCCGGCGATGTCACCGAACATACCGTCCTGCTGCGAGGTCGGAGCCGGTGCGGGAACGGGCGCGGGAGGGGCCGGGAAAGACTCAGGCGACGAGGACCGTGAGCTGGGCCGGCCCAGGATTTCTTCCTCGATACGGCGGGCTTCGGCGTCGATGTCGGCTTGCGAAGCCCCGGAAGGAACCCCGGAACTAGAAGCCGGCACAGGCGGCAATCCCGGCGCGGCGTCGCCCGTAGGAGCGGCCGCCTGCCCATTGAGTTTCTCGTAGGCGGAGAGGTTGTCCACGGCGGTGCCGTATTTGACCAGCAGGGAGGACGCCGCAACGGTGCTCCGGATGAGGTCATCGGCGCTTGGGCCCATCACGGATTCCGGGGCACGGAGCCGGGTCAACGCAACGGGGGTGGGTGCGCCTTTCTCGTTCATGACGGTGATCACGGCCTCACCGATGCCTGCGGACGTGAGGGTTTCTTCGAGGTCGTAGTCGCTGACCGGGAAAGTGGACACTGTGGCCTTCAATGCCTTGGCATCTTCAGGGGTGAAGGCGCGGAGGGCGTGCTGCACGCGGTTGGCCAGCTGGCCGAGGACATCGGCGGGAACATCCTTGGGGGTCTGGGTGACGAAGAAGATGCCCACGCCCTTGGAACGGATGAGCCGGACGGTGGTGGTGATGGCTTCAAGGAAGGCCTTGGACGCACCGTTGAACAGCAGGTGGGCCTCATCAAGGAAAAAGACGAGCTTGGGCTTGTCCAGGTCGCCCGCTTCGGGCAGGTCCTCGAACAGGTCGGCCAGCAGCCACATGAGGAATGTGGAGAACAGCAGGGGCTTGGTCTGCAGCGTGGGAAGTTCCAGGCAGCTGATGACACCGCGGCCGTCCGGTGCCGTGCGGAGGAGTTCAGCGGTGTCGAACTCGGGTTCGCCGAAGAACTTCTCCATGCCTTGCGCTTCCAAACCCACCAGTTCGCGCAGGATCACACCGGCTGTGGCCTTGGACAGTCCACCAAGGTTTGCGAGTTCGGCCTTGCCTTCGTCCGAGGTGAGGAACTGGATGACTGCGCGGAGGTCCTTGAGGTCGATCAGTTCCAGGTTGTTCTTATCCGCAAAGTGGAAGATCAACTGGAGGCTGGATTCCTGGGTGTCGTTGAGATCCATGATGCGGGACAGCAGGATGGGCCCGAACGAGGTAATGGTGGCGCGGACGGGGATGCCGTGGCCGTCTCCACCGAGTGAGAGGAACTCCACCGGGAAGTTCTTGGCCTCCCACTGCTGGCCCAGCGCAGACGTACGGGCCGTCAGCTTCTCACTGCCAGTGGCCGGCGTCGCCAATCCTGACAGATCACCCTTGATGTCAGCGAGGAAAACCGGGACACCCGCCGTTGAAAGTTGCTCGGCAATCATGTGCAGCGTGACCGTCTTGCCAGTGCCCGTGGCGCCGGCCACCAGCCCGTGCCGGTTCATCATGGCAAGCGGGAGCCGGACCTGGGCCTCTTTGTGGATTTCGCCGTCAACAATCGCGGCGCCCAGCTCGATGGTGGCACCTTCCAGGGTGTACCCCTGCTGGATGGTGGCGAGTTTTTCGGCTGTTGTTGCGGTGGGTTTGTTGGCCATGCGCATAGCTTAGCTGTGCGCGGCAAGATCCTTGCTGAAGGCCAAATGCTTGATGTCCTCGGGGTCCGCAGCGAGGTCGAACAGTGCTTTGTAGCCCGTTGCCAGATACAGGTTTTTGGCTTCCGGCTGTCGTGGCCCGGTGGTGAGGTACAGCTTCCTGTAGCCCCGCCGTCGAGCCTCGTTTTCCAGTTCGGCCAGCACCAGCCGCGCCAAACCGCGGCGGCGGTGAGCTGAGTGCGTCCAGATCCGCTTCAGCTCGGCTGTGTGTTGGTCGTAACGGCGGAACGCGCCGCCAGCCACGGACTCGCCGTTCTCCTGAATGATGATCAGGGCGCCGTGGGGAGCTTCGAATTCCTCGGCCGGGTACCTGTTCAGTTCCTCCGCAGCGCCGCCGGTGCCGAACAGGTTGCCGTAGCGGGTTTCGTATTCGACCGCGAGCTCGTCCAGGAGCGGGCGAACGCGAGGATCGCGCATGGGCAGGCTGAGGACGGTAAGGCCCGACGTCGGCAGGGTGGGGGTGGTGGTCATGTCAGGCCTTTCGTAGGTGGAACCCAAGTAGGTAGCAGCTGAGGCCGTTTTGAGGGCTCAAAACGGCGTTAACTGCGACTCAGTTGGGCGGGTGGTGGCAACCGTGGACAGGATGCTCCGCGCCAGGGCGTCGTTCTCCCGGAAGGGTGCTGCGTTGGTGTTGGGGCGGGCAAAAGCCCCCGCGCCCCACCCGGACGTCCACGGGCCTACCGCGAACAAACCCCTCTGTGGAGTAGCAACAGGGGACAGGACCTGGTGATTCCCGGAGACCAGGAGCTTCCCGGTGGAGTGGGCGCCCTCGGAGGTGAGGAGCCTTTGTTCGGTGCCCCATCCGGCGTCGTGCAGGTCAGCCAAGGCGGGATTCGCGGAACGCTCCACGGACGCAGAAGGCAGCCGCGCCTCAATGTACGCAGAGGCATCCACCACCACGGGCGACTGGAACGTCCCGGCTACGAACCTGCCAAGAGAGTCGTCGGCGCGGACCCACATGCCGGGGCCCAGGAACTTCAGGAGCCCGGCCCTGTGCAGGGCCAGCATCTCGCGCAGCCGGTGCGCGGGCGGCCCCGAGTCCACGAAACTGAAGAATCCGTGCCACCAACCATGGATGGTCTGCTGGGAGCGCGCGTTGAGCCGCTCTTGCGGGACCAAACGCCCCAAGTCCATGTACACGAACAACAGGGCGGTAAACAGGGCGAGGGTCTCGGAATGGTCCGGGCTGGTCCGGAGGCTGAGGTCGTTTTGGATATACGCGGCCACCGAGCGCTGAACGGCCTGGTGATCGGCGAACGCGCAGCCGCTCAGGGGGTGGTCCAGTTTCTCGAGGTCCAGAAGCAGCGCGGGGTCCCGCACGGAGAATGCCGCCAGCTCTTCCCGGGCAGCGCTGTACCAATCAAGGGCGTCGTACCTCGCCTCGAAGCTGGCCCAGGTACCCACCACGCGGGACGGGTACCCCGTGAACAGCTCACGGTAGTAGGCGTAGCCGGCGTCTTTGGCGATCAGGGGCCACAGGTGTGTGCGGAAATCGAGTTCCTGGTGCTCTGCGAGCAGGGCGTCAATGGCCTCTGCGGTGAAGTACCGCGGACGGGCGATCGGCTCGCCCCGCAGGACGGAGGAGATCTTGGAGTGGTACGGCACGCCGCGTCGTGATCCTGCCCAGACGCGGGGTTCGGCGCCCGAAGGCACATAGTCCAGTTCGCCGTCGGGCCTTTCTTCAAAGCGGCCGCCGCGGCCCTCAAACAGCAGCACCAGCAGGTCCACAAACGCGAGCCCCATGCCGGAGACGATCACGTCCTGCCCGGGCTCAACCGCGGAGTAGTCCACGTCCGTGGTGTACGACGGCGGCGCATGGAACCCGCCGTGCCGGGCAGCGAATTCGCTGAGGCGTGCAGATTCGGGATCGGGCAGGGAGTCGGTGTGGCCCAGCGCGTAAACCACGACGTCGGCAACCACCTCTGCGCCGGAAGCCAGCCGCACGCGGTGCGCATCGTCGTCGTGCCCGCCGTCCGCCGCCGCCGCCGAGACGCCGGTGGCCGTGTCGCGATGTACTGTCACTGTGACGTCCGGGCCGAGCGCCCCAACGGCGCGGCGGAAGAACCACTCAAGGTACTTGCTCTGTAGCTGCCGGCTGGGAAAGGACGCGGGAGTCAATGCGCGGAGTTGGTGGAGCAGGTGCGGCTCGAAAGCGGGAACGTCGCGGATGCTGCCATCCAACACCCCTGCCGCCCAGGTGGAGAGCCCAGGTCCGTCAACGGAAGGCCCATCGCAGGCCACCGAGGCATCCGTGAACATGGTGACGTCCGCAGCGGTGGAGTTCAGCAGCAGGCCGGGATCCTGGTCATAGCGCCAGATCCTCCCGGAGCCGGGGTGGTGTGGTTCGATGACGTGGACGTGCAGGGGACCTGCGAACAACGCGGGACGGTTGGCGGCCAGCCGTTCCAGGACGCCGGCCGTGCGCGGGCCGCCGCCAATGAAGGCGATGGCGGGTACTCGAGACGGCATGGGATCTCCTGAAAGCAGTGGTTGGTGATGCCCAATCTAAGGACGAAGCAGGCTGCCGGTCGAGGCGGCGGTAACCGCCGTTCACCACACGTCATGCAGCGTTAAAACACGCAAAACCACGTCTCATAGGACGTCTCGTGACGCAGATTGTGACGCTGTGCGAACTCCGGCGAAGCCGCGCGAAGTCCAGTGAAGAAGTGCAAATTCCCGCCTTGCTGCCGGGTTTCGCGCGGCCCTAGATTGGCAGCCATCCGATAGACAACAACCGATCTGAAATGAGGTGGCGCATGAGTGCAATCGCACCGCCTGCCACGGCGGAAACTGCACCGCCCACCCCGGATTACTCCGAGTACAAGCTGGTCCCGGCCCGGCATCCCTGGCGATGGGTGGGTACCGTACTGGTAGCTGCCGGCGTCGCAGCCATTGCGTGGTCGCTGGTCACCAACCCGCGCTGGGAGTGGGGCGTGGTGGCCGAATGGTTCACGGCCCAGTCGGTGGTCAACGGACTCATCGAGACCCTCAAGCTCACTGCCATTTCCGGTGTCCTTGGCTTTGTGCTCGGTTTCATCCTGGCTCTCATGCGCCTGTCCGCCTCGCCGCTGCTGGTCTCGGTGTCCTGGACGTTCTCCTGGATCTTCCGCTCCACACCGCTGCTGGTCCAACTCCTGCTCTGGTACAACCTTGGCTACCTCTACGAGAAGATCAGCCTGGGCATCCCCTTCACGGACGTCCGCTTCTTCGAGGCCCAGACCACCACGCTCATCAGCCAGTTCGCAGCTGCAGTCCTGGGGCTCACGCTGAACCAGGCCGCTTATTCCGCCGAGATCATCCGCGGCGGCATCCTGTCCGTGGACCAGGGTCAGCTCGAAGCTGCCTCAGCCCTGGGCATCCCGGCGTGGAAGCGCTCCACCAGGATTGTGCTGCCGCAAGCCATGCGCGCCATCCTGCCTAACGCGTTCAACGAGATCATCGGCTTGGTCAAGGGCACCTCGATCGTTTACGTCCTTGCCTACTCCGAGCTCTTCTACACGGTCCAGGTCATCTACAACCGGACCCAGCAGGTGCTTCCGCTGCTGCTGGTCGCCACGCTCTGGTATGTGGTGATCACCTCGGTACTGAGCGTTTTCCAGTACTACATCGAACGCCACTTCTCCAAGGGCGCCCTGCGGACCCTGCCGCTTACTCCCTTGCAGAAGGCCCGTAAGTTCTTCACCACCCACGTTGCTGCCTCTCCCACGAAGGACGCCCGATGAGCATCATCGCTGCACGCAAAGAATCCGCAACGGCGGCAAAGGTCGCAGAGGAAAATCAGGCTGCCGCTTCGGCCGCGGCTCCGGAAGGCACGACGGCGGCAGGGGCCGCCACAGCGGCACGGCCCGGTACGACGACGGCTACCCGCGGCCAAGTGGACATCACCAATGTCCGGAAGTCCTTTGGCGCCACCGAAGTCCTCAAGGGCGTCTCCTTGTCCGTCCCACCAGGCGGGGTGGCTGTGATTGTCGGCCCGTCCGGCTCCGGCAAGTCCACCCTGCTGCGGACCATCAACCACTTGGAAAAAGTCGACGGCGGCTACATCACCATTGACGGCGAATTGGTGGGCTACGAAGTCCGCGGGAACAAGCTCCACGAACTTCGTGAGAAGGACATCCTCAAGCAGCGCACCCACATTGGCATGGTGTTCCAGAGCTTCAACTTGTTCCCGCACCTCACGGCGCTGGAGAACGTCATTGAGGCGCCCATCGTGGCTCAGAAGCGTTCCAAAGCCGAAGCCCGGAAACGCGGCCTGGAACTTCTGGACAGGGTTGGCTTGAAGGACCGCGCCGACGCCTACCCGCGCCAGCTTTCCGGCGGCCAGCAGCAGCGCGTCGCGATTGCCCGGGCGCTGGCACTTGATCCCAAGATCCTCCTGTTCGATGAACCCACTTCCGCGTTGGACCCGGAACTCGTCAACGAGGTCCTGGACGTCATCCGCGAACTCGCCAAGTCCGGCACCACGCTGATTGTGGTGACCCACGAGATGGGCTTCGCCCGGGATGTCGCGGACACCGTGGTCTTCATGGACCAAGGCCAAATTGTGGAGTCCGGCACACCGCAGGACATCTTCGCCAACCCCCGCGAGGAACGCACCCGCAGCTTCTTCTCCAAAGTCATCGAACCAGCTTTCAACATCTAGGACACCCAATGCTTAGCACTGCCCACGGCTTCGCCGCTCATGAAACAAAACTGCGCTCAATTAAAGGCAGGCTCCTGGCACTCGCTGTACTTCCCGCCGTCGTGCTTCCCGTGCTGGCCGGGTGCTCCGATCCTGGAGCGTCGGCAGCCCAGCCGGAGTCCGAAGCTGCCAAGAACGGGATTGTCTACAACACGTCCGTGGACCAGAACCGCATCCGCGGTGAGAAAGACGCCGCCGCAGCTTCTGCTGTTCCTGAAGCCATCGCCAAGGACGGCAAGCTGACCGTTGCCACCACTGCGGGGTCCATTCCGTTGTCCTTCCACGCCACGGACGACAAGACTCCGATCGGGGTGGAGGTGGACATCGCCCAGCTCGTGGCCGACAAGCTCGGGCTGGAACTGGACCTCCAAGTGACATCGTGGGAGAACTGGCCGCTCAAGACCCAGTCCGGCGACTTCGAGGCCGTCTTCTCCAACGTGGGCATCAACGCAGCCCGTGTGAAGCTGTTCGACTTCTCCACCTACCGCGCCGCGTACATGGGCTTTGAGGCGAAGAAGAGCTCAACCTACGACATCAAGGGCTCGGACGACATTTCCGGGCTGAAGATCTCCGTGGGCTCCGGCACCAACCAGGAGAAGATCCTGCTGGCCTGGAACAAGGAGCTCGAAGCCAAGGGCAAGGCACCGGCCACCTTGCAGTACTACTCCTCCGACGCAGACACCATCCTGGCCCTCTCTTCGGGCCGTACCGACCTGAACCTGGCACCGTACCCATCGGTGACGTACCGCGAGAACACCCGGGATGACCTTAAAGTGGTGGGCAAGGTCAACGCCGGCTGGCCCGCGGAAACACTCGTCGCCGCCACAACCCTCAAGGGCAACGGACTGGCTCCGGCCATCACGGACGCCCTGAACTCCACCATCAAGGACGGCTCGTACGGCAAAGTCCTGGAACGCTGGGGCCTCTCCGAGGAAGCCATCCCCGAATCCAAGACAGTCACCGAAGCAACTTTTGGTACCGGCAAATGAAGTTCCAAGTCCTGGACATCATTCCCCACCTGAAGAATCCGGTGACGGGGGAGATTGTCTCCACCGCTGACCGCTTGAACCAGGTGGTGGAGACGGCGAAGCGGGCTGAGGAACTCGGCTTCGACAGCTTCTCAGTGGGTGAACGCCACGCCGGTGAGTTCGTCTCGTCATCCCCGACGACGGTCCTCGCAGCGATTGCCGCCGTCACCAACCGCATCCGCCTCCAAACTGGCGTCACAGTGCTCTCCGTGTTGGACCCGGTGCGTGTGGCAGAGGACTACGCCACCATCGACCAATTGAGCCGCGGCCGGCTGGAACTGGTGATCGGCAAAGGCAATGAAGTTCTGCAGTACCCGTTGTTTGGCCTGTCTTTGGACGAGCAATGGGACCTCTTGGCCGAGAAGTACGCGCTGCTGCGCACGCTGTGGCGCAAGGAAAGCGTCACCTGGTCCGGCCGCTTCAGGCCCGCGCTCGCCGAACCAACGACGACGACACCACGCCCCTTCGCAGGATCTCCCCGGATTTGGCACGGCTCGGCTACAACCCTGACATCCGCTGCGCTCGCGGCCAAGTGGGGAGACCCGCTGTTCACGGCCAACGCCATCCAGCCCCGCGAGAACTACAAGGTCCTGATCGACCACTACCGCGAAGAGTACGAGCGTTACGGCCACGATCCGCGGCACCAGTACCTCGGCTCGGGAAGTGGCGCTGGTGGCGTGTTCATCGCGGACACCACGCAGGAAGCCATCCGTCAGTACGGTCCGGTGTACGAGGGTTTGACCGCCAACCGCAACGTCCCCGGCAACAACTCGCCCTTCCGCGACATCCAGCACGCCGTGGCCGAAGGGCCCGCCCTGGTAGGCAGCCCGGAGCAGGTCATCGACAAGATTCTCAGCTACCACTCGCTGTACAACCACGATCTTCAGTCCGTTTCCTTGCCCACCACGCTGCCCTTCGAACAGCAGCTGGAGATCCTGGAACGCTTCGCGCTGGAGGTCATCCCGGCCGTCCGGGCCTCGGCGCCCACCACGCTGTGGGAAGCCGGGGATCCCTTCGCGGGCCGACCCGAATTTGCCGGGGCCACAGAACCCGACGCCGCAGCAGCAGTCACCGCAGACCATGCCTTCAACAGGACGGACAACGCCCATGTCTTTGCACACTGATACAGCACTCGAATCCTTCGACGAAGAATGGCAGGAATGGCACGACGCCCACGAGCGGCACCGTGCCCACCCGCATGGCTTCCTCGCCGTGACCCACCTGCACTGGCTCAGCAGCGAGGCGAGCCGACTCGAAGGCGCGCCTGGCACCTGGAAGGCGGAGGACGACGTCGTACGTGTTGTCCTGGAACCGGGCGAAAGCCTGCTGCTGGACGGCGTGGAACTGAACAACGGCACTCCTGTGGAATTGGGTCCCATCGAGGAACGCGGTGGCATCAACCTGGTTTCCGGCGACACGGTGATCGAGGTGGCCAAGCGGGGCGGCGAGTACATCGTCCGGCCCCGAAACCCGCAGAATCAGCTCTTGCAGGAGTACCAAGGCACGCCCGCCTACACGCCCAATGCTGCATTTGCTGTGGCTGGCACTTTTGTCCCGTTCGAGGCTCCGCGCCCCACCACGGTGGGTGCCGCCGTCGAGGGCATCCAGCACGTCTACCAAGCTCCGGGGGAGATTCGCTTCAAACTGGCCGGTGAGGAGCTCGCGCTGACGGCGTTCAACGGCCACGCGCCGGGGTCACTATCTGTGTTGTTCACCGACCAGACCTCCGGCAAGACCACCTATGCGGCCAACCGCTCGCTGTCCGTGGTCCCCGCCGCTGATGGCTCCGTGCAGCTCGACTTCAACAGGGCCGTGAACCTGCCGTGCGCCTACACCGACCTCGCCACCTGCCCGTTGCCGCCCGCCGAAAACCGGCTTCCCGTGGCCATCGAAGCAGGCGAAAAGATTCCCTACGAACGTCAGGATCAGCAGTGAGTACCTTCGAAGAACGCAAGGCCGGGTTCCTGGCCATTGAACTTGACGGCGCGGGTTATGAGAACCTTGCCACCGCCGTCCTCGCGGCCGAGTCCGCCGGTTTCCATGCGGCAACCTTCAAGGACACGCCGGAGGCCGGGCGGGCCAACGCCCTCCAGCGCGCGGCTTTTGCCGGGCCGGTGACCCGGACCATTGCTGTGGTCCCTGAGGTGGATACCGTTTATACGGAGCCTTTCCACGTCTCCACGCAGCTCGCGAGCCTGGACTATGTGTCCGGGGGCCGTGCCGGGTGGATCGCTACCGCAGCTGAGTCACCCGAGGCTGCTGCCGCCGTCGGACGCTCTTTTGTTCAGGGGGAGGCACTGGCGCAGGAAGCCGCGGCGTCCATTGAGGTGGGCCGCCGCTTGTGGGACTCCTGGGAGGAAGACGCCGTCATCCGCGATGTCGCCACCGGGCGGTATATCGACGTCGACAAGCTGCACTACGCGGATTTCGAAACTCCCGCAGACTTCGCTGGTACTGGCTACTCCGTGAAGGGCCCGTCCATCATCCCGCGGCCGCTGCAGGGTCAACTCCCCGTGCTCGCCGCGGCGTCATTGGTGGGCGAGGGCCTGGTGCCCGCTGACGCGGTGGACGCCGTGCTGGTTTCCGCTCCGACGCCGGAGCTCCTCGCTGCCGAGATCCGCGATGTGAGGGCCCGGCTTGGTGCTTCAGTGGCCGTTGTGGCAGAGCTCGACGTCGTCCTGGACTCGCGTGGGCAGGCTGCGGATTCACGCCCGGTCCAGTTGCAGGAAAACGGGCTTGCGCGGTTTGTGGGCTCGGCTGCCGGCCTTACTGAGTTGCTCGATGCACTTCTCCAGGAAGCCGACGGCGTTCGTCTTCACCCAGCTGTTCTGGACGTGGAGCTGGAAGAACTTTCACGGCTGGTCCTCCCGGCGCTGCGTCGCCGCGGTTCCGTGAAGGCGCCTGTCCAGAACGGAACTTTCCGTGAGCTGCTGGGGCTGGCTCCGGCGGAGAACCGCTATTCGACCACTGCCGCGGCTGCTGTTGCCGCCGGAAAGTAGGGGAACACCATGACACGCGACATTTTCCAGCCGAGCGGCCACATCCACTTCGGAATCTTTTTCCAGGGCGTCAACTCCGGCACCATCTGGAAGGCTCCCGAATCAGGCTCGCAGACGGACTTCGAGTCGTTCCGCCACATCGTCCAGACAGCCGAGCGCGGCAAGTTCGCAGCCTTCTTCCTGGGTGAAGGCCTCCGCCTGCGCGAACACCTCGGGCGTCCCCATGCACTGGATGTGGTGGGCCGTCCTGACGCCCAGACCATGCTTGCCGCACTTGCCGCAGTCACCAAGAACATCGGCTTGGTGGCCACGCAAAACACCACGTACAACGATCCCGCGGACCTCGCACACCGCCTGTCCTCACTGGACCTGATCTCCGGAGGCCGGGCCGCGTGGAACATTGTGACCACGGACAACGCCTGGACCGGCGCGAACTTCCGCCGCGGCGGATACCTGGACCACGCCGACCGTTACAAACATGCCGAAGCGTTCGTGGAGACCGCCAAGCGCATCTGGGACTCGTGGGAAACTTCCACCGGACCTGCGCGACGAGTCCTCCACGAAGGCCAGCACTACACCGTTGATGTGACCCCGCGCCTGCCGCGCAGCGCACAGTACCGCCCCGTGCTCTTCCAAGCCGGCGATTCCCCGGACGGCCGCGACTTCGCAGCCCGCCAGGCTGACGTGATCTTCTCCGCCCACCCCAAGTTCGACGACGCCGTGGAGTTCCGCCGCGACATCGTAGCGCGCTCCGTAGCCGCCGGCCGCGGTGCCAACGCCGTGCAGATCATGCCGGCCAGCGAGTTCATCCTCGCCGCCACGGACCAGGAAGCCCAGGAGAAGAAGGCTTGGGTCCGGAGCCTGCAGATCGGTCCGCAGCAGGCTATTGCCTACCTGGAACAGTTTTGGGGCCGGGAGCTCTCTTCCTATGATCCCGACGGTCCCCTTCCCGAGATTGATCCTGTTGTGGAGGAAACCTCCGAAACGCGCGGCAGTGGTTTCCACGGTGCCAAGGCCCGCCAGCTTGCCGATCAGTGGAGGGCCGAGGCCAAGGACAAGGGCCTCTCCATCCGCCAGTTCGTCACTTCAAAAACGGCTCGCATCGACGCCACGTTCACGGGTTCCTACACCGCCGTGGCCGACCATCTCGCCGAGTTCGCACGGGTTGGGGCGGTGGACGGTTTCAACATCTCGCCATGGCTCATCCCCACGGGTTTGGACGACATCGTGAACCACCTGGTGCCTGAGCTCCAGGAACGCGGCGTCTACCCCACGGAATACCGCGGCACCACGCTGCGCGAAAACCTGGGGCTGGAAACGCCGGTGCGCTCCGAAGAGTCGGCGCACGTTTCATGAAGGCAGGTCACCTGCTGAAGACGTTGCTGCGTCGGCTCGGCTTCCAGCCGGGCCGACGCGGAACAGCGCCCGACGGCGGCGACTCAAGTGCCGCCGTCGTCGACGTTTCGCGCGGAACGGTCAGTTTGCAACTGACGGTAGGGAGCCAGCCGCTCTAGTCCGGCTCAGGGAACTAGAGCAGTTCCCTGAACACGTTCCAGCCACTGCCGACAGGACCCTGGGGCCCGTAGAGACCGGTGGTCATGGCGCCAGTGGAGTACAACACGAGGTCGCCGTTGCCATTGATGGCAGCAAGGTTGTTGTACTTCTGGTGGGCGTAACTGCCCAGACCCGCCACATCCTGGAAGTCATTCCAGCCACCACCCATATACGCCTGGGCGCCCCATCCGCCTTGACCGTCGGCGGAGTACAACTGGAGGCCGCCACTGTGGTCCCGGCCGAAGACCTCCACGGTGCCGTCGCCGTTCATGTCGCCGCCGGGGATGATCTTGTTCATGACCTGCCAGCCCCAACCCACCTTGCTTGGTGCGAGCCAGCCGCCGTTTCCGTTGCCCGGGTACAGGAACAGGTCACCGCCCGCGTTCCGGGCCAGGACATCGTTGGTGCCGTCACCGTTGAAATCCCCGGGACCCACGATGGAATCGAAAATGTTCCACCCGGCACCTACTTGGCGGGTGGGAAGCCAACCGCCATCTCCGTCTCCGCGGTAAAGGAACAGTTGGCCGGAGGCGTTCCTCGCCAGGAGATCGTTGAATCCGTCGCCATCAAAATCTCCGGGAGAGAAAACGATGTTGAACATATTCCAACCCGCCCCGACCTGCCGGGGTTCATCCCACGCGCCGAAATAGACCGGGCACGGCCCCTCGCACATGCCTTTGTAATAGGTGTACGTCCGCGGGTACAGGATGAGCCTGCCGTCGTGTGTGCGGGCCAGCGGCTCGAAATTGCCGCGCCCGGTCCAGCCCATGGCGCGGCTGGAGGCTTTGATGGGCTTCGTCTCGGCGCTCAGCTGTGTCCCGGTGGGGCAGCCTGGTTCGCCGGGAGTGAGCGGGTACACCCTCAAGGAGATGCGGCTGCCCTGATCCTCAGGGAGGACACGCAAAGTTTCACCCTGACGCTCGGCAGGAAGTGGTTCGCCGTTGCGCAACCACTCCAGGGTGATCGCATCTCCGGAGCCGTCCGGGTTCCTGCAACCCCAATAGTCGTAGTTGTACTGGCGGCGCATCTCAGAACCGACGTAAGGGACGCCGTCGATATACGGTGTCGGCTGGGATGCTGCAGTGGCTGGGCCGGCAGCAGTCAGCCCGGAAACCAAGAGTCCCAATGCCATTGCGGTGGTAGCTGCGCGCCTCAACGAGCGCGATCGAAGAATCCCCATTTTTCCCCCCGGAAAGTATCGCGTCGTTGCCGCGTGGTGTGTGCTGAGGTTACCGCACTTCCGGGCGCGGGGTCAGGGGGTGGCAGGCGCCATCATGAAGACATCGATCGGGTCCTCGGATTCCAGCACGAAGCCATGCCGTTCGTAGAGACGCCGTGCCGGGCTTCCCTGCAACACATCCAGGCGGAACGGCCGCTCGTCAACGGAAGCCGACATGACGTGCCTCAGCACAGCGCTGCCGAGCCCCTTGCCCTGGTGGGCCGGTGCAACAAAGAAATGTTCGATCCACCGGGCATCCGGCTCGGGCCTGATGGCGATCACTCCTGCGTCCACGCCATCGGAATGTATGACGTACGTGTGTTCCGGCTGGAAGGCGTTCAGGAAGCGCTCACGGACCCGGATCGGATCCCATCGGGCAAGTCGCTCAAGGTCCGGGCGCATCACCACGGCGCGAAGTTCGGCAATCCAAGCGGCGTCGGAGGCTACGGAGGGACGGAGGACAAAGTCGACGGACATGTGAACAAGCCTATTCGGCTGGGTCCGAGGCGGCCACGCAAACCATAGGATGAAACGGACGAAAGGTGCAGCCACGATGGTCACACGCGAAGAAGTAGAAGCAGCGTACTCACGGACAGCCGGGTGGGTTCGGCATACGCCGCTGGCGGAAAGTGGCGAGCAGGAGCCGTATCACCTGTGGTTCAAGTGCGAATACATGCAGCACACCGGCTCCTTCAAGGCCCGTGGTGCCTTCAACCGCCTGCTCACGGCCAAGGAAAGCGGTGAGCTGGACCCCGCGGTAGGTATCGTGGTGGCCTCCGGCGGCAACGCAGGCCTGGCCAACGCGTACGCTGCCGCCAAACTCGGAGTCCCCGCCACGGTTTTCGTTCCCGAGTCGGCTCCGGCAAACAAGGTCCACAAGCTGTACGCCAGTGGTGCCAAGGTGGTCCAAGGCGGCGCCGAATACGCGGAGGCCTACGCCGCCGCGATCCGCTTCGCCGAGGAGAAGGGCGCTGTGTATTGCCACGCTTATGATCAGCCCGAGATCGTGGCTGGCGCGGGCGGGGTAGGGCTTGAACTCTTGGATGAACTGCCCGACGTCGACACCATTCTTGTTGCTGTAGGCGGCGGTGGACTGATGGGCGGCATTGCCTCAGCCGCCGAAGGCAGGGCTCGTGTAGTGGGCGTCGAACCGGAGACGGTCCCCACACTGCACACCGCGTTGGCCAAGGGCGAGCCTGTGGACGTGGCCGTCTCCGGAATTGCTGCGGACTCCCTTGGAGCCCGGCGCATCGGGGAGATCGGTTTCGGAGTTGCCCGACGCACCGGTGTTCAAAGCCTGCTGGTCTCGGACGAGGACATTGTCCAGGCCCGTCGTGCCCTGTGGGAGAAGCATCGCATCGTCGTGGAGCACGGCGCTGCGGCTGCCTACGCGGCGTTGCTGTCCGGGGCATACAAACCGAACGACGGGGAAACGGTGGCGGTCATCCTCTGCGGAGCCAACACCGATCCCTCCCACTTCTAACCACTTCCGGCCGCACCCACGTTGGGTCAGCGAATGCAAGAATCCCCGCCGGTTGGTGTCCGGCGGGGATTCGGCGTCGGCAGGTGCCCTGCCACAGCGGTTCCTACTTCTTGGGCAGGCCTGCCGGGTTCAGTTCGGACGCGGGGATTGCCTCGGAGGCGAGTCCCCAGCGATCCAGGATCTTGCCGTAATTGCCGTCCTTGATGAGGGTGTTGAGCGCAGCCTGAGCGGCCACAGCCAAGCCGTTGCCCTTCTGCGTGGTGAAGGCAATTTCTGCCTTCAGGGGCCAGCCGCCGTCAAGCGTGCCCACTTCCTTGGTCTTCCCGTCCTTCGCTGCCTTGTACGCCGCGGACGCGTTGGGCCCGAACGTGAGGTCTGCGCGGCCTGACTGGAGGGCGAGCTGGGAGGCGGAGTCGTCGTCGTAATACTGGAACTCAACCGGCTTCAAGCCGTTCTTCTTGTTCTCCTCATCCCAACGCACCAGAATGGCTTCCTGGTTGGTTCCTGAGCCGACGATGATGCGCTTGCCGGCCACGTCCTTGGCTTCCTTGATGGTGGAGATGTCCGAGTCCGTCTTCGCGTAGAAGCCCAGGAGGTCGTTGCGGTACGTGGCGAAGTCGAACTTCTCCTTGCGCGCTTCGGTGACCGTGACGTTGGAAAGAACGGCCTCGTACTTGCCCGATTCGACGCCCAACGGCCAGTCTGCCCACGCTACCGGCAGCACTTCCACCTGCAGGCCCAGGCTCTCGCCCACGGCGTAGGCAATGTCCACTTCGCTGCCAATCAGCGTTTTGTTGTCCGTGGCGAACGTGCTCAGCGGGGGAGTGCCGCCGGTGGTCACCACAGTCAGCTTGCCGTCCGCCTTGATGGCGTCCGGAACCAGCGCAGCCGCTGCGGAGTCCACCGTCACCTTGATGCGGTCCTGCTGCGGGGTCAGGTTGAATTCTTTCGTGGACGAGCTGGAAGAAGCGCTCGACGCCGGGGCTGACGCTCCCGTTGCCGCCGTCGCGCCCGGGTCCGAGCAGGCGGCGAGCCCCAGCAGAGCGGTAGCGGCCAGCGCCGCTGTGACGCCGGTCTTGCCTGCAAAACGTGCCATTGGTTCTCCTTGGGTTTGTCCTGATCATGGACAGAGAGGTCTGATGCGTACTCGTGGCTGCAACTATCCGGCAGCCGTGGGAGGCGGTCAAAGTGGTCCGAAACGCGGGGATACAGGGGTTCACGGCAGTTAATCGGGCGTCGAACAGGGTCACAAAACACGAGCCGAGGCACCGCGCGACGCAACTCACAGAAATAAGCCGGGTGCCGCCGTCGTTGTCGCTAGAGTGCCGGCAATCAACCGTGCGGCACCGCGAAACGTACCGAAAGGCCTCCACCGTGACTGTTCCTCTTTCCATCCTCGACCTGGCAACCATCGGGAAGGGCCAGACGGTGGCGGAAAGTCTCGCGGGCAGCGTGGCCATGGCGCAGAAGGCTGAAGAGCTGGGCTACCGCCGCGTTTGGTACGCCGAGCACCACAACATGTCCGCCATTGCGTCCTCGGCTACGAGTGTCCTGATCGCCCATGTCGCCGCGCACACCAACACCATCCGCCTCGGGGCCGGCGGTGTCATGCTGCCCAACCACTCGCCGTTGACCATCGCTGAGCAGTTCGGCACGCTGGAAACGTTGCATCCGGGGCGGATCGACCTCGGCCTGGGCCGGGCTCCCGGCAGCGACCAGAACACCATGCGCGCGCTGCGGCGCGACCACACGTCCTCGGACAGGTTCCCGCAGGATGTCCTTGAACTGCAGGGCTACCTCACTGGGCCCACCCGCATCCAAGGTGTTGAAGCGACGCCGGGCAAGGGCACCAACGTGCCGCTGTACATTCTGGGGTCCTCGCTCTTCGGCGCCCAGTTGGCCGCCCAGTTGGGTCTTCCCTACGCTTTCGCTTCACACTTTGCCCCTGCCGCTCTGCAGGATGCTGTGGCCGTCTACCGCCGCGAGTTCAAGCCCTCGGATCAGTTGTCCGAGCCGCACGTGATCGCCGGCGTGAACGTTACTGCCGCGGACTCCAACGCCGAGGCGCAGGCCATCCATCTCGCAGTGAAGCGGGCCCGTGTGTCACTGTTCTTCGGTGGCGGCCGCGAGTTCACCGATGACGAAGCGGACATGGTGCTCGATTCCCCTCAGGGTCAGCACATCGCGCAGATGATGAAGTTCTCCGCCGTGGGTACCAAGGATGTTGTGCGCGACTACCTCGACGAGTTTGCGGCGTTCGCTGATGCTGATGAACTGATCGTGGCCCACCAGAGCATCGGCACCGAAGAGCGCCTGCGGTCCGTGGAACTGCTGGCCGAGGTTGCCGGGCTTGTGAGCGCATAAATCCAAGGAAAAGCTTTACGCATTCGCAATCTACTAGGTAGTCAAGCGAAACCGTCCGGGCGGAGACTATAGCTATCCGCTTCGGAAGGATTCGCCATGCCTACGCA
This sequence comes from Arthrobacter sp. GW822-FHT05G07, assembly GCF_058799755.1. Classification (NCBI taxonomy): domain Bacteria; kingdom Bacillati; phylum Actinomycetota; class Actinomycetes; order Micrococcales; family Micrococcaceae; genus Arthrobacter; species Arthrobacter sp. GW822-FHT05G07. The sequence goes on along the minus strand of NZ_JBXALT010000004.1, from coordinate 374,381 downwards.
CTTGAACCAAGCAGTGGCCGACTCGGCACTGCTGATGAAATCGCTCCCGCTTGGCCTCCTCCGGACCGTCCTCCAATCCGACGCGCAGCATGGCATCACGCCCGAGCTGTTCTCGGAACTCAGGGCACTCGCCCGGGTGCCCGGGCTGCTGGTGGCATGCAACTATGGCGGGACGCTCTGCTCCGCTGAGGGTGTTTCCACGGAAACGTTGCCGCTGGACAGTGCTGCTGTGGCACTCCGTGCGCTGGCCGCCTTGCCCAACACGCACACCGCGATCATTTCGGGTAGGTCCCTGAGGGATTTGGCGGCGGTGTCCCGGCTGCCGGCAGAGGTTCACTTGGTGGGGTCCCACGGCGTGGAGTTCGACATGGGCTATGCCTACACGCTCTCCCTCGCCACGGAGCAGCTGCTTCAACAAGTGGCCGCCGCGTTGACCGAAGCCGTTGCTTCCGAGAAGGGCATCAGCGTTGTCCGCAAACCCGTGGGTGTTGCCGTGCATACCCGCCCGGCGACTCCCGAGGTAGTGGAGCGGGTGATCTTCGTTTCGCAGAAGATAGCCATCGAGTTCGGGCTGTATTTCATCATTGATGGAACGGTGCTGGATTTGACCGTTGAGGAACCGGCCAAAGGCCAGGCCTTGGAGCAGCTTCGTGCGCGGCTGGGCGTCAGCGCCGCACTTTTTGCCGGCGACGCCGAGAGTGACGAAAAAGCGATCGCCACCCTGCGCGGACCGGACCTTGGCCTGCACGTGGGACCGGGGGATACGACGGCGGCACATACCCTTCCGGACCCGGAGGCCTTTGCCCGCGTGCTGGCTTTGTTGTTCGAACTTCGGCGGGCATGGTTGTTCGGCGAAGACGCGGTAGGCCTGGAACGGCATTCCATGATCGGCAACGGAAGCTCCACCGCGTTGCTTACCCCGGACGCCAAAGTGTGCTGGATGAGCCATCCTTTGCCGGATTCCGGGTCGATTTTTGCCCACATTCTTGGCGGTGAGCCCGCTGGCCACTTCAGCATCGAGCCGGTGAAGGCCTCACAGGTGCTGGCGCAGCGTTATGTGGACAACACCATGATTGTGGAGACCCGCTGGGCCGATGTCACCGTGACCGATTACTTGGAGCCCGCGCCGGAAGGCATTACCAGCCTGGTCCGCGTCCTCTCCGGAACGGGGGCTGCACGTGTGGTGTTTGCCCCCAGGCCTGATTACGCCAACGCGCCCTTCAGCATGGAGACCCGTGGCGACGAAGTCCACATCATGGGTACCTCGGATCCGATCATCCTCTCCGCGCAAGGCGTCACCTTCATGATCACCAGCGACGGTAAATACGCCACTGCAACCGCCGAGATTCCCCTGGACAACGGTCCTGTGGTGCTGAACCTTCGCTGCGGTGACACCGAGCCACCACCCGCTGACCCGGACGGCGAACCAAACCGGCGTGCCGCCGTCGGGCAGTCCTCCCGGGAGTGGATCAAGGCACTGCAACTGCCCACCATCAAAACGTCATTGGTGCGGCGCTCCGCGCTGGTGCTGAAGTCGCTCGTCCACGAACCCACCGGCGCCGTGCTTGCCGCGCCCACCACATCGCTGCCTGAGGGCATCGGGGGAACCCGCAACTGGGACTACCGGTATTGCTGGCTGCGTGACGGGTCCATGACAGTGAATGCGCTGGTGTCGTTGGGCTCCACGCAGGAGGCCAACGGGTTCCTTGCCTGGCTGGACGGCATCCTCCAGAACGCTCCTGGGCCCGAGTGGCTGCACCCCCTCTACTCGGTGACCGGCTCTCCTCTGTCCACGGAGGCAATCGTGGAGAGCCTGCCCGGTTATGCGGGCTCGCGTCCGGTCCGGATCGGCAACGCGGCAGACCACCAAGTGCAGCTGGACGTGTTCGGTCCCATCGCCGAGCTGATCCATGATCTTGCCGAGCGCCGCGGGTTCCTGCCCGATGAGCACTGGTTCCTCATGGAGCAGATGGCCCATGCGGTGCTTGCCCGTTGGCACGAGCCCGACCACGGAATTTGGGAAGCACGCAGGCCCCCCAGGCACCATGTGTACACCAAGGTCATGTGTTGGGTCACGCTGGACAGGGCCCTCCAGGCTGCAGCTTTGCACGGTCGTTCGCCTCATGCAGAATGGGCGCCTACTGCCCAAACCATCCGCGAGGAAGTCCTCCGCGAAGGCTGGGATTCATCCGCCGCGTCCTACACCGTGGCGTACGACAGCCCTGACCTGGACGCCGCCGTCCTCCACGTTGGGCTTTCGGGCCTGCTGGATGTTCAGGACCAGCGCTTCCTGGATACCGTCACTGCCGTTGAGCGGGAATTGCGTGTGGGGCCCACCGTTTTCCGGTACAGGTACGACGACGGACTGCCGGGTTTGGAGGGCGGTTTCCACATCTGCACCACCTGGCTGATCGAGGCGTACCTTGCCGTTGGCCGCTTGGATGATGCCTTGGAGCTGTTCAACCAGCTGGTGGCGTTGTTCGGGCCAACGGGCTTGCTGCCGGAGGAGTACGATCCCGGTACGGAAACACACTTGGGCAACCACCCGCAGGCATACTCGCATCTGGGCTTCATCCGCTGCGCTCAGCTCTTGGACCACTATCTGGCGAGTGCGGACGTGGAGTAACTCAGCGCTAGGTGAGCAGCAGCGCCACGGCGATCATGGCCGGCACGGCCACGATGGTGGTGATGAGAACGGTGTCCTTGGCCACGGTAATACCCGCTTGGTAACGGTTCGCCGCGACGAAAACATTCTGGGCTGTGGGAAGCGCGGATGTCACCACCACGGCAAAGAGTGCGTGCCCGTCCATGCCCAGCGCGAAGCGGGCGAACAGGTATGCGATCAGGGGGTGGACAATCAGCTTGAAGCCGCTTGCCAGCAGGGTATCCACTCTCCGCCCCGAGGCCTTCTGCAACGGCTTGGATCCGTTCAGGCTCATGCCGAAGGACATCAGCATGGCCGGAATCGCGGCACCGCCGATCAGGTGGATAGGCTCCAGGATGAGCGTCGGGACGTGGAAACCCGTACCCGCCACCAGCAGGCCCAGCGCCGAGCCCACGATCATGGGGTTCTTCACGATCATCAGCAGGAAGCGCAGGGGAGTTGTTCGGTGCGTACTGGTGCTGGCATCGAGGGCCATGAGGTACAAGGGCGTGAAGAAAGCCAGCTGGAAGATCAGCAGCGGCGCCACGTAGCTCGCGTCACCCAGGACGAACACGGCAATCGGGATGCCAAGGTTGGCGGAGTTGGCCAGGGACGAGCTCATGGAGGACATCAGGGCTTCGGGCATGGCCCGCTTCAGCCAGAACTTCGCAATCAGGAAAAACAGCAAGCCCGTCACCACAGCGCCCACGGCTGTGACCAGCAACGGGGCGGCAAAGACGTCATGCAGTTTGGCTTTGCTCAAGGTCTCGAACAGGAGCGCCGGACTCGCCACGAAGAAAGTCAGCGAGCTCAGGACGGACCGGGCATTCTCGCCAAGGATGTTCCGGCGTCCAACGAACATGCCCACCAGGATGATGGCCCACACCACGAAGAACCCGGACAGGACACCAATCATGAGGCTGCGCTGTGTGGGAATCGTTGGATCACGGTTCCCAGCCTAGCCAGAATCGCCGTCCGAGTAAGCGTTTTCTGCCGAGAGTTCCGTCATACGGACGTGTAAACGCGTTCGACGTCGGCACTCCGGTGAGTGCCGACGTCGAACGTTGCTGTGGAGCCTTAGCTGAGGTGCGCCGCGTTACTGAGTGCGTGCGGAGGACGCATGAGACCGGGTGTATGGCCCTCTGCGGGGTCGTTGCCGAGCTGCAGGATCTTGTTGTCCTTGCCCACGTGGACCACCCTGGGCTCGTATGTCCGGGCCTCTTCCGTGGTCATTTCCGCGTAGGTAATGAGGATGACCGTGTCATCCACATGTACCAGATGGGCGGCCGCGCCGTTGATCCCGATCACGCCTGAACCGCGCTCGCCGGCAATGGTGTACGTCTCCAGCCGGGCGCCGTTGGTGACGTCAACAATGGAGACGAGCTCGCCGGGAAGGATGTCGGCCGCGTCCAGGAGGTCCAGGTCGACAGTGACCGAACCGACGTAGTGGAGGTCGGCGTGGGTCACCGTTGCGCGGTGAATCTTGGACTTGAACATTGTGCGGATCATAATGCGATCAGTTTAGCGCGGCACCCTCACCCGGCGCTGTGACGTACCAGACGTTCGCGTTCTTAGCGCTAGTGAAAGGCTAGCTGGGTGGCCGACGCAAGGCTCTGGCTGCGGCCATTGCTTCTTCAGCAACGATTTCGTAATTGTCTGCTGGTGCGCTGAGAGCTATAGAGTGCTCGCCATATTTCTCGAAAGCGAGTTGCACGAGGTCGCCGGCTTTTTCGATCCCCAGTGCCAGCACTATGTGGCCAAGGTCCTCAATGTCTTTCGCCCTCTCCGCAGCTATCTTCATTGCAGCCAAGGTGGGCAGGTCGGCGTGCTGGATGGCTGATGAGGTCCCCTTTGGGCCGGCGATCCACCGCGCTTCTTCGGGGAGAAGGCTGCTGCATTGCTGTTTAGCCACTTCGGGGGCAACCCGTACTCCTGCTCCATGGCTGCGGCCACTTCATCCACGTCGGCACGTTGGAATTCGAGCACCCTCAAACCGTGGCCAAATCTCTCTCGCGGATCCATACGTTCATTGCAGCGATCTCAGCGGGAGTCTCACTACGAATGAGGTCTTTCATTCGGTCACTGACCGGATGGAGCTTCTCGGCCAGGAAAACCGGCTGCGGCGATGCCTTGGCGTTTTTCGCCCACTTTGGTGCGGGAGAGCCGGTCTTTGCTGAGACCCATAGCGTGACTGCGCCAAGTGCTGCCCGGTAAGCGTCGTCATTGAAGGAAGGGGCGGCGGGCATCAGTGCCCGGCCCGCAGCGAGCGAGGAGTTGGTGTATTCGCCCAGCAACCGGATGGCGTAGTGGTAGTCGCCCTCGTTCAGAGTGCGTGCAAAGTCAGCCGCGAATTCATGGAAAGAGCTCTCATGGGAGGTTATTTCCAGGCCGAGGACTCGCATCGCCTTCAGGGCCAACCCGAAGGATGCACCTTCCTTTCCTGATTCCAGGTCCACAACAAACTTGCGGGAAGTCCCTATGGAGTCAGCCAGGGCTTGCTGCGTATAGCCGAGGGCTTTCCGTCGCTCGCGCATAGTGCGGCCAACAGCCTCCGCGTTCATGTTCATTGATCTAATATGGCACCATTCGGTTACATTTGTTCGTCGTAGACTCGGCTCTAACTAGGATCCTCCTGATTGTGACGCAAAAGCATCCCTAAATTCGTACCGCACCAGTTGCGTTCCCGCCGCAACGAGCGCGCGCAGCTCACTTAGGCCACCCGCGACTACACCCGCAGCACGCGCCTGCACCAGGACGTTGCCCTGCGCCGTCGCTTCCACAGGTCCCGCGATCACGGATTTGCCAGTCGCGTCTGCGGTGAGCTGGCACAGGAGCCGGTTCTGGGAACCGCCTCCAACTATGTGCACCACGCTGGTGCTTCGACCGGTGAGCCGCTCGGCATCGGCCAGCGTTCTGGCGTAACCGGCCGCAAGGCTGTCCATGATGCAACGCACGACGGCGGCAGGCCGGTCCGGGAGCAGCGCACCTGTGTTGCGCACAGCTGCGCGGATACGATCAGGCATGTTGTCAGGTGCCGTGAAGGCCGGATCATCGGCGTTGATCTGCGGACCGCCGGCAGGAAGGGCAGCAGCGGCCTCAAGCAAGGCCGGAAGCGATTGGCTCAATCCCTGGGCAGCCCAGTAACGCTGGCATTCGCTCAACAACCACAGGCCGCCGACGTTGCGGAGATAACGGATGGTTCCGTCCACGCCGCGTTCGTTGGTGAAGTTGGTGCTACGGCTCGCTTCGGTCAGCACTGCGGCGTCCAACTCCACGCCAACCAGGGACCAGGTACCGGAGGAGATGTAGGCGAAGTCGTCTCCGTCAGCGGGGACGGCCGCCACGGCTGATGCTGTGTCATGGGAACCCACGGCCACCACCGTGGCATCCGCGGGCAAGCCCGTCTGCTTCAGGATCGCCGGCAACAGTGTGCCCACGGTTTCGCCGGGCTGGATGAGCGGCGGGAAGATGCTCCGGGGGAGCCCCAAGGCATCCAAGAATCCGGTGGCCCACTCGCCCTTGACGGCATCGAAGAGCCCCGTGGTGGAAGCGTTGGTAGCCTCGGTCCGACGCTCTCCCGTGAGTAGGAACGCGATCAGGTCCGGGATCAGGAGAGCCTGTACCCCGTCCAGGTTCGGCTCCGCCGCCAGCTGGTACAAAGTGTTGAACTGCAAGTACTGCAAGCCGGTGGTGGCATACAGCTTCTCCGGGGAAATGACTGCATGGACCCGTCCCACCGTGGCCCGGCTGCGCTCGTCCCGGTAGCTGTAGGGTTGCGCGGTGAGTTCGCCGGCTTTGTTCACCAGGCCGTAGTCCACTGCCCAGGTGTCGATGCCGACGCTCACGATGCGCTCGCCGTTCGTGGCCGCCACGGAAGCGGCCGCCGTGAGTCCCTTGAGCACCTCAGCGAACAGGGCGTCAAAATCCCAGTGGAGGCCGCCGTCGAGCTCCACTACTCCGTTGGGAAAGCGGTGGATCGTCTCGAGGGAGACGCCTGTGGAGGGGGAGACGCGGCCGAGCATGACGCGGCCGGAGGAGGCCCCGATGTCGATGGCGGCGAACACCGCGTTGATGTCTGCGGGAGCGCACACCGCCCCGGCGTATGCCGGGGCGGTGTGCGTGGTGGTTCCGTTGGTCACTGTTGGTCCTAGCGGAGGAATGCTGCTGCCACGCCGGCGTCCACGGGGATGTGGAGGCCGGTGGTGTGGGAGAGCTCGTTGCTGGTGAGCACGGACGCGGCATTGGCCACGTGCTCCGGGAGGACTTCGCGCTTGAGGAGCGTGCGCTGGGCGTAGTACTTGCCCAGTTCCTGCTCGTCCACGCCGTACACGGCGGCACGCTTGGCGCCCCAGCCGCCGGCGAAGATGCCGGAGCCTCGGACCACGCCGTCGGGGTTGATGCCGTTGACGCGGACACCGTGCTCGCCCAGTTCGGCGGCGAGCAGTCGCACTTGGTGGGCCTGGTCTGCCTTGGTAGCGGAGTAGGCGATGTTGTTGGGGCCGGCGAACACGGAGTTCTTGGAGGAGATGTAAATGATGTCTCCGCCCATGCCCTGATCGATCATGACCTTGGCCGCGGCCTTGGATACCAGGAACGAGCCCTTGGCCATGACGTTGTGCTGCAGGTCCCAGTCCTTCTCGGTGGTTTCCAGCAGCGGCTTGGAGATGGACAGCCCGGCGTTGTTGACCACCAGGTCCAGGCCGCCGAAGGCGAGCACGGCCTCCTGAACCGCGGCAGCGATCTGCGCTTCATCGGTCACGTCCGCCTGGACGCCGATGGCGACGTCGGAACCGCCCAGTTCCTCGGCAACCTTCTGTGCATTCTCAAGGTTCAGGTCGGCAATGACCACGCACGCGCCGTCGGACGCCAGGCGGGTGGCGATCGCCTTGCCGATGCCCGACGCCGCACCGGTCACCAGCGCGATGCGGGTTGCGTGGGACTTGGGCTTGGGCATCCGGGCGAGCTTGGCTTCTTCCAGCGCCCAGTACTCGATGCGGAACTTCTCGGATTCCTCGATCGGGGCGTACGTGGAGATCGCCTCCGCGCCGCGCATCACGTTGATGGCGTTGATGTAGAACTCGCCGGCCACGCGTGCGGTCTGCTTGTCCTTGCCGAAGGAGAACATGCCCACGCCGGGGATCAGCACGATGGCCGGGTCCGCGCCACGCAGCGCCGGTGAATCAGCGTCAGCATGCCGGTCGTAGTACGCCTGGTAGTCCTCGCGGTAGGCCGCGTGCAGTTCCTTGAGCCGGGCCACGGAGTCTTCGATCGAGGCATCGGCCGGCAGGTCCAGGACCAGCGGCTTGACCTTGGTCCGCAGGAAGTGGTCCGGGCAGGACGTGCCCAGCGCACCGAGGCGCGGGTGCTCTTCCGCGGCGAGGAATTCAAGAACGACGGCGTCATCGCTGAAGTGCCCCAGCTGCGGTTTGTCCGTGGACGCCAGGCCGCGGATCACTGGTGCGAGGGCGGCTGCCTTGGCCCTGCGCTCGGCCTCGGGGAGGGCGCTGTAGCCGGGGAGCGTGGCGCCGAAGGGCTCGGCCTTGCCATTGTCCTTGATGTAGTTCTCGGCCTGATCGATGATCCACAACGAGTTGGCCTCGGCCTCTTCGCTGGTGGCGCCCCACGCGGTGATGCCGTGGCCGCCCAGGATGGTGCCGATGGCCTGCGGGTTGGCTTCCTTGATCGCCGCGATGTCCAAGCCGAGCTGGAATCCGGGGCGGCGCCAGGGAACCCACACCACTTTGTCGCCGAAGACCTTTGAGGTCAGGGCTTCGCCGTCCACCGCCGTCGCGATGGCAATCCCCGAGTCAGGGTGCAGGTGGTCAACGTGCGCAGCGTCCACCAGGCCGTGCATGGCGGTATCAATGGACGGCGCAGCGCCGCCCTTTCCGTGCAGGCAGTAATCAAAGGCGGCCACCATTTCGTCTTCACGCTCGACGCCGGGGTAAACATCCTTGAGTGCCTGCAGCCGGTCCAGCCGAAGTACTGCAAGGTTCTCAGCCTTCAGCGTGCCGAGGTCTCCGCCGGAGCCCTTGACCCACAGGAGTTCAACGTCCTGACCCGTCACCGGATCCTTCTCGGTGCCCTTTGCGGAGGTGTTGCCGCCGGCGAAGTTGGTGTTCCGCTTATCCGCACCGAGGCGGTTGGAACGGCTGATCAGTTCTTCAACAGTCTTATTCGTGGTCATGCTCTTAAGCGCCCCATCCGGCTTGCTGGCCGCCTGCGCGGTCCTCGTTGATCTTCTTCTGGTAACCGCTGGCCTTGTACGCGGCCATCGGGTCGGCGGGGAGGCCGCGGGATTCGCGCCACTCGGCCAGGACCGGGCGGACGTCGGTGTAGAAGGCATCGTTGAAGATGCCGTTGGCGGCCAGAACGTCCCCGGCACGCTGCGCTTCGGAGAGTGCTGCGGTGTCCACGAGCAGGGCCCGGGCCGTCATTTCCTGAACGTTCAGCACCGAGCGGATCTGGCCCGGGATCTTCTCTTCCAGGTTGTGGCACTGGTCCAGCATCAGGGCGACACCGGAATCTTTGCCGAAACCGCCACCACGGATGACCTCGTGCATGATGCGGAACAGCTGGAACGGATCGGCCGCGCCAACAATCAGGTCATCATCGGCGTAGAAGCGGGAGTTAAAGTCGAACGAACCCAGCTTGCCCAGGCGCAGGAGCTGCATCACGATGAACTCGATGTTGGTACCCGGGGCGTGGTGCCCGGTATCCAGGCAAACGAACGCCTTCTCACCCAAGGCAAGGGTCTGAGCGTAGGAAGTGCCCCAGTCCGGAACATCGGTGTGATAGAAAGCCGGCTCGAAGAACTTGTACTCCAGGACCAAGCGCTGCTCGTCACCGAGGCCCGCGTAGATCTCCTGGAGGGACTCGGCAAGGCGGTCCTGGCGGCCGCGGATGTCGTCCTGGCCAGGGTAGTTGGTGCCGTCAGCCAGCCAGATCTTCAAGTCTTTGGACCCGGTGGCGTGCATGATCTCGATGCACTCCAAGTGGTGATCGATGGCGCGGCGGCGCACGGACTCGTTGGACGAGGTCAGCGAGCCGAACTTGTACTCGTCATCCTGGAACGTGTTGGAGTTGATGGTGCCCAACCCAACACCCAGACCCGCGGCGTACTCGCGCAGGGCCGAGTAGTCGTCCACTTTGTCCCACGGGATGTGCAGGGCGACCGTGGGGGCCAGGCCGGTGAGCTCGTGGACCTTCGCGGCGTCCGCGATCTTTTCCTGGACGGTGCGCGGTGTACCTGCAGTGCCGAAGACCTTGAACCGGGTCCCGGAATTTCCGTAGGCCCAGGACGGCACTTCAATGGCCAGTTCCCCTAGACGGCCCAGGGCCGATTCTGTGGTGTTCATGCTTGTTCCTTTTGGTACTAGTGGGCGGGGTCTTTGTCTATGTGTGTGGTGCCGGCGGCGGCTGTGGCGTCGTCCGCCGCAGCAAGTTGGTCTTCGAGGTTGAAAACTTCCTCGACCACCTCAAAACCTTGGTCCGGAGGGACATCGCTGTTCGCAAAGAGGGTGGCCATCTCGGCCTGCCAGCGGGCGTTGACCTCTGTCACGGCCATGCGGGCCTGCGCTGCCTCGTAGTCTTCGCATTCCAGGTAGCCGATCAATTGGCCATCCGGAGCGAGGAACAGTGAGTAGTTGTTCCACCCGGCGTTCTTCAGTGCGGACAGCATCTCCGGCCATACGGCGGCGTGGCGCTGCTTGTACTCGGCCATCAGTTCCGGTTGGACTGAAGAGCGGAAACAAACCCTCATGTGCGGATCTCCAGGGTTACTCGTCTTTGAATCGTTTCATTTGTTACGATTCAAATTACCCTCGTAAACGGGAGGGTGTCAAGGCGTTTCCAACACATTGACGTCAGCCAGCGGAGATCGGAAAGCATGTCCCAGACAGCCAGCATCAAAGACGTTGCCACTCACGCCCAGGTAGCAGTGGGAACTGTTTCCAATGTGCTGAACTATCCGGACCGGGTTTCACAGAGGACCAAGGAACGCGTTCTCAAATCCATCGCTGAACTAGGCTTCGTCCGCAATGACGCCGCCCGCCAACTCCGTGCTGGCCAGAGCCGCACCGTCGGCTTGATCGTGCTGGACGTTGGAAACCCGTTCTTCTCCTCCGTGGCTCGTGCCGCTGAAGATGCTGCCACGGCCCTTGGAAGCGTGGTGCTGGTGGGGGATAGCGGCCAAGACGCTTCCCGTGAAGCCCACTACATGGACCTGTTCCAGGAACAGCGCGTCCAGGGCCTGCTGATTTCTCCGGTAGGCGACGTCAGAGAACGGATCGATACCCTCCGCGAACGGGGAGTTCCCACCGTCCTGGTAGATGAGCTCGCGGACACCGAGCGCTGCAGCTCGGTCTCCGTGGATGACGAGGAAGGCGGGTATCTGGCCGCCAGGCACCTGCTGGACCTGGGTCGCCGTCGTCTGGCCTTTGTTGGCACGCCCTCCATCCGCCAGGTGGCCAGCCGACTCAAGGGCGCGCAGCGCGCTGTCGGCGAAGTATCGGATGCCAGCATCGAGGTGCTCGACTCCGAAGGGCAGACAGTCCTGACCGGTCGCAAAGTGGGCAACAAGCTGGTGGAAAGAGACCCGGCGGCACGGCCTGAAGCGGTCTTTTGCTCCAACGACCTCCTGGCGCTCGGAGTCATGCAATCCCTGACAATGCTGCGGACGGTGCGCATCCCGGAGGACATCGCCCTCATTGGCTACGACGACATCGATTTCGCCATCTCCGCAGTGGTCCCGTTGTCCTCCATCCGCCAGCCGACAGAAGCGTTGGGCCGGACGGCAATCGAGCTGCTCGCTGAGGAGCAGGACAGCGGCGGAACCAAGCACCGGGCAGTGGTGTTCACGCCCGAACTTGTGGTCCGCCAAAGCACGGCCGGCTCACCCGACTGAGTCGCAATTAAGGCCGTCTTGAGCGGTCAAAACGGCCTGAACTGCGACTTAGTTGGGTAACTACAAGGCGTATATGCTCCAGGACGCCGTGTGTGATGCGCCCGCTTCCAGCCGGATCAGCTCCGTGCCGCTGTTGAAGGCATCCGGCGGGCACGTCATGGGCTCCACGGCCAGGCCAATGCGGCTCGGAATCGGTGCCGGCTTGTCGGCCGTATGGATCTGCAGCCAAAGGCAGCTTTCGTCCCAGGACATTCCGACGCCGGTGCCCGCCGGGTCCCTCAGCGCCAGCCGCGCCAGCCCGCCGTCGAACGTTATTCCCGTGAAGGCGTGATCGATTTCCGTGCTGCCGATGGCCCGCGCATTGCGGAAGTCGAACGCGTGGCCCTCCACGCCCACGACGCCCACTGGCAGCAGCCTGTCCGGGGTGACTTCCAAGAATGAATCCGCAGCGAACTCAAGGACCCATTCATTCAGTGGCGAGGTGCCCGCCACGAGATAGGGGTGCGGGCAGACGCCGTAGGGAGCAGCGACATCGGCTGCGTTCCTGGCCGTCACCTGCGTGTGCAGCCCGGCCTCGTCCAGCATGAACCGGGCCGAAAGCTCCAGCACGAAAGGGTATCCGGCCGTGGGTCCTACCGTGCACGTCAAGGTGAGCGAACCGGCGTCGGACTCTTTCAGGACCCAATCGAGCGGGAAGGCGAGCCCGTGCAAGGCCGTGGCCCGCTCCGGTTCGTTGATCGGCACGTGGTGCTCCACGTCGTCGAAGCTGTACGTGCCGTCGGCGATCCTGTTGGGCCACGGCGCGGCGATAACGCCACGGTAGTCCGGGATCGGACCACCCTCCGGAAACGGGACAATGAGGTCCCGGCCTTCAAACTGCAGGACGCGCAGCGCGGCCGCGCGGGCGGTGACAACTGCCGTGTAGCCGCCCGCGCTCAGCGTGAATTCGGTGCTCACAGGCCGCCGGCCAGCTTGTAGTAGGCCGCGTTCCAGTTGAGTTCCTTCTTGAACTGCTTGATGGTGGTGTCCTCATCGATGGTGAGAAGTTCGGTCTTGGCGATTTCGGCGAAGTCCTCGAACACGTCCAGACCCACCTGCGTGGACAATACCGTGTGGTGCGCGGCGCCGGCGGTGAGCCACGCGGCGGCGGAGGTAGCGAAGTTGGGTTTGGGCTCCCAGAGTGCGCGGGCAACCGGCAAGTTGGGCAGCGGCTGGTCAAGATCCACGACGTCCACCACGTTCGCCACCAGACGGAAGCGATCCCGCATATCGGACAACGCCACCACGACGCCGGGACCGGCGTCGGTGTCGAACACCATGCGGACGGGGTCTTCCTTGCCGCCGATGCCCAGCGGGTGGATCTCAACGCGCGGCTTCTTGGCGGTCAATGACGGGCAGACCTCCAGCATGTGCGCGCCCAGGATCTTCTCACTTCCCGGTTCCAGGTGGTACGTGTAGTCCTCCATGAGGGAGGCACCGCCGGGCAGGTCGCCGCCCATGACTTTGGCGGCGCGCACCAGGATGGCGGTCTTCCAGTCGCCCTCGGCGCCGAAGCCATAACCGTCAGCCATGAGGCGCTGGACCGCCATGCCTGGGAGTTGTCGCAGCGCCCCCAGGTCCTCGAACGAGGTTGTGAAAGCTGCGGAACCGTTGGCCTCCAGGAAGCTGCGGAGACCCAGTTCGATCTTGGCGCTGTAGCGCAGCGACTCATGGCGCGCGCCGCCCTTCTTAAGTTCGGGGACCACCTCGTAAAGCCGCTCGTACTCGGCAACCAAGGAGTCGACGTCGGACTCTGCCGCGCCGTGGACAGCGTCAGCGAGCTCGTTGACGGACCAGGTGTTCACCGAGACGCCGAAGCGAAGCTCGGCTTCGGTTTTATCTCCTTCGGTGACGGCGACGTTGCGCATGTTGTCGCCGAAACGGGTCAACTTCAGTGTGCGGACGGCGGCCCATCCAGCCGAGGCGCGCTGCCACGCACCAACCTGGCGGGCAACCTCAGGGTTGCTGACATGTCCGACGACGGTCTTCCGCGGCACGCCGAGTCGCGACTGGATATACCCGAACTCGCGGTCTCCGTGGGCTGCCTGGTTGAGGTTCATGAAGTCGAAGTCGATGTCGGCCCAGGGAAGGTCCCTGTTGGCCTGCGTGTGCAGGTGAAGCAGGGGTTTGCGCAGTGCGTCCAGGCCCTGGATCCACATCTTGGCGGGGCTGAACGTGTGCATCCAAGCGGTCACGCCGATCACGGAGTCGTCCGCGTTGGCTTCGAGTGCTGTGCGGCGGATGGCGTCGGAATCGGTGAGGACCGGCTTCCAGACGAGCTTGACCGGAACGTTGCTGTTGGCATTGAGGGCGTTGGCAATCTCCTGTGACTGCGCTGCTACCTGCTTAAGGACGTCTTCGCCGTAAAGGTGCTGGCTGCCGGTGAGGAACCACACCTCGTACTGCTCGAGGGAGGTGTTGTTAGCGGGATTAATGGTGGCGCTGGGCATGTGGTGCTCCTGGAGTATGGGGTCCGGCGTGGTGGCTACGGGCTGAAAGCGGCTGCTCTTTGAGCGGCTGCGCTTTAGCGGCCGTAAACGTTCTGGTATCTCTTGTAGAGGGACTCGATCTTGGCCTGGTCAATGGGCAGTGGCTCACCGAGTTGGCGGGAAATATGGACCGTCCTGGCCACTTCCTCGCACATCACCGCAGCCTTGACGGCCTCGCGGGCGGACTTGCCGATGGTGAAGGGGCCGTGGTTCTGCATCAGGACCGCGGGGGAGTTGGAGTTCTTGAGGGTCTCCACGATGCCTTGGCCGATGGAGTCGTCGCCGATCAGCGCGAACGGTCCCACCGGAATGGGCCCGCCGAACTCATCGCCCATCATGGTCAGCACGCAGGGGATTTCCTCGCCGCGTGCAGCCCAGGCCGTGGCGTAAGTGGAGTGGGTGTGGACCACACCTCCTACCTCGGGCATGTGCCGGTAGACGTAGGCGTGCGCTGCGGTATCGGAGGACGGGGAGAGCTCCGGGTTGCCCCAATCCACGGTGCCGGCGCTCCCGGTGTTCATTCCCCGGACGGGTGTGCCGTACAGGTCAGTGACCACCATGAGCTCAGGCGTGAGCTGGTCATAGGAGACGCCGGATGGCTTGATGACCATGAGGTCGTGACCCGGGATACGGCCAGACACGTTGCCTGCGGTCCAAACGACCAATTCGTAGCGGGTCAGTTCGGCATGCAGATCGCAGACGTCCCTGCGGACCTTCGCGATGGATTCCAGAAGCGAGCTCATGCGGATGCTCCTTCCAAAGTGCTGGCCTGGGCCGCTGGGCCATTGTGTGAGGAGCCTTGGATCGCGGCGCGTTGGATGGCCTTGAGGCGGTGCATGACGTTGTTGGTGCCGCGGCCGAAGTAGTCGTGCAGGGTGCGGTATTCCTGAAAGAGGACCTCGTAGGCGGCCACGTTTTCCGGGATGGGCGTGTAGACGGCGCCGGGAGCGGCAGCCATGGAGGTGGCGGCTTCACGGATGTCCTTGTATTTCCCTGCGGCCACGGCTGCGTGGATTGCCGAGCCCAGCGCAGGACCCTGCTCTGATCCGATGGTGGAGAGCTGGAGGCCGGTAATGTCGGCGTACACCTGCATCAGGAACTTGTTCTTCAGGAGCCCGCCGGCCACGATGAACTCCTTGACCGGGACGCCGGAATCGCGGAAGGCATCC
This sequence comes from Arthrobacter sp. GW822-FHT05G07, assembly GCF_058799755.1. Lineage (NCBI taxonomy): Bacteria > Bacillati > Actinomycetota > Actinomycetes > Micrococcales > Micrococcaceae > Arthrobacter > Arthrobacter sp. GW822-FHT05G07. The sequence goes on along the minus strand of NZ_JBXALT010000004.1, from coordinate 359,135 downwards.
ACGATGGTCCGGGTGCCAAAGGCAGTGGCTTCCAGCAGCGCCCGGTATGTGTCCTCGGGCTTGGTGGCCAGGGTCTGGCCCACCACCACGCCGGAGAGTTCGTGGTCCACCAGCACTGAGCGGTTGCCCGAGTGCCAGTCCAAGGCGATCAGCCCGTGCTCGCCGATTGCCTGCTTTTCCGCGAGTTCGGTGAGGTACTCGTGGATGCCCAAGCCCCTGTCCTTGGCGGCTTGGTGGTATTCCGGTGGTACTCCGTTCTTGGTGAACCAACCGAAGATGTCGCCCACTCCTGACTGGCCTGCTTCGTAACCCCACAGCCCATCCACGATGCCGCCGTCCACCACTCCGCACATGCCGGGGACTTCGCGGAGGACGTCCCCGTTCATTACGTGGCAGGTGGAGGTGCCCATGATCGCTACTAGCTGTCCTGGTTCAACGGCGTTCGCGGCCGGTGCGCTGACGTGGGCGTCCACGTTGCCTACTGCTACTGCGATTCCCGCCGGAAGGCCGGTCCATGCCGCGGCTTCTTCCGTGAGGTAGCCGGCGGCATCTCCCAAGCGGCCGATGGTGTGTTCGAGCTTTTCGGACACAAAGTCCTTGAAATCCGGGTTGAGTGCAGTCAGGAAGTCCTGGGACGGGTACTTTCCGTCCTGGTAAATGCCCTTGTACCCAGCGGTGCAGGCGTTGCGGACGTAGCTGCCGCAGAGCTGCCAAACGATCCAGTCGGCGGCCTCAACCCAGTGCTCCATGGCGCCGTAAACTTCCGGATCCTCCTCAAGGAGCTGCAGTCCCTTGGCGAACTCCCACTCAGAAGAGATCAGACCGCCGTAACGGGGAAGCCAAGATTCGCCGCGTTCTGCGGCGAGCTGGTTGATGCGGTCCGCCTGCGGCTGGGCCGCATGGTGACGCCACAACTTGACGAAGGCGTGTGGTCGATCCGCGAAGCGTTCCAGTTCGTTCAGCGGCGTACCGTCCGCCGTCGTCGGAACCATGGTGCACGCGGTGAAGTCGGTGGCGATGCCCACCACATTTTCCGGGTTGATTCCGGCATCGGCGACGGCGGCCGGTACAGCGTTGCGCAGGACGTCGCGGTAATCGTTGGGTACTTGGAGGGCCCAATCGGCGGGGAGTCGCTGGCTGCTTCCGGGCAGGTTGTCCGTCACGACGGCGTGCGGGTATTCGAACACGCCACTGCCGATCTCGGCGCCGTCAGATACGCGCACAACGACGGCGCGGCCGGACAAAGTGCCATAGTCCACGCCAATGACGAACTGTTCGTCGAGCGGGATGTTTTCAGAGGTATTCATGGGGTCTCCATCCGGCTGGCCAAGGCCTCATTGCCGGGGGTCGGGGTGGAAAACTGAAGAAGGTCTGTTGCAATTGTTAGCGCTCACAACTTTGATGTCAAGAGGGTGCAGTCCGAAAGCGAGGCTCATGACGCGGGTTCTTGGCGGGCGGGACGCTTAGCTGATGGCCGGCGCCGTTGTGGAGCGGACAACCAGCCGCGGTGCCACCGTGACAGGAGTGCCGGTGCTGCCGCTCTCCAGCCGATCCAACAGCAAGCCGATGCAACGCCGGCCGAGTTCCTCGAAGTCCTGCGCCACCGTGGTCAACGGCGGAATGAAGTATGCCGACTCCGGTTGGTCGTCAAAGCCCACCACGCTGATGTCCTCAGGCACCCGGACGCCAAGTTCGTTGAGCGCACGGAGTACACCGAGGGCCATCTGGTCATTGGCGACAAACAGGGCTGTCACGGATCGGTCTGCGGCGATTTTCAAACCTTCGCGGTACCCGCATTCGGCGCTCCAATCGCCCTCAATAAGGGTCTCCCCTTCGATCCCGGCCTCGGTCAGCGCATCCCGCCAGCCCTCGATGCGGGCAGCGGCGTCGATCCAATCAGCGGGCCCGGATAGGTGCCCTATCCGCTGGTGCCCCAGTTCCAAGAGATGCTCGACGGCGAGCCGCGCACCCTGCCGCTGGTCCACCGTGGCGCCCGTGAGGTGCTCGTCACCGATGGACCCAACAGCAACCAAGGGCACCTGCGCTGTGATGTCTTTGAGGACATCAAAAGTCCCCGGGTGGGGCACGGTCACCACGATGCCGTCAACGCCTTGGTCCATGAAGTGCGCCATGGCGTCCTTGATGGTCTCCGGCGTTACTTCCCGCAAGGCCGCGATGCTGACGAAATAGCCCGCCTCCCTCGCCGCCTGCTGGACTCCGAGGAGGGTGTGCGACGGCCCGTACTGTGCCATTTCGCTGCCGAGCACGCCAATGGTCTGGGATCGCCGAGTGACCAGGCTTCGCGCGGCAGTGTTCCGGCGGTACCCCAGCTCAGTGATGGCCTGTTCCACGCGCTCGCGGGTCTTTGAGCTCACATTGGGGTGGTTATTCAACACCCGGGAGACGGTCTGGTGGGAGACACCTGCCACTCGGGCAACGTCCTCCATGACGGGAGGCCGGGACGGTGCGGATTCTTCAGTGCTCACCCTGTCACGATAGAGCACGCGCGGCGTTGATCAGCCCTTGGCCACCTTGGCAGCGTAGTGGCGGTACCTCGTCAGGAACTCCGGATTCCCGGTGGTTTTTCGGTGAGCAACCTCAGTTCCCTCGAGTGCCCATTCCGGCAATTTGCCTGTCAGGATGCCTGCGGCTTGCCTGGCTGCGCCGTCCGCCACGTATTCTCCGGGTGCGGGGACGAAGACGGGCAATCCGAAGGCTGCGGCCGCGATCTGTTGGACCGCCGTCGATTGAGCGCCGCCGCCCACCAGGATGATGCGCTGTGCGGAGCCACCCTGCGCCTGCAGGGCGGCCAGCCCGTCGGCCAACGAACACAACACGCCCTCCACTGCGGCCCGTGCCATGTTGGCGGGAGTGTAGTTGGAAACCGTGATGCCGTGGAGTGAACCCGTGGCTTCCGGCAGGTTCGGGGTTCGTTCGCCCTCGAAGTACGGGACGAGAGTCAGCCCTTCGGCGCCTTCCGGAGCAGACAAAGCCAAGTCGCCGAGCTCCGTGAGGGTCACACCGAGCAGCGCAGCTGTAGCGTCGAAGATCCTGGTCGCATTGAGCGTGCAGGCCAGCGGCAAGTAATTGCCTGTGGCGTCCGCGAAGCCTGCCACGAGCCCGCTTTCATCCTGCGCTGGAACATCTGAAACGGCGAAGACCGTCCCCGATGTTCCGATCGAAATGACAACATCCCCCACGGCGGCACTCACGCCCAGTCCCGCTGCCGCATTGTCGCCCGCCCCCGGCCCAATCAGTGCGCCGCCAGGTGTCTTACCCGCGGCTTCCAACGGCCCGACGACAACAGGCAGTACAGGCACATGACCGAGCGTGCCGTTGAGGACCTCAGGCAGGTATTCGCCGCTGCTGGCAGAGAAGTAACCTGTGCCGGAAGCATCCGAGCGGTCCGTGCGGAGGAGATCCAAGGATGCCGGCCCGCTTCCGGGTCCGTGGCCGGCCAGGCGCCAGGACAGCCAATCATGGGGAAGACATACGGCTGCTGTCCGTTGGGCATTCCCGGGTTCGTTCCGTGCCAACCATCGCAGTTTGGTGGCCGTCAGTGATGCCACCGGCACGGTTCCGGTGCGCGATGCCCAGTAGGACGCTCCCGCGGTGGCATCGCCATTGCCGGCCTCGAGGATCAGTTCTTCCGCGTCCGTGGCCGAACGGGTGTCGTTCCACAGCAGCGCCGGGCGGACGACGTCTCCGGACTCGTCAAGGCACACCATGCCGTGCTGCTGGCCGCCGACGGATACGGCGTCGACGTCTTCCAATCCGCCCGCCTGTGCGATTGCTTCCTGGAGGGCTGACCACCAATGATCCGGGTGGACTTCTGTGCCCTCGGGGTGGGAGGCCCGGCCCTGACGTACCAAGGCACCAGTGACTGAATCCCGGATGACCACTTTGCAGGACTGGGTGGAGCTGTCGATCCCGGCTACGAGAGGCATGCTTTTGTTCCTTAGGGGGACCGCCGCCGGGCTGGCAAGGAGTCTCCAAAGAGAACCCTTGGGAGCCCGGCGGCGGGGTTGCGGTGGGTGGGAAGGACCTAGCGGGCGCCGAGCAGGTGCTCGATGGCCAGCTGGTTGAGGCGGACGAAGGCGAACGAGCGCTCGGCGGCCTGATCGGCGTCGAACGTGTCGAAGGCGCTGGCGTCAGCCAGCAGATCCGCCGTGGTCTCTCCAGCGTTCAACGTGGGTTCGCCCAGTTCGAAGACGCCTGAGGTGGCGAGTGCTTCCTGAACCTCGGGGTCCGCGCGGAAGGCCAGTGCGCGTTCCTTCAGCAGGAGGTACATGGACATGTTGGACTTGGCTGATTCCCACACACCGTCGTAACCGTCGGTGCGGGAGGGCTTGTAGTCGAAGTGGCGCGGACCGTCGTACTTTGGTCCGCCGTTGGGGAAGCCATTCTCCAGGAGGTCCACGGTGAAGAAGGCGCTGGTGAGGTCGCCGTGGCCGAAAACAAGGTCCTGATCGTACTTGATCCCGCGCTGGCCGTTGAGGTCGATGTGGAAGAGCTTGCCCGCCCACAGGGCCTGTGCAATGCCGTGGGTGAAGTTCAACCCGGCCATCTGCTCGTGGCCCGTTTCCGGGTTAAGGCCTACGATGTCGCCGTGTTCCAGCTGTGCGATGAACGCCAGGCCATGGCCCACGGTGGGCAGGAAGATGTCGCCGCGGGGTTCGTTCGGCTTGGGCTCAAGGGCGATGCGCAGGCCGTAGCCCTTCTCTTTGATGTAGCCGGCCGCGGTGTCCACGCCTTCCTTCATGCGATCCAGGGCTGCGGAAAGATCCTTGGAGCCGTCGTATTCGCTGCCTTCGCGGCCGCCCCACATCACGAAGGTCTCGGCACCCAGTTCAGCAGCGAGATCGATGTTCCGGAGGATCTTGCTCAGGGCAAAGCGGCGGATGGAACGGTCGTTCGAGGTGAACCCGCCATCCTTGAACACAGGGTGGCTGAACAGGTTTGTGGTGACCATGGGCGTCTTCAGTCCGGTCTCGGCCAACGCTGCCTTGAAGTTCTTCAGGATGAGGTCGCGCTCGGACGCCGTGGCGTCGAAGGGGACCAGGTCATTGTCGTGGAACGTGATGCCGTAGGCGCCAAGCTCGCTGAGCTTGTGGACTGCTTCCACCGGGTCCAGCGCCGGGCGGGTGGCTACGCCGAACGGATCGGCGCCGGTCCAGCCGACGGTCCAGAGGCCAAAGGTGAAGCGGTCCTGCGGGGTGGGCTGCGGGGTCATTTTTGCTCCTTTGCAAAGCACTGGGAAGAACTGGAAGAAGATCATTCCAATTAGTTTTCAATCTGAACTATATGAGGGATAATGGATCATGGTCAATGGAAGCGGGAGAATTTTTTGAATCTGCAGGGAGGTCCCACGCCAGTGAATGAGCAAGCCGCGCCCGGACGCGTAGGTGACGTCCGCCGTCGAAATCTTTCATTGGTGATGGACTCCATCGCACGGACCGGGGATGCCAAGCCCAGCCGCGCGCAGTTGGCTGCCGGAACCGGGCTCACCAAGGCAGCCGTTTCCAGCTTGGTTGCCGATCTGGTTGAATCCGGGCTGGTCTCGGAAGTTGGTCTGTATCGCGACGGTGAACGGGGGCGGCCGGGCCAAGGCTTGGAGCTCAGCGCGCGCCGTGGCGTGGTGGGCATGGAGATCAACGTGGATTACCTGGCTGTTGGCCTCGTAGACCTGGGGGGCAACCTCCGGTTCCACTCCACCGTTGAATCCCGAAACCGGGGGCTGGAGCCTGAAAAGGTCATGGAACGCTTGGGTGGCCTGGCTGCCCAAGCCATAGCCGCCGCGGCCGCCGCGGACATCTCGATCCTCGGTGGCGGACTGGCGGTGCCGGGCTTGGTGGATGAGCAGCGCAACATGGTGTTGTCCGCCCCCAACCTGCACTGGGAACACAAGGAGCTGAATCCGAGGTCCTTGCTGGAAGGCGCCCCGCTTGGCGTCAGATTGTCCAACGAGGCCAACAGTGCCGCGCTGGGAGAGCTTTGGTATGGCGAAGGCCGGCCGGACTTCCTTTACGTCTCAGGTGAGGTGGGCGTGGGCGGGGGCGTCATCATCGGCTCGGAGCTTTACACCGGACCTGGCGGGTCGGCGGGCGAACTTGGCCACATCGTGGTGCACCCGGACGGGCCGGCTTGTTCCTGCGGTGGAGCCGGATGCTTGGAAACCTTTGCCGGCCAGGAGGCTATTTTCGAGGCGGCCGGCATCCCGGATGGCTCGCTGGGCGGACGCACGCAACTGCTACTGGCGGCCTTGACCGCCCAGGAGCTGCAAGCCACGGAGGCAGTTCACGACGCCGGGAGGTACTTAGGCGTTGCGCTCGCGTCTTCTGCCCGGTTGATGGATATTGAAGCCGTAGTCCTCGGCGGGCATTTCGCCGTACTGGCGGAGTGGCTCAGGCCGGCGTTGCTCAGCAGTTTGGAGCGCCACGCGCCGGGCCTGCTGGATCCGGGCAACCTCACGGTTTCTTCCCTTGAGCATTCCGGAACGCTCCTCGGAGCCGCGGGCCAAGTCATCAGGTCCGTGATTGAGTCCCCGTTCGAGTTCCTGCTGGCGAGCAAGCTGGCCTAGTTGTACTCCCCAGGGCTCAGCCTTGGGGAGCGCTCGAATCACGCCGCACCGTCAGGTCCGCGATAATCTTCCGGACTCGTAGGCGATAATTCGGCGTGGGTTCTTCCGAATGAATCATCAGCATGCTTACTATTGATGGGCCAGTTGTTCGCGCAAACTACCCCAACGGACGAGTGCCCCATGACTACACAAGACTCAGCCCACACCAGCACCGCCAAGGCGAAGACCGCACCTTCCCCCGAAGATTCGCGTAAGCCGGATAGTCCCAACGACCTCGCCAAGCCCACGTGGATGTACATCGCCAAGCGGACCTTGCGGGAGTTCACCAAGGATCAGTGCCCGGACGCTGCTGCTGGGTTGACCTATTACGCTGTGCTTGCCCTGTTCCCGGCGCTCTTGGCGTTGGTCTCCCTGATCGGGATCTTCGGCGATGCAGGAAAAACCACCGGCGCCCTGCTGGATATTGTCCAGCAGTTCGCTCCGGGACCTGGCGTAGACGCCATGCGTCAGCCCATCGAGGAGCTGACTCAGTCCAACGCCGCTGGCTTCGCGCTGATTCTCGGTATTCTGGTGGCGCTTTGGTCCGCTTCCGGGTACACCACAGCCTTCAGCCGGGCGATGAACCGGGTGTACGAAGTGGACGAAGGCCGCGGCTTCGTCAAGCTGCGCGGCACGATGTTGGCGGTCACCGTTGTCTCCGTTGTGGGCGCTGCATTGGTGGCAGGGATGCTGGTGCTGAGCGGTCCCGTAGCGGAGGCGGTAGGAGGCGCAATCGGAATGTCGGAGACGTTCCTGACCGTCTGGAACATCGCCAAGTGGCCGGTCCTCATCATCATTGTGGTGGCGATCATTGCGGTGCTCTACTACTTCACTCCCAACGTCAAGCAGCCTAAGTTCCGTTGGATGAGCATGGGTTCCCTGATCGCTCTGGTAATTTTCGCGCTGGCGTCGCTGGGCTTCGGCTTCTACGTTGCCAACTTCAGCAACTACAACAAGACGTACGGCGCTCTCGCAGGCGTGATCATCATGCTGCTGTGGCTCTGGATCCTGAACATGTCCTTGCTGTTCGGAGCCGAATTCGATGCCGAGATGGAGCGCGGACGCCAACTGCAGGGCGGTATTAAAGCCGAAGAAAGCATCCAACTGCCACCGCGCGATACCAAGAAGAGCGACAAGATGCAGGAAAAGGAAGACCAAGTGGTTCGGGACGGCGAAGAAATCCGTGAAACTCACGGTGACGAGCCCAGGAAGAACAAGTAGCCCACGTGGAGATCCCCGCCATGAGCACTGAAACGCACAACACCAAGCTCAAAACCATCAGAAACGGTGACAGCGTCCGGATCAGCGGTGAGGTTTTCCTGGTGGACTCAATCGAACCCCAAGAGGGCTCGCGAAGCATCAGGCTGGAATTGACAGCGCCGGACGGCGGTTCGGTCACCTTCATCGGCCTGCCGAAGGCCAAGGTGCAGCTCGCTGCGCGAGCCTCCTGAATCCGTTCCTGGCCGGACGAGGTGGTGGGGCACGCATTGGACCGCCGCCCGCTATCAGCGCTCAGCAGAGGACGTCCCCGCTGGCCGGATGGTTCCCAAGTGGTCCTGGGACGGGCTTGTAGCGGGTTGACGACTCAGGCTTCGGCGGGGAAGCCCTGATCGGCGTCGTCCCACCAACCCTCCCAAGCGCTGGAGGTCAGGCGTTCGGTAGTAAAGGCAGGAGCGGGTTCGCTGTTGGAATCGCCGGATCCGCTATGGCTGCCGCTGGCGTCGAGGAAAAAGTTCAGGGTCTTCAAGAGCATCATGGTGGTGTCCTTTCAGTGGTTTCGTGGACGTCTTTGTCCAGGTAAAACCAGCGTAGGTGGCCATTGTTTCCTCTCGTCGACGCAATGTTTCCGCTGTGTACCACTTATCTCACCTGCCCGTTCGAGGACTTACAACCGACACAAAAGACGAGCGTGCGGTCACCACCTTCTTCGAAACTCAAAGCCTCTCGACACGCCCAGAATGCGGCGTGTCCGCCGATGCCAGCAATCAAAGTAGGTGGTGGCCGCACAGTCCCGAGCCAGCAAAGCTGAAATATGGGTGGCGCTGACACAAAAGCGGGCCCCTGCCGTGACCTTGGCAGGAGCCCGCTGGCTTTTTGGAGCGATCCTCCCGCGGAACTTAGGGCATCCGCGGGAGGACCACGTGGTTATGCGAACGGGAGGACGAGCTCCGCGTAGCGCTGCTTCATGGTTTCCAGGACGGTGTCGCCGTCGGCGTCCCAAATTTCCTGGTTGAAGATTTCAACTTCGATGTCGCCGGTGTATCCGGCATCCCTGACCCAGGTGCCGATGGTGGCGAAGTCGATGACGCCGTCGCCCATCATGCCGCGGGACAAAAGCGCGTCCGCAGCGATGGGCAGGTTGAAGTCGCACACCTGGTAAGAGGCGATGCGATTTTCGCGGCCGGCGCGTTCGATCTGCGCCTTCAGTTCCGGATCCCACCAGACGTGGAAGGTATCGACGGCGACGCCGACAGCCTTTGCGTCGTACGGCGCGGCGAGATCGAGAGCCTGGCCAAGGGTGGAGATGAGCGCGCGGTCGGCGGCATACATGGGGTGCAGGGGTTCCAGCACCAGGCGCACGCCGTTCTCCGAAGCGAACGGAACAAGTTCCTCGAGGCGGTCGGCCACGCGCTGGCGTGCAGCCACCACGTCCTTCTCACCCGGAGCGAGCCCACCAACCACCAGGAACAGCTCCTGCGTGTCCAGCGCTACTGCCTCACGGACGGCTTCAAAATTGTCAGCCAGCGCTGCAGCCTGTCCTTCAGCGTCAGCCGCCGTGAGGAAGCCACCGCGGCAGAGCGAGGAAACCCGGAGACCTGCGTCCTTGATCAGCTTCGCTGCCTTGTCCAAGCCAGCCTCGGCCACGCGGTCACGCCACGGTCCGATCGCGGGGATCCCCGCGCGTGCGCAACCATCCACGGCTTCGGCCAGGGTCCACTTCTTGGTGGTGGCGCTGTTCAGCGACAGCCGGGAGAAGTCCGCGCTCATGCGCCCACCCCGTTGATCCGCAGGAAGTCGGACATCCGGAACGCGGCCAGCGACGGATCCTTCAGCAAGCCGGCCTGATCGGCCAGTTCAAACGTCTTAGCCAGGTGCAGCACGGAGCGACCCGAGTGCAGGCCGCCCACCATCTGGAAGCCGGGCTGCTTGCCGTTGAGCCAGGACATGAAGGCGATGCCGGTTTTGTAGTAGAACGTGGGTGCGCTGAAGATGTGCTTTCCGAGCTCACGGGTGGAGTCAAGGATGGCGCGACCTTCGGTGCCCTGACCGGCGTCGTACTTTTGCAAGGCAACCGAAGCGGCAGGGTAGATGGCAGCGAAGATGCCCAGCAGGGCGTCCGAGTGGTGCGTTTGGTCGCCGTCGATCAGTTCCGGGTAGTTGAAGTCGTCGCCGGTGTAGAGGCGGACGCCTTCCGGAAGTGCAGCGCGCAGGGCGACCTCGTGGGAAGCATCCAGCAGCGAAACCTTCACCCCGTCAACCTTGTCCGAGTGCTCGCGGATCAAGCTGAGGAACGTATCGGTGGCCACAGAGACGTCGTCGGAGCCCCAGTAGCCGGCCAGTGCGGGATCGAACATGGTGCCAAGCCAGTGAAGGATGACGGGCTGGTCGACTTCCTGCAGGAGTGTCGAGTAGACGTGCAGGTAGTCGTCAGCGCCGTTGGCAACCTTGGCCAGGGCGCGGGACGCCATGAGGATGACCTTGGGACCGGCTTCGCTGACGACGGCAATCTGCTCGCGGTAGGCGTCGATGACGGCCTGGATACCCGCTGCGCCCTCGGGAAGGGCAGTGATATCCAGCTGGTCGGTGCCTGCGCCGCAAGAGACAAGGTCGCGGACGGACTTGCCGGTGATGGCAGCGTTGCCCGCTGCAACAACGGAGGCGGCCTCGGCACCGGTGCGCTTGATGAGCTGCTGGGTGGCTGCCCAGTCAAGGCCCATGCCGCGCTGCGCGGTGTCCATGGCGTCGGCAACGCCAAGCCCGTAGGACCACAGCTCGTGCCGGTAGGCCAACGTGGCGTCCCAATCGAGCTGAGCCGGTGCGCCGGGAGTGTTGTCCGCGGCGACCTGAGGGATGACGTGGGCGGCGGCGTAAGCGCGGCGGGCCGTCAAAGGAGCGGTCGGCTTGGCCCACGAGGTGGCTGCCTGAAGGCGGTACTCGCGGGTGCCGCCGTCGTCGGTGGGAAGAATCAGTGACGTCATTAGAGGGTGATCTCCGGGATGTCGATGGTGCGGCGCTCAGCCGAGGACTGCAGGCCGAGCTCGGCCAGCTGCACACCGCGTGCTGCCGAAAGCAGGCCGAAGCGGTGCTCGCGGCCGGCGACGACGTCGCGCAGGAATTCTTCCCACTGCAGCTTGAAGCCGTTGTCCAGTTCAGCGTTGGCGGGAACTTCCTGCCACTGGCTGCGGAAGGATTCCGTGACGGGCAGGTCCGGGTTCCAGACGGGCTTGGGGGTGTGGGCGCGCTGCTGCGCAACGCACTTGTTCAAACCTGCGACGGCGGAACCGTGGGTGCCGTCGATCTGGAACTCGACCAGTTCGTCGCGGTAGACGCGGACGGCCCAGGAGGAGTTGATCTGGCCGATGACGTCGTCGCCGCCCGGGGTCTCCAGTTCGAAGATGCCGTAGGAAGCGTCGTCAGCGGTGGCCTTGTATTCCTTGCCTGCCTCGTCCCAGCGTGCGGGGATGTGCGTGGCGGTCTTGGCGTTGACGCTCTTGACCTTGCCGATGATGCCTTCAAGGACGTAGTTCCAGTGGCAGAACATGTCCGTGGTCATTCCACCGCCGTCTTCCTTGCGGTAGTTCCAGGACGGACGCTGGGCAGCCTGGACGTCGCCTTCGAAGACCCAGTAGCCGAATTCGCCACGGATGGAAAGGATGCGGCCGAAGAAGCCCTCATCCACCAGACGGCGGAGCTTCACCAGCCCGGGGAGGTACAGCTTGTCGTGCACAACGCCTGCGGTGACGCCGGCTTCCTTGCCGATCTGTGCCAGCTCGATGGCTTCTTCGAGGGTCTCGGCCGTGGGCTTCTCGGTGAAGATGTGCTTGCCGGCGCGCATTGCTTTCTTCAGGGTGGCGGCGCGGAGGCTGGTCATGGAGGCGTCAAAGATGATGTCAACGGTGGGGTCAGCGATGACGGCGGCCAAGTCAGTGGTCCATTCGGAGACCTTGTGGAGCTCGGCGAGTTCGCGGATCTTGGCTTCGTTGCGTCCAACCAGGATCGGCTCAACCTGAACCTTGGTGCCGTCTTCAAGGGTGAAGCCGCCGGCGTCGCGGATGGGCAGGATGGACCGCAGCAGGTGCTGGCGGTAACCCATACGGCCGGTAATGCCGTTCATGGCGATGCGGATCGTCTTTGTTTCGTAGCCCATGTTTTCTCCAGTGCCTTGTGTGCCGGTCGCTCTGCGGATGCCGGTGCTTGCTGTTCTCATGTGGGAAAGCGCATTCCCGTTGCATCGATCATGCACTATGGCGCGCCGGGTTGGCAAGCGCTTTCCCATAATTCAGCGAGAACTGCCATAATTTCCTTAGCGCCAGTCCCGACGCTTGCAGAAAAGGAGGGCCCCGTGGCCGCCAGCACACTGAGTGAAGTTGCCCGTTTGGCAGGAGTCTCCCTTGCCACGGCATCCCGGGTCCTGAACGGCTCGTCCCGCAAACCCGCCGAGGACATCGCAGAGCGTGTCCGCGAGGCCGCCGACAAGCTCGGCTACGTACCCAACGCCCAGGCGCAGGCACTGGCGAAATCCAGCTCCGGATTGATCGGCCTCATTGTTCATGACATCGCCGATCCCTATTTCTCCGCCATCGCACGTGGCGTCCAGGAAGCAGCCCGCCAGCAGAACCGCATGGTGCTGCTGGCCAGCACGTCCGGTGCGCCCGCGGATGAAAAAGAAGCAGTGGCCGCATTTGCCGCCCGGCGTGCCGATTCGATCGTGATCGCCGGCTCGCGCTCCGTGCGCGCCGAGGACAAGCAAGGCAACGTGGAACTCGCCGCCGAACTGGACCGCTACTGCCGCAACGGCGGTCACGTGGGGGTCGTGGGCCACCCGGTGGTTGGCGCTTCCACTACGGAGGGCTACCACGTGGTGAAAGTCCCCAATGAGGAGCTTGCTGCAGGCCTCGCTGCGGAACTGGCCGCCACGCACCACGGTGAGTTCCTGATCGTTGCAGGTCCCGAAGGGCTGTACACCTCCGACGACCGTGTGCGCGGTTTCCAGCGCGGACTCGCTGACGCCGGCAGGCCCGAAGCAGAGATCATGCGCACGGGCTTCAACCGCGCCGGCGGATACGACGCCGGCCTGGCGCTCGCCGAGCGGATCAAGGCTTCCGAAGAGCGGCTCTGCATCTTCGCCGTGAATGATGTCATGGCCATTGGAGTTACAGCGGCGCTCCGGCCCGAAGGCGTGTGGATTCCCCGGGACGCCACCATCGCCGGTTTTGACGACATCGAAACCCTGCGGGACTTCCGCCCGGCTTTGTCCACCGTGCATCTGCCGCTGGAGGACATTGGGCGCCTCGCTGCCGGAGATCCTGACACGCCTCCCGTCAGTGGCGCGGTCAAGCTCCGCCGCAGCACGGAGATCCCGGCCGAATCGCAAGTATGACCTCCGCCGCTGGCCAGGCGCCCCGGGCGCTCACGGTGATTCCCGCCGTCGGGCGTTCCACCGGAGCGGCCCCCGCCGTCCTGGTGCTACCCGGCGGAGGCTACGCCAAGCAGGCCGACCACGAGGCCGAGCCGGTCGCTGAATGGCTTGCTTCGCTGGGGATCCACGCGTTTGTGTTGCGATATCCAGTGGCTCCGCATCGGCACCCGGCGCCGTTGGCCACCACCAAGCAGGCCTTGATCTGGATCCGCGATGGTAATCATGGATTGAACGTCGATCCGGCGCGGGTTGGGGTCCTCGGGTTTTCTGCCGGCGGGCATCTGGCTTCAACGCTGTCCGTGGGCGTGCTCACTGGAGATCCCGGGCTGGATATTGATGCGTCAGTTCCAGACCTCAGCATCCTCTGCTATCCGGTGATTTCGTTCGTGGATTCCGTGCATCAGGGGTCCGTGGACAACCTCGCAGGAGTGGGCGCAACGCCGGAAGTCCTGCGTGAGCTGTCAACGGAACTGCACGTCACGCCTGACGCTCCGCCCGCTTTCCTATGGCACACTGCCGACGACGAATCCGTTCCAGTCAGCCACAGCCTCGCGTACGCAGGAGCGCTGAGCAGGGCCGGCGTTTCAGTGGAGCTTCACGTATTTCCGAACGGTGTCCACGGCATTGGCTTGGCTACGGGGACGCCCGGCGCGGATCAGTGGACCGTGCTTTGTGCCGCATGGCTTCACCGGATGGGCTGGACCGTTTAGTCCTCACCCAGTGTGATGGTGTGCAGGAAAGCGGCGTCGTTGAGCACGTTGTCCGGAAGGTCGTCCTCCACGAATTCCAGCATGATGTCCATGTCCTTGCCGTTGCCGCGCAGGACGTCGGTAACGGTCTGCCACAGCAGTTTCCGGTTCCGAAGCGGGAAACGCTCAGCTTGGGGCCCCCACGAGAAACAGTGCACGCCCACCAGGTGCGGCAAGACTTCGTGGAGGGACTCCAGCGCCTGCTTGTCTGAAAGCCCGACGGCGGGCTGCCAGTAAGTGCCGACGTTGGCGTGGTTGACCTGGTTCAGGAGTTCAAGAGTGGTGGCGGGGGAGTCCGTGAGGGTTCGGCCGTGGTACTCGAACGCGATGGCGATTCCGCGCTCGGACGCGAGGTCCGCGATTCGCCGAGTGTCCTTCACGATCGCATCCCAGTGCTCCTGGCTGGCGTCCGCCGAACCGAGTTCACCGGCCCACACCCTGACGCGGGGGGCTCCGAGCGCTGCAGCGAGGTCCAGGTCGCGGGTGAAGTCTCCGAATGCGCCGCACCGGTAGTACGAACCCAACGACAGGACGCTGAGTCCAGCCGCCTCCGTGGCTTCCCTCGCGTGCGCAGCTGAACCGGGATCGCTGACGTGCACATCCGTTCCCCATTCGATGCCGGCCAAGCCTGCGTCCGAGGAAATCCGGACCACATCGTCAATCCCGTGTGAGCGGAGAGTGACGGAGCAAATGCCAGGCGTGAGGTCAGCCAGCGTGGTGAGGTCGATCATGCTTCACAGGATACCGGGAATGCGCTTACCCAGTAAGGGCGTATCGCCTGGTGAGCATTTCCGCGCCCGCGCCCGGCGGTCGTGCGCCACCGCTCCCGCCACACGCACCCCTGAGGCAGCGACACCGCACCCGCTCCCGCCGCGCGCACCAGAGGTTACTGGTGCAAACGGCGGAAAAGGGCGCGACGTCCGGAACCACCGCCAAAGGATGGGGTGGCCTGACCGCGCACATCCGTGGCCTACAGATCTATCCAGTATCGATGAATGGGTTCGGTAACGCCCAGGTCCGGGCTGAAACTCTCCGGTGGGCGGGCGCCTTCAAGGATGCCGCCGCAGGCCTCGATGGTGCGGGCGGACGCCGGGTTGGACTGCTTGCAGGTCACCATGACGCGTTCCATTCCGAGCGCATGCGCTTCTTCCAACGCGCCATTGAGGGCAAGCTTGGCGAGTCCCCGGCCCCTGGCACTGGGCCGGATTCCATAACCGATATGTCCTCCCACCTCGGTCAGATACTCACTCGAAAGGGCGTGCCTGAGACTAGTGGAACCCAGATACGAATTGCCCTCCACCACCCAGATGGTGCTCTGGTTGACCACGCCTTCAGGAGGCTGGAATTCTGCCAAGGGCATGTGGTGCAGCAGTTCAACCCACTGGGCGAAGTGGTTGCTGTCGCGGAGATCCAACTCGTAGCGGGCTGCCAGAAAGGCCGCGGAGCCGTCTTGGTCAAGGGTTCCCCACTCGTCCCAGCTTTCCAGCCAGGACGCATGGAGGCTTGACGATGGACGTGTTAGCTCAGCGTGAATCATTGGGTGAGCGTACTACGGCCGTCGGTTCAGGCTTCGAATGTTCCGGTCGCTTTCGGCGTCCTCAACCCGCCGCCTTCGAAAGTCGCATTCCCACCCCGACCGTCGCTGGTGGACCGCAGCCGGCCAAGCCGCCCTGTCCACTAGTTCGACTTACTCAACGTCCGGCCCATGATGGCCTGAGTGAGGGCGTCGATCACTTCAGCGTTGGCCAGCGGATTGCGGATCAGGGTGAAATCGACGTCACCCACCGGGGGTAGGCCGAACCTCTGGGTGATGACCTTCAAGTCCTCCGGCACCAAGGATGCGGGCATTACCGCAACTCCAATACCGGCGCGCACAGCAGCGAGCACGCCACTGATTTGCTTGGTGCTGCAGGTGATCCGCCAGGTCCGGCCCTCGGCTTCCAAAGCGTCGATGGCAAGTTTTCGGCTGAGGCTTGGGGCGGGGTAGGCGATGAGGGGGACGGGTGCCCCGGGTTCCAGCACGGTCTGCTCGACGCCCACCCAGGCGAAGTTGTCGTGCCGGACCACGGTGCCTTCCTTCGCCCCGGCCACCCACTTCACGAACACCAGGTCCAGTTGCCCGGCGTTGAGTCGCTTGTAGAGCTGGTCGCTTTGGCTGACGGTGAGCTCCAAGTTGATCTGTGGGTACAGCTGCCGGAACTCGCGAAGGATCCGGGGAAGGCCGGTGATAGCGAGGTCGTCGGCAGTGCCAAAGCGGAGCCGCCCGCGCATGGCTGAACCGGAAAAGTAGCGGGCAGCGGAGTCGTGGGCGGCCAGGATGCTGCGGGCAAATCCGGCCATGGCATCGCCGTTGTCGGTGAGCCGGACCTCGCGCGTATCGCGGGCAACCAACACCCGTTTGGCGGAAGCCTCGAGCTTGCGGACATGCTGGCTGACTGTGGGCTGTGCCAGTCCCAGGCGCTCTGCAGCCTTGGTGAAACTCAGCGTCTCTGCGACGGCCAAAAAGGAACGGAGCTGGACAGGTTCGAACACGTAACTCCTAAAGCGCAGGTCAGCGCCGGGCCGGAGTACTGCGCCGGTGGAGAGGGCTCATTGCATTCCGCAATGCTAGTTATAGGCGCAATACGCTTCCATAATTGCTGCTGGCAACCATAGCGTTAAACGTATCCCACCGAAACTCTCGATCCGAGGACTACTTTTGGCACCCCCACCGCCTTCAGCGGCAAACGTCAGCCAGCCCGTCATCGATTCCCTCTCCGCGCCTCAGCCGCCGGACACCGTCACCCAGCCACTCGCCGTCGTGAGCGAAAAGCTGCCCTGGCGGCATACCTTCATATCCCTGAAAGTCCCCAACTTCAGGATCTTCGCAATCGGCCACTTTATTGCCGTGATCGCCATCTGGATGCAGCGCATCGCCCAGGACTGGATGGTGCTCCAGCTGTCCGGTTCCGTCACCGCCGTCGGAATCACTGTGGCGCTGCAGTTCATGCCGTCGCTTTTCCTTGGTCCGTGGGGCGGCATGATCGCCGACCGCTTTGCCAAGCGAAAGATCCTCATCATCTGCCAGTCGGCGGCAGCGGTACTCGCAGCCGTGCTCGCGGTGCTCTCCCTAAGCCAGCGCGTAGAAGTGTGGCACGTGTACGTCATCGCCCTGGTTTTGGGCTTTGTGACCGTCCTGGACCAGCCGGCCCGGCAAGTGTTCGTCAACGAACTCGTGGGCCCCAAGTACCTGCGGAACGCCATCAGCGTGAACTCCACCACCTTCCAGCTCGGTGGACTGATCGGTCCCGCCCTGGCCGGTGTGCTGCTCACAGCAGTTGGTGCCGGCTGGGCCTTCGCCGCCAACGCCGTGGCGTGCTGCTCCACGGTGGCCATGCTGCTGATCCTCCGCAAGGACCAGCTGCACCTCAGCCAGCCGACGCCCCGCAAGAAAGGAATGCTGCGCGAAGGCCTCAACTACGCGCTGAGCAAGCCAACCATCTACTGGCCATGGTTGATGGCCGGCTTCGTGGCAGTTTTCGCGATGAGCCTGCCGGTGCTGCTGGCCGCGTTCGCGGACCACGTGTACGACGCCGGTGCCGGAGGCTACGGCCTGCTGAACGCCATGGTTGCGCTCGGTGCGCTGACCGGTGCGGTAGCGTCCACCCGCCGTCGTCAGTTGCGGTTGCGCTCGGTGGTGACGTCCGCCGGGTTGTACGGCCTGATGCTCTGTGTTTCCTCGCTCATGCCAACCATGGTGTGGTTCAGCGTCACCATGGTCCTGGCCGGATTCTGGTGTCTGATGTTCCTCACCGCGGCCAACCAAATGGTGCAGACCAGCTCCAACATGAGCATTCGCGGCCGTGTCATGAGTCTGTACCTGGTGGTGCTGATCGGCGGCCAGGCAATCGGCGGTCCCATGATGGGTTGGCTCGCCGAGCACCTCGGTCCGCACCTGGCCGTCCTGATCTCCGGTGGCGTGCCGGCCATCGCAGCTGCGGTAGTCGCCGTCGTACTGGCCCGGAAGTCATCCCTGCACATCAAAGTAGACCTGCGGGATCGGCGTCGGGTGCTGCGGATCGTGCGGGAGCCGCAGACCGTCTAAACAGTCGAAGCGCCCCCGGCGAACCGGGGGGCGCTTCATTCTGCGTGGCGCTAGGCCACAGGTAGGTGCGGGTACTCCGCGGATCGGCCCTGGAACTCCAGGACGTCCGGATTGCGGATGACACCTTCACGGATTTCGATGGCCCGGGAGACGGTCTCATTGGCGTCCCATCCGTCCGGTCCCGCCACCACGGTTTCCAAGAATGGAAGCAGGGCCTCACTGATTTCCCAGCTGGCCGAGTTCCAAAGATATGACGGGCTGTGGTCCACGGCGTAGTAGTTGACGTGCCCGCCCACGCGGAACATGGGCTCGTCGAACGTGGTGGTCCGCGCCCAGCTGAAACCCATGCCTTCGTCGCAGGAAACATCCACGATCAGGCTGTCCGGCTGGAATTCCGCCAGGTCCTCCGTCCGCAGGTAGGTCAGCGGGGCGTTCGGATCCTGCAGGGTGCAATTGACCACGATGTCCGCCGCGGCCAAGAACGGCGCCAAGGGCTTGCGCCCCTTGTCCGTGATGACTTCGCTGAGGAACGGCGCCTTGCTGTCGTGGTCGAACTGCACGATCCGCACTGAATGGATCGGAGATCCGACGGCGGCAACGCCACGGTTGGTAAGGACCTGGACGTCATGGACGCCATGGGCATTGAGCGCGGTGACGGCACCGCGGGCGGTGGCTCCGAAACCAATCACGACGGCGCTGAGCCGGCGGCCGTAGTCGCCGGTGGAACCCGTCAGGGCCAGGGCGTGCAGCACGGAGCAGTACCCGGCGAGCTCGTTGTTCTTGTGGAAGACGTGGAGGCCGAAGCCACCGTCGCCCGCCCAGTGGTTCATCGCCTCAAAAGCAATGAGCGTGAGCTTCTTGTCGATCGCCAACTGGGTGATCGCCCGGTCCTGCACGCAGTGCGGCCAGCCCCACAAAGTTTGGCCGTCACGGAGCTCCGCCAAGTCCTGGGCCTGCGGCTTGGGCAGGAGGATGACATCGTTAGTGGCGATCAACTCCTGACGTGTACCAAGCCCGCCCACCAGCGACTCAAGCTTGCTGTCCGGGACACCGAACCGCTCGCCGTAGCCATGTTCAAAGCGGAGCTGTTGCCGGACTTCCGGTGCAATGCGCTCCAGATGCTGCGGGTGGATCGGCAGGCGGCGCTCATTGGGCTTCAGCGAGGAAGCCAGGACGCCTATGCTCAGCTGGCCGGTTGGCGCGGTCACTTCTTGTTGCCGGTAGAAGGCTTTGCCGCCTCGGTGGCGGAGGACTCGGAAGCCCGCTTATCCGCGCGTTTTTCCTTGATGGATTTGCTGGATTTCTTCGATGCAGTTTGGCGCGGTGATTTGTCGCCCATGATGGCTCCCTTAGAGCGGAGCCGAAATGGCTCCTGACTCCTGACGATACACCTCCCCGGATAGTGCTGTGGCCGGAGTCACGCGGCCCTCTGCCTATTGGGTGGGCTGAACCGCCGGTCGGCCATGCGTCACGCGGTGAGTGACGCGTTCCGCGGTATCGTCCACGGTCACAACCTGCTCCACGGGTTCAAGGTAGAAACGGGCGCTGCTGATGATGCCCTGGTCCACGCCGAAGATAATGACGCCGGTCATCTCATGCGGGGTGCCGTCACGGCGGGCACCCTTCAAATGCAACTCTGTCCACACACTTCCGCCGCTCACGCTGTGGGACAGCATGCGGGCTGCGATGTCCGGTACACCTGTGAAGAGTTGCTCCCAATTGCTGCGGATAGTGTCCCGTCCCGTGAATCCCCGGGTGGGGTGGGCCGGTGTTTCGTTGACGTAGCCCGGCGCGAAACACTCAGCCAAGGCTTCAAGATCGTGCTTGTTCGTAGCTTCCAGCAGGCGGTTGATGACGGCGAGCGGACCCGCCCCAGCATCGTCGGCGAGAGTCATTGGAGGACCTCCCGGATAGGTGGATGTACGTAAGAGTTTAGGCTCGCGAGGCCTCCCGGTCGACGGGTAAACGGCCCTCTTTGGTGAGTGTCGTCGTCGAGCATGTCTTGGGAACAAAGAAACCCCGGATCGTTGGATCCGGGGTTTTCTTGGAGCGGGCGACGGGAATCGAACCCGCGTATCGAGCTTGGGAAGCTAGCGCTCTACCATTGAGCTACGCCCGCGTTGCCCGGGAAAATCCCCTGAGCGAGTCCTAGCTTAGCGCAGTTACAGGGCTCCTCATGACCGGCGCACCGATGGGCGACCATCCCCTTATCTAAACAGCTTCATGCCGTTCCAGCCGTTGCCCACTTGGCGCTGAGTACCCCACACACCTACGCCCAGCGCGTAGTCCACGAGGTAACCGTCCACGGTTTGCGCAGTGATGCTGCGCGTACCCGGACCGGACAAACCGAAGCTCGGAACCAGTGCCTTCATGGTGCCCCAGCCGGAACCAACAGTGGCGGGAAGGCCCGCGAAACCACCCCCGCCGTTGCCCGGGTAGCTGAGCAAATGCCCGGAGGTGGTGATTGCCAGGATGTCGTTGGCGCCGTCGGCATTCCAGTCGGCCATGGTCAGGCCCATGCCTGCCCAACCACTCCCGATATCCACCCGGTAGCTCAAAGCCCTGCCCGAAGTATTGGGGTAGTACCGGAGACCGCCATCCGGGAAATACCCCACAATGCCCGGGTACCCCTGCGCGGCGGACCATTTGCCCACGGTGATGGTCATCTTGTCCCAATCACCCGTTCCCACCACGATCTGAGTGGAGAAAGCACCGCCAGGCCAACCCTTGAACAAGCCCAACGTGCCGTTGTCCCACTGCGCAAGGATGTCGTAGACGCCATCAGCGTCCCAGTCCACCACGAAGGCCTGCTTCACACCATGCCAGTTGGAGCCGATCACAGAAGGAATGCCGTAGCCGCCACCGCCGTGTGCAGGATAGCGAAGGAGCCGGCCCGAGGAGTCCGCAGCAACCAGGTCAGCGCCGGAGGTGATGCTTGCATATGCGGTGGGGTTGCCGGCGAAGTATTGTTCCATGGTGGGGAAGCCGCGGCGCTTCATGTCGGTGGCCAGATCCACCCCGACGTAGCGCAAATGCCACGGCTCGTAGCTGTACCCCGTGACATTGGTGTAGCCGTTGGGGTACCGGACTATGAAGCCGTACCTGTGGGCATTCGCCGCCACCCAGATACCTGCGGCAGTGTCCCCGAAGCAGGTGCTGAGGCCGCAGGAACCGTTGGCGTTTCCGACGTCCACGGCGAGTCCCGTCTGGTGTTCGCTGTGCCCGGGACGCGCCGAAATGAGGTCAGCCTGGGCCTGGCCGTAGATGCTGACGTAATAGGAGTAGACCTGCTGCTGTTGAGTGTAGGAGCGGTAACCGCTCACTACCGCCAGCCCGCCTGTGCCGGCATCGGCCGCACCTTGGAACAAACCATTGAGCCATGCCGCAGCCTCGGCCCGCAGATACTGTCCGGAACCGCGGGCGTTGACCAGGTCGCCAGGAGCGTAGCTCACCGGGTTCAGTGGCCGGGACTTATTGACCAAGACAGAGAGGTTCGCGGGATCGCCCACAGGATCGACGCTCGGCAGCGGATTCGCTGTGGTGGGGACCGCTGTTTGGGCGACGGCGGCCGGTGCTGTGGTGGTGACAGCTTGAGTCGGCGCAGCCGTGGCAGGCGCTGCAGCCACGACGCCGCCAGCCACCGCTAGGCTGAAGACAGCAGCGCAAGCCGCCAGCCGTCGTCGTGCGTTCCCCATGGAACCCGAACGGATGTGACTTCGCATAACGCCCCCAATTTGCTTGTTGCCAGCCGCACGGCACTCTACCGGGCCTGGGGACGCCTGTCAGCAGTGCCCCGGAAAATTGGCAGGTAACCATTCGGTCAAGGCTCGGCAGTCGTGTGTCGCAGGCGCCCGCCGCTGACTATTCTGAAGATGTTAGCTGCTGTGTATGGGGAACCGGGCTACGACATTCGACCGTACGCCGAAAGAGGTTTCCGTGGCATTCGCAGCTAATGAAGTGGTGATCAGCAGGGACGCCATGACCGTGTACGGATTCCTCATGGACGGAATGAACAACTCCCTGTGGCGAACTGGGATACGGAGCATTTCGCTTCGCTCCGGGATACGCGGGCAGAAGGGCGCCCTCTACCAGCAGACCGTTTCCGGGCCAGGCGGCCGCCCCGTAGCCGCCGACTTCAAGATCACAGACGCCCGTCCCGGCGCCGAAGTCCGCTATGCCGTAGTGGCAGGACCCGCCCGGCCAACCGGAGGCTACTACCTCAGTACCGAAGGCAACACCACTCGACTTCGCTTCGCGCTCGAATACCACCCCAAGGGCCTGCGGAAGCTCATGAACGGCATGATCCAAAAAACCCTTGAGGGCGAAGTGGCGCAGCTGGAACAACTCAAGGTTGCGATCGAAGCCGACTCGTCCGTTTAGCCGCGGTTGGTTTCGTCCGGGACGCCGCAGTTGGTTTTGTCCGGGACGCCGCAGTTGGCGTACGACGGCGGTCCGCCGGTTGGGTGCGTCGGTTTCCGCTTTATTGGGCGAACTTCAGCCCGCCCCAGCCGATACCGATGGTCACAGGCGTAGTCAGGCGTCCGGTGTTGAGATCCCAATACTCAACAACACCATTGCGGTCCAGTCCGGCAATACCCGTCGAGTCGGGACCCGTCACCCCGCGCAGCGCCCGCAGCCCTATGTAGTCGGTCCATTCTGCACCCACTACCGGACGGGATTCCTGCTTGGGCGTGCCCAGCCCGCTGCCGCGATACAGCCGGAGGGTGCCGTTTGCCTCGGTTGTGAGCAGATCCTGGAATCCGTCGGCGTTGTAATCCACCATGCTCAGCCTGATTGCAGGGAAGCCCGTTCCAATCGCCGCCTGCGCACGAATATAGGCCAGGCCCGCATTCTTATAGAGGTACAGGTTACCGCCCGAATCCATGGCAACTATCTGGGGAAGCCGGTTGTTGGCGCACCAAGTGCCCACAGCGATGTTCAGCGTCCCCCAGCCCTGGCCAAGCGCAACAGGATCCTTGAACCCACCTGCCTGAAGACCGGGATACACCAAGAGCGCGCCGTCGAGTCTTTGGGAGATCAGGTCAAACACACCATCCCGGTCCCAGTCCACAATGAAGAGGTCCTTGAGTCCGGTGAACCCCACGCCGATCCTCTTGCCGCCTCCGTACCGGCCGCCGCCCCATGATGGGTACGCAACCACGGAGCCGTCGCCGGCGATCGACACGAGGTCGGCTGCGCTGCTGATCGATGCCGCGCTCAAGTTGAGGGTGGGTGGCTGGTGCTTGCTGCCAGGTTCGCAGACACCCACAGGGTCAGTTGGAGGCGGAACAGTACCGCCGGGGCTCGTTGTGGTCCCAGCCGGCAACGTTGTGTAGCCGAAGAAATTCACCACACCCCACAGCGTGTAACGGTTAGGGGTGGTCTGCCAATTGCCATCCGTGTACGTGATACCTATGCCCATGACGTTGAACCGGGGATCACGGAGAAGAGCATCGTGACCCGGCGAACCCTTCCACCACTCCACAAGCTGGGCCGCGTCACGGTCCCAGCGGACAGCGATGACTTCACCCGCGCCATTGTTCGGATTGAGCGCCCGAGGATCCGTCCAGAAGTTGGCGCGGTGCTGGATCACCTCACGCGTCGCGATGTTGTTGGACCAGTCCTGGGCCAGGCTCGCCACCGTCGCGTGATACTTCACCGGTGCCAGACCAAGCGATGCGCGGTAGCTGTTGATCGCGTTGAAGACCGTCAGGATCGCAGCTGTGTTGCTGTCCGGGAGGAGGGCAAGCGCACCGTTTTCCGGATCTGCCTCGCCGCTGGGGGCCTTGCCCGGGAAGGGGGTGGTGGGCGGTGTTGTGGTCGTTTCGGGTGTGGGTGTTGGAGCGGGTGAGGTGGTTTCTGTGGGGGCCGGTTGTGTTGGGGCCGACGTCTCTGTTGGTGCTGGTTCTGTGGAGGATGCCGTTTCTGTTGGGGAGGGAGTCGCGGACGCCGTTTGCGTTGGCGCTGTTGGCGTGGGAGACGCAGCCGGGCTTGGCCCGACGGCCGGGGCCGTCGGCGTGGGTTCGGCCGGGACAGTAGTAGCGGTCTCCTGTGGAGCCGGCTCCGTTGCCGGTGGATCGGTGGCACCCGTCTCCGAGGGGTTGTCCGGTCCCCAGGATGGCCCGATGTTGGGCACAGGAGGTGGCGTTTCAAACACGGGATCCACCGCGACGGGTCCGCTGTCCGAGTCGGTTTCCGTTCCGGCGCTTGGTGCAGGCTCCGGTGTCGCGGGAGCAGGGGCGGGCACAGTGGCGGGATTGGACGCGGTACCGGCCGCCGGGAGCGGCGCTGAAGGTGCGGGGTCCGCCGTCGTGGTTTCTTTCGGTGCCGTCAGTCCTGACGGAACGCCGGACGACGGGCTGGCAATGGGGCCGGGGACCGTCTGGGTGGACGGGAGAATTTGGCTGGATGCGGCCACCCCCAGCGCCAGCGCGCAGGCCAGCACGATAGCGGCAGGCGCTGCCATTTTTCTCACTTTTACCCCGCGAATGCTCGTTGCCCCCAGGTACGGGCGCGGTTCTACATGTCCGGGAACTATAGTCCCATGGGGCGGCGCGGACAATGCATGGGGTATTTTTGATGCTGTGCTGATCTCTGACCGCGATATTCGTGCCGAAATAGACTCCCAACGGATTGTTCTTGAACCGTACGACCCCGCGATGGTTCAGCCGTCCTCCGTGGACGTGCGGATTGACCGGTTTTTCCGGCTCTTCGACAACCATAAATACGCCCACATCGACCCCGCAGAGGAACAGCCCGAACTGACCCGGCTGGTGGAAGTGGAAGGCGACGAGCCCTTTATCCTGCACCCCGGTGAGTTTGTGCTCGGATCTACTTATGAAACTGTCAGCCTGGCCGACGACATCGCTGCGCGTCTTGAGGGGAAATCATCCCTTGGACGCCTGGGGCTGCTGACACACTCGACGGCTGGCTTCATCGATCCCGGTTTCTCGGGTCACGTGACGTTGGAGCTCTCCAACGTGGCAACCTTGCCCATCAAACTGTGGCCGGGCATGAAGATCGGCCAGCTGTGCTTCTTCCGCCTGACGTCCTCGGCGGAGCACCCCTACGGTTCCGGCGAGTACGGTAACCGCTACCAGGGCCAGCGCGGACCAACTGCAAGCCGCAGCCACCAGAATTTCCACCGGACGTCCATCTAGCTCTTTTGATGCTTGATGCTTGATGCTTGATGCGCCGAGGGGTTAGCTCTCGCGCTCCTCTTGCTCACCTCTCGCGCCGAGGGGTTAGCTCTTGGCACTTTGGGTTGGTCTTTCGGTTGAGATCTCGCCCCTCGGTGGAGGTTGGTGGCCTGAAGGAAGCGGCTTTCCCTGTGCCCTCCAGTTTTGTTGCCGAGGGGTTAGCTCTCGGCACTTTGGGTTGGTCTTTCGGTTGAGATCTCGCCCCTCGGTGAGTGCTGATGGGGCCCACTAGTCCTCCACACTGTGGGTAACCTCCCAGAGGTCCTTGGAGCATGCCAACAATGGCTGATGAGGATTACCGCGCCCCTTCCGATTGAGCTCCAAGGCCGTTCATTCACGCTTGCCGAACAACAAGCTGCAGGCCTGCCGGACCATCGTGCATGGAATAGCGATCTCCGCGTTGCCAGCAGGGGAATCCGAGTTCCGTGGGGCAAGGAACAGGACCCCGTGCACACCGCCCGGCTCCTCACAGCCGTGAGCGGCGGGGCGGTGTGCTGCCGCGAAACCGCGGCCATGCTGTGGGGATGCCCCTTGCCGTGGGATGCGCAGCACGACTTCCTGGTCCACCTCACTCGGGCGGACGGTACTTTTCGGCCCCAACGCAGGGGAGTCCGAGGGCACCGAATGGTCCTTATGGACTCGGACGTATGCGCCATCGACGGTATTCCTGTCACGACGCCTGCCCGAACCTGGTTGGACCTCGCCGGAGTACTTCCATTCGAAGACCTCGTCGCAGCGGCCGATCATTTCATCTGCAGCCAAACCCGAAGCTTCGGGCATAACAGGGTGCCGCTCTGTTCGGTAGACGATCTCAAGGCACAGATCGAACGACATGCCGGCGCGCGTGGCATTCGGAAGGCTCGGGCTGCGCTGGACTTGGCACGTGTTGGGGCGGATTCCGTGCCTGAGACAAGGCTGCGACTGGCGATTGGTCGCGATTCCTTGCCGGAACCTGTGCTGAGCTACGTGGTGTGCGACCCGGCGGGCCGCGAGTTGGTGTGGCCGGATCTCGCCTTTCCGGACTTCAAGGTTGCGATCAATTACGACGGCGGCCATCACCTCAGTGCCGCACAAAAAGAATCCGACATCCGACGCGAGGCCTCACTCGCGGCAAACGGCTGGATCTCCGTAGTGATCACGGTGGAGCAGGTGCGGGAGAGTGGCTACGACGGAGTAGTTCGTCGCATAAGGGAGGCCCTCATCCGGGGTGGGTGGTCGCCGAGGGGTTAGATCTCGGGGCTTTGGAGGGCTCTTTGGGTTGAGATGTCGCCCCTCGGTGGAGGGGTTTGGGTTGAGATGTCGCCCCTCGGCGCGTGTGGAACGAAGGGGCGGAGATGGCACGCTAGGCGGGGGCTGGCTCCGGGGTACGGGGTGGGGCTCCAGGTGTCTTTCGGATGGCCTTGACCACTGGCTCCACAAAGCGAGCAGCCAGCGGGCCGAGGATAGCCATGATGAGTACGTAGGCCGTGGCGAGGGCGGCAAGTTCGTCTGGCACGGCGCCTGAAGCAACAGCCAGGCCAGCGATGACGATGGAGAACTCACCACGGGCGATCAAGGCAGCCCCTGCGCGGAAGCGGCCCGGTACAGCGATGCCTGCGCGCTTGGCAGCCCAAAAGCCCGTGAGCATCTTGGTAGCAGCAGTGATGACGGCCAGCACCAGAGCCCAGCCAAGGACCGGTGGAATGGAGGTCGGGTCCGTGTTGAGCCCGAAGGCCACGAAGAAGATCGCAGCGAAAAGATCCCGAAGCGGTTCGAGGATCCGCGTGGCATTGTGGGCGGTCGCGCCGGAGATAGCGATACCCAACATGAAGGCACCCACTGCGGCCGACACCTGGAGGGCAGAGGCGATGCCTGCCACGAGAAGTGCCAGGCCGAGCACGTTCAGCAGAAAGACCTCGGAGTTCTCGCTGTGCACCGCTTGAGATACCCGGTGCCCGTGCTTGAGGGCGATGACCAGCACCACCGTGACCACTGCAAGAGCAATTCCCACAGTTTGTAATCCGCCCAGGAACCCGACGCCGGCAAGGATGGCGGTGAGGATGGGCAGGTAGATGGCCATGGCAAGGTCTTCGAAAACCAGGATGGAAAGCACCACGGGAGTCTCGCGGTTACCGATACGGCCGAGGTCAGTGATCACCTTGGCCGCGATGCCTGACGACGAGATATAGGTAACGCCACCCATGACGATGGCGCCCACAAGTCCCCAGCCCAGAAGTACGGCCAATCCCGCGCCCGGAATGAAGTTGAGGATGAAATCCATGACACCGGCCTGCCAGGATCGCCGAAGTCCGGTGACCAGCTCCGACGCCGTATATTCCAATCCGAGCATAAGCAGCAGGAGGATGACCCCGATTTCGCCGGAGAGATGGGCGAACTCGTGCATGCCATCCAGTTTGACGAACCCGCCAGCTCCGAAGGCCAGCCCACCCACCAAATAGAGGGGGATGGGAGACATGCCTATCCGGCCCGCTAATCGAGCAAGGAGACCGAGGCAAAAGACGACGGCCCCCAGTTCAACGAGGGCTAATGCGAGCGGATCCATTCCGGTCAGCCGTTGCGGAGGATATCGGCTGCCGAGTCAAGACCTTCCTGCGTGCCGACCGCTACGAGTAAATCGCCGGTGTGAAGTACGACGTCGGGCGCCGGCGATGGGACCACCTCGCCTTCGCGCATGATCGCCACGATGGAGACACCGCTGCGGGTGCGGATTTGTGCCTTGCCCATGGGTTGGTTGACGAAGGGTGAATCGGGGGTGATGGAGAACTGGCGGGTGACGATGCCCGGGATCTCGCGATGTTCCTCTGCCAGGCGCATGGCAATGTGCTGGCCGCTCAGGAGGTTCCCGAGTGTCGATGCTTCATCGGCCGTCAACGGGATGGACGCCTGGCACGTGTCAGGATCATCCCAGGTAGAAACGAAAAGTTCGGTCTCACCCTCACGAAGTTCCACGACACCGATGCGACGGCCCGATGCCGTGACGAAATCCTTGCGGATCCCGAGGCCCGGGAGTTCAGTCTCATCCACGTTCATAGCTCCACCCTAACTCTGTTGTACGGGTCTGGTACGGCGTTTGCGCTCAGCCAGTCCTATGTAGTTAACGCTCAGGCACCACGGCTATTTCCACCTTGGCCGGTGGTTTCACCGGGAGGATCACCAGAAGTCCTGCAAGGAGCACCACCATGATCCCGAGGATGCCCCAGCGTTGGGCTTCGCCTTCTGCTACAAGCGGCGAGGCGATGGTGATGCACAGGGTGAAGAGTGTGGGGGCGAGGAAGCTGACGGCCCGCCCGGTTGTGGCGTAGAGCCCAAACAATTCGCCCGATTCGCCAGCGGGGGCGAGCCTTGCCAGGTAGGCCCGCGAAGATGATTGGGCCGGTCCCACGAACAGGCAGAGCAGAAGGCCGAAGACCCAGAATGTTGTGGACCCAGGCCATTCATTGCCGAAGAAGACGTAGTCGCCGTTGCCGAGAACCAGAATGGCTGTGCCTGCGATGAGGAGGCCAACCAGGGAAAGGACGATGACGGCTTTGGGCCCGATCCTGTCATCCAGGAAGCCTCCCATAATGGCGCCGACGGCCGCGACTACGTTGCCGAAGATGGCGAAGAAGATGACGTCCTTGAGTTCGAAGCCGAACGTGCCGGCGGCGATGACGCCGCCGAACGTGAACACGGCCGCGAGACCGTCGCGGAAAATGGCGCTGGACAGCAAAAAGTAGATGGTGTGCGGGCTGGTCCGGTAGATCGCCCCGATGCGGCGGAACAACAATTTGTATGAGGCCAGGAATCCCAGAGATGCAGCGGCCTTCTTGACGGAGACCTCAGGGACGGCGAACATCACGGGAAGCGCAAAGATGAAGAACCATAGCGCCGAGAAGACGGCTACGAGCCGGATGTTGAGGGAGTCCTGCGTGGACGCGCCGAACCAGTCAAAGGAAGGCTGAACGAACAACTGCAGGACCAGGAGGAGGGCCACGATCCCTCCGAGATAGCCCATGGCCCACCCGAAGCCACTGACCCTGCCGATGTTCCGCGGTGTTGAGATTTGGGCCAGCATGGCGTTGTAGTTCACGCCGGCGAACTCAAAGAAGATGTTGCCGAGTGCGATCAGGCAGACGCCGAGGAGCAGGAACTCCGGTTGCGGGAACACGAAGAAGCACAGCGCGGTAAGGACGGCCGTGGCGGCGGTGTTGACGCCGAGCCAGAGCTTGCGGCGTCCACCGGCGTCCGAACGCTGGCCCGTTACGGGAGCCAGGAGCGCAATGGCGAGGCCGGCAATGGCCAGGGCGGCACCCAGGGCGGCCGACGCGGCGTCCTCTCCGCCGAAAGCATTGGATGTGAGGTAAACGGTGAAAACGAAGGTGGTCATGACCGCTTGGAAGGCAGCCGAACCCCAGTCCCAGGACGCCCATGCAAGGATTTGTCCCTTTTTTGAGGCGACGGATCCTGAGGCAAGCTCGGATGTCGGGTGGGAGGCTTCGGGGACTGCGGCCGCGTTCATAGCTTGAATGCTATAGCGGCCGGGATAACGGCGGGCACATGACAGACCGCGTTGTGGACAACGCTTGTTTAAGCCTTCCGCGCAGCCCGGTCACTTAGCCCAAAACTGTCGGACGCCCTTGATAAACTGGACCAACCGAACCCAACGTATGACCGCCTGCTCCAACTTTTGACAATTCGTTCCTGACTTTGCGGAGATAACAGTGATCACAGTTCTCGCCATCACCTTTGTAGCGGCAACTGTGGCGCCCTTGATTTTCAGCAAGCTCGGCAGGAACGCGTTCTACGCCCTCGCAGCAGTCCCCGCGGGCGCTTTCATTTGGCTGATCTTCCAGTACGAAGCCGTATATTCCGGCGGAGGCATAGAAGAGATCCTCCCGTGGATCCCCAGCCTGAAGTTGGAACTCGCTTTCCGCATGGATCCCTTGGCTTGGGTTATGTCGCTGCTGATCCTCGGCGTTGGATCCTTGGTGTTGGTTTATTGCGCCCGGTACTTCAAGAACAAGGATGCGGACCTCGGCGGATTCGGGGCACAACTTCTGGCCTTTGCCGGCGCAATGTTCGGCTTGGTGACCTCCGATGACCTCCTGATGTTGTTCATCTTCTGGGAACTCACCACTATCCTGTCCTACCTGCTGATCGGCTATGCGCGCACCCGTTTGGCAGCACGCCGCTCGGCGCTGCAGGCACTCATGGTCACCACGGCTGGTGGCCTGGCGATGCTCGTGGGCCTCATCATCGTGGGCCAAGCTGCCGGCACCTACCGGATTTCGGCGATTTTGGACCAGGCCGGGACGCTCATGAGCGGACCGATGCAGGGAGCGGTGACTGCCGCCGTCGTACTTATCCTTGCCGGTGCGGTGACCAAATCGGCCCTTGTCCCGTTCCACTTCTGGCTGCCGGGCGCCATGGCTGCTCCCACACCGGTGAGCGCCTACTTGCATGCGGCTGCCATGGTGAAGGCCGGCATCTACATCGTCGCGCGCCTTGCTCCCGGGTTTTCGACGTCGGAATTTTGGCTTCCCGTGGTCCTGGGGCTGGGCCTGGCCACCATGCTGGTGGGTGGGTACCGCGCACTTCGCCAAACCGACATCAAGCTCATCCTCGCCTACGGCACTGTCAGCCAGCTCGGCTTCCTCACCATGGTGGTTGGTCTGGGCAGGCCTGATGCTGCCCTTGCAGGACTCGGGCTGCTCCTGGCGCACGGCCTGTTCAAAGCGGCCCTGTTCCTGGTGGTCGGCATCATCGACCATCAATCCGGAACACGCGATATCCGCAAGCTTTCCGGGGTTTTCCGTTCTTCACGTGCCCTCGGAGTGGTGGCCGGTATTGCGGCGGCGTCCATGGCCGGCGTGCCTCCGTTGGCTGGCTTCGTAGCCAAGGAGTCGGTCTTCGAGGCCTTTGTCCACTACGGCACCGGCGACGACGCGCCGGTTTGGGGCGTCTGGATCCTGATTGGCCTGGTCATCGGCTCCATCCTGACGTTCGCCTACAGCGCCCGGTTCATGTGGGGCGCGTTTGCCGTCAAGCCCGGCGTGGAGCCCACGCCTTTCAAGCCCATCAAGCCCGCCTTCCTGGCCGCGCCCGCAATTTTGAGCCTGCTGACCATCGCCTACGGTGTGTGGCCGGCACCCGTGGACACCTGGATTCAGCCTTACGCAGCGCTGTTCGCTGACGGCCCGGACGCGGTCGACGCCGGACACTTGGCTTTGTGGCATGGCATCACCCCTGCGTTGGGGCTGACAGCGATAACTTTCGCGGCTGGTGCTGCAATGTTCTACGGACGCAACCTCGTCTCCCGGGCGCAAAGCTTGGTTCCGGACTGGGTGGACGGTGATCGCGCCTACCAGCACACCATCGGTGCCTTGGACGACATCGCAGTGTGGGTAACGGGCCGCACGCAGCGTGGTTCGCTGTACTTCTACCTGGCAGTTATCCTGACTGTCGCCTTCGCTGTGCCGGCCACCGCCTTGATTGTGGCCAACAAGCCCTTGCCGGGCGGCATCTATTTCATCGACCCGAACTCCCCACTGCAGTTGGTGGCCGGGGCGGGAATCGTGGTGGGTGCGCTGGCAGCAGTGCGCGCCAACAAGCGCTTCCTCGCCGTTCTCATGGTCTCCGTCACGGGCTACGGCATCGCGCTGATGTTTGCCTTGCAGGGCGCGCCGGACCTCGCCCTGACTCAGATGCTGGTGGAAACCATTGTGCTGGTGGCGTTCGTGCTGGCCATGCGCAGCCTGCCTGCCGAGCTGAGGGACAGGACCGGCGGCAGGCTCCGGGTGATCCGCGTGATCATCGGGGCAGCGTTCGGCATCACCATGATTTTCGTGGCCATCTACGCCATGGGCGCCCGTGTAGCCACTCCCATCTCCCTTGAATTCCCGCGCCTGGCTTATGAAGGCGGCGGCGGACTGAACGTGGTCAACGTGACCCTCGTCGACATCCGGGCATGGGACACCTTTGGTGAGATTTCCGTGTTGGCCATTGCCGCCACGGGTGTTGCCAGCCTGATCTTCGTCCGTAGCCGCGGCGACAGGATCAAGACCTCGGAGGCCGTGCCGGCAGGCAGCGTGGGGCGCCGCACCGGCGTCGACCGCGATTCACGCGACGGTGCCACGCTGGCCGTCGCCAGGAAGTTCACTGACGTTACCCGCGACGCGTGGCTGGTTGCAGGACGCACGCTGGCGCCGGAACGACGCTCGATCATCTTCGAAGTGGTGACCAGGCTGATCTTCCACTCGATGATCATCTTCTCCATCTACCTCCTCCTCGCCGGACATAACCTGCCGGGCGGCGGCTTCGCAGGCGGCCTCACCGCAGGCCTCGCCCTCACCATCCGCTATCTGGCCGGTGGGCGTTTCGAGTTGAGTGAGGCAGCGACCATCAGCGCCGGCACGCTTCTGGGGACGGGACTTGCGACGGCGGCAGCCTCGGGTGTGGTCCCACTGTTCCTTGGCGGCCAGGTATTCCAGAGCGCGATCATCGAGTTCTGGCTGCCCGTCTTCGGTGACGTCAAGTTCGTCACGTCAACGATTTTCGATATCGGCGTGTACATCGTGGTTGTGGGGTTGGCGCTGGACGTCCTCCGCAGCCTCGGCGCCGAAATCGACGAACACTTTGAAGGCAAAAGCATGCCCCTTGCAGAGGAAGACGCTGCCGAGCATCCTGAGCTTGCCCACGAAGCCGCTGAATCCGCCGCGCTCGGGAAGAGTAACGCATGAGCATCAACCTGACCTTGCTGATCGTCATGGGCGTGCTGTACGCCTGCGGCATCTACTTGATCCTGGAACGCAGCCTGACGCGTGTGCTGTTGGGTTTGATGCTGTTGGCCAACGCCACCAACATCCTGATCCTGAGCACGGGAGGGTACGCCGGCCTTGCACCGCTGTTCAACAAGGAAACGAACCCGGACACCTACAACGATCCTTTGCCCCAGGCGCTGATCCTCACGTCGATCGTCATTTCCTTCGCCGTGACGGCTTTCATGTTGGGCATCATTTACCGCACATGGGTTCTGGCTCGTCAGGACGAGATCCAGGATGACCTCGAAGACGTGCGCGTGGCCAAGACTCCGAGCTTCGACGCCGAGGACGACGCCATTGTTCCGCTGGAAACCTCGGAGTTCGCGATCACCCCCGCAAGCCCGGCGGATCGCGAAAAGCCGGATGCCACAGAGACCCCCAACACGGCAACAACCCAGGAAGGAGGCAGCGCGTGAATCTCGCGAACCTGTCGCCGCTAGCTGTCCTCCTACCAATTCTGGGTGCTGCCCTGGCGTTCCTGCTGATCCGCCACCACAGCGCCCAGCGTGCGGTGAGCATTGGCATCCTCAGCGCAACCCTCCTGCTCGAATGCCTCCTCCTGATCTCGGTGTGGGACGGCGGCACCACATCGGTCACGTTGGGCGGATGGCTGCCCCCGTGGGGTGTGGTCCTGGTAGTGGACCAGTTCTCCTCGCTCATGCTGGTGGTCTCCACCGTGGTGAGCCTCGCGGTGTTGATCTACGCTACGGGGCAGGGCATGGCCGACGGCGACCAGGAAGCGCCGGTTTCGATCTTCCACCCCACGTACCTGATTCTGGTCGCGGGCGTGTCCAATGCCTTTCTCACCGGTGACCTTTTCAACCTTTACGTCGGCTTCGAGATCCTGCTGACCGCAAGTTACGTGCTCATGACGTTGGGCGGGACAGGGCCACGTATCCGCGCGGGCGTGACGTACGTTGTGGTCTCCGTGGTGTCGTCCGTTCTGTTCCTCATCGCCATCGCCATGATCTACGGAGCCACCGGAACCATCACCATGGCGGATTTGGCCATCAAGCTGGCCGAACTGGACCAAGGCACGCAAAACCTCCTGCACGTGATGTTGTTGGTGGCCTTCGGGATCAAGGCAGCAGTCTTCCCCCTGTCCTTCTGGCTCCCGGACTCCTATCCAACTGCTCCCGCCCCGGTCACCGCCGTGTTCGCAGGCTTGCTGACAAAAGTGGGCGTCTACGCGATGGTCCGCACGGAAACGCTCCTGTTCCCCGGGGACACCCTCAACGTTCCACTGATGGTGGTGGCGCTACTGACCATGATTGTCGGAATTCTGGGCGCCTTGGCCCAGAGTGACATCAAACGTCTCCTGTCCTTTACCTTGGTGAGCCATATCGGCTACATGGTGTTTGGCTTGGCGATGAGCTCCGTGGCCGGACTCGGGGCTGCGGTCTTCTACGTTGCCCACCACATCACAGTGCAGACCAGTTTGTTCCTGGTCACGGGTCTTATTGAGCGGCGTGGCGGCAGCTCATCCATGGACCGCTTGGGTGGCTTGGCGAAGCTCTCACCGCTGCTGGCCTTGCTGTTCTTTGTTCCTGCGATGAATCTGGCAGGCATCCCACCGTTCTCCGGCTTCCTTGGAAAGCTGGGGCTGTTGCAGGCCGGTGTTGAACTCGGAACGCCGCTGGCCATCGTGCTGGTGGTAGGTGGCGTGGTGACCAGCCTGCTGACCCTGCTGGCGATCGCCCGCGTGTGGAACAGGGCGTTCTGGAGGAAGCCTGAGGACGCCGAGTACCCGGACCCCGTGCTGAAAACCCCCGGGAACGTCGGAGTGCTCCCACGGACCATGGTGGGGTCAACAGCTGGGCTGGTGGTGTTCGGCGTGGCATTGACGGTCTTCGCAGGTCCGTTGTTCAAGGTTGCTGACGGCTCCGCTGGAATCATGTTGGACCGCTCCGCCTATATTCACTCCGTGTTGGGAGATTCCGTTGTGGTGCCGCCGCTTGCGCAGACGGATGAAACGCACACTGATGAAGTACAGACGGGTGATGCGAAATGAGCCGCAAACCGATCTCGTTCCGCACTGAACTGCCGTTGCTCATCTGGTTGGTGATCGTGTGGGGTGCGCTGTGGCGGGACTTCAGCCCGGGCAACCTCCTGTTCGGCGCACTGATCGCCGTGCTGGTGGCCAAGTTCTTCTACCTCCCCCCGGTGGAGCTCAGCGGCAGGTTCAACATCCTGCGCGCCATTCCTTTCGCCCTCCTGTTCCTCGCCAAAGTGGTGGCAGCGAGCTTCCTGGTGCTGTACCTGGCTGTAGCCAAGGGACCCAAGGTTCGCAGCGCCGTCGTCGCCGTTCCTTTGCGGAGCCATTCCGACCTCATGGTGACGGCCACCGGGCACGTTATCTCGCTGATCCCCGGATCCCTGGTGGTGGAGGTGGACCGCTCCACGTCCACGCTTTATCTGCACGCGCTCAACATTTACGAAGAGGCGGACATCGACAAGATTCGTCAGGAAACCCAAGACATCGAAGCAGGACTGATCCGGATCATGGGTACACGCGAAGAAGTCGAGGCCCTCAAAGCCGAACAGCGTCCCGGGATGGAAGGAGCAGCGTTATGAAAGAAGCGGTTCTCGTAGCTACGGCCGTGATCCTCAGCTTGGCCGCCGCTGGGGCAATTATCCGCATCGCCATCGGCCCGTCCCTCCTGGATCGCGTTCTGGCATCAGACGTTTTGCTGGCAATCCTGGGCGCTGCCCTGGCGATCGATATGGCGTTGAACAAGCATCTGAACAACCTGATGCTGCTGGTAGCGCTCGCAGTGATCGGTTTCATCGGCTCTGTGACAGTTGCAAGGTTCGTGGCCGAACGCAGGGAGCAAAGCAATGAGTCCTGATGCCACCGGCCTTGACGCTGTGATTGATGTTGTCACCGCCGTATTCCTGGTGGTGGGTGCCCTGATGTCACTGGGCGCGGCCATCGGCTTGCTCCGCTTCCCGGACCTCATGAGCCGCATGCACGCAGCCACCAAACCGCAGGTCCTGGGGTTGTTCCTTATGCTTGCCGCAATCGGACTCCAGATGCGCACCTGGTGGGTGTGGCCTGTCTTGGTGGTGGCCTGGATTTTCCAGCTCCTCACGGCGCCCGTCTCTGCCCACATGGTGGGCCGCTCGGCGTACCGCACCAAGCACGGACACCGCGAAAAGCTCACCAAGGATGAGTTGGAAGCCGTAGTCCAAAGGGCGGCCGCCGGTCAGGAACCGGGGAGCGACCGCTAGCAGCAGCCACAACGAACGCCGGGTCACCTGCAGGTGATCCCGGCGTTCGTGGTTCGGGTGCCTAGACGATGTCGTGGGTCTTCGCGAAGCGCGCGATGGCGCGCTGCGTGCCCCGGCTTGCCAGGACCTGGATGAGCGTGCTCACAAAAGCCGAAATCAGTGCGAATGTCAGCGCCGAACGCAGACTGGTTTCCATATCGTCGTTGCCCATGGGTGGTTTGTTGCCAGTGGCCTTTTCCCACCCTTTATTGACGAGTTTGGTGCCTACGAATCCTGCTCCGAGGCTTACTCCGGCACCGATCAGCTTGAAGAAGAGGTTCATGCCCCCAGCCTAGCTCTAAAGGCCACACCGTTAGCGGCGGCTTTCCCGTTCCTTGAGGAACGCCGCCAATGAACCAACCGGCGCAAGTACTGGAACGACTGGGTGTTCGGCCGACCAGACAGCGTCCACGGTTCCGAGTCCGGCGATTTCTTTGAGCAGGTAATAGGTGGGCGGCATCAGTTTCAACGTGCCTGCGGCTTCCGCTTCAAGAATGTCCGCCACCGGCATCCACAGTGATTGCCAGGCTTCCGTGGTTTGGTGCTGCGGCGTGGCTCCCGGAGAGGGCTTGGCAACGTAGAAGAACGTGTCGAAGCGTTTGGGCATGTCCGTGGGGGTGATCCAGTTGGCCCACGGGCGGAGGTCGGAGGCATCGATGGTGAGTCCGGCCTCCTCCTGAACCTCGCGGATGGCGGCAGCGAGTACCGTCCCGGCGTTCTTCGCTGCTGCTCCCGGATCCGCGCTCAGGGAGCTCTGGTTCCAGTCGGCTGCGTGGCGTTGAAGCAGCTCCGCCGGGTAGTCCCACCCGCTCTGATCGGCGGCATCGACGCGTCCGCCAGGGAAGACCACCATTCCGGCGGCAAAGTCCATGGTGCTCACCCTGTGTTGGACGAAGGCTTCGAGGCCGTCCGAGGCGTCGCGGAGCAGGATGACGCTCGCTGCCAGGCGGGGTTCCGCCACGGCGTTGGTGTCTGTAAGTCCCGAGCCGGAGATGTCCGTCATGAAATGTGCCCCTTTGCCGCGGTGAAGTCTGCTGATTCATTCTCTCAGGTCCTGTTGTGGGGCCTGGTGTGCAGGGAATGGCGTGGGGGAAGGGTGCAGAGCGGGCCTCGCAATACGCACCCCCGTCTCGTTGTTAGGCCTGGTGTGCAGGGAATGGCGCGGGGGAAGGGTGCAGAGCGGGCCTCGCAACGCACCCCCGTCTCGTTGTTAGGCCTTGTGTGCAGGGAATGGCGTGGGGGAGGGGTGCAGAGCGGGCCTCGCAACGCACCCCCGTCTCGTTGTTAGGCCTGGTGTGCAGGGAATGGCGCGGGGGAAGGGTGCAGAGCGGGCCTCGCAACGCGCGTGGCAACGGGCACCTCAAGGACGGGAAGCCGATTGTGACTGGACCGCAGCGCCCGCCACGGACTCAGGTGTAAACTGAACCAGCCCATCAGGGCAGATTTGATAACGACAGGGGAGCGCCGCCGTCGGACTCTGCAGAGATGCAGGAGACGCGAGGGCGCTGAGAGTGCGGACAGCCGCAGACCCTCGAACCTGATCCGGTTAGTACCGGCGCAAGGGAGTCGAGCTTCTCAGAGTGTCCGGATGCGGACGGCGCGAGCCGGACCCGGGATCCGGGGAGCACTTTCCCCTCCTGTAACCTCAGGAGGCAGAAATGACCACGGTAAACGTGAAGAAGGCCAGTTATAACTGGCGCGTTGTAGACATCGTTGTGGCGGCTCTTATCGCCATCGCCGGCGGCGTGATCTTCTGGGCATGGTCCCAGGGCGCGGCACTGGTATCCATCCCCATGAACGCGACGTATCCGCCGCTCACAGGCTTGATTGCCGGTGGCTGGATGATTCCCGCGGTCCTGGGAATGCTCATTATCCGCAAGCCCGGTGCTGCGCTGTTCTGCGAAGCCGTCGCCGCCACCGGTGAGCTCATCATGGGCTCGCAGTACGGCACCACGGTGCTGATATCCGGCGTTTTGCAGGGCCTGGGCGCCGAGCTCATCTTCGCCGCCTTCAGGTACAAGAAGTTCAACCTGCCCACCGCGCTCCTTGCGGGCGCCGGCGCGGGCCTCTTCTGCGGCCTGAACGACTCCTTCCTGCCATGGGGTTGGAACATCGCCTACGAGGCCATCGACAAGCTGGCCTACATCACCTTCACCACGATCTCCGGTGCCATCATCGCCGGCGCCCTCTCCTGGGTTGCGACGCGCGGCCTCGCCAAGACCGGGGTGCTGAGCTCCTTCGCCTCGCGCAAGGCCGCTTCGGAGCCAGTCTTCAACTGATGTCCGCCACGCAAAGCGGCACGGTCCGGCCTGCCGCCATCTCCGCCGAGGGCTGGGGATGGCGGCATGCCGGCCGGGCCCAGCCTGCCATTCAAGGCCTGGACCTTCGGATCGAACCGGGGGAACTGGTTCTGCTGCTGGGCCCTTCGGGCGCCGGCAAGTCGACCCTCCTGCACGCCCTCGCCGGGGTGCTGGGGGATGAGGAAGACGACTCGGATGAGACCGGCTCCCTGCTGATCGACGGCGTCGCGCCCCGCGAGCAGCGTGGCCGTGCCGGACTGATGCAGCAGGATCCGGAAACGCAGGTGGTCTTGTCGCGGGTTGGCGACGACGTCGCCTTCGGCGCGGAGAACCTTGCAGTTCCGCGGGACGAAATCTGGTCCCGCGTCCATGAAGCGCTCGACGACGTCGGGTTGCGTACCGCTGCGGGTGGCGGCCTGGCGTTGGATCACCCGACGGCGGCGCTCTCCGGCGGCCAGAAGCAGCGCCTCGCGCTTGCGGGCATTTTGGCCATGCGCCCCGGCCTGATCCTTCTGGACGAACCAACAGCCAACCTGGACCCGGCAGGTGTGCTCGAGGTCCGGGATGCTGTTGGGCGCTGCCTGGACAAGACCGGCGCCACGCTGGTTGTGGTGGAACACCGCGTCTCTGTGTGGAAGGACCTGGTGGACCGGATCGTGGTCCTGCAGCCGGGATCGGCCGCAGGGTCCAGCACGGCCGCAGGGGCCGGGCGGGTCACGGGCGGCGTCCTCTTGGACGGCCCTCCGGACCAGGTCCTTTCCGAGGCCCGCACTATGCTCATGTCGGCAGGCGTCTGGGTGCCCGGGTACGTCCCGGCAACCCGGGGGCGGCACAATGAGCCCGACACCGCGCAGCTTCTCCTCGCAGCCCAGGACCTTTCTGTTTCCCGTGAAAAGCCACGGCGCAAAGGGTTCAAAACCATCCCGCCCATGCCGGTGCAAACGGGCATCAGTGCGCAGGTAAGAGCTGGCCAGGCACTGACCATTACGGGCCCAAACGGTGCGGGCAAGTCCACGTTCGCGCTCACGTTGGCCGGCCTTTTGGCGCCTGTGGACGGCAAGGTGAGTGCCGCCGTCGAGCTTTCCGAAGGCGCGGGCATTGACCCGTACAAGTGGAAGGCGGAGCAGCTGATCGCCCGCATCGGGACGGTGTTCCAGGAGCCGGAGCATCAGTTCGTCACGGGCAAGGTCCTGGATGAACTCATGTTCGGTCCGAAGCATCTGGGCCATGGCGAGGAACGCGTGGATGAACTGTTGGAGCGGTTGCGGCTGACGCATCTTGTGGACGCCAACCCGTATACGTTGTCCGGCGGGGAGAAGCGGCGGCTTTCGGTGGCCACGGTGCTCGCAGCACATCCGAAGGTTCTTGTCTTGGACGAGCCCACGTTCGGCCAGGACGCCAACACGTGGGCAGAATTGGCGTCGTTCCTTTCCGAGTTGCTGGACGCTGGAACCGCGGTGGTCTCCGTGACCCACGATCAGGAATTCAGTGCCGTACTCGGCGGCACAGAACTGCGGCTAGGCCCGATCACGGAGGGCCGAGCCACCCATCAGGAAGCCGGCGCAGCATGAGGGACGCACTGAATATTCGCGGAAACCACTCCCTGCTGACCCGTGCCAACCCTCTGGCCAAGTTCGTAGCGGTCTTCCTCATATCCCTTGTGCTGGCACTGTCCATTGACTGGGTCTCGGCCTCAACGGCACTCATTGCTGAACTGGCGCTCTTCCCGTTGGCCGGCCTCACTTTCAGGCTTTTATGGCGGCGGGCCTGGCCCCTGATCATCGCGGCCGCGATCGGCGGCTGGAGCACCGCGATCGTGGCGGCGGACAGCGGCGCTGTACTGCTCGACGTCGGGCTCTGGTCCATCAGCGAAGGTTCCCTTGAGCTGGGGCTTGGTTTCATGCTCCGCGGTTTGGCGATTGCGTTGCCAGCGATCTTGCTGATGACGTGCACCGATCCCACAGACCTGGCCGACGCGCTGGCGCAGAAGGCCAGGCTGCCGCACCGCTTCGTCCTCGGATCCCTCGCTGCCATGAGGCTGGTGGGCCTCATGGCAGAGGAGTGGCAAACCATCGGAATGGCCCGCCGTGCCCGCGGAGTCGGTTCCCAAGGCAGCCCTTTTCAGCGTTTGAAGGCCACGCTCGGCCAGAGTTTCGGGTTGCTGGTTCAGGCTGTTCGGCGGGCGTCGCGGTTGGCGGTGACCATGGAAGCGCGCGGCTTCGGCGGTGGTCAAAGGACGTGGGCGCGGGAATCCACCTATTCCCTCCTGGATGCGTGGGTAGTCCTTGGAGGACTGGTTATCTCAGCCGGTGCGGTCCTGACGGCAGTGGGCGCGGGAACCTGGAGCTTCGTCTGGCGCTAGCGCGCGGGACGCTGCTGGATTTCATCGAAGCCTGCCCGCGTCAGGAAACCCAACTGGGCTTCCTTCTCGGCAAGCTGGATGATGGGTCCCAGCTCAAAGCACGTCGCTTCCAAGCGGCGCAGGGCCTTGGCGTTGCGGGAGTCCGGCTCCACCACAATCCGGTCCTTGCCCGGCAGGGAGAACATGTACTTGATCAAGGACGTGCCCAGGCGCGGGGTGAAGTGAGGAATGGGCCGCGTGGCAGGGGCCAGCAGCAGGTGCATGCCGATGTCTTCCTCTCGGGCGGGGTAGGCCTCGCCCACGGGATCATGCAGGGGCTCGTACGTCTGGAAGAGGGCCAACGGCTCCCCGTCCAAGGTGGCCAGGAACGCGTGGTGGGTATCCAGCGAGTCAAGGAACTCGTAGATCCCCAGGACCTCCTCGCGGGAGTTCTCCGTCATTCCCCAGAACTTGGCGCGGGGCTGGGTAACCCATTCGAAGATGAGATCGATGTCCTCGCGGGGAATCAGCGGAACAATCCGGAGCGCACCCCATCCTTCGAGGTCCTCGGCGTAGACGGTGGTGCGGACGGAGAAGTCCTGCGTGGTGGTGGTCATGGCTTCCTTCGGGGCTGATGCAGGCTGATGTCGGGGACGGGAATGGGCAGGCGGGTCTTGAGTCAGGCGGGTGTTTGCTCAGGGGTGTCTTTGGTCAGAACGGACCAGTCAGTGACCACTGGAGCGAGTTCCCCGGCAGTCCAGAGCGGGAGCTGATCGGCAAAGTGCTGGTGGCCCGGCCTGCCCGACGCTCCGAAGGGAACGATCCAACGGCTATTGCGCTGATCGGCCAGATCCCAGACGTAACGGGCTACGGGTCCGCGGAAGCTTCGGTCATCTACACCGGGGAGGCTCTCGGTGCAGAGGACGCACCCGGTGTCCCCGCTTAGGTCAGCAACGGGTGCCGATGCCGCGAGCGTGCCCGGGAGGACATGCACGGCCAGAAGCTTGTGCCGCTCACCCCAGACAGCACCGTCCAGCAGGGCTTCTTCCAGTGCAGCAACCTCGAGCGCTGCCGCAGCTTCCACTCCACCGTTGATGCCGAATTCGGAGCCGCGAGCCAGCAGGGTCTCCAGCGCAAAACCAATGCGGGACGTCACCGACAACCACGGCCCGAACAGCGGCGAGTAGCCTGTGGATTCATTCAACGCCGCAAGCGCGGGATGCCGTGCCAGTCGCTGGACTAACGCACCACGCCACGCAGCGAAAACGGCGGCGTGATGGCTGCTTGCGTCCATCGAGCCATCCCATTCCACCAAGAGAGCCCTTAGCTCCTTGGCTTCGAGGGACAGGTCGTCGGCGTTCAGGCCGGTGAGCATTGACCGGAACAACGGCCATGGACCCAGCAAGGTGTCCGTGTGGATGGCCTGCATGGCATCCACGGATAACGGCTCGGCGGCCGACTCCAGCAGCTGCCGGATGCGGAGGGCCCGATGCGCGGGCGCGAACTCCATGGCCACGGCATCGCCGCCTCCGGCGGCGCGGTCGTTCGCGCTCACTGCGAATTGTTGGATCTCGGTGCGGGGCAGGATCACGTACTGCCCCTCCCAGTCATGGCGGGCGGAGAAGGCCGGAGCGGGTAAGCGCCGATTGGCGGGGTTACGCTGCGGGACCAGCCCGGCAACAAAGTGCCGCACAGATCCGGACACGTCCCCGGCCACCACGCTGTTGACGGGCTCCACCCACGCATCGAAGGCGGTTTCCACCTCGGAGACGTTCCGGCTGCGCAACAGCGGCAGGAGGGCTTGGAACCCCAACCGTCCCTCAACTCGGGCCGGGAAGCGCAGACTCAAGGCGCCGCCGTCGGGCGTTTCCGAGATGACCGGACCCCGGCTGGTCTCAATAATCTCAACGGACGCCGATTCACCACCGCGGACGCGGATGGTTTCGGAACTCACGTCGACGGGCTCCCAGCCCTCCGCTCCCCGCGCCTCGATGCGCTCACCGGCGAAGTCGC
The DNA here is from genome assembly GCF_058799755.1 of Arthrobacter sp. GW822-FHT05G07. Taxonomy (NCBI): domain Bacteria; kingdom Bacillati; phylum Actinomycetota; class Actinomycetes; order Micrococcales; family Micrococcaceae; genus Arthrobacter; species Arthrobacter sp. GW822-FHT05G07. Next base: position 316,121 of record NZ_JBXALT010000004.1, on the reverse strand, counting down.
TGACCCGGCGCAGCTCTTCGACGAAAAGGTCCTGGTAGTCGGCCATGGCGTTGGTGATGGCCCAGGCTGTGTTGCCCGTGTGGGCGAAATGGGGGAGTCCGGGAACACCGGGGAACGCGAATCCGATTGCGTCGAACTCCGGGCATGCGAGCCGTATCTGCTGGTAGACGCCGGGCAGCTCCATGAGGCGGTGGGGGTCGCCGGCGATGAGCGGCAGGCCGCTGGTAGTCGTCGATCCGTGGGCGGCCCAAGCGTTGCTGCCTGACCATACAGGTGCTTCGATGCTGAACAAGCTCACGGCGTCGTCGCCGAGTGTCCGCGCGACGTGGGCACGGAACAACTTGTTGGGGAAGGTTGAGAAGAGGATGTGATGCACCAGAAAGACGCCGAGCGGGGTCCATGAATTCCATGGCTCGGCTTCGCTGCCGGATTCTTGAAACTCCGGTCCGCCCCGGACACCGTCCGCCAACGCCTGGTTGACGCCGGCCACGTACTGCCCGCACCAACGTTGAGTGTCGGCGTCGAGGTTCTCATAGCAGCGGCGCGCGGTGTCATCCAGCCGGGCTTGACGGGCGAAGCGGTCCCAGACCACAGCATCGGCGCCCAAAATTTCGGCGGTACGGCCTTCCGAACGCCACCTTTCCAGCTCGATCTGCCAGGAACGGTCCGTCGCGGCATTCATGCCTTGGAGAAAGGCGAGTTCATCAGCGGTATCAGCCCACAAATGCGGGATGCCCCATTCATCGCGGTACGTTCCGCGGCCGCCTGCCGGGGCGGATTGGGGGGTGGGGGCAGGCGTCATAATCTCTGGCCGCTTTCGAGCTTAGGTTAGGCTTACTTAAGCTCAAGATAAATGGCTTTGGTCCCGTTCACAAATCGTGGACCTTCGTGAAGGAGTGTTGCTTGAAACGCAATTGGGAAGGCGTCGTCCTCAAAGTCATGGGCGCCAAGGACTTCACTTTGGAGGTTACGGGCAGTGAAGAGATCACCCCGGACTTCCTGCGCGTTCATGTGCGTGACGGCGGACTCTTGGAGCGCAGCGGCATCCATCCCACCATGTGGATCCGGCTGTGGTTCAACGATTCCGGCAAGGCCCACCAGCGCGCCTACACGTTGGTAAACCCCGACCCGGCCGCCGGGACGTTCAGCATGGATTTCGCGATGCATCACGGCGTTGCTGCCCACTGGGCCCGCTCTGCGCAGCCCGGCGAGGCCATCGATGCCACCGTCCAAGGGAGTTCCTTCACTTTCCCGGAACCCGCTCCGCGCCGGATCTGGGTGGTGGGCGATCCCGCGTCCATCCCTGCCATCAACTCGCTGCTGGACGAGCGGCAGCGTGTTGCTGCGGGCGCCGCTCCGGTGACCGCCTGGCTTGAATACCAGCACGACGCCGACCCCTCGATTGAGGTGCGGACGGCCGATTCCGACGTCGTCACCTGGATTCCGCGCAAACGCGACGGTGCCGCTCTGGTTGAGGAAGTCTGCGGTGCGCTCACGGCCAACACTGTCTCGGTAGCCGACGACTTCTTCTGGGTCGCGAGCGAAGCGTCAAGTACCCGCGCAATCGTCAAGTACCTGCGGAAAGAACTCGGCGTGGACAAGCACCGGATTGACGCGTTGGGGTACTGGCGGGTCTAGCCTTTCGGCGCGCCCTGGCCGCCCACGGGTTAGTCGTGGAATTGCTCGCGGGGCGCGTAACCCGCGAAAATACTGAGGGAAAGCGTTCACCCACGATGAGTCGCCGCAGAGGGATATATCGCACAGAATGGGTACCGTGTGATGTATGCCGCTGATTCTGCGTTTTGCCCTTCACTTCTAACTCATTTGTGATATTTTTTGCTTATGACGCAACCGACCGCAGAACATGTAGGCCTCCTGCTCCGCGACGCCCGCGGCGAAAAAGGCTGGACGCAGGGGCAGTTGGCTACTGAGCTCGGCACCAGCCAGAGCGCAATTGCCCGGATGGAACAGGGCAAACAAAACCTGAGCCTCCGGATGATCGAGCGCCTCGAAGCCATTTTCGGCCGCTCAATAGTCAAGGTCGGTAAGCCCCAAATGACACACCTCCGCGTGGAGGGCGGCCGGACCCTCTCCGGCGAAGTTGATGTCAACAGCAGCAAGAACGCCGGTGTCGCGCTCCTGTGTGCGAGCCTGATCAACCGTGGAACCACCACGCTGCGCCGACTTGCACGGATTGAGGAAGTCAACAGGATTGTTGAGGTCCTGACGTCCATTGGCATGGAATGCACGTGGCTCAACGGAAGCGACCTCCGTCTGCGCCGCCCGGACGTCCTGGATCTCGAGTCCATGGACGTGGACGCCGCCCGGCGTACCCGCAGCGTCATCATGCTGCTCGGGCCGCTCTTGGACGAAACCAGCGAATACCTGCTGCCCTACGCGGGTGGCTGCGATCTCGGAACGCGCACGGTGGAGCCGCACATGCAGGCTCTTCGCCAGTTCGGCCTTGAAGTGGAGGCGAAGTCCGGCTTCTACTCCGTGACTGCGCCTCCCGCTGATGGGCACGACCGGTCCTTCGTCCTGACCGAACGCGGCGACACCGTCACTGAGAATGCCATCATGGCCGCTGCTCACCGTGAAGGCACCACCATCATCCGCAATGCCAGCCCCAATTACATGGTGCAGGATCTCTGCTTCTACCTGCAGGGCCTGGGCGTGGACATTGACGGCGTCGGAACCACCACGCTGAAGATCACCGGACGCTCAGCCATTGATGTTGACATCGAGTACTTCCCGTCCGAAGACCCCATCGAGGCGATGAGCCTCATCACTGCGGGAATCGTGACCAACTCCGAGGTCACCATCCGCAGGGTTCCCATCGAGTTCATGGAAATTGAACTCGCCACCCTGGAACAGATGGGCCAGAACCTCGAGATTTCCGGCGAATACATGGCACGCAACGGACGTACCCGGCTGGTGGACGTAACAACCAAGCCATCCGAGCTGCGTGCCCCGCAGGACAAGATCCACCCGATGCCGTTCCCGGGCCTGAACATCGACAACCTGCCCTTCTTTGCAGTGATTGCAGGCAACGCCGAGGGCCAGACCATGATCCACGACTGGGTCTATGAGAACCGTGCCATTTACTTGACGGAGCTCAACAAGCTGGGCGCCCAGGTGCAGCTGCTGGATCCGCACCGGATCTACGTCAACGGGCCCACCAAGTGGCGTGCGGCGGAAATCGGCTGCCCGCCCGCCCTGCGTCCCGCGGCCTGCCTGCTCCTGGCAATGTTGGCTGCCCGGGGAACCTCCGAGCTTCGCAACATTTACGTGATCGAACGTGGCTATGAGGACCTCGCCGAGCGCCTGAACACCATCGGCGCGAAGATCGAGTACTTCCAGGACTGACGATTGCGCCTCGTGCGGGATCCCTTGCGCACCCTTTCGCGCCGGACGCGCCCTTAGGTGCTTTTCGGCGCACCCGTTTCCGCCATCCGCGCCAGGTAACTCTGGTGCAGATGGCGGGAAGGGGTGCGAATCGTCGAGGACAGCACCGCAGCCCTGTCTTCGTTCGGCCTCCTGACGCAGAATGGAGCATGCGGACTTTCGGGGTTGAGGAAGAGCTGCTCATCGTCGATCCTGTGACGGGCGAGCCCCTCGCCCTCGCGGACGCGTTGCTGGCAGGCCAGGATGAACCCACGTCTGGCCTCAGCCACGAACTCAAGCTGGAGCAGATCGAAACCCAAACCCGCCCGTGCCACAGCTACGGGGAGCTCCTGCAGCAGATCCGCCGCGGACGGGCCATGGCCAACCAGGCCGCCCGTCAGCACGGAGCACGGGTAGCTGCGATCGCCACGTCTCCACTGGCCTCCAACACCCACACCACCCCGGACCCCCGGTATGCCGCGATGTTGGATCGCTTCGGCATCATTGCCACAGAGCAGCTGACGTGCGGATTCCACGTGCACACCTCGGTGGAGTCGCCCGAGGAAGGCGTGGTGGTGCTGGACCACATCCGGGACAAGCTCGCAGTCCTGACGGCCCTCACCGCCAATTCGCCTTACTGGCGGGGGCTTCCCACGGGTTTCGACAGCTACCGCACCCAGGCCTGGAACCGCTGGCCCACATCCGGCCCTTCATCCGTATTTGGTTCGCTGACTGCCTATCGACGCATCGTGAAGCGTCTTCTGGAAACGGGCGTGATCATGGACGAAGGCATGATCTACTTCGACGCACGCATCTCCCGTAACCACCCCACCGTGGAGGTCCGCGTCGCCGATGTCTGCCTCCGGGCCGAGGACGCCGCACTGATGGCCGTGCTGGTGCGGGCTTTGGTAGAGACTGCTTCCTTGGAAATGCTCGACGGCGTCGAACCCACCGCGGTGCCAACGGCCCTCCTGCGAATGGCGAGCTGGCAGGCCAGCAATTCGGGTTTGCGCGGAGACCTCCTGGACTTCGGAGACTTCCTACCGCAACCAGCAGCGGATGTCGTGTGGGCGCTGGTTGACTATCTGAGCCCCGTACTGGACGACCAAGGTGAGTTGGAGCTCGTCAAAGCAGGGATTTCGGACGTACTGGACCGGGGCAACGGCGCCCACGAGCAACGGGAAACCGCGGTGCGCTACAACAAAAGGCAGCACGACGGTCAAACCCAGCTGGGGAGTCCGCCCACCAACGAAGCCTTGGCCGCCGTCGTCGGGCATGCTGCGAAGGTGACTGTGCGCGGTGCTGCCGCCGATGCTCATAAGGATCCGGCGCCCATGCTGACCCGGGTCAGGCGACCTTAGGCCTCACGTTCTTCCGGCTGCTCCCACGCGAACAGGTAAGCGCCCGCGAGTCCCTCAATCAGGTAGAAAGCGAACGGCGGAATGTCCTTCTTGGCCACGAGGATGGCCCCGTAGATGGGCGCGGAGGCCGCAGCCGTAACCCCGATCCATCGTTTGACAGGCAAGGATAGAAGGCTCCCGCCGAGCGCGGCCAACGCCACAACATGCAGCCCGGAATAGGCCAGGAACGGCGCGTTGGATCCACGGCGGTAGGCGAACCCCTCAATATCGGAAGCCCGCCGGGCAAGACTGGAAACGAAGAGCGGGGCGCCGGCAAGCAGTGCGGCTGCAGCGCCATTAGCCCATTTCTTCGCCTTCCTGTGTGAGGTGCCCGAGTCCGGAATGGAACGGGCGAAGGCTGCGAATCCCACAGGCACTGCAACTGTTCCTGCCGCGGTAAGGTGCTGCCCTGTGATCCAGCCGCGTTGGCCGGCTTGCAGCATGCGGAGGCGCTCGGCGTCGTCGGGGGTGATGTAGACGCGTGAGACCGGCGAGATTCCGACGAACCACACCACCGTGCCGGCAACAATTACTGCTCCGGCACGGCGATACGGATGGTTCCCGCTCATGGCAGCAAGATTAGACCTGTTTGAGGGCCTTCTCCAGATCCAAGATAAGGTCGCCCACATCTTCAAGTCCCACGGACAGTCGCACCACACCATCAGAAAGCCCGATGGCCGCGCGGCCCTCCGGCCCCATGGCCCGGTGGGTGGTGGTTGCCGGATGCGTGATGAGGGACTTGGAGTCGCCCAGGTTGTTGGAAATGTCGATCACGCTGAGGCCATCAAGCAACGCAAAGGCTGCCTCCTTGGCTGACCGACCGGCTGAAGGCGAGAGTTCAAACGTCAGCACCGTACCGCCGGCCTTCATCTGCTTCGCGGCGAGCTGGTACTGGGGGTGCGACTTCAGCAGCGGGTACTTGACCCAGCTGATGGCAGGCTGCTGCTCCAGCCACTCGGCGATCTTCAAAGCGGACGCGGAGCTGTGGTTCACGCGCAGCCCGATGGTCTCCAAGCCCTTGGTCAACACCCAGGCGTTGAACGCGGACAGCGAAGGGCCGGTGTGCCGCATAAGCTGCTTGACCGGGCCGTCGATGAATTCCTTGGTGCCCAGGATTGCGCCGCCAAGGACGCGCCCTTGGCCGTCGATGTGTTTGGTGCCGGAATAGACGATCACGTCGGCGCCCAGCTCACCGCAGCGTTGCAGCAGCGGAGTGGCAAAGACATTGTCGACCACGACAGTCGCCCCGGCGGCATGCGCCAGTTCGCTGACTGCAGCGATATCGACGATCTCCTGCATCGGGTTGGACGGCGACTCGAAGAACACCGCGGTGGTGGGTTCGGAGAGGGCTTCACGCCACTGCTCCAGATCCGGGCCGTCCACGAATACCGTCTCCACGCCCCAGCGCGGCAGGATCTCATTGAGGATCACGAAGCAGGAGCCAAACAGGGAGCGGGCGGCAACCACGCGGTCGCCGGCAGCCAGCAGGGCACCCAAAGCGGTGAAGACAGCGGACATGCCGGACGCCGTCGCAAAGCACGCTTCGGTTCCTTCAAGCAGCCGCAGCCGCTCCTGGAACGTGGCCACGGACGGGTTGCCGTAGCGGGAGTAGACGAAGCGTTCGTCCTCACCGGTAAAGGCTCGCTCTGCGGCGGCTGCGGACTCGTAAACGAACCCGGAGTTCAGGAAAACGGGCTCGGACGTTTCCTGGAAATTGGTACGGTCAAGGCCACCGCGGACGGCTTGGGTGTCAGGGCTCCAGCCAGCGGCGTCGGGATTGAAAGTCACTTACTCGGTCCCCAAATTCGTCGGCAGGCCACGGTTCTTCCACCCGTTAACGGTGCGTTCGCCGTAGCGGTCCGGTTCGCCTTCAAAGCCCTCAAGGACGTTGTAGGCAGTGAAGCCGGCCTGGGTTGCGGCGATTGCGGCCGAGATGGAGCGCTGGCCGGAACGGCACAGGAACACCAGCTCAACGCCGTCGTCTTCGGGTGCCTGCTGCTGCAGATCCTCGATGAAACGGGAGTTGGGAATGCCGCCGGCCAAATTCCACTGGATGAACAGGGGGTCGTTCTCGGTGGCTTTGGTATCGGGGATGCCGATGTGGGCCCATTCGCCCTCGGTGCGGACGTCCACCAGGATGGCGCCCTCTTGAAGCTTGGCCCACGCGTCCTGCGGGGTCAGATCACCTGCGTAGCTCATGCGTGGCCCTCAAATGCTTCTTCGTCGTCGTAGTTTTCCAGCTGATCGACGGCGTTGGCTACCGCAGCATCCGCACTGGCGATCGCGGCAGGGAGGACAACGGCTTGGGCAACGATCACGTCGGTGCCGTTGAACGTGGCGGCCGGGCTGCCATGAAGCACGTAACCTTCTGCGAGCGAGTTGTGGATGCGCTCGCAAAAATCACGGGTATCCGGGCCTGTAATCAGGCGGTAGGAGAGTTTTTCTTCAGTGGGTTCAGGCATTGCTGGTGCTCCTCAGTCACGCTTGCAGTACGAGTTGTCGATACGCCGAGTAGTCACCTGAGGCACCCCGCCGGAGAGAGGGTTGCCGACCAGCAAGTCAGGGCTTTGCGCTGGTGCTCATTACTCAAGAAAAACGTAACATCCACGGGCATCGGGCCGCACTTGCGGGCTGTTGCGGGGCCGTCATGTTGCGTAATCGGCGGCTCATCCCTTATTCGTTTTTCAGCGCACGCACTGCCGCGCCCACCGTTGGGAAGAAGTGGTCGGGCGTAAAGCGGGCCGCTGTGCCCAAATGGATCAACTTGTCTTTCACAGGTCCCTTCAGTTCGGCGAACACCAGGTCCACGCCTTTGCTTGCCAGCCATTCATCCAAAGTGACGAGGTCGTCCAGCGCCGTAGTGTCGATCCCGGTGATGGGCTCCGCGGCGAGGATGACGTGGGTAATGGCATCTGTTGTCTCATCCGGTGCCTCGTCAAGTTGCTCCCGGACAAAGGCCGCCAGTACCTGCCCATTACCGAAGAACAGCGGCGCATCGAAGCGGAGGATGAGAAGTCCCGGGATGCGTTCACCATCGGGGTGCCGCTCAAGGTCGTGATAGCCAGGGAGCCCTTCTTCAGCACCGAGTTCTGTCCGGTACGGATCCCAGGCCCTCCGCACGAAGTCCAAAAGCGCCAACGCAATGGCCACCACGATTCCCTGCAGTACCCCAACGGTGAGGACGCCCAGGAACGCGGCCAGCATCACCACAGATTCGCTGCGGCTCAGGCTGAGGAGCCGCTTCACGCCGGCCGGGTCCGCGAGGGCAATGGCTGCGGCGATGACGACGGCGGCCAACGTTGCGGAGGGCAGGTACTCGGTCACTCCGGGAGCCAGCAGCATGAAGGCCAGCACCAGCACGGAACCCACCACGCCGGTCATCTGGGATTTGGCACCAGCATCCACGGCCACCGGGGTTCTGGAGGTACTGCCGGAGATCGGGAATCCGCCCAGCAGTCCGGTGGCCGCGTTGGCTGCCCCGAGCGCCGCCATTTCCCTGTTTCCCGAGACCTTCTTCCCTTCCTTGGCCGCCAATGTTTGGGATAGGACGCCGGTGTCCGCGAAGGCCATGAGGGCGATCCCTGCCGCAGCGGGAAGCAGCGTGAGAGCATCAGCCCAGCCGATGCCCCCGAGTGCGGGCATCGGGAGGCCCTGCGGCAGGACTCCGGTGACCTTCACGTCGTCGTTCAGGCCCCAAACCGCCGTAACAACGCAAGAGCCGACCACCGCCAGCAGGACGCCGGGTACCTTCCACTTCAGCAGCCGCGGGATCCAAATGAGGGCAAGGGAACCGCTACCCAGCAGCAGGGCGGTGACATTGACGTCACCGCCGAGCACCCCGGTGGTGACCTTCGCGAGCTTCTCCCAGATGTCGCCGTCGGCCTCTATCCCGAAGAACGCCGGTAGCTGCGACAGCAGCACCAGTAACGCAATTCCGTTCAGGTATCCGAGCCGGATGGGTTTGGACAGCAGGCCGGTAATGGTTCCCAGTTTCAGGGCAGAACCGGCCAGCATGATCACCCCGATCAGCACAGCCAACAGCCCGGCCAATGCCACCGATTTTTCGCTGCTGCCAGCTGCCAGCGGCACAATGGCGGCGGCGATCATGGGGGCTAGGGCTGAGTCGGGTCCGAGGACCAGGATGCGGGAAGGCCCCACAATGGCGTAAACCAGCAACGGGACCACCGTTGCGTACAGTCCGGTGACGGGAGGAAGGCCGGCCGCCTGCGCATAGGCCATGCCGGCTGGCACCAGTAAGGCGAACAACGCAGCGCCCGCCACGATGTCATGCCGCAGCCATTCGCGCTTGTATCCCTTGAGCGCCCAGACGCCCGAAAGCCGGTCCTTGGCGGAGGTGCGGGGGGGGGGAACTCATACAGCGATCATTCCCGACCCATGCTGTTTGCGGAACAAGGAGCCCGCCGTATGTGGAAAATTCGAACGCTCATGAGTCCCACCCAAATGTGACGCCCCGGGAGCATAATTGACGCAGTACGACCCCCTGTAACTTCGCATGAAATCAGGTCGCGGTGAACGGACAGAGCAGTTCTACACTCAAGCCCATGCTGCACTTTGGATGGTTTGTGGGCCACGGTTTCGGAGTCCAAGGCTGGGGCACTCCTGGTTACGGCTTGGGCTACGACTGGAAGAAACCCGCCCTGTACCAGGAAGCCGTGCGCGCTTTTGAGCGATCCGGGCTGGACCTGTTCATCATCGAGGATTCCCTCACTGTTCCGGACACGTATGGCGGTACGGCTGAGGTCTCATTGGCCCACGCGTCTTTCGCGCCAAAGCATGATCCGTTGGCGCTGGTTCCGTACCTTCTCTCCGCCACGGAGCACCTGGGGATCGTGCCCACGGTCAGCGCTTCCTTCTACCCTCCCTTCACCGCCGCCAGGCTTCTGGCCACACTGCAGCACTTCTCGGAAGGCCAGCTTGGCTGGAACGTGGTTACCTCCGGCAGTGATCTCGCAGCGCAGAATTACGGGCTGGATCAGCAGATCGAACACGACCTCCGCTACGAGAAAGCGGAGGAATTCGTTGACGTCGTCAGGCGGCTTTGGCGCAGTTGGGAACCTGCTGCTGTGCTTGAGGATGTTGAGGCGGGAGTGTTCGCAGACCACAGCAAAGTGCACCCGATCAACCATGAGGGCGACTTCTTCAAGGTCCGGGGACCGCTGAACACGGCGCCCTTGCCGGAAGAACCCGTGCTGGTGCAGGCCGGTGCCTCTCCCCGGGGCAAAGCATTCGCAGGCGGCCATGCTGACGTGGCCATTGCCTTGGCGCGTGGCGTTGAAGGGATGAAGTCCTACCGGGATTCGATCCGCGCCGAAGCCGCCAAGGCGGGGAGGAAGCCCGACGACGTCAAGGTACTTTTTGTCCTGAAACCCACGGTTGTTGGTTCCACAGCCGAGGCAGAGGAGCTGCGGGCGCAGCGGCGGGAACTCACCCAGCGAGACATCGACAGCCAGCTCAACTCAATTTCCTACCTCTCCGTCATCGACTTCAAGCAGTTCGACCTCGACGCCCCGCTTCCCGAGCTGAGCACCAACAGCAACCAAGGCACGCTGGAACACTTCGCCAAAGCTGCCCCTCCGGGTTCCACGCTGCGCCAAATCCTCCAGGCACGCAGCGGCGGAGCAGGCGACTCGATCATCGGCACTGTAGGCGAAATCGCTGACTATCTGGAGGAAACAGGCTCGGCCGTAGGTGGCGACGGATTTCTTTTCTCCGGCTTTGTGGACCCAGTGACCGTGCACGGTGTACTGGACAAACTCACCCCGGAACTGCGGCGGCGCGGCCTGTTGAGGAAGAGTTACGGCAACGGTGGATTCCGGCAGAACCTCCTGGACTTCTGATGGTCTCCCATGAAACGCCAACCCTCCTGATCGGAACGGCTCCGGTGCGCCCCGCGGACGTGGCGCTGGCGGCTGAAGATCCGACGTTTCATGTGAAACTCAACCCAGATGCGTTGTCCTTGATAGGCCGCTCGCGGGAAATCGTGGAGTCGACCGCCGCCTCCGGCCAGCGGGTCTATGGACTTAACACCTTGCTCGGTTCCGGCCGCGACACCGCTGTGGAGGAGAAGTCGCTCCTGGCCTATCAAGTCCAGGTGGTCAGGTACCACAACAGCGGAGTGGGTTCGTCTTTGGACCGCGCCGCTGCCCGCGCCGTGATCCTCACCCGGCTTATCGGATTCAGCCGCGGCGGTTCCGGTGTGCGACCGGAAACTGCAGCGTTCTATGCGGAACTGCTCAACCGCGGCGTCTTTCCCGCCATCCCGCGCGAAGGCTCGGTGGGTTCATCGGACCTGACCCAGCTTGCCGCCGTCGCCGCCGTTGCCATCGGTGAAGGTGAAGCATTCGACGCGGACGGCACGCTGGTCCCCGGCGCCAAGGCGCTCGCCGACGCCGGCCTCCAGCCCCTTGTCCTCGCCCCGGGGGAGGCCCTCGCCTTGGTGAGTGCCAACGCGTATTCGGTGGGCGTTGGAACCCTCGCATTGCTGCGGCTGCAGCACTTGGCCGAGCTGGCCGACGTCGCGCTTTCCCTCTCGCTGGAGACGATCGCAAGGTACGACGGCGGCGGGAACCTCAGCCCGTTTTCGCCGGCAATCCAGGCGGCCAAGGCTGTGGACGGGCAGCGGGACTCGGCTGCTGCTGTGCGTCGCCTGCTGAGTGGTGGGTGGTTGGAAGATGTTCGGCCGGAGGTGTCGGTGCAGGACGCGTTGTCGTTCCGGGCCGCACCGCAGACGCACGGGGCCTTCCGATCGCTTGTTGCGCAGCTTGCTTCGGCCTTGGACGTGGAGCTGAACGGCCGCGGTGATAATCCCTTGGTTGATGTCGAATCCGGGCACATGGTGTCCGGTGGGAACTTCCAGCCCATGCAGCTGGCCCTCGCCTTTGAGGGGCTGCGGCTGGCTTTGGCGCATGTGGGAATCTCCAGTGAACGGCGCATCGCCAAGTTGTATCCGCCCCAACGAGCTATTCGGGCACGCCACTTGCAGGCTGCGGCCTCCGGCGAATCGGACCTTGCACAGGAGGAACTTCCCGGGCTCCTCTGGTACTCCGCCGCCGGACTGCTGGCCGAGCTCAAGGCCCTTGCTGCCCCGGCGACGCTCGGCGCACCAACCCTCTCGGCCGACGTCGAAGACCATTCAACGCTGGCCCCGCTCGCGTTGCAGCAACTCGAAAAATCGTTGGACGCAGCGGAGAAGCTCTTGGTGATCGAAGCGCTGACGGCGTCGTACCTGCTGCTCGAAGCGGGAGCCGCGCAACCGCTCGGGAAGGGTACCGGCGCCGTCGTGGGCCGCTTGGCTGACGTGCTGGCCGACCGGCCATCGGCGCCCGACTTGGTTGAACGGGCGCGGACTGAGCTGCGGGATGCCGTTGGCCGGGAATTTTCTGAGGAAGGAGAGAAGACGTGGTGAGTACAGCGATTCGCAAACATGGTGTTCACGCGGCTTCCGGGCCTCCGGACGGATTGGACGATTCGGTCCTGGAGAGGGTCGGAAACACGCCACTGGTTAAGTTGGAGTCGCTGAGCCGTGGGCTGGGCAGCACCATCCACATCAAGCTCGAGTCCGAAAACCCCGGCGGCTCCATCAAGGACCGGACAGCTCTGAGCATGGTTCGGGCGGCTGAGAAATCCGGGGAACTGAAGCCCGGCGCCACAATTGTGGAAAGTACGTCTGGCAATACCGGGATTGGGCTGGCCCTCATTGGGCACCTGACAGGCCACCCAGTGGTGGTGGTAACAGGCGACACCATCTCCAAGGAGAAGCTCGCCGCGCTGCACAACTATGGTGCCCGCGTGATCTTGACCGACTGGAACGCGCCATCCGAGTCGCCTGAGAACGCCCGCGCAGTAGCTGCGCGGATAACCGCTGAGACACCCGGCGCGTGGCGGCCCATGCAGTTCGACAATCCAGCCAATCCCGCCGCGCACTACCAAACCACCGGCCCGGAAATTTGGGAACAGACAGGTGGCCTGGTGACCCACTTCGTAGCGGGCATCGGTACCGGCGGGACCATCAGCGGGAACGGCCGGTTCTTGAAGGAACGCGTGGCAGCCGCGCGGCCCGGCGGGCACGTGGAAGTTGTTGGCGCCGACCCCTACGGTTCTGCCTACAGCGGCGGTCATCCCGGCGAGATCCTGGTGGACGGCGTGGGCAACTCCTGGCCCGAGGCTGAATGGCCCAAGGCCTTCGACCGCACCATCGTGGACCGCTTCCTGCGCATTCCCAACGACGAGGTCTACACCACCGTCCACCGGCTGCTCGATGAAGAAGGGCTCGCGCTGGGTCCGTCCTCCGGGCTCGCTGTGGCCGCGGCCATCCGGGTGGCGCGGGCCGCACCCCACGGTTCGCTGGTGGTTGCCATAGCGCCCGACGCCGGCACCAACTACCTGAGCAAGGCTTTCAACCCGGTGTGGCTGGCGGAGCACGGCATCCGGCTCGCCGCGGACACACCGGCCGCCCGCGACGCCCGCGAGTAGAACCCTCTCTCATGTCCCGCGGGTTTGGGGTGCACCCTCTCTCATGTCCCGCGGGTTTCTTCCATGTGGGCTGCTAGCATCTGAAGTTCCGAACGGCACCTGCCGTAGCGAAATTGGGGGTTTTTTGTTTTCTTTTGTTGGGATTCTCTACTCCGTGGTGACGGTGGCCGTCGCCGCTTTGGTGATTTACGCCTTGGTGCTCGCCATCATTTTCTTGCGCCTCCGTATTCGGGAGCTGAAGCGGGGACAGGAACCCCCGTTGCGCTAGGCTCCAAATATGCCCGAACAGGAAACAAAACCCCGTCTGGCCGGCTACCTGGACAAGCAACAGCCGGATCTTTACGCAACTTTGAGCCACTATTCCCAGCAGCTCGTAGATGAAGCTGACCGACTTGGCATCCCGCGCCGCACTCTTGAGCTCATCAACTACCTGTGCTCGCAGATCAACGGCTGTGCCTTTTGCCTGGACCTCCACCATCGTCGTGCCCTGAAATATGGGGAAACGGAGCAGCGGCTGTCCTTGGTTGCTGTCTATAAAGAAGTGCAACTCTTCGAGCCCGCGGAAGTGGTAGCCATGGAGATCGCCGAGCAGATCACCCGTATGAGTACCTCGCGGCCAAGCACTGAGCTTTTCGAGCAAGCACGGCAGCACTACAGCGACGAGCAGATCAGCGTGCTTTGCATGGCGGCTATCGGGATCAATGCCTTCAATCGCCTTTCAATCTTGAGCGAGCACCCCGTGCGGGTCGCCAAGAAGTAGTTCCGCAGCCCACGGCGTCCTGACCCTCTTTCACACCAGATCAGCCCTTGGGCAACCACAACAGGTTGCCCAAGGGCTGATGTGCTTCTCAACAAGGTCAGGAAGCCGCCGCCGTAAGCGTTGGCAGGCGAGGCGTGTGCCGCCGTCGTGAGTCCTCCAAAACCGCGGGCCGCCACCACCTACTTTGGGCGTAAAAGCTGCCCACCACTCCACTTGCACGGTGTGTCGGGGTGCCGCGGGTTCAATGTGGGTGGTGAGGGACCGCAGCGCGCTACACAAGCACCTAAGCGTCAATCGCCTTCTTGAGCGACCGGCGTCGTCCGTACTTGAAGTAGAAGATGGCGTAGCACGCGCCCACAAACGGGACGCCAAACAAGAGTGCAGCCACCTGGTTGGGGTCGAACGCGATGCCGATCAGCGACACCACGCACAGTGCGAACGCGAGGATCGGAACCAGCGGGAACAGGGGAGCCCGGTAGGGGAGTGTGCTCAGGTCGCCACCGTTCTTGATGAACGTCCGGCGGTAGATGAAGTGTGAAGCGACGATGGACATCCAAACGCCAACGGTCGCGAAACCGGCAACTGAAACGAGCACCAAGTAGACGGTGGCCGGGGCCACAACGCTGCTGATCAGCGAAGCCAGGCCGCCCAGCATACTGACGCAAAGGGCCACCATGGGGATCCCGCGCTTGGTCAGTTTACGGAAGGCCTTGGGGGCGTGGCCTTCGTCGGCCAGCGAGAAGAGCATGCGGGCACAGGAAAAGAGCCCGCAGTTTCCGGCGGAGAGCAGTGCCGTGATGATCACGAAGTTCATGATGTCCGCGGCGTATGGGATGCCTAGCATGGAGAAGACCGTGACAAACGGGCTCTCGTCCACACTGACTTTCTCGTACGGAATGGTTGCCGCGATGACCACGATCGCACCAACAAAGAAGATCATGAGTCGGATGACCGTGGTGCGCATGGCCTTGGGGATGTTCGCGCCGGGGTTCGCCGTTTCGCCGGCGGCAACGCCGATCAGCTCGGAGCCCGAGAAAGCGTAGAAGACCGCCAGGCAGGTGACGAAGACGCCGGTGAAGCCATTCGGGAAGAGCCCGTCCGGCGTGCTGAAGTTCTCGCCAAATGAGGGGTATCCGCCAGCCGCGAGCGGGTGGAATCCGGCAAGCGCGGCACCGCCCAGGACGATCAGGCCGACGACGGCGGCGACCTTGATGAGCGCGAACCAGAACTCCGATTCACCAAAGACACGCGATGAAATGGAATTCAGGGTGAACAGGACCGTGGCGAAGACGAAGCACCAGATCCAGACGTCGACGCCAGGGAACCAGCGTTGCATGAGGAGGCCCGCCGCGGTGAACTCGGAACCTAGAGCCACGGCCCAGCAGAGCCAGTAGAGCCAGGCAGTGGCAAAGCCGGTGGCCGGGCCGATGGTCCGGGCTGCATAGATGTGGAAGGCACCCGAGACGGGGAACGCAACAGCGAGCTCCCCGAGGCATGCCATCACCAAGTAGACCACCACGGCGCCAATGAGGTAGGCAATCACGGCACCCAACGGGCCGGCCGTGGCGATGGTGTATCCGGAACTTACGAACAGTCCAGAGCCGATGACGCCGCCCATGGCGATCATCACCAGGTGCCGGGCCTCCATGGACCGGCGAAGTCCTGTTTGTGAGGCGCCAGTCTGGGGCTGTGCCTCGGTTGCCGATGCTTCGGCTTCTGTGGGGGAGCTGAGTCCCATATTCCCTCCGGGAAGTTAGCCAGCAAAGTCTGAAGTAGTACCAGCCGGACGTGATCCAACTAACACGAGAACAAGATTCATCACATGACGAATGACCATTTCAAGGAGGATAAGAAACGCGATTGAACGCGCTGAACGCTCATGGGCGAGACCAAGAGTTCCTAATCATTGAGTCATGCGAGCAATTACTCTACTTGCGACCTGCTAGGTTCCTAGCGGGGCTTCGTAGGCGAGCAGCCTCCGAAGCCCTCTGGTTTACTCGATCCCCGCAAACAGTTCGTTGAGTTCCGCGGTGAGCTGCTTTCGAACAGCCGGTGTGCCGATTTCCTTGCCGTTGATGTGATTCACAGGAGCGATCAAACGGATGCTTGAGATGAGCCATACGGCGTCGGCATCAAACAGGTCCTGCGGTACGAGCGGCCCATAGCCGAGCTCCCACCCGGCAGCTTTCGCCGCTGCGAACAGAGCCCCCTGAGACGTGCCCGGCAGAATTCCACTGTCATGTTGCGGCGTAATGAGGCGGCGAACCGTCTTAACGGAACCCTCGCCGTCGTCCACTGTTTCAAGGTGCGCCAGCAACACGGTGGACGTCGGGCCCTCCAGCACGCGGCCGTCCGTGGAGGTGAAGATCGCGTCGTCTGCGCCTTGCTTATGCGCGAAGCGCAGCGCCGCCATGTTGACCGCATAGGACAGCGTCTTGGCGCCCAGCAGCAGCCACGGTGCCCGCTCGCCGGCTTCGGTGTCGAAGCCACGGTCCAAAAGTACGACGTCGATGCCCGTCTCGCGCTGCCGGCGGCTGCCCGCGGGTGAGGGCGAAGCCTGCACCCAGCATGTGGGGCTGGCTGCGCCTTCAACGCCGCGGGTCACGATCAGCTTGACCACAACCTCGTCCTCCTCCGGAGTAGGGGAGGGGTGCGCGTCACGGAACTCGTTGATGGCGGTGTCGATCGCCTTGCGCCAGGCATCCTGCTCCGGAAGAACCAGGTCCAGGGCTGCAGCGGAACTGCTCAGCCGGTTTAGATGGGCCTGGACCTTGCGGGGGCGTCCTTGAACAGCCAGGAGTGATTCGAACACGCCGTCGCCTCGGGTTGCGCCAAGGTCCGTAGCCATGAGTTGGGGCTGGCTGGAGTCGGCAATGCGTCCGTTTTCGAAGGCAGGGTCAAGGAAGACCAAGACCGTGGGAGCAGGTGAAGTCATGGTCCCAGCTTAGTGCTGGGCCGTGGCGGATGACTTTGCCGGATAGGCTGTGGTCACTGATGTTCTTGGACCGTGGGGGTTTGTCGCGTGCTCTTTCCTTTTCCGTTTGGCCAGGAGTGGACCTGGTTGCTGGGCGCGTGGGCTATCGCGGAAGTGGTCATGCGCATCGTCCTTCTGGGCATCATTCCCGGCAACCGCCGTCCCACCACCGCCATGGCTTGGCTCTTGGCTGTGTTCCTCATCCCATCCGTAGGCTTCGTCCTGTTCCTTCTTTTCGGCAATTTCAAGTTGTCCAAGCGCAGGCGTGAGCAGCAGGAAGAAGTAAATCGCCGCGTTCGGGCCGTAACGTCCGATCTTGCCGATCCGGTGAGCGTTTACTCGGGTCCGGAGTGGGTGAAGTCGGCGGGTGAGCTGAACCATCGGCTCGGATCGCTGCCCATGGTTGATGGCAACAAGGTTGAGCTGATTCCCGGGTACCAGGAATCCATCAAAGCCATGGCCGAAGCGGTCAAGGGCGCCAAGAGCTACATCAACGCCGAGTTCTACATCATGAGCAGTGACTCCGTGACGGACGAACTGCTCACCGAGCTCGAGAAGGCGGCTGAGCGGGGTGTCACCGTCAGGCTGCTCTTCGACCACATTGGAACGCTGCGCGTCAAGGGGTACCGTCGCCTGATCCGCCGCCTCAAAGCAGGCAAGATCCAGTGGAAGCGGATGCTTCCGCTGCTGCCCATCCATGGTCAATGGCGGCGCCCGGACCTCAGGAATCACCGCAAGATCATGGTGATCGACGGCGAGATTGCCTTCACCGGCTCGCAGAACCTGATCGAGCCCTCTTACAACAATCCCAAGCACCACAAGATTGGCCGCAAATGGGTTGAGCTCATGTCCCGCCTCGAGGGGCCTATCGTGGCTACCCTCAACGTCGTGTTCGCCACGGACTGGCTCAGCGAAACGGACGAATCCCTTGAGGACCAGTTGCGCCTGCCCACCCAGCCGGCTCCAGGCCGTGTCACTGCCCAAGTAGTACCTAGTGGTCCGGGGTTCGCTACCGAAAACAACCTTCGCTTGTTCAATACCCTGATCTACTCCGCACAGCACAGAATCTCCATCTGCAGTCCGTACTTTGTCCCTGATGACTCCTTGCTCTACGCCATCACCACCGCCGCGCAGCGAGGCGTTGACGTGGAACTCTTCGTGTCCGAGAAGGGCGATCAATTCCTGGTTCACCACGCCCAGCGCTCCTACTACGAGGCCTTGCTGGACGCCGGAGTGCGGATCTACCTGTACCGGGCGCCGTACGTCCTCCACGCCAAGCACTTCACCATTGATGACGAGGTGGCTGTTCTTGGTTCCAGCAACATGGACATGCGCTCCTTCTCACTGAACATGGAGGTCTCGGTGATGCTCCTCGGCGCCGAAACCGTGAACCTCATGCGGGCCGTGGAGTCCACGTATCGAGAGGTGTCCCGTGAGCTTATGTTGGACGACTGGATGGATAGACCCCCGTTGGCCAAGTATGTGGATAACGTGGCCAGATTGACGGCGACGCTCCAGTAAAGACTCAGCCGGGGAAGTCAGCGCCCAGCGTGGACAGCACGCCGTACGCCTTGGTCCGGATTTCCTCGTACTCGTCGTCGGCCACGGAATCGGCGGTGATGGCCCCTCCCACGCCCAGTGACAGGGTTCGCCCGCCTGCGCCGTCAGGGTTTACCACCAGCGTGCGGATCACCACCGCGAGGTCCGTGGCCGCGTTCAGCGAGAAGTAGCCGATGGCGCCCGAGTAGATTCCACGCGGCCCGGATTCGAGTTGGTCCAGGATGTCCATGGTGCTGATTTTCGGCGCACCTGTCATGGACCCGGCCGGGAAGGCTGCGGCCAAGGCTTCCGCCCGCGGAGCACCCGGACGAAGGTGCGCGTCAATGGTGCTCACCATTTGGTGGACCGTGGCGTAGCTCTCGATGGCGCACAGCCGGCTGACCGTCACAGAACCCGGGATAGCGAAATGACTGAGGTCGTTGCGCAGAAGGTCCACGATCATGATGTTCTCTGCGCGGTCCTTCAGCGACGTCTCAAGATCCTGCCGCAACGCAGCATCTTCGGAGGCATCGGATGATCGGCGCCGGGTCCCCTTGATCGGTTCGGCGCGCATGCCGCCGTCGGACAGTATGCGGAGGAAGCGCTCGGGCGACGTGCTGGCGACCACCAGCTCGCCGAAGCGGAGGTAGCTGGCGAACGGTGCCGGGTTCCGGCGTCGCAGTGCCAGGTAGCTGCTCCATGGATCCAGGTTCCCGGCGGCGGCTTCCAAGGTGGTGGTCAGGCAGATCTCGTAGGAGTTGCCTTCGCTGATCTCATGCTGGGAGTCCGCGATTTTGCGCTTGTAATCCGTCGCGGAGTCCCGGCTGACGAACTCAGGGCCGCCGGCAGGCTCCGCACTCAATGAGGCCGCGACGGAAGAGACCGGACCGGCCGCGGCAGCCTCGACGGCGGTGCGAGCCTCGCGCATCCATTCCCCGGCGTCGGATGCGTCCAAGGCCAGCAGCCAGACAGTTTGTTCGCGATGATCCAGCACCACAGCACGCCCGGCGAAGAGCAGCGCCGCATCGGGCGTGTCGGAGGGGACATCGTTGCCGCCGGTTTCGCGCTTGAGTTCATAGCCGAGGTACCCCAGCCAGCCCAGCGTGAACTGGCCGTCGTAACCGCGCGGTGCTCGGACGGCGCGCCGGCCCCAAACGGAATCGAGCCAGCGGAAGAACGGCCCGGAGGTGGTCACGGAGGCAGACCCCGCAGTCACTTGGGTAGCGCCGGAGCGGTGCATGACCGACTGGCCGAACGTGCCGCCGTCGTCCGCCAGGATGCTGAAGCGGCTGCGGGCGGCCGCTTGGGATCGGCCGGCTACGGCGGAGGCGTTGGAAGAATCCAGCCATACCGCGTTGGTGGACCGGCCGTAGAGTGTCTCGAACAGGAGCGCCGCATCGGGCGCTGCCTCCAGGCGCTCGGACCGCAGTTGAAGTCCCCGCCGCGCGCTGAGTTCCGGTGACAAAATCGAAGCAACCGAAGGCAGGTACATCAGGGTTCGCAGGACATCGTCAGGGGCGTTGCCGTCGGCAAGGTTCTTCACGTGGATGTCGGCGGCGCTGATCACCTGATCGGTTGAAAGCCACTCATCCTCTTGGGCGGCCCAACTGTCCCAGTACGGTTCGTAGGTGCTTCCGTCACGAGTCAAAGCTCGACGACGGCGCTCGTCGCCGGAGGCTTCCACCCACACCACGGCATCCAGCATGGGTCGGGCAGCGTCCGCCGCAGCGCCCACGCCTTCCACGATGACGATCTCGGCGGGCAGCGTAACGTTCAGGCCGCCGTCGTAATGCTTTTCCCAGTCCCAGCTGGTCCATTCCGCGGCCAGGCCGTCGCTCAGCGGCGCGAGGACTGTGGCCACATAGCGCTCAATGCCGGGCATGAGGCCGTTCCAGCCGGGGTAGATGTCTTCCAGGTGGAACAGCGAAACCTTGTGGTGCTGCCGCAACCGGGCCGCCAGTTCAACGGCCAGGGTGGTTTTTCCTGCGCCGGACCTGCCGTCAACAGCGATGATCACGGGTGCAGGGGTCATGTCATAGAGGTTACCTGTTGGTGCTCGTGGCCTGAGGCTCCGTCCGCGGAGGCGATTGCTGCCTTGGTGTGTTGCACTATCCCTGGGATCGCGGCTTTGATGAGCGTCCAGGTGTTGTCGAAGTCTGTGTGGCCGCCATACCAGGGGTCCTCGATGCCGAGGTCCAAGGAGCTGCGGCCTCTCATGTGGGGATCGAAGCTGCGGAGCATCCGAACTTTTTTGAGGGAACCGTGATCCGGGGCGCCTTCCTGGAGCCAGCCGAAGTGATCGACGTCCAGGGCGAGGATCAGGTCCCGTTGGGCGTACCATTCACGCCGCCATTCGCGGGCAACGTGGTCCTCCGAAGCGAGGTGTTGGGCCGTCAGGACTCGTGCGGCGCGGGGGTCGATGGGGTGCCCTACCTCGTACCCTGTGGTGCCCGCAGAGTCCACCACTACAAGCTCGCCGAGCCCTTCCGCGTCGAAGGCTTCGGTGAGCATGAGCGCTGCCATGGGCGAGCGGCAGATGTTTCCAGTGCAGACCGTGATGATGCGGTATGGGCTCGTCGTTGAGTACATGCAGCAAGCATGATTGATGGCGCCCCCTCTTGGCTAGGGGCAACTTCACAAGTGAGTCACTTTTCCTGTCAAAGCTGTCACGCGGCTGCTACGGGCAAGCAGGTTGCGCTTAGGCGGGGGCGGTGGTTGGAGCTTCGGCGGCCAGCGCTGCGGCGGCCAGGTAAACGGTACGTACGACGGCGGCGCGTCGCCTGTCTGCCCGGCCGGGGTCATTGCCGGCCATGAGTCCGTCGAGCGCAGGGAGCACGGGAGCGGCGTCGCACAAGCTCACGATGGTGATGAGGAGATCCCCGGCGTCTTCCCTGGAGATGCCGGGGAGGGCGGCGATGGTGCTGTTGACTTTCGATGCGCAGTTGGCCATCCGCTTCGGCAGCCCGACAACCTCAGTGCCACGTTCCAGCCCTTCCCAGAACAGGAGGCGCGGCGCGGTGGCATCCTTCTGGTGGTGGTCGAAGAGTCGGCCGGCGTAGTCTGCCATGGCCTCGGGTCCGCTGCCCTCGATGGGAACTTCGTCCATGAGCGTACTGAGCGCGGACACGATGACGGCATCGAACAGGGCATTCTTATTGCCGAAGTATTGGTAGATCCGCTCCTTGTTGACGCCGGCCTCCGCTGCTATGCGGTCAATGCGGGCGCCGGCCAGTCCACGCGTGCAGAACTCGGACGTGGCTGCCTGAAGCAGCAGTCCCTTGGTTCGCTCTGTGTCCCATGCCATGCAGTCATATTACCATTTTCCAACTAGCTGGTTGTAATTGTTTGCGAGCGGGGTTATGGTAATTCCAAGCCAAAAGCAACCGTTTAGTTGGAGAACGCCATGACAGCCCAAGCAACGTCCCAAGTCACCGCTGAGTCCACGTCCCCGGCCGCCTCTGCCCGTCCGAAAGCGCCGTCCGTTCACATGCGGGCACTCATCACCTGGCTGGCCATCTTCCCGCTGGTGTCCATCGGCATGCTGCTCCTCGGCCCGGTCATGGAACCGTGGCACCCCGTCTTGCGGGCCCTCCTGCTGACGGCGCTGGTGGTTCCCGCCGCGGTGTACGTTGTGGTTCCCCGGCTCATGGCCGGCCACGGAGCCCTGAGCCGCAAAGCAGTAGAGCGCGCGGCCCGCAAGTCCGCTTAACCCAAGTAGGTCGCAGATCAGGCCGTTTGAGCGCTCAAAAACGGCCTGAACTGCGACCCAGTTGGGTGCGGCGCCGGGACTAAGCGCCCCGCAGCCGCTCGACGTCGGCGATGCCCGGGTACGCAGCCTGCGTGCCTTTCTTCGTGGCAGCCAAGGCCGCAGCCACCGAGGCGAAGGACGCGGCATCCGCAAGGGATTCGCCAGCGGCCAGGCGCGCAGCGACAGCACCAGTGAAGGCATCACCGGCACCCGTGGTGTCCACCGCAGAAACGCGTGTTGGGGCGATCCGGGTGATCTGATCCTCGGTACCACGGGCCAGCGAATCCAGTACTACGGAACCCCGTGAGCCGAGGGTCACCAGAACCCGCTGCAGACCACGGTCCGCGAACTGGCTCCGGACCGGCTCCCATGCTTCAGCCTCTGCGTCGGCGTCCGGAACGTCGGCCTCTGCACCAAGGAATAATGAGGCCTCGTGCGCGTTCACCAGCAGCACATCGCTCAACCCGGCCAAGCGCTCCGGCACTTCGGCGTAAGGCGAGAGGTTGAGCAGAACTGTCGCACCGGCGTCGTGCCCTGCTTGGGCGGCGGTAATCACAGTATCGATCCCCACCTCCAGGCAGAGGCACACTACAGCCGCATCCCGGAAGGCGTCCGGCGTAACATCCGAAGGCCTGAGGGTGCCATTGGCACCGGCCGAGATGATGATGCTGTTCTCGCCGCCGGCGTCCACGGAAATGACTGCGACGCCTGTGGCGACGTCGGAGCGTCGGACGCGCGAAACGTCCACTCCGGCGCTGGCTGTCGAATCCAGGAGCATGCTGCCGTTGGGGTCGTCACCCACGGCACCGATCAGGCTGACCTGACCGCCGAGCTTACTGGCAGCCACCGCCTGGTTGGCGCTCTTCCCGCCGGGGTTCACGGCGAACCCGTTGCCGTGGACCGTCTCGCCGGGTTGGGGGAGGCGGTCGCAATAGATGGTCAGGTCGGCGTTGAGGGAGCCGACGACGACGATTCCCGCCTTGGGTGCGCTGGTCATGCGGTCACCTTCTCGGTTTCGGTCACTTCTGCGTCAACCGGCTTGGGGATCAGGAGTGAAGCTGCGAAGGCTGCGAGGGTGATGGCCAGACCAACCACAACCACCGTCAAATATGAAGCCTTGTCATCATTCAACGAGGCTGTGGCGACGAGGACCGCGGGCAGGACAAGGAAGCTGAGACCGGCACCGAGGTTGAAGGCGCCGGCGTTCATGCCAGGCAGGAAGCCCGGGTTGCCCTGCGGCGAGAGAACCACGCCGAGTCCGTTCAGCATGATGTTGACGGTACCGGCGTACATGATGCCCAGCAAGGCCGTTCCCACGATCATCATCGGCAGGCTGTTGAGGCCCAAGAACGCGATGATCGCCAGCGCCACCAAGCTGCCAAGCAGGCCGATACGCAGGACCTTGGTGTAGCCGAGGACCGGGGCAAGCCGGCCGCTGATGGGGCCGAACAGCCAACCAAGCAGGGCGTACGGCGTAAGGATGATGAGCGACATCTCCGTGGGGCCAACGCCGAAACCGGGGTCGGCTGCCTGCACATACGCGGGGACGATCCCGTTGATGACCGCGAAGATACCCGTCATGGTGAGAGTGGTGGTCAGCAGCGGAGCCCACGTGGAGCGCTGGCGCAGGTGCACGGTTTCCACCATGGGCTGCTTGGCGCGCTTCTCAACAGTCCAGAACGCAAAGAACGCGACGGCGGCGACCAGCGTGAGTGCGATCGAGAGAGTCAGGGTGCCGGCGTCGAAGGCCGTGGCCAGCTTGGCACCCTCGTTCAGGGCCGTCAGCAGGGCACCAACGGCGATGACGATGAAGAACACGCCCAGCCAGTCCATGGTGGTGCCGGCAGCGGGCTTGCTTTCACCAGCCAGGACAGCAATCAGGACGGTCGCTACCAAAGCGAGTGCAACCATCAACCAGAAGATGCTCCGGAAGCCGAAGTTCTCGGCGAAGTAGCCACCAACGAATGAGTCGACGCCGGCCACGCCGCCGTTGACCGCGGTGATGAGGCCCATGAGGGTGCCGTACTTGCGGGGATTGCTGACCGCTGAGCGGAGCATGATCAGGCAGAGCGGAACTGTGGGGCCGCTGACGCCCTGGATGATGCGGCCCACGAAGAGCCACGTGACGTCCGGGGCCATTGCTGCGATGACCGAGCCCACAGCCATCAGGAGCATCATGCCGACGAGGATCTTCTTGCGGCCCACGATGTCGCTCAGGCGCGGGAGGAAGAGGGAGAAGAGGGCTGCGGCGGTGAAGAACCAGGTTTGGGACAGGCCGATGGTGGCTTGGTCAGTGTTGAGCTCGTTGCCCATGGTGACCAGTGCGGGGCTGAGCATGGACGCATTGAGCTGGAAGGCCACGCAGGCGGCCAGCAAAGCAACCATGAGGGCGGTGACGTTGCCGCGGGTGGATTTGGCTTCGGTGAGCGTGGTCATTAGTGGGACTCTCCCGCCGGGACCGTTTCGGCTACGGCGGTGGCGTCAGCGCCGCCGTCGTGAGCTGGTTCGCCGATCCGTTCAATGGCATCGGTGACCAAATCCCAGAACTTCTTGTGATCCAGGTCCACGGCAACGGAGGTGTGGCAGTCATCCGGTGCGGGTGCGCGGAAATCGGCTACGGTCATGCCGAGAGTGAGCTTGCCCTGCAGTTCGATGTCCACGGGGACCTTGCGGGTGGTCATGACGGTGGGATCGATGACATAGGCCACGGCACACGGATCGTGGACCGGCGGGAAATCGAAGCCCTGGGCATCTTTGTAGGTCTTCTGGAAGAAGTCCATGAGTTCCATGACGAACTTGGCCGGCTTGGTGCCAATTTTTGCGATGCGGTCCACTACCTCGTCCGTGGCCAGCGCCTGGTGCGTGAGGTCCAGACCGACCATCACCAAGGGCCACTTTTCGTTGAAGACAATGTGCGCCGCTTCGGGGTCGATGATGATGTTGAACTCCGCCACGGCGCTCCAGTTGCCCACGTGGTAGCCACCGCCCATGAGGACAACTTCCTTGACGCGCTCCACGATGCGGGGTTCCTTGCGGGCGGCCATGGCGATGTTGGTGAGCCCCGCGGTGGGGACCAAAGTGACGGTGCCCGGCTCATGCGCCATGACAGTTTCAATGATGAGGTCGACGGCGTGGCGCGGGTCCAGCTCGATGGCGGACTCAGGCTGTTCCGGGCCGTCCATGCCGGAGTCGCCGTGGATGCTGGGGGCCGTTTCGATGGTGCGGACCAAGGGGCGGTCGCAGCCAGCGGCGAAGGGGATGCCGGTGATGCCGGCAATGGTGGCTACGGAGAGGGCGTTCCGAGTGACCTTTTCCAGAGTCTGGTTGCCCACGACGGTGGTCACGGCCAGGAGCTCGATGTCCGGGTTGCCGTGCGCCAGCAGCAATGCCACTGCATCGTCATGGCCAGGGTCGCAGTCAAGAATGATCTTCTTGCGTGCCGGTGTCATGGTGTTGGGATCCACGTTTCTCTCCACGTCATTGGGGCCTGCCTGGAACTTGCCCGGGGCAGGGCGCTAAGCATTCAGGGGAATTCTGGCACTGCTTTGCGGGTTACGTCAAACGCTTAACGTTCAAAGCGTCAAGCGCTTGATGCCTTCTCGCAGGTCAGGGCGCTTAATGGACGCTACGATCGATGCATGGAATCCCTGGAACGGCGCCATGGCCGCGCGCCCCGCTCCCAACGCGTGACGGCCGCGATGGTGGCCGCCCGTGCAGGGGTTTCCACGGCCACCGTGTCACTGGTGGCGAACGGCAAAACCCAAGGCCGGGTATCCGATGACAACATCTCCCGGGTCCGCTCTGCGATTGCCGAGCTCGGCTATGTGGTGGACAGCATTGGCAGTTCCCTGGCCCGCGGCGTCAGCTCGATCGTCATTCTTGTGACCCCGGACGTGTCCAACCCTTTCTTTGCCAACGTCATCACCGGGGTACGGGAATCGTTGGGGTCCGAGTATCAGCTGCTGCTTTCCGTGACCGACGCCGGAGAATCACCCCAAGCCGATGACGTTCGCAAACTGCTGGCGCTCCGTCCTGCCGGCTTGCTGGTAGGTGCTCCCAGCGCGGAATTCCTGGAAGACCTGTCCGCAGCCGCGCCCCTGGTATTGCTGGACGCGCCGGGGTTGGAATCGTTTGCTCCCTCCGTGAACCTAGATGTCGCCCAGGGAGCCCGGGAACTGGCCCGTCATCTCGCTGCTTCCGGGCACACCCGGGCCGCCTATGTGGACGGCGTGACAGGTACTACTACCTTCCAGCTGCGCCGCGAAGCCTTCTTGGCGGAGGCTGCTGCGTGTGGACTCTCGGTGGCCGACGGGCACGTCATTGGCACCCCGATCGACGTCGGTGCTGCCGCCGCCGCGTTCGCAGACGCCTGGCCGGAGTGGCAGCGCGAGGGGGTCACCGCCGTCGTATGCGGTACCGATACGCACGCCTATGGCGTGCTGCAGGAAGCGCGCGTGGAGGGTGTCCGGATCCCTGAGGAGTTGGCCGTGGCGGGCTTCGATGATCTGCCGTACTCGGCCACCAGCAACCCAAGCCTCACCACCGTCCATCTGCCGGCTACGCCGCTGGGGCGCAAAGCGGGGGAGCAGCTGCGGGGACTCATGGAAGGCGTGCCGTTGGAGGAGCCCCATGTGACACTCGAGAGCTCGCTGGTGGTGCGGGGATCTACGTCACTTAGTTAGGTGACAGCGGGCGGAGCTGCGCTTCCGATACGGGGTTCGACACCGTGAAGTAGATCTGGGGAGCGGTCATGTCGCCCCAGTCCTCCTTTTTCACGCGGACAGCGGAGGGCGTTACCTCGGCGATCCGCACGCGAAGCCAAGCACCGTCGTCGAGGAGCAGTTCGTGAGGCTCGGCGAGGTAGCGGAGGCCGAGTTCATCAAGAGTTTCCTCGGCGCTCAACCAGTCCACCACCTCAGTCCTGGGGCGTCCCAGAAGGTCGATGGCGACGAAGCCGTCATCCACCGGCTTCATCCAGCCCACGTGCTCACGGTCGTCCGCTCGTCGGTGTTCGATCCAGTCCGCTTCCATGGCTTCGACG
The DNA here is from genome assembly GCF_058799755.1 of Arthrobacter sp. GW822-FHT05G07. NCBI lineage: Bacteria > Bacillati > Actinomycetota > Actinomycetes > Micrococcales > Micrococcaceae > Arthrobacter > Arthrobacter sp. GW822-FHT05G07. Next base: position 288,782 of record NZ_JBXALT010000004.1, on the reverse strand, counting down.
GTAGCACCGCGTTTTGCTGAGACGCGTCGAGGCTTAGTGTCTGAAATCCGTGGCTAGTGGATGACCGCCAGCAGGATGCCCACCAGGACGAACAAGCAGCCAAACACGCGATTGAGGACCTTCTGGCCCTTTTGGTCATGGGTAAATCGCTGGAACGACCGCGCGGCGAACGCGAAGAAGAACCACATCACCATGATGTCGATGATGATGACCGTGGCCGTCAGTACCGCGTATTGCTGGAGCAACGGCTGGTCCGGCCGGATGAATTGCGGCATGAAGGCCAGGAAAAAGACGATCGCCTTCGGGTTCAGCAAGTTCACCCAAATGCCGCGCTGGAACATGGAAAGGGCGGACTCGTTCTTCTTGTCCGCAACCTCTTCCTTGTCCAGGTCCGGCTTGTGCAGGAACTGGCGAATACCGAGGTACACCAGGTATGCGGCGCCGGCGTAGCGGATGACGTTGAAGATCACCGGCGAGTTGGAGACCAGCACGCCCACGCCCAGAGCGACGATCACAATATGGATGACCAAGGCCACCTGTTGACCGAGAATTCCCCAGATGGAGCGTCGGAAGCCGGAATTGAGCGAGTTGCTCATGGTGAAGATGGCACCGGCGCCGGGAGTGAAACTGATCAGGGTGCCGGCGCCAACCAGGGCCAGCCAAAGTGAAAACTGCACCACCTCAGCTTATGCCGGTGAGGTGGGTGGTCTGGACGCGTACCGCCACCACCTACTTTGCCGGCGACCCAGCGGGAACGCACCCGGAATAGGTTGATTCCCGTGCCCTCGCAGATCAAAGTAGGTGGTGAAGGTACAACCACGGCCGCGGCTTAGGGCAAACTGGTGCCGTGAGCGGAATCCCCTGGGTACTCCACGTCGATCTCGACCAGTTCATTGCGGCTGTCGAGGTACTCCGCCGGCCTGAACTCGCCGGCAAACCGGTCATTGTGGGTGGCCGGGGACATCCCACGGAACGGGCTGTGGTGTCCACCGCGTCCTACGAAGCCAGGGCCTTCGGAGTTGGTTCCGGCATGCCCTTGCGCATCGCAGCACGCAAAGTGCCCGACGCCATCATTCTCCCCGTTGACCAGGAGGCCTATCTCGCGGCCTCGGAGATGGTGATGGCAACCCTTCGCGAACAGCCCGGAGCCACTGTTCAGGTGCTGGGCTGGGATGAGGCCTTCGTCGGCATCGAAACCGAGGACCCCGAAGCTTACGCCAAGCAGATCCAGGCCGCCGTCCTGGAGCGAACGCAGCTGCACTGCAGCGTGGGCATCGGCGACACGTTGGTTCGCGCAAAGAACGCCACGGATTTCGGCAAACCGGCAGGCATCTTTCGGCTGACCAAAGAGAACTGGCTGGACGTCATGGGGAGCCGGCCCACCAAGGAGTTGTGGGGCGTCGGTAGCAAAGTGTCGCAGCGGCTGGCCAAGCACCACATCACCACGGTGGCTGAGCTCGCAGCGAGCAATCCCCAGGATCTCGTCCCGGAGTTCGGCCCGAAGATGGGCCCTTGGTACGCAGAACTGGGACGGGGTGATGGCGCCAGCGAGGTGGATGACACCCCGTGGGTGGCCCGCGGGCACAGCCGCGAGACCACCTACCAGCAGGATCTCACCGAGCCTTCACAAATCGAGGACGCCGTGAAGGAGCTGACAGCGCACGTCCTCGAAGACGTCGCGGCTGAAGGGCGGCCGGTCATCGGGCTGACGCTCAAAGTCCGTTATGTGCCGTTCTTCACCAAGACGTACGCAAGGAAGATCCCCGAGTCGTTCGACCGCGGGGAAGTCCTGGCGCAAGCCTTGGATCTCACAGGAAAGATCGAGCCTGACCGTCCCATCCGGCTCCTCGGCTTGCGGGCGGAAATGTCCATGCCCGACGACGCCCGAAAGGGACACACGCCCACGCGCGGCGGCTGGTAACAGCGCGGCGGCTGGTAACAGCTAACGCACGACGGCGGCCCGGCAGCTACCAGCGCGGGTGAATCGCTGCGCGGAAGTGGCGGTCATAAATGTCCCGAACTCCCTCAGCCAATCCGGAACCCACGGACTGCATCCCACCCGCCTCGGCGTTTGCTGCCGCCTGGGACGCGGATCGTGCACCGGGAATGACCGAGGTGACACCGTCCTGGGCGATGACCCAGGCGAGGGCCGCTTGGGCGGTGCTGACGCCGTCGGGCACTAATTCACTAAACTCTTGAGCGGCTTTAACACCGGTTGCGAAATCGACGCCCGAGAACGTCTCGCCGACGTCGAAGGAGGAGCCGTCGCGGTTGTAGTTCCGGTGATCGTCCTCAGGGAACTCGGTGTCCGGCGTGTACTTCCCGGACAGCAAACCGGAGGCAAGCGGCACCCTGGCGATGATCCCCACTCCGGCTTCCTTCGCTGCGGGCAGTACCTCGTCCAAGGGCTTCAGGCGGAAGGCGTTGAGGATGATCTGCACGGAAGCCGTGTTCCCGCGCTTGATGGCCTCCAGGGCTTCATCCGTGCGCTCGACGCTGACGCCGTAGTTGCGGATAGCCCCCTCGCTGACCAGGGTGTCCAGTGCGTCGTAGATTTCGTCGCTGCTGTAAACGGACGCGGGAGGGCAGTGCAGTTGAACGAGGTCCAGGGTGTCCTGTTGCAGGTTCCGCCGTGAGCGGTCGGTCCACGCCCGGAAGTTCTCCAATGTGTAATTTTCGTGGACTTGATCAACTCGGCGGCCCATCTTGGTGGCAACCGTAAGGTCTAGCTCGGGATGGGCTTGCAGGAAGCGGCCGATGAACTGCTCGCTGCGGCCGTCGCCGTAGACGTCTGCGGTGTCGAAGAAGTTGACGCCGCCTTCCACCGAGGCTTCAAGGACCGCAAAGGCGTCCCCTTCGGTGACGGAACCCCAGTCGGCTCCCAGTTGCCACGTTCCCAGTCCGATGGTGGAGACGGATCGGCCGGTCTTGCCAAGTATGCGTTGTTCCATGGTTTCGACTATATGGGGTTACTGCTCGTCCATCCGCGCTACTTTTCCCATTAAGTACTTTCGTTCGGGCAGGCTTCCGGTCTTCTTGGCCGCCGAGAGGTACGCTGCGCGGGCCTCCACATAGGCGCCGGACATCTCCAGTAGGTGGCCCCGCACGGCGTCCAAACGGTGTGTGCGGCCAAGCGCGCCATCCAACCCGACAAGCAGCTCAAGCCCGGCGGCCGGCCCATGCACCATGGCCACGGCGACCGCGCGATTCAGCGTGACCACGGGACTGGGTGCCACGGCTTCAAGCACTGTGTACAGCGCGAGAATCTGAGGCCAGTCTGTCTGATCGTTGGAGGCAGCCTCCGTGTGAACGGCAGCGATGGCCGCCTGAAGTTGATAAGGCCCCGCGGCCCCGCGACCGAGCACGGAGGACAGCAGAGCGATGCCCTCCTCGATCTGGTCCCGGTTCCAGAGGCGTCGGTCCTGCTCCGCCAACGGCACAGGCGTTCCGTCTGCCAAAGCACGAGCTGAGCGTCGGGAATCGGTGAGCAGCATCAGTGCCAGCAGGCCAGTCGCCTCGAGTTCACGCGGCGCAACGGCCACGAGCAGGCGCGTCACTCGGATGGCTTCAGTGGTGAGTTCCTCACGCTGCAGCGACGGACCCGAGCTGGCCGCGTAGCCTTCGTTGAAGATCAGGTACAGGACGTGAAGTACGACGCCGAGCCTTGCCTTGCGCTCGGAAGGCGGCGGCATGGTGAACGTGGCACCCGCCTTCTGGATCCCCTGTTTCGCCCGGCTGATGCGCTGACCCATGGTCGCTTCGGGGACCAGGAAAGCTGAGGCGATTTCCGCCGTCGTGAGTCCTCCAACTGCCCGGAGTGTTAGGGCGAGTTGCGATGGTGCGGACAACGCGGGGTGGCAGCAGAGGAACATCAGGGTGAGGGTGTCGTCGGCTTCCGAAACTGAGCTGTGGTAGAAATCGGAGTCCATGGCCGCAACACGTTCCTCGCGTGTTCGTCGGGCGCTTTCGCTTCGATAAAAGTCCACCAGTCGGCGGCTTGCGACGGCCATCAGCCAGGCCTTTGGGTTGTCTGGTAGCCCGGAAGGCCACTGAAGGGAGGCCTCAAGGAGTGCTTCCTGGACGGCGTCCTCGCAAGCATCGAACTGGCCATGCGTCCGTGCCAGCACGCCGAGGACCTGCGGCGCCAAAGTGCGCAGCAGGTCCTCGATTCGTCCGTCCGGTGGGGAAACCAGTTATACCTCCGGCGGAGCTTCCTGGGGCGGAGCTTGCTGAACTTCGCGGAGTTCAACTACTTGGGCGTACTTCACGATGCTTGAACAGATCTCCACGGCCCGTTCCTCGCTGGCAACATCAACCACCCAATACCCAACAAGCGACTCCTTGGATTCGGCATAGGGGCCGTCGGTGGTGATGACGCCGTTGGGGGTTTGCTTGACGAGCTTCGCGGTGCTGCCGTCGGCCAGGCCTGCGTTGAACACCATCTCTCCGGACTCAGTCAGGTCCTTGTCGATCTGGATCATGAATCCGATCATTTCCTGGATCCATGCAGGGTCGGCGGTCTCCATCATGCCCTCGGCCGAACCGAACATCATGATCATGTATTTCATCTCAAACTCCTTGTGAGGGGCACCCGTTCTGGGCGCTTTCACTCATGGGTCGGAACAGCGGTGGGCTTTTCTACATGGTTCGACAAACTTTTTTTGGAGACTACGCCCGGGCGATGACCTCGCCGTTGGGAATGAGGAAGAAGCCGTCATCGGTGGCTCCCCAGCGGTGCCAGCCTGCAGCGATCCGGGCGAGGTCGGCCTCGTTGGCGAAACCGTACTCCAGGGCTTGCTCGGCGAACGCTGAGTGCAGCACCCGTTCGCTCCAGACCCGGGATTGCCAGGCGCGTTGTTGGGCGGTGGCGTAGAGCCAGTTGCTGCTGGTGGGCGCCACCTGAGTGAAACCTGCTTGCTGGGCCCACGAAACAAGGCGACGGCCGGCGTCGGGTTCTGCTCCGTTGCGGCGGGCGATCTTCTGGTAGAGCTCCATCCAGTCGTCCAGCTCGGGGACTTCCGGGTACCAGCTCATACCGTGGAAATCGGCGTCGCGCACCGCAACTATGGCTCCGGGTTTCGCCACCCTGCGCATTTCGCGGAGGGCGGCGACGGGGTCTGTCAGGTGCTGGAGAACCTGGTGTGCGTGGACAAGGTCGAACGACTCGTCCTCAAAGTCGAGATCGTAGATGTTGCCGGTCTGGAACGTCACGTTGTCCACGCCGCGCTCGGTTGCCAGTTCGGTGGCCTGAGCCACGATGTCGGCAGACCGGTCCAAGCCGATCACTTGCCCGGGCGCAACCAGCCCCGCGAAGTCGCAGGTGATGCTGCCGGGTCCGCACCCGACGTCGAGCACTGACGTTCCCGGGGTGAGATGGGGAATCACAAACGCGGCCGAGTTCTCGACCGTCCGTGAGGCGTGGGCCCGGACAACCGACTCGTGGTGCCCGTGGGTATAGACATCTTCAGGCTGCTGCGCGTTCATAGGGAAACGCTACAACTTGGAAGGTGGAATTAGGTGGAACGTGTTGAGTCGGGTTGGCCGGCTTCCTCGCGGGCCGCCAAAGTGGCTTCCACCATATCGCTCATGAACCGGGTGACAAGCTCCAATTCCTCAGAGCTGTAGGCGGCCATGGCCTGGCCCATCCGGATGGCCAGCGGCATGAACATGGCGCTTCCATCCCGGTACGCCTTGGGTGTCATCTGCAACTGGACTTGCCGACGGTCCGTGCCAAGACGTTCGCGCACCACGTGCCCGGAGGCATGCAAGCGATCAACCAACGCCGTGGTGGCGGGGGAGCTGAGCCGGAGTTCGGCGCGGAGCACACCAGGCGTGACCACCTTGCCCGCCGCGGAGTGGCGCATGATGACGGCCAGCGCGTTCAGGTCCGTGCGGTGCATGTCGTTCCGGCCGCCAGCTGCGTCCACGTAGTGGTTGGCTTCCAGGGTGAAGTCCTGGAGGAGGCGCACGAGTTCTTGGGGGGCCGCGCTTTCGGGGCGGCCATCACCGGGACCGCCCTCACCGGGGCGCGGGACTGTTGGGTCCGACATGTCCGCCCTCCTGCCAGCGTTGTCTTGTCTTTACTGCCTTCCGGATATTACTCCCAGGGGTCCGGGAATCCGGCATCTGCAGCAATCTGGTCTTGGAATAGTTCCATGATAGAGATAATCTATGGTGGAATAAAGGATGAATCGCATCCCCGGAGAAGAAGGACTCATGAACTCGCAGAAAGTACCGTTCTGGCTCCGCTGGCTAGTGCCCGTGGTGCTGGTCATCACGTGGCTCGGCATCGCCGGCATCGGCGGCCCCACCTTTGGGCGGTTGGAGGAGGTCTCCTCCAACGACCAAGCCTCATTCCTTCCCGCGGGCGCCGAGGCCACGGAAGCCGGCGACTGGCAGGCCAAGTTCCGGGACTCGGAAGAGATTCCTGCGGTGGTCATCGTGGAGAACGGCACCTCCTTCACCCCGGCTCAGCTGGGCGAAGCAGCCCAACTGAAAGCCGACATCGAGGCACTCAAGCTGGGGAGCGCCGTCGTCGGGCCCATCCCCTCGGAGGACGGCAAAGCCGTCCAGTTCATCGTCCCGATGGCGTCCTCCGATGAGCTGCGCGAGAAAGTCCGGGAGCTGCGCGACGTGGTGGAGCCCGGTGCGCCTGACGGGATGCAGGCTTTTGTCACTGGTCCTGCTGGCCTGACCGCGGACCTCGTCAACGCGTTCGGCGGGATCGACGGCATCCTGCTGTTGGTTGCGCTGGGTGCCGTGTTCGTGATCCTGCTGCTGGTTTACCGCTCGGTAGTGCTGCCGTTGGCGGTGCTGTTCACCTCGGTCTTCGCCTTGTGCGCCGCGATTCTGCTGGTATTCGGTATGGCCAAGCTTGGGTGGATCCAACTGAACGGCCAGAGTCAAGGCATTCTCTCGATCCTGGTGATTGGCGCGGCAACCGACTATGCACTCCTGTACGTGGCGAGGTTCCGTGAAGCCCTGACCCACACCACCAATCGCACGCAGGCAGTCATCACGGCATGGAAGGCATCGTTCGAGCCGATCCTCGCATCCGGTGCCACGGTGATCATCGCGCTTCTCTGCCTGCTCTTCTCTGACCTGAACTCCAACAAGGCGCTGGGACCTGTGGCCGCCGCAGGAATTCTCTGCTCCCTGTTTGCCGCGCTCACGCTCCTGCCCGCGCTCATGGCTTTGCTGGGCCGTGCAGCGTTCTGGCCCTTCCGTCCCAAGTTGCTGCCCGACGACGAACGCGAACCTGAGATTGCCACCGGCCTTGAGGGGCAGAAGGGTCTGTGGCGCGCCACGGGCCGCCTGGTCTCCAAGCGGCCGCGGGTTGTTTGGGTTGCTTCCGTTCTGCTGCTGCTTGCCGCGTCCACGGGCTTGATGCAGTTGAAGGCCAATGGAGTTCCGCAAACGGATGTCATTCTTTCCGCATCCGACGCCGTGGACGGCCAGGAAGCGCTGGCGCGCCACTTCGACGCCGGCAGCGGCAGCCCCGCCGTCGTGGTCGCCTCGCAAGGTGCCGCGCAGCAGGTCCTGGACGAGGTCAAAGCAGCCGACGGCGTGGGCGACGCCTACCTGCTGGCGGACGGAAACGTCCCCATCACCGGGGCTCCCGGTACTCCCGCCGAACCGGCTGTCCGCGAGGGCAGGGTCCTCATCAATGCCACCTTGAACTCCGCTGCCGATTCGATTGAAGCTGAAGAGGCCGTGAAGTCGTTGCGGGTGGCCGTGAAGGAGGTGGACGCCAACGCTTTGGTAGGTGGAGTCACCGCAACTGCGCTGGATACCAACACCACAGCGCAACGCGACCTGGTTGTCATCATCCCGATCGTGCTGGTGGTCATCCTGTTCATCCTGATGCTGCTGCTGCGCTCGGTGGTGGCGCCGGTGCTGCTGGTGTTGTCGGTGGTGCTGTCCTATGGCGCCGCGATGGGCGTCTCAGCGTGGGTCTTCAACGGAGTCTTCGGATTCTCCGGTGCCGACGCCACTGTGCCGCTGTTCGGTTTCGTGTTCCTGGTTGCCCTCGGCGTGGACTACAACATCTTCCTGATGAGCCGTGTCCGTGAAGAGTCGTTGAAACACGGGACGCGTCCGGGAATCCTGCGCGGATTGGCCGTAACCGGCGGTGTGATCACCTCGGCCGGCGTGGTTCTTGCCGCTACTTTTGCGGCCCTCGGTGTCATCCCCATCATGTTCCTGGTGCAGCTCGCCTTCATTGTGGCGTTCGGTGTGCTGCTGGATACCGTGCTGGTCCGCTCCCTGCTGGTTCCCGCGCTTGCCTACGACATCGGCAGCAAGATCTGGTGGCCGGGCAAGCTGGCGCGCGAGTCTTCAACGGTTTCGGTAGGGCCGCGCGAGGAGGAAGACGCCCCGGTGGGTCGGTAGTCGTCAGTCAATGACGGGGGAGCGGCGCTCCAGCAGCAGGGTGTCCTGCCATTGTCCGGCGGCGGGTCCGGTGCTCAGACGAGCAATACGGTCGCGCCGCCCGACGATGGCAAAACCGTGGGCCTGATGCAATCGAATGCTGGCTTCATTCTCAGGAAAGATGCTGGATTGGATGGTCCAAATGCCCTTTGCCTCGGTAGAGGCGGCGAGCGCTTTCAGGAGTCGGGCGCCGATGCCTTGTCCCCTCGCCGCCCCGGCCACGTAGATGGAATGCTCAACCACTCCGGCGTAGGCCGGACGCGAGGAAACCGGGGAGACGGCAGTCCAGCCAAGGATTTCGCGCTCGCTGTTGACCGCTACCAGGCGGTGGTCCTTGAGCCTGGAGTTGTTGAAGGCAGCCCATTCGGGGGCTTTTGTCTCGAAGGTGGCGTAGCCGGTGTCGATGCCTTCCTGGAAGATCCCCCTGACGGCTGGCCAATCTTCAGGCTCCATGGCCCTGAGTGCAACCGTCACAGCTTGGCCAGGATGCCGGCTACGTCATCCAATGCGCCGGGAACCAGTGAGTAATAGGCCCACGTTCCGCGCTTCTCCCGGTGCAGCAGGCCTGCGTCTACCAGGATCTTCAGGTGGTGCGACACGGTCGGTTGGCCGAGGCCCAGGGGCTCGGTGAGGTCGCAGACGCATGACTCGCCCGAAGATTCAGCTTTGACCATGGAGAGAAGCCGCAATCGGTTGGGGTCAGCCAGGGCCTTGAAGACCAGCGCCTTCTGCTTGGCTTGCTCAGCATCCAAGGCAGGCTGGCCCGTCGGCTCGCAGCAGTCTTGGGCCGTGGTGGGATCGAGTGTGGGCAGTGCGGTCATGTAACCATTATGCGCGTATATTGACGCTCATCAATGTAGACTCGTTTGCCTGGCGGATCACCAAGAACCGGACCAGCATTGATGGCCTGGCCGCCTACCACTTTGACTCGGCGGCTCCAGCGGGCACCTGACCCCAGGTCAACGGCGCACAGCGGGCGCCTCGTTCTGCAATTGCTTCTGCTTCAGCTTGTCCTGTGACCGCCTTACCTTCTTGCGTTTACGCCGACGCTTGATTTGTCCGCTAAACGGAGGCCGGGGTGTGCCGCGCCGGGGGCCGCTCCAGAAAGTCCCACCCAGGAGGATGCCGGCCAAGGCACCATACGTCCATACAAACGGCAGAGCTGGCTGACCGATATTCCCAGCGACGAAAATCAGCAGAAAGAATTCGACGGGTATAACCAGTAGGAGCATGTTCCTGGTCAGTGCCGATGGCGGGAAACGGAACAATGCCCAGCCGCAGACCAAGGCGCCCGCCAGGACGGCGGCGACTGGCGCCGTCGGATTTTGGAAGATGAGGTGAGCCAGACCGGCTGCCAGAAGGACAGCCACGCAGGTTCCGTTGATCAAGACCGGGCGTCGGCCGCCAGCGGTTCCCTCGCCGTCTTGGTCGTTGCCATCGCCCTTCTTGGCGGTCGCGGGTCGCGGTCGCTTTCCTGACCACGGGTATCCGCTGGCGATTGCCCCTGCCATGAACCCCAAGAACCACGAGGCGGCTGCAGGGACTCCCAGATCGTCCTCTGCCGAGGTTAATGACAAGGAGATCAGGAGCACTCCGAAGAGCATCACCATGGAGGCTCGGGATGTTGGGGGAACTTCCCGGAACAGGAGGAAAGTGTAAGCCGCCCCCAGGGCGAAGAACGGTGATGCTCCCGGCAAGTTGCTGCGGGCCATCCACACAAAAGCAACCACGAGGGCAATGATCACCCCGGCATAGAAGATGCGGCTGGACCATTGATTCGATTTCTTCATTTCAGCATTCCCCCCGGGTACAAGGGTAGATCAAGCTCGCTTGTCCACGGGGTGGGGCACCACCACATCCTCGGCGACGCGCGAACCCGTGGGAAAAAGCAGCAGGAGAAGACCCAGCCCAACTGCCGCGCCGATCAGTTGCGCCAAGACAAAGCCCGGTGCGGAGCCGGGTGCGATGCCCGCAAACGTGTCGCTGAAGATTCGTCCCACCGTCACTGCAGGGTTCGCGAAGGACGTTGACGACGTAAACCAGTAGGCCGCACCAATATAGGCGCCGACAGCGGGGGCTGCCAGGGAGCCCCGTTTAGTGGCGGCAAGGGAGAAGATCAGCAGAATCAGGCCGGCCGTTGCCACGACTTCACCCAGAAGGTGGCCCGGGGTTGCGCGGTCTTTGCTGGATATTGTGGTGCCGACCTCAAACATGGCGTTCGCCAACACGCTGCCGCCAACCGCCCCCACAGTCTGCGACGCAATGTACGCGCCCAGTTCCCTCAGCGACAGTCCGCTGCCGGTCCGCCGGGCCAGGATCCAGTCCACCAGGGACACTACCGGGTTGAAGTGCGCGCCGCTGACTGGTCCAAAGATCAGTATGAGGACTGTCAGCCCGAGCACGGTGGCGGTACTGTTCTGCAGCAACTGCAGGCCAACGTCATTCGGGGAGAGCTGCTGCGCCGCGATGCCGGAGCCGACAACGATGGCCACCAGCAGGCAGGTGCCCAGAGCTTCAGCGAGAGCGCGCCGCCACAGGGCAGTCGGGTGAGAAGTCATAAAAGACAGCTTGACCGATGAAAGTAGTTCAGTCAAAATTGAATCAATGGATATTGAGCAAAGTTCGAGTCTTTTGGAGAGGGCCGCCAAGTACGCGGCCCTGAGCGACCCTGCACGGCTACGCATCGTAGACCTGCTGACCTTGGGAGACCTATCACCCACTGAGCTGCAAACGGAATTGGGCATGCCTGCGAATCTGCTGTCGCACCATCTGCGATCCATGGAGGCTGCGGGGCTGGCGGTCCGGCATCGCTCGGAAGCTGACAAGCGGCGAAGCTATGTTCGGCTGGCACCCGGCGCGCTGGAAGGCCTCACTCCCGGCCGCGAGCACGGGGCGCGGCGGGTCTTGTTTGTGTGCACCCGCAATAGCGCCCGCTCGCAATTGGCTACCGCTTTGTGGCGGACGGCCAGCGACATCCCGGCGGTTTCGGCGGGAACGCATCCGGCGGAACATGTGGCGCCAGGTGCTGTGGACGTCGCCCGCCGCCACGGTTTGGACCTTGGAGGCTCCAAGCCCCGCTTGATCGACCATGTGGCGGGTGACGAAGATCTGGTGATCACCGTCTGCGATAACGCCCATGAGGAACTGCCAGGGCTGCACGGCATTCACTGGTCCATTCCGGATCCGGTGCGACTCGACAGTGAGGAGGCGTTTGAGGATGTGTTCGCCGACATTTCACGCCGCGTCCACGATCTCGCCCCCCGACTGCGAGCAGCCTAGTTCTACAGCTTTCCGTATATTGACAATCGTCAATCTATAGGCCGATACTCAATGCATCGATGAATATCGATATCCCTCATCGCGGCATTGGTGCGGATCGATCCCAACCAGACCCAACTGACACAGGAGAACCCCCGTGAGCACCGAAACCGCCAAGAAGCCGTCCGTTCTGTTCGTCTGCGTTCACAACGCAGGCCGCTCGCAGATGGCCGCCGCTTTCCTCACCACACTCTCGGAAGGCGCCATCGAGGTCCGTTCAGCCGGCTCGCAGCCCGCAGACAAGGTGAACCCCGCTGCGGTGGAAGCAATGTCTGAGCTTGGTATCGACATGTCGGCCGAGATCCCCAAGGTCCTCACCACTGAAGCCGTCAAAGAATCCGACGTAGTGATAACCATGGGCTGCGGAGACGAGTGCCCGTACTTCCCCGGCAAGCGCTACGAGGACTGGGTTCTTGAGGACCCCGCCGGGCAGGGTGTGGACGCCGTTCGGCCGATCCGCGACGATATCAAGACCCGCATCGAGGGCCTTATTGCGTCACTGATCCCCGCCGCCAAGTAACCCCAACTACCAGGAGCGACTCCCGTGAGCAACGAACAACTGATCATCATCGGGTCCGGCCCTGCTGGCTACACGGCGGCGATCTACGCCGCCCGTGCCGGTTTGAACCCCCTGGTTCTGGCCGGTTCCGTCACCGCCGGTGGCGCCCTCATGAACACCACGGAAGTGGAAAACTTCCCCGGCTTCCCGGGCGGTATTCAGGGACCCGAACTCATGGATGGACTCCAAGAGCAAGCGGAAAAGTTCGGCGCTCGGATAGTGTTCGACGACGTCACTGAGGTTGATCTCAAGGGTCACCTCAAGCGCGTAGTCACCGGAGCCGGTGAGACCCACGAGGCACCTGCCGTCATTCTCGCTACGGGTTCTGCATATAAGGAGCTCGGTCTTCCGGAAGAAAAGAAGCTCAGCGGCCACGGAGTTTCCTGGTGTGCCACGTGCGACGGCTTCTTCTTCCGCGAGCAAGACATCATCGTCGTGGGCGGCGGTGACTCTGCGATGGAAGAAGCCACGTTCCTGACACGCTTCGGGAAGTCCGTCACGGTAGTGGTCCGGAAGGGTGAGCTGCGGGCATCCCGGATCATGGCGCAGCGTGCCAAGGACAATCCCAAGATCACCTTCGCTTGGAACTCGGCTATTACGGCCATTCATGGGGACACGAAGGTCACTGGTGTAACGCTCAAGGACACTCGTACCGGTGAGACCCGTGAGCAGGCTGCCACAGGAGTCTTCGTAGCCATCGGTCATCTGCCGCGGACAGAACTGGTGGAAGGACAAGTGGACCTCGACGCCGAGGGCTACATCAAGGTGGCCTCGCCAACCACCATGACCAACCTCTCCGGTGTGTTCGCGTGTGGCGACGCCGTTGATCACCGCTACCGCCAAGCCATTACTGCGGCGGGCACAGGATGCGCTGCCGCTCTCGACGCTGAGCGTTACCTCGCCGCCCTGGACGACGCCGACAGCATTGCAACTGCACTGGTCGAAGAGCCTACCCACTTCTGAGCTTTACCCAACGGAGGTATGAGTTACCCATGGTTGAGAACCTTCCCGTCGCCGTGATCGGCGCTGGCCCCATCGGCTTGGCTGCAGCGGCCCACCTGCTGGAGCGCGGTCTGGAGCCAATAGTTTTCGAGGCCGGGCCATCAGCGGGTGCCGCGATTGAACAGTGGCGGCATATCCGGTTGTTCTCACCCTGGAGGTTCAACCTCGACGATGCGGCCCTGCGGCTGCTCGAACCCACAGGCTGGGAATCGCCTCGTCCCACAGCCCTGCCCTACGGCGGTGAACTCATTGATGGCTACCTCGCCCCGCTGGCATCACACCCCGCCCTTGCCTCCCGCTTGCGGACCGGCGCACGCGTCACCGCAGTCACCCGCGCCGGCCTCGACAAAACCCATGTGCGCGACCGCGACACCACCCCATTTATCGTCCGCGTTGAACACGCTGACGGGGAGGTGCGCGACTACACGGTGTCGGCTGTCATCGACGCCTCCGGCACTTGGTCAAACCGCAATCCCCTTGGCACTTCAGGTTTGCCTGCCATCGGTGAGGTTCGTGCATCGGACCGGATCTCGTCACCCCTTCCCGATGTTTCCGGGCGGGATCGGGCGTCGTTCGCTGGCCGACGTGTTTTGGTGGTCGGAGCAGGCCACTCCGCAGCGAACACCCTGATCAACCTCGCGGAACTGGCCACGGAAGATCCCGAAACACGCATTCTCTGGGCCATCCGCGGCGCATCCCCGGAGAAGGTCTACGGCGGCGGCGATGCTGACGGCCTGCCCGCACGCGGACAGCTCGGCTCACGACTTCGCCGTCTGGTGGATGCCGGCACGATCGAACTGCACACAAGCTTCGGCATCAGTTCGCTGGCCGATTCCGAGCACGGCGTGACCGTACTCTCCGGTGACGGTCGCAGTGTGGTGACGGACGTCGTCGTGCCTTGTACCGGATTCCGCCCCGACCTGGACATGCTCCGGGAACTGCGTCTGAACCTGGACCCTGCTGTTGAAGCGCCTACGGAACTGGGGCCCCTGATCGATCCCGAATTCCACTCGTGCGGCACGGTCCCGCCGCACGGCGCCAAGGTCCTCGCCCACCCGGAGAGAGACTTCTATATCGTCGGCATGAAGTCGTACGGCCGTGCACCCACCTTCCTGTTGGCCACCGGCTACGAGCAGGTCCGATCCGTGGCCGCGGCACTGGCCGGGGATCAGGCGGCGGCTGACACCGTGCACCTGGAGCTACCGGAAACCGGTGTCTGCTCATCCGACGCCGGTACCAGCTGCGACGTGCCCGCCGGGGTCCAGTCGTTAGCGGACCAGCAGTCCAGCGGTTGCTGCTCCGCTCCGGAACCAGTGCTCATTGGCATCCCCACGGGATTGGCTCACGGCCGCTCCGCCGCAAACTGACTCCACCACAACCAGCCTGCCCATCCAAGGGAGTAGTGCCATGACCGACCAACAGGAAACGACGCTGGGACTGCAGGACAACACCGAAGTCCTGCACCGGATAAGCAATCGACTTGCGGACCGATTCAGTGGGGTCTTCGCCCCTGAAACAGTGGAGCGCTACGTCTTCGAGTCCTACACGGCCCTGGCCCGGACAGCGAAGATCAGCGCCTACCTGCCGGAGACTACCGAAAACTTCGCCAACGATCGGCTGGCCGCCCTCGCCAAGTCCAAGAACCCCGTGGTTTCCGAAATCCCTGAGGTGTTGTTCGTCTGTGCGCAGAACGCAGGAAGGTCCCAAATGGCCGCGGCCCTGCTCAACGTGGAAGCCAAGGGGAGGGTCCGGGTTCGCTCGGCTGGTTCCATGCCAGCCTCGGAACTGGACCCCCGGGTGGTCGCCGTCATGAATGAAATGGGCCTTGACCTGGGCAAGAACTACCCCAAGCCCCTCACGGACGATGTTGTGCGGGCCTCGGACGTGGTCATCACCATGGGATGTGGGGACTCCTGCCCGATCTACCCTGGTAAGCGATACGAAGACTGGGAAATCACCGACCCCGCAGGCCAATCACTCGACACTGTCCGGGAAATCCGCGAGGAGATCCATAAACGCATCAAGGCCTTGGTGTCGTCCCTCACTAAAGAAGCAGCGCTCTAATGACCCTTCAACACCCCGCAGTCCTCTTCGTCTGCAGCAAGAACGGGGGCAAGTCCCAACTCGCTGCCGGCCTGATGCGTGCACTCGCCGGGGACAAAGTCACTGTCTATTCGGCCGGCACCAAACCAGGCGACTCCTTGAACAGTCAGGCCATGGACTCCCTCACGGAGCTGGGCATCAATGTCACCGGTGAGTATCCCAAGCCTGTCACCAACGAAGTCCTCAGTCTCGTGGACGCCGTCATTGTCTTGGGCGCGGAGGCCAAGCTCGATCCGCCTCCCGGCCAACTGTTTGAAGTATGGGACACCGACGAACCCTCCGAGCGTGGCATCCAAGGCATGGAACGCATGCGCCTGGTCAGAGATGACATCCACGCACGGGTTCAGAAGTTGTACGGCGAACTCGTGGGCAGCCTGTGACTAGGCGCTGACGGTGTTCCGTTCACGGTAACCGTCGGCGGCGTAAACACCCAGGACCCGAACCTCGGTGGTGAAGAACTCGAGTTCCTCCAGCGCACGGCGGAGTCGAGCATCCTCAGGGTGCCCTTCGACGTCGGAAAGGAACATGGTGGCTGCGAACTCGTCGCCCACCATGTAGCTTTCCAGTCGCGTCATGTTGAGGCCGTTGGTCGCAAAACCGCCAAGTGCCTTGTAAAGGGCCGACGGAACGTTGCGGACGCGGAACACAAAACTGGTGATCGCTGGACCGGGCAGTTCTTCCTTGGTGGGAAGCTCGCGTTCACGGGCCAGAACAACAAAGCGTGTGGTGTTGGTGGGATCGTCCTCCACTCCGGAGGCCAACACTTCAAGCCCGTAAAGCCCGGCAGCGAGCGGCGGAGCGAGGGACAACTTCCGGGGATCGTTCCAGTCCCGGACTTCGCGGGCCGAGCCGGCGGTGTCACCAGCGATGACGGGCTTAAGGCCGGCTTCCCGGATGATCCTGCGGCACTGCCCCAAAGCGTGAATGTGGCTATGGACCTCCGTGGCGCCTTCAATGGTGCTGCCCGGGATCCCTAAAAGGTCGAAGCGGATGGGCAGGAAGTACTCGCCGACGATCTGCAGCTTGGACTGGGGGAGAAGGACGTGGATATCGGCCACTCTCCCGGCGATGGAGTTCTCAATGGGGATCATGGCCAGATCCACTTCGCCGGTGGACACTAGTTCAAATGCGTCCTCAAAGCTCGCACATGGAACGCTTTCTAGTTCGGGGAACATTTCCTTGCACGCGAGATCCGAATTGGCTCCCGGCTCACCTTGGTACGCAATCTTCTGGGCCATGCTGCTCATGGTTACATGCGGAGCCTTCCGCAACCCAACCGCGTCCACCCTGTGACTGGAAAACCAACTGACTGGCATTAGTGGGTGGAACGAGGACTCATAGCAACCACAAATGCCAGTCAGTTGGGAAGGGGGTTAGCCGTTGATGACCTGCGGAACGCCCAGGGCCTTGAGGCCTTCGGCGCCGAACTCGAGGCCGTAGCCGGACTGCTTGGCACCGCCGAACGGGACGCGGGGGTCCACGGCGCCGTGCTTGTTGATCCACACGGTGCCGGCCTGGATGCGTGAAGCGACTTCGCGTGCGGCACCCAAGTCGGAGGACCAGACGGAGGCGCCCAGTCCGACGTCGAGCGCGTTCGCCTTGGCGACGGCCTCGTCAACGGTGCTGTACTTGATGATCGGCAGGGCGGGTCCGAACTGTTCCTCCGCGACCAGCGGGTTGTCGTTGTCGATGTCAGCCACCAGCGTGGTGGGGTAGAAGTTGCCGGGCTGGTGGTCGTCGGGGTTGCCGCCGATCAGGATCCGGGCGCCGGACTCGCGAGCGGCCTCAACCAGCCGGGCCACGATGTCGTATTGCTGCCGGTTCTGCAGCGGGCCCAGGACGTTGTTCTCATCCAAACCGTTGCCCATGGGCATCGCAGCAGCAACGGCAGTGAGCTCGGTGCAGACGGCGTCGTACTGGGACTCATGGACGTACAGGCGCTTCAGGGCGGCGCAGGTCTGGCCGGTGTTGATGAACGCGCCCCAGAACAGGCCTTCGGCGATGGCTTTGGGGTCGGAGTCGGGCAGGACGATCCCGGCGTCGTTGCCGCCGAGTTCCAGCGTGAGCCGCTTGACGGTATCGGCCGAGGAGCGAATGATTGCCTTGCCCGTGGCGGTGGAGCCGGTGAACATGACCTTGCCAATGGCATCGTGCGAGGCCAGCGCTTCGCCGACGTCGCGGCCGCCGGAGACCACGGACAGCAGGCCTTCGGGCAGCTCTTCGTTGATGATCGAAGCCAGTGCCAGCACGGACAACGGAGTGTACTCGGAGGGCTTGACCACCACGGCGTTGCCCATGCGCAGCGCCGGCGCGATCTGCCAGACGGTGATCATCATGGGCCAGTTCCAGGGGCCAATGGCACCCACGACGCCGATGGGCCGGTAGTGCAGTTCGGCGCGGGTTTCGCCGTCGTCCACCACGGTTTCGGGGTCCAGCGGCGTAGCTGCTGTGGCGCGTAGCCAGGCGGCGCAGGCGCCGACTTCGAAGCGCGCGTTCGGGCCGTTCAGCGGTTTGCCTTGCTCACGGGAGAGCAGTTGGGCGAGTTCTTCGGCGGAACGTTCGACGGCGTCGGCGGCCTTCATGAGCGCAGCGGACCTGGCGTCGTGTCCTAAGGCAGCCCACTCGGGTTGCGCGGTAGCTGCGGCGGCGATGGCGGCTTCGAGGTCCTCGACGGTGTGAACAGGGGCTTGGCCAACAGCCTCGCCCGTGGCCGGGTCAAGGATGGTGCGGCTGTTCTGGCCAGTGGCCGGGGTGATCGAGGCCAGCAGGGCGTCGTAAGTCTCCATTGGTACTCCGCTCGTGTAGTAAGTCTTGGCGGCCGGTTGGGCGCGCGGCGATGTTTCCAGTGTGGTCGGGATCACGCGATGAGCCCTTGTCTACGCACGAACAGCCCTTGACGGGAAGCGAACGCTTTGCCGGCGGTACCTGGTGCTTCATAATCGAGCTTGTGACTCTTGCCTCCCTCGCAGCCTTCGCTGGTCTCTGCCTGGTCCTGTCCGTAACGCCGGGTCCGGACACTTTCCTTGTCCTGCGCATCGCGTTGAACCGTCCCAGTGCGGGCATTGCTGCGGCGGCAGGGTCTGCGCTTGGCGCGATTGCCTGGGCTGGTTTGGTGGGTGTGGGCCTGGCTGCGATTCTCGAGCAGTCCGCGGAACTGTTCCGCTGGGTCAAGATCGCCGGCGGCCTTTACTTGCTGTATTTGGGCGTTTCGTCGTTCATCAAATCCCGGAAGGCCGCCAAAGCCAGCGCCGACGGAACAGGGGATAGCGCGCCTCTCCCGTACAGCCGGCTCTCCGCTCTGGGAGCCGGGGCGCTGTCCACGCTGCTCAACCCCAAGGTTGGTTTGTTTTACCTGGCTGTGGTCCCGCAGTTCATCCCGCACGGCGGCGACACCATGGGCACCTCGCTCATCCTGGGTGTGGTGGTGGCAGTCATCGCCTTCGCCTATTTGTCGATGATCGCCGTCGTGGCATTCAAGGCGATGCGGTGGCTCAAGCGCCCTAAGGTGAGTACCGTCGTCGAGCGTGTCAGCAGCGGTGTGATCGCCGGGCTGGGTGTCGGCGTGGTGGCGTCGGGCGCCACCAGCTAGCTAACTAGTTCAGCGAGATGCGCAGACGTTCCACGCCCTCGGAGCCTTCCGGCACTTGTTCCATGAGCTCCGGTTCATTGGCAAGGCGACCAAGCATGTTTGCCAGGTGGTCCCGTTCGGCGGGCTTGTAGGTGACGCCACGAAGGTCAGAGGCTCGGACAACAGAGGCCAAAGTAAGGAAGTCATCGATGTGTCGCTGCCGTAGGGGGTCGTTGATGATGGTCAGCGCTGCCGCTTTGCCGATGAGACTACCGAGGATCGTGGGCCGGTTGACACTGCCGGACGCTGATCCGGCCTGAACTCCGACGGTTTCGGAGCGATCGAGCGCTTGCTGGCTGGCTGGTGCAGCAATCGTGGTCCCGCCGGTAAACCCGCGTCTCTTCTCGGCGCGTTCACCCAGGTGGCGCGGAATGAGAACGTCCACCAAAGCTTGGCCGCGCTCCCATCGATGCTGGTAGCCCTCCGGGGATTCTCCAGCGGATTCGAAGCCGAGCCTCACCAGGAGCTCAGTGAAATCGTGAAGCATCGTGGGGTATGCCCGGATGTCCAACGCCATATCGGCGTCCTTGGTGGGTCGCACGTACGGGGCACCTCGTTCGATAGCGTGCAGGAAAACCGCTTGGCCGCCGACCAGGACCCAACCCTGCGGCATCACACTATGGATTTCGAAGACAGCCTGCCACGCTTCCTGCTGTTCGGTGAGCATTGCGGGAAGTTCAATGGGCATGGACGCTCCTGAGGATTTCACGTGCGGCTTGTTGTTCACGGACACCGGGCCGTTCGGCCAAGTCTGCCGCCACCACTAGTGGGGGAAGTTCGTCGGGGACTTGGTCGGCGGCGCGGAGGATTACATTCGGCCTCTTGCCGGGGAATGGCTCAACCAGGAACCAGTCCTTGACGATGTCCTTGAGTTCGTCGCGTCGCACGTATGCTTCAACCTCTGAGTTGGCAAGCAGCCCAGAGCGCGGGTGAGAGACTCCGGAGAGGTGAATTCGTTTGTCCTCCCGAAGCTCGGCGATGTCGTCCTGGCTGGAAGAGAACTCGAATCTTTCGGCGCGATTGGCAAGCCATGCTGCGAGAAGCTTGAGTGAGTCGGGGGAGTCCTGCAGCCGGCTGATGCGCTCTTTCAGGCGATGTTTCTCGACCGGGGAGGGTTCGAGGTAATCAAGGAGAGAGTGCCGTGGGCTGTTTTCCCAGAAGCAGGACACGAGTTGCCAGGCGCTGCGTTCGGACAGCGGCCGGCCGGCGGGCTTTCCAGACCGGTACTGGGCAGCGTTGGCTTCCTCAACAACCCAGCGTCCACCCACTCGTTGGCCGCGTATACGTCCGGATTGGACGAGCTGCCGCGCTCGGCTCTCGTTGACGTTGAGGCGCTTCGCCAGCTCGGGGATACTCAATGCCATTTCATAATCATATCGGTATCGCTATGAATATGTAATCAGTCTTTGGGTCAAGAAGCTACTGGAAGTGCGGGCCGTGGGTGCTCAGGGCGGGTTTCCCCCGCCAAGGCTGACCTTAGAGCCCTAGCCATTCGTAGCTCCTGCAGTCTTCGGTTCTCCCTCTACATGTGGCAAGGAATCAATGACGATATCGCGGTGGTCATCGACCCGGGAGGTACTGGCGTGGTGGCGTCGGGCGCCACCAGCTAGCTAGCCGGCCAGTAGCGCCAGGTAATTATCCAGCTGCCCCGCGAGGTCGCGCGAGAAATGCTCGGCGGGGGACAACGCCACAACGATTTGCGCCCCCAGCATCATGTTCAGCAGGTGGTCGGCGACGGCGGCGTCCCCGATAGGGGTGGTGATCTCACCGGCCGCCCGGGCTGCCGCGCAATGAGCCGTGATGGTGGTGTGCCACTGGCTCATGGACTCGCTGTGGAGTGCTGCCATGTCAGCGTCGTTCAGTGCCTTCTGCCAGAACGGAATCACGATTCGGGCTTCGTTGACGCGTTCTTCATCCAGCGGCAGGACTTCGGCGCAGAACGCGCGGAGGGCCGCCACCCCTGAGAGTCCATCTGTCATGGTGGCGATGCGTTGGTTGGTGCGGTTGAAAACGTGCCCGAACGCCGACGTCAGCAGGAGGTCCTTGGTGGGGAAGTAGGGCTTGAGGGCGCCGTTGGCGAAGCCTGCTTCCTCGGCGATTTCCCGCATGGTGGCACCTTCCATGCCCAGCCTCGCGATGATCCGCCATGTTGCGTCTACCAGTTCGAGGCGTCGTTGATCGTGGTCAACAATCTTTGGCACTGGATGGGCTCCCGGAAAAATAAATGGTGGACAGGTCTTGTGACCCATCTTACGTTTTGGTTATTCTCTACACCTATAGAAAATAAATCCTGACCATCATAGGTCCCGGACCAGAGGCAGCCATGACGCCCACAGCAACTGAGACAGCAACTGACGCCGTAGCCACTGAGGCAACGCAGTACGCCCTGGCAACGGGCGCCGAGATCTCTGAGGTCCAGGCGATCCTGCAGGCCGCCGGACACCTCGGTTCCGAAAGGCGGATCGCTTACCTAGGGCTGGTGGATCCTTCCCGGGGGCAGGCAGAAGTAGACCGCCGTTTCCGCGCCTTCATTCACGACATCTCTGGCGGAGCCCCAACTGATGTCCTCGTTTCCGTGACCCGCGGCGAGATCCTGACAGCCATAGAGCTGGACACCAAGGTCTCAGGCGAACTCCCTGTGCTGGAAGAAGAATTTGAGGTGGTCGAGACACTCCTCGCCACCGATGAGCGTTGGCTCGCCGCCCTCGCTGCCCGGGACCTGGACGTGAAAAATGTTCGCGTTGCTCCGTTGTCCGCGGGCGTTTTTGAGTACGCCGAAGAGAAAGGCCGCCGCATCCTCCGTGGGCTCGCGTTTGTACAGGACTTCCCGGAGGACAGCGCTTGGGCCCATCCCGTCGATGGACTGGTGGCGTACGTGGACGTGGTCAACAAGGAAGTCACCCAGGTCATTGACCTAGGCGTCATGCCAATCCCGGCTGAGCACGGAAACTACACGGATCCGGAACTGACGGGCCCGCTCCGGGAAACGCAGAAGCCCATCAGCATCACGCAGCCGGAAGGCCCCAGCTTCACCGTCACCGGCGGAAACCATGTGGAGTGGGAGAAGTGGAGCGTGGACGTTGGCTTCGATGTCCGCGAAGGTGTTGTCCTTCATAACCTGGCGTTCCAGGACGGCGGCAAGAAGCGTCCCATCATCAACCGTGCCTCCATCGCCGAAATGGTTGTTCCGTACGGTGATCCCTCGCCCATTCGGTCATGGCAGAACTACTTCGACACCGGTGAATACCTGGTGGGTCAGTACGCGAACTCCTTGGAGCTGGGCTGCGATTGCCTGGGTGACATCACGTACCTCAGCCCTGTCATCAGCGATGCTTTCGGCAACCCACGCGAGATCCGCAACGGCATCTGCATGCACGAGGAAGACTGGGGCATCCTCTCCAAGCACTCTGACCTGTGGACCGGCATCAATTACACCCGCCGCAACCGCCGGCTGGTGATCTCCTTCTTCACTACCATCGGCAACTACGACTACGGCTTTTACTGGTACCTCTACTTGGATGGCACCATCGAATTCGAAGCAAAGGCCACCGGCGTCGTATTCACCAGTGCATTCCCGGAAGGCGGCTCGGACAACATCTCCCAGCTGGCCCCCGGCCTCGGCGCCCCGTTCCATCAGCACCTCTTCAGCGCCCGGCTGGACATGGCAGTTGACGGTTTCGCCAACCGCGTGGAGGAAGAAGACGTGGTCCGGCAGGCAATGGGCGAAGGCAACGAGCGTGGCAATGCGTTCTCCCGCAAGCGCACTGTCCTGGCCACAGAGTCCCAGGCCGTCCGCGAAGCCGATGCCCGCGCAGGCCGCACCTGGATCATCTCCAACCCCGAGTCCAAAAACCGCCTGGGTGAGCCGGTCGGCTACAAACTCCACGCCGAGAACCAGCCCACGCTGCTGGCTGATCCCGGTTCCTCCATTGCGAAGCGTGCGGCTTTCGCCACCAAGGACGTATGGGTCACCCGCTATGCCGACGAGGAACGCTACCCCACGGGCGACTTCGTGAACCAGCACTCCGGCGGCGCCGGTTTGCCGGCCTATGTGGCCCAGGACCGCGACATCGACGGCCAGGACATCGTCCTCTGGCACACCTTCGGCCTCACTCACTTCCCGCGGGTGGAGGACTGGCCCATCATGCCCGTGGACACCGTCGGCTTCAAACTCCGTCCGGAAGGCTTCTTTGACCGCAGCCCGGTCCTGGACGTGCCGGCCAACGCAACAGGCTCGAGCTGCCACAGCGAGGCAGCCTCCGGCAGCGAGCACGGCGGGGAACATGGCGAGCCTGCCGGGCACTGCCACTAAGCCGCAGCCCGGGCTTCAGACCCAGGACACGGAAATGACAGGACGGGTCCGGGCCTTCGGACCCGTCCTCCATCCCCGGATCTGCGCGGCCCTCACGGCGGTCTCTTGCCTGGTGCACCTGTGGCTCGCAGCCTCGGGACACCACGGCGCGTGGCTGGGCATCCTCATGATCGGCCTGGCGGCAGTGTGTGTTCCGTGCACCGTCCATATCTGGCGCCACAGCCGGGTGGGCGCACTCCACCAGGTGACCATCTCAGCACTGGCGATGGTGGGACTTCATGCCGTCCTGCTGCTGGGAGCAGGCGGTTCCGGACACGCCCACGGCCGGGGACCGGCGTCGAACGCTGTTGATACCTCCGGCGCTGCCGGTTTGTTGCTGGTGATCGGATTGGAAATCACGACGGCGTTACTCGCCGCCACGCTGGTGGCCCGCCTCCGGCGCCGGGCTGGTGTGACGGGCTGACCTATCTCCTCCGCCGCAATGGCCCATCTTTGCCGCAGCAAGACCCGGTTTTCAACCTTTGCGAGTTGCAGGGCGCGGGGAAGGAATTCAAAGTAGGGCTGGAAGCGACTGGGCATCTTGTGTCCTACGTCCCCGGTGCCACAATTGACCCATGGCCGCAGCGTGGTCAATTCGTGAGGGGTTCCGCAGCGGACCTGACCCGGATGCGCTGCGCCGTCCCTTCTTCTACGCAGCACTCGTTGTCTTCGCCGTAGTAGTACTGGCCGAAGTGGGCATGTCGCTCCTGCTGGGCCAGACCGCCGTCGAGCCTGTCTCCGCAGCCGACGCCAACAAGCTGGGCGTTCCGCTGGATGTTTTCCGCAGTTTGCAGCGGCCGGGCGCCGATCCGCCGGGCGCCGGAATCGGTTTTCTGGCGTTCCTGGACGGACTCTTGCTGTTCACCGTGGTGATGCTGGGGCTCAGCTTGATCATGGATCTGCGGACGTATGGGCGCGTTCAGGGCATCGCCACACTCATCGTGACCCTGCTGTGGGTCATCGCGGCCTTCCTCACGGCGATGCTGGCGCTGGCGAAATTGTTTCTCATGATCGGGCTCTTTGTGGCCGCGCCATTCGGCACCATCGCGTACCTGGCCCTATGGGGGAGCTTTCCCAAAGGCCAGGCCGCGGCCATTCTTGGAATGCTGCTGGTGCTCAAGATCGTCTTCGCGGTGCTGCTGATCCTGAGCCAACCCAAATTCTTGAAAGTCACCGGCCTGGTGGTGCTACTAGCGGTTTCGGTGCTGCTCCAAGTAATTCTGGGAATCATTCACGGGTTCCTGCCCGGGCCGCTGGTGTCCATCGGGGACCAGTTCTGGGCGTTGATCACCGTGGTAGTGGCGCTGGTGTGGGCATTGATCATGCTGATCGCGTCCATCCCGGCGATCATCAACGCCTTGCGGGTGAGCGGTTCGGCTGGGGACTGAGCGTCAGCCGATCTCGCCCTCGTCGGGGAAAGCGATTGCGACGTCGACTGTGATTGGATTGCTGGTTGCGCCGTCGAGCGAGGCGGTGACATTCGCTCGTCCGTTACGAACGCCAGTGACGACCCCGGACCTGCTGACAATGACCACTAGAGGCGGACTGGAACTGGCATTCCATGACACAGCCGCCTTGGTGCTTGTAGATCCGTCACTGAAAGTGACTGTGGCAGCCAGTTGGATGGACTGCTGAGGTGTGAGCCGGTGAGGTCCGGCAGGGCCGATGGTGATGGATCGCGCCACTGGCTCCACTGTGACTGATGCCGTAGCTTGCCACTCCTTGCCGTTGGCGTCGACGCATAGCGCGGTTATTCTCGTCGATCCAGGACCGGTGCCTGTGACTGAGCCCGAGGTATTCACATTCGCGATCTTGGAATCTGTCGAGGACCACTTCACCGTAGTGGGGGGTACCCGCGTCCCGTCCGTAGCAGTTATGAAGGCGGTCAGTGGTTGTGTTTGTGTGTGCTTGACACGCAGCGTGGCAGGGTCGACGACGCACCCGTTGGGGACAACCGTGGGATTGGGGGTGCCCGGGTCAGTGACTGTGATGGCAGCCGTTGCCTGAATGGTCCCTTCCGTTGCGGAGATCGTGGCGACACCTGGGTTCATCCCCGTGACCATGCCGAGGCCGTCCACCGTAGCGATGCCTGGATTGCGGGACTCCCAAATCGCTGGTTCGTTGCGGTTACCGATCGAATTATCGCTGAACGTACCCTCAGCGATAAGTTGAGTGGTTCCACCAAGGCTCACGGTGGTTTGGTCCGGTTTGATCCTTAGGCCGGTCAGTAGCCCGGGCCCATCGGTGACGGTGAGGTTCAACATGCCTTTAACGTCGCTATGCATGGCTGTGATCACCACAGTGCCGGCCGTCGCGGCAGTTACTTCACCTATTGGGGAGACTGCGGCCACCTCCGGCTTGTCCGACGTCCAAGTGAGGCCATCAACCAATTCCTTCGTCTCATCGTTGCTGTACGTTCCTCGGGCCGTGAGGTCGAGCTTGGTGTCAGGGCGCAGCAATTGACTCGATGCTGTGACCGTGATCGACTGCAGAGTCACGGGACCGGGCCCACCTTCATCGTCCGGGGCTGCGAAAACTGCCGCCACAAAAGCCGCCATCAAAGCCACCGACACCACCGCGGCCACCACCCAGGCCCGAATGATTCGCCGGCGGACCGTGGACATCCCTTCGGCCAGGGCGAGACCCAAGTCCGCGGGATGTGTTCGCGCGTGCAGCGAAGCTTCGGCCAGTAACCGCTGCCGCAGCGCGTCCCTCATGGCCGGCCTTCCTCCAAGGCCAGCCCGCCGGTTGTCGCCTCGGCGTGTGCCAAGGATCTGCCAACACTCTCCGCCGGACGCCCTGTCAAGCCCGCAATTTCACCGACAGTCAGGTTGGCGAACTCGTGGAGCACAATGGTTATCCGCTCCTCATAGGGGAGCTTTGACAGCGCGCTCTCTTTTACCCAGGGCGGCTTTGGAGGTCCGTCTGGCGGGCCTGCCTTCACCCACTTTTCATGTTTTCGGAGCATTTCCACAAAAACGCACAACGTATAAACACGCAACTGGGGAGTCACCGGTCCCTTCCAGTCGCTTGATGCAAGTGACCAGGATGCTTCGAGCAACTGCCGGGCCGTCTTCGGGTCGTCGCACAGAAGATGAGCGCAGTATTCCATATCGCCCCTCTGCCGTTCGAAGACGCTGCGCAGCTCATTTTCGCGGTCCCGCAGCGCTGGAGCAATCTTCAGGGTGGGGATGGGCCCCAGCTCAACTTCCCTGACCATCGGCATGAAGACTCCAGCGACGAGCAGCACAATACCGGCACCCACCGCCAAGGAAAGCACAACGTCCCGCGCTTCTTCCGGAAGGAATGCCATTCCGGAAATGAGAATAATCACGGCAGCGGCAATTACAGCCATTCCCAAGGCTGCAAGCACAACCCGCAGCGGAGTAAGTGCGCTTCGGATATGCCGCTTTGGCTGTTCGCACATGCTGTACCAGCTTAGGAAGGTGTGCGGTGGGTATCACAGAAATTTTACGTCTATCGATTGGATTTTTGAACAGACAGCAGCTCTCAACTGGAGGATTCTTCCAGTACCCGGTTCTCAGGTCGGTTCCGATACGCGGCGAGGAAATGGCCGATCCGGCGCACCGCTTCCTCGATGTCCCCCACATCCGGCAGGATCACGAAACGGAAATGGTCCGGCGTGGGCCAGTTGAAGGCCGTGCCGTGCGAGATCAGGATCTTCTGTTCCTTGAGGAGTTGAAGCACAAACTTCTCGTCCGAGGCAATCGGGTAGATCTCCGGGTCCAGCTTGGGGAAGAGGTACATGGCACCCGCGGCGGGGACGCAGCTGACGCCCGGGATCGCCGTCAATAATTTCCATGCGAGATCCCGTTGCTCGCGCAGTCGGCCGCCGGGACGGATCAGGGCCTCGATGCTTTGGTGCCCGCCAAGGCAGGTTTGGATGGCGTGCTGCGCAGGGACGTTTGCGCACAGCCGCAGTGAGGCCAGCAGTTCCAAGGACTCCCGGTACGCCGCCGTTGCGGTCAACGGCCCGGTGACGGCAACCCAGCCAGCCCGGTAGCCGGGCATGCGATACGCCTTGGACAAGCCGCTGAACGTCAGGACACAAACATCTTCTGCCACTGCGGCCGTGTGGATGTGGGGTGCGTCGACGTATCGGATTTTCTCGTAGATCTCATCGGAGAACAGGACAAGATCGTGTTTTCGCGCCAGTGATGCGAACTGCTCCAGTATGTGGCGGGGGTAAACGGCGCCCGTGGGGTTGTTCGGGTTGATGATCACGATGCCCTTGGTACGGGGCGTGATCTTCGCTTCGACGTCGGCCATGTCCGGCCACCAATTCTCGTCCTCATCGCACAAATAGTGCACTGGGCTGCCTCCGGTGAGCGTCACGGCGGCAGTCCACAGCGGGTAGTCCGGCGCAGGAATAAGGATCTCGTCACCGTTCTCCATAAACGCCTGCAGAGTCATGGAAATGAGCTCGCTGACGCCGTTGCCAATGAAGACATCCTCGACGCCGATGGTCATCAGACCTCGTGTTTGGTAGTACTGCGAGATCGCGGTGCGGGCGGAGAAGATGCCCTTGGAATCGCTGTATCCCTGCGCGCCGCGAAGGTGATGGATCATATCCACCACTACAGACTCCGGCGCCTCCAACCCGAACGGCGCGGTGTCCCCGAGGTTCATCTTGAGGATGCGGTGGCCCTCGGCCTCCATGGCTTTGGCAGCCTGGAGGATGGGACCGCGGAGTTCATAGCGGACGTTCTGGAGTTTGCTGGAGTGTTGCATGGGACGCATGGTTGATCTTTTCACGTCACGGGACCATGTGGTAAACGCGTTCCGGCATCCGTCATTGCGTCAATGTGTCGCACAGCCGAGGGCTGGTGACGCAGATTCCGGGATCGACCACAATGCTGGACCGGAGCTCGGTGCGCACAAAGACCACAGTATTGACTCTGACCCTCTCCCCGGCCTGTGGAATCACTTCCAACACAACGCACCGCTGAAGGGAGAGCGCAGGCGAGGCCTGGCATGTGGAGCCTTGCCGGAAGTCCAGCTGGATCTGCGCTGCTTGGAAGGCTGTCCGGGCGTTTTCGATCCGTAGGCCCACCACACTCGGCACGGTTGCTTGCACCGGCACCGCAATTTCGAGATTCACGGTGCTGCCACGGCCCACCTTTTCGCCGCCGGCCGGGGTTTGGTTCACCACCGTGCCCTCTGCCTCGGTGCTCTCTGTCTGTGTCGTAGTGGCTGTGAAGCCCGCACCGGTGATGATCTGCACCGCTTCGGCCTGCGGCTTGGTTTTCACGTCGGGGACGTTGGCGTCCTTGAAGATGAAGAACAGGATCAGGCCCACGACGGCCAGCAGCACCACGCCGCCGATGATCACCCACAACCACGGGAAGGGCCGGGGCGGCTTGGGCTTTTCGGCTGCGGGAACGGTCAACGTGACGACGTGCGCCTGGTCAGCGTAGTCCTCCGGCGCGTCGTCGGCGGAGTATGCGATCAGCTTGACCGGATAGCTGCCCGCGGACGCGCCCGCGGTATCGAAATTGACCACGTATTGTTCCGTGGCCCCGGCAGCGATGGTCCGCAGCGGGTTGGGGATGGTGGCATACGTTTTCGACGGCGGATTGGTCACCTGCCCGGGGAACGCCCCGAGCACCACGCGCTCGGCTTCGGTGGAGCCGTTGGTGACGGACGCCGTCAGCGATCCCTTTCCGTCCTTGAGGACAACGTCCGGGGAGCTCAACGTCATGGTGATGGTAGTCATGGCTCAACAACTCCTGGGATGGCGGGTGATGGAGGCGGGGGCCAGCGGGTCATGTCATCCTCCGGATTCCTGAAGCAGCAGCGCACAAGCAGCTAAGCCGACGCACGTGATGCCTAGCTCTCCTCCTGAGGTTCCAAAGGTGACGTCCACGCTTTCCCCGGGGTCGGCGGCCTGCGCGGCCCGGGCGCCTTGGAGGAACAATGTGACCTTCACAGCTTGCTGAGGGACGAGCTTGGCCCGCTTGGTGGGCGGCCCAAAGGAGAACAGACCGCCACCAAATTCCTTCACCTCGAACACACAGGCGCCGGTCACCACCAGCTGCGTGTCGGAGACCGTGCAGGAGCCACTCTGCACCGACAAGTCCGCAGCAGTGAGCTTGGCGCCCACGGCCGAACCGGAGAATCCGCCCTGCCAATCCGCGGCGGCGTCATCGTTGCCTCCGCCGCAGCTGACGCCGAACACCAGCACCAGGATCGCGATCACACCACATGCGATCACCACCGTGACGGGTGTCCGGTGCTCCTTATTCACCGGTCCGCACCTCAATCTCATCGGTAACGTGCGCCGGTTTCACGCCTTTAACGATCCGCCGGATCAGCTCCAGCTGCCCAGCCGCCTCCGCGGGGACCAGCACCCTGATGTGGAAGGCACCCGGGACGGATTCGACGTCGAAACCAGTCACCCCCGTGGCGAGGTGCAGGAAGCGGGTGAGCCCGTCAACGGTTCCACGCCGCGAGGAAAGCTGCGCAGCGGCAGCGATCAGGTCCCGTTGGCGCGTGATGGGGACCGCGCCGGAACCACCGGCAGCGCCTTCTGCCCCGGGCAGCGTCAACCAGTCGAGGTCCACCCACCGGGACAAGAAGGGAATCAACGACGACGGCGCCCGCCCCGGATCCGGAACGGTATGGAGACGGTCCAAGACCAACCGGATAGGCTGGTGCATATCCTCGGCCACGGCAAGAAGGGCTTGCATGGGAGCGCTTGAATCGGCCGCCACCTGGAACACTTCGGGCAGGACATTGAGGAGTTTGGAGTCCTTGTTGGAAGGCTCAGCCATTTCCGTGGACCACCTCGATCCTGTGGTCGCCCGAGCAGAAGAGCCACGTATCGGGCAGTGTCACAACGTCGTCCACCACCCGCCGGGTGCAGCTTTCCCACGTGAGGGCGTCGTCCTTGCTGCGGTAGACGCCTTTGGGTCCGGCAGCCAGCACGAGGACCGGAACGCCGGCAAGAACTGCTCCCGACACCGAGCGGACGGGCTCGAACCGGGTCCGGTCCCTCAACGGTAGATTGCAGTTCACATCCGGCACGCTCCACTGCGCCGCTGCCAGACCGAGTTGCAGCCGCAGGACACCGCCGCTTTGCGTCGCGGCATAGGCGGCCTTGCCCATGACGTGCAGCCCCCAACAACTGCCGCCTGTCCACCCGGTGCTGAACTCCTCCCATGAGTTCATGAACGATTCGTCAAAATCCGTACGTCCCAATTCGTCGATCTTCAGCCGCAGGCATCCCGTTCCCGTGCCCTCCGGCACGGCGCGGCCGAGCCATACATAGCTCGCACCGCCGTCGTACTGCACCGTCATGCAGCGGATGTCCTCGCCGGCCGGCTTCACCTGTTTGAAGCTGCCGGCGGTTCCGGCGTCGGGGGAGAGCCACACACCGGCAGACGCCTCGGCGGCCACCACCACCCCGGTCCTGCCACGGACGTCCACCAAGGCATCCACCGCGTAGAAACCGCGGTCAGGCTGCGAGGTATCCACCACATTCTGCACAGGAAGGGCGCCCCGGCTGACGGGAAGTTCGTAAAGTCCGCGCTCGCCGGCCAGCAGCAACAGCGGCTCGCCTTGCCGGTCCACCCAACACAAATCGGCAACCACGAAACCAAGCTCTGCTGCCTTTCGCCAGGATTCGCCGAGGTCATCGCTGATGTAGATGCGGGACCCCGTGGCCGTGACGGTGCTGACCGCCACCATGCCCGGGTGCTTTTCGGGGCCCACGCGGCCCGGAGCGGGTGACCGGAAAGGTGCAATGGCCCGGACCGTTTCGCCAGGGTCGCCGTTTGCCGTGTCACCGAACTCTGCGCAGGCTTCCCATCCATCGGCAGCGTTGGTGGTGCGGAACAACGTGCTGTCCTGTGCCACGAACCATGTGTTGTCCTGGCCCTCGGCCTGCACCAATCCCACGGCGTCGGTGTCAGGAACCTTGTCTAATTCCAGCGTGACCCGGTCCACGTACTGCACCCCCGGCTCGGCCTCCTCCATGGCCCGGTACAGGTTGGAAACGCGCAGCGGCTTGCCGAAACCCGAGCCGTAGCCTGAGGGATCCGGGCTCAACGGGCTGATTCCTTCTGAGAGGCGGCCCACGATCCGGGACCTCACGGCCTCGGCATCCTCATCGGGACGAACAACCACCCTCGCGTCAACCAGCACCTGCTTATAGAGGCCCCAGCGCACCACGGGCTCGGCTCCGACAGTTGAGCGCCTGCGGAGATACTGTTCCACCTCGAGCATTACTTCCTCGCGTGCGTGGGTCACCAGCTCCGCTGCCCTGAGTGGTTGCGGTGATCCTGAGCGGCTTCCGGGGACGAACGGCACCAGCACGATTTCCACCTCCCCGGGCCGGGCGAACGCCCACAGCTCCTTCCGCGTGAAGGCGCGCGCACGGCCCACACCCCCGTGCCTCAGGGCCAGGACCTCGTAGTCGCGGACGGTGACAGCCCGGTCGCGGGCATGGAAATCCTGCGGGGCCCGCCTCAGCGCGTTCTCCAATGATTCGCCATCACGACCCCCCGTGGCAGGTTCCGGATTGGTGACCTTGGCCCCGGGGACGGCGGAGCGCAACACTGTGAGCTGGCCTGCCCCGACGTTCCCACCGGCACCCCCGCCGCTGCGATACCAGGCACGGACTTCGGCGCCAGAGCCCGGAACTGGTGCCCTTTCCCCAGCTGCTGTCCGCGTTGTGGACCCCTCGTCCCGCCAGGCGAACATCGCGACGCCGGCACTCCGGTCGATACGCACCGGCATCTCCCCGGGCCTCGCGTCCGCGAACGCCTCCACTTCCTGGCAATACCGGAACGTCTTACCGTCCACCAGCACCGCCTCGCCGCTGCTCAACCTCGTCCCGGCCGGAACCTCGACGGCGATTGCCAGGCCTGCGCCTGAGACGATCGGAGCGTTGGGGATCACCAGGCTCTGGCCGGGTCTGCCGGTTCCCGTGCCGATAGGAACGGCGTCGTACAAGGCGACATCGGCCGCCGGCACCAGGACGGTGGTCTTGCCGGGCGCCAACGTGGCTGCCGCCGTCGTCGTAAATACCGGTTGAGGTGAACCCGGGACGCCAGGTGGGCAACTGACCTGCGTGCCGCGCGGGATACGTATTTCCTGATCCGTGGTTGTGGCAGAGGCGCGGCTGAATTCCACCATGGTTTCGGCCGTGCTCGGCGGATAAAGGGAGGTGCCCAGCAAGTTCAAGTACACCGCGTAGAGCTTGTCCGGCACGCGGTTGAGCCGGTACATGAGCGTGTCCGTGAGGTACGCGAAGGCCTCGACGATGGTGATGCCGGGGTCGTGGACGGAGAGATCAGTCCACTCCGGGGCGATCTGCTGGATGCGCTCGCGGGCGCCGGCCACGAGGTCCGCGAAGCTGCGGTCATCCAGGTTGGGCACGGGTATGCTCATGCTGCGCCTCCGGATTCCACGGGCAGGGCGATGGTGATCTGGTCCTCAAGCTGGGTGGTACGCACGCGGTACTTCAACCTGACCTCCAGCATCTCGGGCGACTCTTTCGACCTCGAGGCGTCCACGGACAGGACAGTGATCCGGCGTTCCCACTGCTCCACCGCCCTTGCCACGTAGTGGATGGCGAGACCGGCGGTGGTGTCGTCGGCCGGCGCGAACGCCAGGCGGAAGAGATGACACCCGTACGTTGGGCGGTTCACGCGCTCGCCCGGCCGGGTGCTCAGGAGGAGGAGCAGGGCTTGCCTCACCGACGCCGCGTCCGTGACCGTAGCCAGCATGCCCGACGCCGTCAGCCTGAGTCCGGGACTGCCTGCGGTAGCGTCGAAATCCGGGTGGATGAAGGCCACCGACTTGTATCGCGGGGCGCTCATGGCTGGTGCCTTTTCATGAAGCGGCTCCCACGAGCGTTTGCCCGGGCCTGCGGACGTTGTACTTGACCGCGCCCGGGGGCGTGCCGTCCGTGAAGCCCTCCACAGTGTCCAGGCAGACCGCCTTACCGCCAATCGTGATGAACGTTGAATAGCCCTTGGTTACCGGCAGGGTCTTGTTGCAGGGCTTGATGTTGATGCCGATATGCGGGCACATGCTGATATCCCGGCCCTGGGGATCGCTGTCCACCAGGATGGGGGATCCCTTAACGCGGACCCACTCCTGCGAGGGCACGTTCTCCACCTTGCCGTCGTGTCCGCAGCGCAGTATGGCTACCTTGACGAGGATTTTCATGGCTCGTTATTTCCTCTGGCTTTTGGGGTTCCCACAGCTCAGGCCTCCTCGAAATCGACGGATTTGGCGCGGATCTTCATGGCTTGGCCCGGGGCTTCAAGGACCAGGTCTGTGGCGGCAGTGATCCTGAATCTGTCCGGTCCCAGCTCCACAGAGGAACCGTGGCCGTCCGTGAAACTAATGGTGCGGGCACCGCCGTCGAGCATGATCTGTTGACCGTCCGCGCTGCGGAAGGTGTAGCGGCTGTCCCTTTCAGTGCCGACCCGGCTGTCCGGCGTCTGCTCGCTGCCGTACAGCCCGCCGAGGATGATGGCCTGCGCTGGATCGGTGGCCGGGAGGAGGACCAGGACGTTGTCTCCGGGCGCCGGCGGGACAACGAGTCCTTTGCCCGGACCTGCGCCTGCAGTCAGCACAGGGGCCCAATTGGTTTCGAGGTCGGGATAGGCGGGGAGCCTGACCCGGACGCGCCCCCGGGCTTCGGGATCATCCATATCAGTGACCATCCCGAGGGTAAAAATGTCCGGACGCCGTTCCGGGACGGAACTCGGAGGCCTGGTGGTCAGGGTGGTTTCGTAGCCTGTTCCGTCCAAGCGGTGAGAGGCGCTCGCGATCAGGTACGTTCCCTCGATGCTCGGCGCCACACCTTTTATCCTTACCCGGCCGCCTGCCCTCAGCCGGGGATTGCCTTCGGCGACTAAGACGGCCGTGACCTGGCCAGCCATCTTTGTGTCCAGTTCTGCCTTGGCCAAGCCGTCGGCCAGCGCCCCTGAGTCAAGGACTTCGTTGTCCCGTCTGAGGTCGCCGCCAGCCCCGACGCTGGCAAGCGCAGGATCGGCTGCGACTTGGGCTTTGGCGTCGCTACTTGTTGTCTCGGCTTGGTGGATGGAGGCGTCGTCGCTGCGCCAGCCGTTGGTCTTGGCTCCTGCATATGCCGGCTCTTGGCTGAGTTCGATGTCCGCGGAATGAAGCGTGGCTCCGAGGGTTAGCTCCAACGGTTCGCCTTCGCCGTCGAGTCCTGTGAGCCTGAGGACGCCGTCGTGCACCACAGGGTAGGCCCCCACCCGGGCGCTTTGTTGCACGAGGAGGCTGAGGTCGGTCCGAGCGCACTGGTACACCTGGCCGAGCCGATCTCCGCCGCCCACCACGTCCAGCCCGGTGCCTTCACAGAGCTTCCGGGCGAGCCCGGCGAGGTCCACGTCATTGTGCAGCCGGGTGAATTGGCGCTTCCTCAGTCGGTGCAGGGCATCGTAGGCCCTGATTCGGATTTCCTGTCCGAGGTCTGCGCCGTAGCTGTACTCCACTACGGTCACCTCGCCAACAAAGAGCGGCGTCCGCTGGCCGCCAAGTTCCACCCTGAGGGCGTCACCCGGTGCTGGATCGACGCCTCCCCTTGCTGCCGCTGTGCTTCCGGGGCCGGGACGCCAACTGATGAGGCACTGGGCCGGGCGTGCGAGTGAGCTGAGTACCTGGACGGAAACTATTGCAGCGGTCTCGGCCGTGCTGAGCCTGCGCCGGCCCAGGGTGACGATGAGTTCCGGTAAGCCCTGGAGCTGCCTCATGGGGTACCACCCATGGGCGGGACTGCGAGCGGCCCATTGAAGCGGGCGGGATCGTCGATGTTGTTGTACTCCAGGAGCAGCTTCCACAGCAGGGGTGTGCCGAACGCTTCCACGGACAATCGCCCCAGCTCAGCCGGGGGGACCTCGGGAAGCAGCTCGCCGCCGTCGGACATCAGCGCATCCCGGTCTGTGCTGCCGTCGCCGGTCACTGGGAGCGTGTCCACGGGTGGGGCGGTCAAGTCAACGGCGGGGAGACGCAGGGCGAGTTCGTAGTTTTCGCCGCCTTCCTCGTCGGCAGCCTGTCCCACCCTGACGAAGACCATGCGCATCCAGGATCTGAGCGGGGATCCATCCGGGGCGAACCGGTCGAAACGCTCCGCCACCTCCGTCACGATGCCCGGTACGTTCCAGGCACGGCCCCACACAAACCGGACCGACGGCGGCCTGCGCTGCCTTTCGACTTCGGAGCTGTTCTCCGCGAGCGCCCAGATGGGGCGGGTCATTTGCCGCACGTCCTGTGCATGGAGCGACGCCGGCGCGAGGTCGACGTCGAACAGCAGGTCCAGTCGCAGCTCCGTGTGGCCGCCGCCTGTGAAGAGCAGGGGGTCGTCCGCCAATCCGCTGCCGCTCAGTTTGCCGCCGGCACTCCTTCGCGGCTCAACACCGGCCGATCGCTGCATCACCACCGTTTCCGGGTTCAGCAGGCAGCCGAGATGTTCCCCCGTGTCCTCGATCAGGAAAGCGACACGTTCCATGTCAGACCGCCAGGTGTTCGTCGTGGAGCCGGGCTTGGCGGGCGATGACATTTTCCACGGGTTGCGTGGGGGCAGGCTTTCCGGGCTTTGGGCGCGGCATGAGTTCAGGCCACGTGCCGTTGATGGGCTGGGCGGGTGTGTGGTTTCCGACGACGCTTGGGTGCCCCTGAGGTTCGGGTTTGGGCTGGAGTTGCTTGTGTTGGGGGGCCCGCTCTGCGCCCTCTGTTGTGCCCGAAGCACGCAGGTCGGGCCTCGCAACGGGTTGTGTTTCGCCTGGGTGCTTGTGTTGCGGGGCCCGCTCTGCGCCCTCTGTTGTGCCCGAAGCACGCAGGTCGGGCCTCGCAAGGTTGGTGCGTGTGACCGGACGGGATCCTGGCAGAACAGGGCGAAGCCGCAACACGGGGGTCCGTTGCGGGGCCTGCTCTGCGCGCTCATGGGGAGGCAAGGGGTGCAAAGCAGGCCTGACATGGGACGGTGCCTCGCTTGGCCGAATCTGTTGTGGGGCCTGCTCTGCGCTTCTGTAACGAGCCCACACGCGTAGAACAGGCCTAACAACGGGTGGCGCTGAAGGGGCGGGCGTATTCTGCAGGGGAAGGGTTTCGGGAGGCAGGGTTGGTGAAGTCCGGCGAACAGGACCTGCGCCCCGGGGACTATTTTGCGGGGCATGGAGTGCGACCCAAAAACGCCCAAAACGACGCTGAGCGTGCCTCACACTGGGAGGGGCCAGCCCGGCGTCACGCAGCAACTGAACCCAATGTTCGGGGGCGCCGTCGGTATCAAAGACTCGCACCGGCGTCGAACCCACCGGCGAAGCGGGACCGGAAACCCCGGAGACCCCGGAATAGACGGATACCCCGGGCCCACGCTCCAGCCACGCCGCTACACCACGCAACCGCCGCGCGGCCGCCCGGCGCCAGGAGAACCCAGGCTCAGGCGACGGGAGCGCGGGCATCGTCGAGCTCCAGGCGGTCGTACGCGATGCTCAGTGATTCGATGGCGAGGTCCTTACCCAAAGCGTCAAGGGGCGCGCCAAACCAGTCGCATGGCCAGGCGCCCAGCAAGTTCCAGCGCCGTACTTCCACGGATCCTGCGTCGTTGAGCATCGCGATGGAGACGTTGCGGCGCTCCACTTTTCCGTCCACGGCCTTGAACAGCCATTGGAGCATTTCGGTGGAATCCGTGAGCCCGTATTTCAAGGTCACCGGCGTATATTCCACCTGGCCGGGGATGACCCGGACGGTGCTGTTCTCGCCGCCAGAGCGGTAGAGGATGCGGTGGATCTTTAGGCCCAGGCCCTCAACCTTGGTGAAATGGCCTTGGACTACTCCTTGAATCACGAGCTTAAAGTTGTAAGCCCGGTACGGGTCCACCACGTTGCCGGGCTGGGCGGCAGGTGTCGGGGTTGTCATGTCATGCTCCTGCGCTCTCTGTCTCGCTGGTGTTGTCTGCCGACTGCATGAGCTTGAAGATGACGAATTCGGCAGGTTTTACGGGCGCAATCCCTATCAACGTGACCACTTGGCCGGCGTCGCGGACCTCTGGCGGGTTTGTTTCTTCGTCGCACTTCACGAAGAACGCTTGTTGAGGAGTGGTCCCGAGCAGTGCTCCATCCCGCCAGACGTTGGTCAGGAATGCTCCGATGTCGCGGCGGATCGACTTCCACAACGTGTGGTCGTTGGGCTCGAACACCACCCAGCGCGTGCCGTCGGCCACGGATTCCTTGATCATGTTGGTCAGCCGCCGGACATTCACGTAGCGGTATTCACTCGCCTCTGGTGCCTTAGTCCGCGCTCCCCAAATTCGGATCCCCTCGCCCGGGAAATAGCGGATGCAGTTCACGCCGGCAGGGTTCAGGACCTCTTGCTCGCCGCGACTCACGCGCCGCACAAGGTCAATTGCGCCTTGGATGGGCTCGTTGGCGGGCGCCTTGTGGACGCCGCGGGTGGCGTCAACCCGCGCCCACACACCGGCAATATGGCCCGACGGCGGTTGAGTCACCTTTTTGCCGGACACAGGATCGAGCATCACGATCCACGGGTAATACAGTGCCGTGTAGCCGCCGGGGGATTGTGGGGCACCGAGGTCCTCCTGGTCGCCGTCGTCCGTCTCCTCCGGTGCGTCCCCGGTGTCTTCAGCGTCGCTATCCGAGTCAGCGTCCGGCGTCGCGCCTTCGTCCGAAGACGCAGCAGCTTCAGGAACTCCCGACGTCGCTGCCCGGGTGAGTGCACCGACGTCGTCCAGTTTCTCCACGGTGTCCATAATCGCCATCCGGTCCTGGCGGAGGGGGTGTTCAACGTGCGCTTGCAGTGCCGCGTACGATTCCGCGTCCGCGTAGCCGGGGGCGGCCACCATGGAGATGTCGTCCACTGCCTCAAACAGCGTGAGCCCGGTGGGCTTCGCCGCTGTCCCCGTCAGGCTGCCGTCTGGACCGATGTTCACCACATAGCAACGGCTTCCTCCGTTGGAGAAGAAGCCGTATACAGCGTTCGAAAGCGGTGTGCCCGCTGCCGCGTTGCCAACGTATTGGTCCACGAACTGGGTCCAGTTGTCCAAAACCCGCAGCTCGTCAACCAAAGCGTTCCGGTTCGGGGCTAGGCCGACGAACCCGGCGATGCTGGTGTTGACCTGCCCTATTGCGCGTGCGCCACTGGGCACTTCCTGTACATAAACGCCCGGCGCCTGATAGTTCGCCATGGTGCGCCCCCTTTTCTACATGAACAACGTGCCGAAGGATGGTTCAGGTCCACCGGATGATGACCGGCAGGCTGCTGGTGCTGGCTGAGACTTCCCTTTCGGTGCCCCGGACAGCCACTGCAAAATGCTGGAGTTCATCCGTCGAGGCCAGGACCTCAAAATGGCCGGTGGCATCACTGACCACGGCCGTGGCGGAGGAATGGGCGTGAATATAGGCGTCGGGGATGCCTTTGTTGTGGGCGTCCACCAGGCGGCCGTGGATTCGGCGGGCAATGCCCGCCTTGGCGATGAGTGGCTCCAGGACGGGAGGTCCTGAAGGTTCTTCGAAGCGGAGGGCAACAGGGATGCGGACAAGGAAGCCCAGTCCTTGCCGGATGGCGCCGGAGTATTCTTCCGGACGGAATTCACCCGTGGAGACCACGGAGTATTGGCTGTGGCGTTCCACAGCCAGAAGCAGCTTTTCCATGGTGTCCAGCTGGTCGGGACCATGGCATTCAACTGCGACCCGGAGTTCCAAATCCAGGACCGGGCCGTCGCGGCGGGACCTGCCCACACGGTTCAACGTGACGGCATGGACGGTGACTGGAGCGTCGGGTGGGGGAACACCGGCAACGGGGGTGCCGTCGTCGAACCTGACGCGCTGGGGAGCGACGGCGTCCGAAAGCACCCCGAGAAGGTCGGTCAACGACGAACGCACATAGCCCACGGCAGAACCCAGAACTCGAAAGGTGACCACTAATGCAACTGGGACTAGGGTACTCCCGCTTAAGCCCGTAGTCACTGGGAAACAGGGATAATTCCATTCGATTGAAGCGCTGCCCAAGCTGGTCGGGTCACGCTGGCCGGTACGAGTACCTGTACTCCGAAGGCGAATGCCCGAAAGCGTTTTTGAACGCCCGCGAGAAGCTGGATGCGTCGGTGAAGCCCCAATGCATCCCGACGGCGGACACCGGCCGCGTCTGCAGGAGCGGGTCCACGAGGTCGGCGCGGCACTTCTCCAACCGCTGGCGGCGCAGCATCAAAGCGATCGGTCTTGGTGAGGGCCTTGGTGCTGAATTCTTCACGTGGCTGTTTGGCGATGGCACCGGTCACGTCGGCTCTCCTTTGAAATGACGCTGCGGGACGTAGGTGGCGGCTCTTCCAGTGTCCCACGATTGCCGGCCTTGCCGTGATCCGCATCACAAGCGTGCGGATGGTGCGCACTGCTGTGCGCGGCAGGTCAAGATTCCCGACGGCGATCCGCGGCAGACTGCTGGTGAAAGCTCACCTTCACGCCCCGTTCAAGGAGGAACCCCATGGCTGAAAACCAAACCCATCGTGCGGACTACGTGGTGGTCGGCGCAGGCTCGGCCGGAAGTGTGGTTGTCCGCCGTTTGCTCGACGCCGGAAACACCGTCCACGTTGTCGAGGCCGGATCGGTGGACGCCGATCCCAACATCCACAGTCCCCAAGGGTGGCCGCTGCTGCTGACCGGCGCCAACGATTGGGCGGTCATGACCACTCCGCAGAAGCACGCCAACAACCG
The DNA here is from genome assembly GCF_058799755.1 of Arthrobacter sp. GW822-FHT05G07. Lineage (NCBI taxonomy): Bacteria > Bacillati > Actinomycetota > Actinomycetes > Micrococcales > Micrococcaceae > Arthrobacter > Arthrobacter sp. GW822-FHT05G07. The sequence continues at coordinate 248,661 of NZ_JBXALT010000004.1, read as the reverse complement.
CAGCCTGTACTGGCCGCGCGGCAGGGTCCTTGGCGGCAGCAGCTCGCTCAACGGCATGATCTACATTCGCGGACACAAGAACGACTACGACTCCTGGGCTGCCAACGGAGCGGAGGGCTGGTCCTGGGACGAGGTCCTGCCGTTGTTCAAGAAATCCGAGGACCACGCGGACGGCGCCAGCGAATTCCATGGCAAGGGCGGGCCGCTGCACGTTGAACGGATCGCCGAGAGGCACCCGGTTGCCCAGGCTTTCGTGGACGCGGCCAAGGCACTCGGCCATATGGAAACCGAAGACTTCAACGGAATCCAGATGACAGGCGTCGGGTTCAACCACACCACTACCAAAGACGGCAGGCGCGCCAGTGCGTGGCAGAGTTTCGTGGCCCCGGTGCTGGACCACGCAAACTTGAAGGTCACCACAGACGCCGTGGTGACGCGGATCGTCGTCGACGGCGGACGCGCCACCGGCGTCGAATATCACGTCGACGGTGAGGTGCTTCGTGCGGAAGGGGGCGCTGAGGTGATCATCAGCGCCGGCGCTATTGGCTCCCCGAAGCTCCTGCTGCTCTCCGGTATTGGTCCCTCCGGGCAGCTGAGGGAGCTGGGGATCGACTCGGTGGTGGACTTGCCCGGGGTCGGCGAGAACCTCCACGACCATTTGTTGGCGGGCAACATCTACGAGACGAAGGAACCCTTGGTGGCCGGCCGGCACAACCTCCTGGAAAGCCAGCTCTATGCCCACAGCAATCAGACGGACGAAGAAGCGCCGGACCTGCAACCGCTCTTCCTCCACCTGCCCTATCCAACAGACGGCGGGGCTGCTCCCGAGCACGGCTACACCATTGCGCCGGGGATTGTTCGCCCCCGGTCGCGTGGCTCTTTGCGGTTGGCCTCGGCTGATCCGGCTGCGGCCCCACTGGTGGATCCGAACATCCTGGCGGATGAGTATGACGTTGAAGCGCTGGTGGACGCGATCGTTCTGTGCCGCGAGATCGGCCAGCAGGATGCGTTTGCCCCGTTCCGGAAGTCAGAGTTCACGCCCGGCCCTGCCATGCAAACCCGGGATCAGGTCCGGGAGTTTGCCCGCCAGGTCGCCGGAACGTACCACCACCAGGTTGGCACCTGCAAGATGGGCGTGGACGACCTCTCGGTGGTGGATCCGCAGCTCCGGGTCCGCGGAATCGATGGGCTCCGGGTGGCAGATGCGTCCATCATTCCGTTTGTGCCCAGCGGCAACACGAACGCCCCGTCCATCATGATCGGGGAGAAGGCGGCGGGGCTGATCCTGGGCGCGTAATCCCAACCAGGGGACAGCACACGTCGCAATGAGCCCTCATTGGAGCACGTGCTGTCCCCTCCATGGGTGAACCAGGGTCAGGCGAGGCCCGGGACGCGATCGTTGATGGTGTAGGACTTCTTGGTGCTGACCGGAGCGCCCGGCGTGGTGACGTAGTCCAGTACCCGGAAGTCCGCGGTCATGGCGTCTTTCGTGATGCGCGTGTTCACGTAGCCGCGGTTGTCGTTGTAGAACTTCAAATGCGGGTTCCAGGCCATGGTCGGATCGGTGGTGGATCCGGTGCCATCGCCCGTGGAAGTGATGGAAGTGCACACCAGTTCCGAACCAACCACAGGCGACGCCGGGTCCTTGTAGTCGACCTTGAGGTCGGCGGCCCAGTGCCGGTGGACGTCGCCGGTCAGTACGACGGCGTTGCGCACCTTGGCGTCCACCCAGCCTTGGGTGATGCGGCGGCGGGAAGCGGCATAGCCGTCCCAGCCGTCCATGGAAACATCGTCGATGTTCGGCGCTTTGTCCCGATCTCGCTCGGCGAAGAAAACCTGCTGGCCCAAGATGTCCCATCGCTGCGTTGAGCCCTTGAATCCGTCCAGCAGCCACTTCTCTTGATCAGCACCGGTGATGGTGCGGTTCTCGTCCAGGCGCTCGGCGACGTTCTTCCGCCAGCCGTCACCGGCGAGCTGATCGTCCCGATATTGCCGCGTGTCCATCATGTGGAAGTTGGCTAGCTGGCCCCATTGGATGGTGCGGTAGATCTTCATGTCGAATCCAGCCGGAACCGATGACGAACGCAGCGGCATGTTCTCGTAGTACGCCTGGAATGCTGCTGAACGACGCTGACGGAAACGTTCGGTGGTGTCGTTCATCTGGCCCGCATCGCTGTTCTCGGGGATTTCGTCGGCCCAGTTGTTGTCCACCTCGTGGTCATCCCATACCACCAGCCAAGGCGCAATTGCGTGCGCAGCCTGCAGATCGGCGTCGGCCTTGTATTGGGCGTGCCGCTGGCGGTAGCCCGCGAGGCTGACGGTCTCCGGCCCTTCATGATCGCGGGGGTTGCCGCCGCCGATCACGTAGCTGCCCTTCTTGTACTCGTAGAGGTAGTCGCCAAGGTGGAGCACCAGGTCCGGGTGGTCCTCGGCCAGGCGCTTATACGCTGTGAAATAGCCGTGCTCGTACTGGGCGCAACTGGCGAACGCCATAGCCAGGACGGCGGGGGTCTCGCCGGGCGCCGGGCTTGTCAGGCTGCGGCCAACTTCGCTCATGTGCCGCCCGGTACGGAAACGGTAAAAGTATTCCCGGCCCGGCTTGAGGCCCTTGAGTTCGACGTGAACCGAGTGGGCGGTTTCGAGCCTTGCATGTTCGACGCCGCGGGCTACTACCCGGCGCATCGTAGGGTCTTCTGCGGCTTCCCAAGCGACGGCGACGTTGCGGGTGGGCATCCCGCCCAGGCCATCTTCGGCCACGGGGTTCACGGCAAGCCTGGTCCAGATGACGAAGCCGTCGGGCCATGGTTCGCCCGACGCAATGCCGAGGGTGAACGGATCGGTGCGGAGGCCGGCGTCGTCAGCTGTTGAAACGGCGACGGCGGTGCCTGGCAAGGCGGCGACGAGTCCGGCGCCGAGGCCGGCCGAGATGAGGGACCTGCGTGAGATGTTTTCCATTTACCCGACCCTAGGTAGCCTGGGTTGACTGAGCTCAAGGGTGGCGTGAATCAGCGGTTAATTGTGTGACAAAAGTTGTTATCCCGGGCTAAATCAGTGCTGGCCGTGATGAGGGCTCGTCTATGCTCAGTTCATGACGACGGGGGAAAGCCCTAAGCGGCCTGGTGCGGTGACGTTCTCTGTGGTGCTGATGTACATCGGTGGCATCGCCCAAATCATTCTGGGGATCCTGACGATTTTCCTGCGCTACACGCCGGAGGCCCAGTCCGGTGGCATTGCCCTGCCCATCACGTTGCTAGGTGCAGGCATGATCCTGTTCGGCTTGTTGGTGATCGGACTGGCATCCGGAGTGGCGCGGGGAAGCGAGGCAGCCCGTCGCGGCGCAACAGCGGTCATGCTGCTCGGCCTGGCCTTTGCCGTGCTGGACCTGATTATTGCCTCTGATGGAGATTGGTCCGCTGTGATCTCGCAATCCATCGCAACGGTGGCCGTAGTTATCCCGCTGTGGGTCGGCCGCGGGCGGCGCTACTTCGAGACTCGTTGACGCAGGGCCTCCTGGGCGTCCCGGTAGGCAACACGGCGGTGCACGAAGCGGACAATCTCGATCAGCGCGATACAAGCCACGGATGTTCCCAGGACGAGTAGCGCCGTGGGCAGCGTTGGGTCGGTGAACTGGAGGAAATCGCGGGCAATCGGCACGGAATAGACGACTACCAGCCCGATCATCATGGCGCCGATGACCATCCCTTTGAACCGGGTGACCGGTCGCGAGAGCACCACCAGGATCCAGATGCCGATGATCGCCAGGATGAGTGTGGACCCGGTCCTGATCTCCGCTTCCGGAATTTGCAGGTTCGCGGCGAGCCGGGCGTAGGAGGCCAGGCCCAGGGTCACGGCCACACCCGCTGGCACGGCGAACGTGAGTGACCTCCGCAGGAAACCGGGAACGTAGCGCTGGGCGTTGGGCAGCAAGGCCAGGAAGAACGCCGGAATGCCGATGGTCAGGCCGTCAGTCACCGAGAGCTGCCGGGGAAGGAACGGGAAAGGCAGAAGGAGAATGCCGAACGCGATGGCCAGGAACGTCGCGTAGGCCGTCTTGGTAAGGAAAAGCATGGAGACGCGCTCGATGTTGGCAATGACCTGCCGGCCCTCGGCCACCACGCTGGGCAGGTGCGAGAACTTGCCGTCCAAGAGCACCAGCCGGGCCACTGCCTTGGTGGCGGCGGCACCGGAATTCATGGCGACACCGATGTCCGCTTCTTTGATGGCAAGGGCATCATTCACGCCGTCGCCAGTCATGGCAACAGTGCGGCCTGCAGCCTTCAGTGCCACGACGATCCGCTTCTTCTGGTCAGGTGTCACCCGGCCGAAGACCACGTTGTTGTTGATGACGTCCAGGAACTCCTTATCGTCATCCGGCAACTCCCGGGCGTCAAAACCGTGGGGTGCATCCAGGCCGACTTCCCGGGCGATCGCGGCCACCGTTTGTGGGTTGTCACCCGAGATGATCCGGACATCCACTTCCTGTGCTGCGAAGTAAGTGAGCGTCTCCGCAGCGTCCGGACGGATGTTCTCCTTGAACGTCAGGAGGACCACGGGGACAGCATCTGGCGGAACGGTCTCGTCGTCGGTGGGTGTGCCGTGGGCAAGGACCAGCGTGCGCCGACCGGTGGTTGCCAACTCCGCGGCTTGGGTGGCAAGTTGCCGCTTCAAGGGATCGCTGGAGTCGTGGTCCGGGAACACCATTTCGGGGCCGCCCAGAATCCACATCCCGTCGTCGAAAATCACCGCGCTCCACTTGCGGGCCGACGAGAAGGGCACCCGGTCAAGCGGGTGGCCGGCTGGCTCGTTGAAGTGCCCCGCGAGGCTGCGGGCCGTTGCGTTGGCATCTTTCTGCACGCCATACCAGGAAAGAACCGACTCCCAACCCGGACGAGAGGTGAGCGGGTGCACGGCGTCGAAAACAATGTCGCCCTGGGTGAGGGTTCCGGTCTTATCGAGGCAAATAATGTCCACCCGCGCAAGGCCTTCCACCGCGGGCAGCTCCTGCACCAGCACCTGCTGACGGGCCAGCTTTACCGCCCCCACAGCGAAGGTAATGCTGGTCATCAGCACCAGCCCCAGGGGGACCATGGCGACGACGGCGGCAATAGTCGCCGTCGCTGCGTCCCGCCACGCTCCACTTGCCGAGGCTTCGGCCCACCCGCCCTGGGCAATCATCTGTGCGTTCAGAACCAACAACGCCACGGGACCGACGAACCAGGTGACCCATTTCAGGACGCGATCGATCGAGGAGCGGAGCTCCGACGCTACAAGGGAGAACCGTTTGGCTTCGGCGGCGAGCGAGTTGGCGAAGGAATCTGCGCCCACCCGATCCACCACCGCTGATCCTTCACCGGCGACCACAACAGAGCCGGACAACACCCGATCCCCGATTTCCTTCTCTACGGCATCGGATTCGCCTGTCAGCATGGATTCGTCCACTTGGAGTCCGCGTGATCCGGACACTAAACCGTCGGCTGGGACTTGGTCCCCAGCCCTCAGGACAAGGGTGTCGTCCAGCACAACGTCGTCCAACGCGATCTCTGCTTCCGAGCCTTCACGCATCACCCGGGCATGCGGGGCGTTCAACAGGGCCAGGCGGTCCAAAGCCCGCTTTGCCCGGTACTCCTGGACGCTGCCGATGACCGCGTTCGCTATCGCGCTGAATCCGAAGAGCGCATCCTGCCAGCGGCCAATCGCGAAAAGGACGATGAAGCAGGCCAGGATGATGCCGTTGAACAGGGTGAGCACATTGGCGCGGACGATGCTCCACACGCTGCGGCTGGTGTCCTGGACGAAGGCGTTGGTTTGCCCCGCGGCGACCCTCTCGGCGACCTCGGCGGTACTCAGTCCTTGAGTGGAGGCCGTCTTTTGCCGGACGGTTTCCCCTGCTTGATCCTTCTCGAGTTCCACTCATTCCCCCGTTGTTGGGTCGCTTCAGGGATTGTCATCGGACAGGGCGTGCGATGGGAATGAGTATGCCAGCCGCGCGGCATTAAGTCGCTGTCGTCGTCGTCGGCTGTCGCTGTCCGGCTGGCGTGGCCGGTCAGTGGCCGGTCAGTGGCCGTTAGGCGGTGAAGGCGAGGTCTTTGGCGTTGAGCCTGTGGAGGAGAGGTTCGCCGCGGGAGATCCGGCGCGCTTCCTCGATGGTGCTGACCGCCATGCGCTCCAGTTCCATGCCCAGTGAACCAGCCAGGTGCGGTGTGAGCAGCACGTTGGGATGGGTGTAGAAGCCTGAGTCCGCGGGCAGCACCCAAGGCGTAGTGACGTCCAGGACTGCGTAGAGGTCGCCTTGTTCTATGCGCCCGAGTAACGCATCCTGATCAACCAGTTCGCCACGGGAGGTGTTGATGAAGGTGGCTCCCGGCTTGAAGCTCGCCACCAGCGCCCGGTGGATCAGGTTGTAGGTGGACGGGAGCGACGGCGCGTGGAGGCTGACGACATCGCACGTGGCCACCAGCTCTTCCAGACCAAGACGTTCGACGCCGAGCGCGGCCGCCGCGGCCTGGTCCAGGAAGGGGTCGGAGACGAAGACCTTCACGTCGTAGGACTTCAGGAGGCGGATGACGTGCTTGCCGATCCTTGAGGCGCCAATGATGCCCACCCGCTTGCCGAAGTTGCCCATGTCCGGAAACACCTGGTCCGGCTCGATTTCCACCCTCTCGGTGTGGAGCTTGCGGGCGATCTGCAGGACTCTCTTGTTGGCCAGCAGGATCATGGCCACCGTGTATTCGGCAACCGGAATGGAGTTGGCATCGGCAGCCGTGCTGATTTCAATGCCCCTTTCCCAACATTCCTCGCCCACGTGATGCCTTACCGTGCCTCCGGCATGGAGGACATGGGTCAATCGCGGGGCCGCGGCCAGGGCAGCGGCGTCCAGTTTCGGGCATCCCCAGCCGGTGATGAGGATGTCCGTCTCCGCAAGGAGTTCCAGCGAATGCGGCGCGGTGAAGTCTTCCATGGGCGTCGGGCTGAGCAGCCGCAGCCCCGGTCCCAGGGCCTCCAGCCTGCGGGACGGAAAGACCCGGTCTACGACGCCGGGACCCATGGCCAGTGCGACGTTCAGTGATGTTGTTGTCATTTGACGCTCCCTGCAGTGAGGCCGGACTTCCAGAAACGCTGCAGCATGATGAAGGCCACCAGCAGCGGAATGATGGACAGCAGAGAACCCGTGATGACCATTGGTGTGAATTCAGGCTGCGGTACCGAGTAGCCCTGCCAGATGGAGATGCCGACGCTGACGGGCAGCAATTGCTGGTCCTGGAGCATCACCAGGGGAAGCATGAAGTTGTTCCACACCCCCACGAACTGGAACAGGGCAATGGTGATGTAGCCGGGCATCATCATGGGCAGGCCCAGGGAGAAGAAGGACCGGATGGGTCCGGCGCCGTCCATGCGTGCGGCTTCAAGGGTTTCGGCAGGAACGTAGCTGGCGGAGTAAACCCGCGCCAGGTACACACCGAAGGGGTTGCACAGGACTGGGATGAGGACGGCCCAGATGGTGTTGGTCATGCCCACCAGGGAGGCCAGAAGGTACATGGGCAGCACCGTGGCCGTGTTGGGAATCAGGACGCCCACCAGGACGAAACCGAAGAGTGAGTCTTTCCAACGGAACTGGAACTTGTCGAACGCATAGCCGGCCATCACCGAAATCAGGCTGCCCAGCACGGCGCCAACACCGGCATACATCACGGAGTTACCCAGCCATCGGAAGAACAGGCCTCCGTCCTGCTTGGCCACGTTGGCGATGTTCTCGAACAAGGAGAAGTTCCCCAGAGCGTAGGCGCTGGTGCCGTAGAGGTCCGCCGCGTTCTTGGTGGAGGCGAACACCAGCCACAGGACCGGTACCACCATGTAGGCGGAGCCGATGATCAGGAGACCGTTGACGGTGAGCTTGCTGGCGAAGCCACCGCCGCGGTTGGAGCTGGATCCGGTGCGGTTGGAACGGGATCCGGCGCGGCGGGGAGTTGCTGTGTCCGGGGTGGTGCGGGGGCGGGGGAGAGTTGAGGCGCTCATGATTTGTTCATCCTGGAGCTAAGGCGGGTGACGGCCAGGGACAGGACTGCGGCCAGTCCGGCGATGATGATGGAGGCAGCCGCGGCCTGGTTGAGGTTGTGACGGATGAAGGCCGCGTCGTAGGCCCAGAGGTTGGGAACCCAAGTACTGGTGACTGATGCTGTGGCCTTGGAGATGATGGACGGTTCCGTGAACAGTTGCAGGGTTCCGATGATGGTGAAGAGCATGATCACGCTCAGCGCCGGAAGGATCAGCGGGAACTTGATGCTGATGGCCGCGCGGATTTCGCCGGCACCGTCCACGCGGGCGGCTTCCAGGATTTCGCGGGGAACAGCCTGCAAAGCGGTGAACAGAATGATGACGTTGTAACCGGTCCACTCCCAGACGCCGATGTTCACGATGGACGGAAGAACCAAGTGCGCGTCGAGGAAGTTGATCTGGATCCCGCCGCCTTGGAGAGCCTGGATCAGCGGACTGATACCCGGGGTGTAGAGATAGGCCCAAATGAGGGCGGCGATGACGCCGGGTACTGCGTGGGGAAGGAACACCAGGAGCTGGAAGAGCTTGCGCGCCTTGGCCACCGTTGCATCCAGGAGGAGGGCGAAGACCACTGCGCCGCCCACCATGCAGGGAATGTAGATCAGGCAGTACAAGCCAAGGCGGGCGATGCCTTCCACAAACGTTTCGGACTGGAAGACCTGCACATAGTTCTCAAGTCCAACGAAGACCGTCTTGGCTTCCCCGAAGCCCAGCCCGGACTTCTGCTGCGAGTGGAAACTCAGCACCAGGGAGTAGATCACCGGTGCGATCATGGCGATCGCGAAGACCGCGAAGAAGGGAACCAGGAACAGCGCGGCAGTCCTTCCGCCGGTTCCCGCCAGTGCACGGCCTCGGCGGCGCACTGTGGTGGTGAGGGCCTGGGTGGCCATGGGATTCTCCTAGCTTGGAGGGGGCCTCATCCTGAGGCCCCCTGCCTGTGTGGCTATTCGGTGGCGGAGTTACTCTTTGACGGAAAGGCCGGCCTGCTTCAGGCTTGCCACGGTGGCGTCCTGGGCAGTATCCACGGCGTCATGGATGGTACCGCCCGTGGTCAGCTTGCCGTAGGCGTCCTTGAGCGCAGTGTTGGTGATGTCCCAGTTGGGACCCCACTGCCAGCCCGGGGTGATGGTGCCGTACGCCTTGGTGAAGACCTCGTAGATGTCGTTGCCGAAGTAGCTGGCGTCATACGCCTTCTGCGCCACCGGCGTCAGGCCCGGGAAGGCAAGGAAAGCGGAGCCGGTGTTGCCGCGGGCCTTGATGGCTTCCTGGCTGGTGGTGAGGAACTCGACGAACTTGGCGGCCGCGGCCGGATTCTTGCTGCTCTTGGTCACGTTGAAGCTGGATCCGCCATAGAAGGCGCCGGACTCGTTGCCCCACGTCGGCAGTTCCGCAGCGATCCACTGGCCCTTCTGGCCGCTGGCCTCGGTGCGCTTCTGGATGCCCGTGGCGCTCCAGTTGGCACCCAGCACGCCAACTACGTTGCTGTTGGCCAGGTCCAGGCTCCACTCGTCACTGTAGGCTTGGCTGACTTTGACGATCTTCTGGTCAATGAGCTTCTGCCAGTAAGAGGCAACCTTCTGCGTGGCCTCATCATTGACGCCCACTTTCCAACTGTCACCCTCGGTGCCGAACCACTTGGCACCTGCCTGCCAGGCCAATCCGGCGCTCGCCGCTACCTCGTTGGGGTTGAAGCTGGCGAGGTAGGAGTCAGGCGCTACGGCTTTGAGCTTTTTGCCGGCCTGTTCGAATTCATCCCAGGTTTTGGGGACCTCGACGCCGGCCTTTGCCAGCATGTCTTGGCGGTACCACATGAGCATGGGGGCTGCGTCGTACGGAAGCGCGTAGGTTTTCTCACCGAACTGGACCAAAGCCTTGGTCTCGTCCGTGAGCTTGTCCACGGTCTCGGCCTTGTTGATCAAGCCATCGAGCGGGATCACCTGGCTGTTGCTGACGAACTGCGGCAGCTGCGGATATTCGATGGTGGCTACGTCAGGGCCGTTGCCTGCCGTGATGGCGGTGGAGAGTTTTGCGTAGCCACCGTTGGCACCGTTGGGGATGGTTTCGAAGCTGACCTTGATCTTGTCCTGGCTGGCGTTGAACGCTTCGGCCACTTTGTCCATGCCTGCCAACGAGGACCAGAAGGTGATGGATCCTGAGGGATCTTCCGTGGGGGTGGGCGCTGCCGCTGGGGTGGGGCCAGTACCGCAGGCGGCCAGCAACAGAGTGCTGGCGGCCAAGCCAGCTACTCCGGCAAAGAGATGACGACGCTTCATGGTGTTCTCCTTTGAAGACTTGCGATGCGAAGAAGGTTTGTGTGGTTGGGGCCACATGAGGTGAATCCATGTAACCGCGCCGCTTCGAACATCTACAAGATTTCAAACATTTTCAAACATTGCCGAGTGACGAGTTCAAAGGTCTCTGTTGACTTGGCTGTGGAACTTCGCCGTCAATTCTGTTTGAACGAACAGAAATGCTGGACGCTGTCAGCTTTACGCTGTTATGAATTCTGGACACCCGAAACGGCGACTACTGAAAAGCCATCACCTAAGAACAGGGATTCCAATGGAGAAATCGAACATCAGCAGACGGTCAGTCCTTCAAGTAGGCGGAGCAGCGTCACTCGCCGCGGCCATCGGGCTGGCAGCCGGCCAACCGGCGTCGGCGTCCGCCCTTCTGGGCTCCAAGCCCAAGGCGACGGAAATCCTGGACCTGGGTCCCGCCGTCGTACAGTTCTCCCTGATGAGCGGCCTGCTGGTTGGCGATGTTCTGTACATCGGTTCCCGCAACCTGGAGCCGGTCCGGATCATTGCCTTCCACGTCCCTACGGGCAAGGTCATCGGCCAAACCGAACTCAGCAACGGCCACTCCATCCAGACGTTGGCCGCCGATCCTTCAGGCCGGTACCTTTACGCGGGTGTCCTCCAGAAAGCCGCCGGCACGCTGCCGAACCTGTTCCGTTGGGACCTCAAAAGTCTCGGCACCAAGGCTACGGCGATCGGCTACATCGGAGACCGGGACGTCCGGGACATCAGCGTTGCACCCAATGGCCGGCTTTATGCAGTTGGCGGCGGAAGCAGCACCGCACCAGCGCTGTGGGAATACAACCCCGCCACCGGCCAGGTAGCGAGTCTTGGCATCCCGGACGCGGGAGCAACCTTGGCCCGCGCCGTAGCCGCGACGGACGCCACGGTGTTCTTCGGCGCGGGCAGCACGCTCAACGGCGGAAGTGGCGCCAGCCGGGCCTGCCTCTACGCCTACGACACAGCATCCAGGAAGTTCACCAACGTGACTCCGTCCGAAATCCTGCCAGATCCCAGCATTCGCGACCTCGCAGTGGTGGGGGACAAGCTTGTGGTCAGCTCCGCGGGATCGTTGGAGAACGCCAAGATGGCCGCTCTCAGTCTGGCCAACCACTCGTCGTACGCACTGACGGTCTCGGAAGGCAAGGTGGCCAAGAGTTTCGCGGTGATGTGGGACAACGTCTATTTCGCCAACGAGACCGGACTACTCGCCTACTCGCTGGCATCGAACACGATCGCTGCCGTGCCGTTTGAGGGCCCCTCGCTCGGGGAAGTCTGGGGTGTCGATTCCAGGGATGGGAAGTTGCTGGTCACCTCCGGTTATGGCTTCATCGCCGAGATCGACCCCGTAACCGGCGCCACCAAGACCACCGACCTCGGCGAAGCTGGCGCACGCTCTGATCCTCAAACGGTGATGGGAATTGCTGCTGGCGCGGGCTACGTCTACGTGGGTGGCAATGGCGTCATCGCCCGGCGTTCGCTGAAGGATGGCAACGTCACGAATATGAGGGCCCCCGGCGAGGCGAAGGACGCGATCGTTGTGGATGGGGCCCTTTATACAGGCCAATACAGCGGCCAGGGCATCTGGAGCTACAACCCACTTGACGGAAACTCGATCACGCAAGTGGCGGAGTTCCCCAAGGAACAGAACCGGCCCCTGGACGTCTGCTGGGACGAAAGCAACAAGCTTGTCCTGGTAGTCACCCAGGCAGACACCGAAGGCGGCGGTTCGCTGTGGACTTACGACCCCCGAACCGGAAAGAAGGGCTTCTTCGTCAACCCCATCGACGACGTCCAGCTGGTTCGCGCTGTTGCCAGCCGCGAGGGCATGGCCTACTTAGGCGGCGGCCTCCCGGGCATCACCGGGGCAGGGACAGTAGTGGCGTTCGATCCCATTGCGGGCAAGGAGCTGTGGCGGATCGATCCAGGCCAGGGTGCCGGCGTCTCCGCCCTGGCTGTGCAGGGGAAGTATCTCTACGGCATCTCCCGCAAGGGCAGCGTTTTTGTCATAGACCTGCCGAAGCGCAAAGTGGTGCATCAAGCCGATATCAGCTCCGTCTGCTACGGCTTCGCGGCCCTGGTCACCAACCGCGGCGCGGTGTATGGCGTTTCCAACACCCACGTCTTCCGCTTCGACCCGAAGACCTTCGAGCTTGCCACCGTGGTGGCCGACATCGACGGCGCTTGGTACAGCGGCTCGCACATTAACAACGATGAGGACGGCTACCTCTACACCATGCGTGGGAGGAACCTCGTGCGGATCAACGACCACCCCCGGCGGTAGGTGCCCGGCGTTGCGGGGCCTGCTTTGCGCTCTCTGGCGAGTATTTACCGCGCAGAGCGGGCCCCGCAACGCACGTGCATACGGTCACCTATGCTTGTTTGAACATCTGGATTCCGGAGAGGGTGGGCATGCTTAGCGGCGAACGCCACGAGAAGATTCTGCGCGAGCTTGAAATGCGGGGATCCCTGACCGTCAATGGGTTCGCGGAGAAGACCGGGCTGTCCACCATGACCATCCGCCGGGACCTGACGCAGCTTGCTGCCCAAGGGCTGCTGCGCCGGGTCCACGGCGGTGCCGTTCCCGTCCCCTCCGAACGGCAAGGCGACACTGTTCACAGGAGATCCCGCCAGCCTCTCGCGACCCTGGGCCTTATTGTCCCGACCACGGGCTACTACTTTCCGGAGGTCATCCGCGGCGCGGAATCAGCCGCCAGGGGATTGAATGCCCGGCTGATTCTGGGGGTCAGCAACTACTCCGCGGAGGACGAACACCGGCAGCTCCAACGCATGGTGGCCAACTCCGTGGACGGGATACTGTTGGCAACCGCCGGATCCCTTGAACCCGGATCTCCAACGTTCGAGCTGCTGTCCGGGCTGCGAATCCCCGTAGTGCTCGTGGAACGTTCAAGCCGGGTGTTCGAATCCGTGATGTCCGATCACAGCTATGGTGCCGAGCTTGCACTTGAGCACCTCGCATCCCTGGGCCACCGCAGGATAGGGCTTGCCATCGCCACCAGCCCCACAGCGCCGTGGCTCCGTGAAAGCCACGAGCGCATGGTAGCCAAGCTGGGGCTCGAAACTGATGCGCCCATCATGGAATACGTTCGTTCAGTGGTGGGCGCAGGCAACAACCAAAAAGAGTTCGCGAAATTCCTCAGAGACTGCCGTCGCACTGAGACGCACGCGGCCCTGGTGCTCCCGGACGAGGAAGCCATCACGTTGATTAACCTCGCCGAGGAATCGGGGCTTGACGTCCCGGAGGACCTGGCGATCGTGGCCTACGACGACGAGGTGGCGGACCTCGCCCCCGTGCCCCTGACATCTGTCGCCCCTCCGAAGCGGGACGTAGGCCACGCCGCCGTCGCCATGTGCATGGAACGTCTTGCCGGAAAGACCGGCTCTGCGGTTTCGCCGGCCCTCCGCCGCGTGAGCCTGGCCCCGAAACTGATCATCCGGGAGTCCACCGTGCCGGGGGAGGACGTGGAGTAGGGGGAGCAGCTCTGAGAAATGTCAGTGGCGGTCAATAGGTTTGTGTGCATGACTGATTCGCGTGCCCTGGCTTTACCCGCAGATTACAAAGATCTCTTAGACGCGCTCAAGAAACGCGTGCGCGATGCGCGTCAGACCGCCCGTCGAACCGTCAACACACAGCTGATCGAGTTGTATTGGTCGATCGGGAAGACTGTGTTGGAGCGCCAGCAGGCGGAGCAATGGGGGAGCGGGGTCATGGGACGCCTGGCCGAGGACCTCCGTGCAGAGTTCCCGGAGATGAAGGGCCTATCGCGATCCAACCTTTTCTATATGCGGGGATTCGCAGCCGCCTGGCCGGATTCAATTGTCCAACAAGCCGTTGGACAATTGCCGTGGGGCCACATCACAGTGCTGTTGGACAAACTAGACATGCCGGAGGACCGGGATTTGTACGCTGGCGCCGCAGTTGACCACGGCTGGTCTCGCAACGTCCTGCTGAACATGATCATGAACCGGACGTTGGAAAGGACAGGCGCGGCGCCATCGAACTTTGTCCAACGGCTTGTTGGACAAGATTCCGAACTGGCCCAGCAGGTGGCCAAGGACCCCTACAGCTTCGAATTTCTCGGCCTGTCGGGGGAAGTCGCCGAACGGGACCTTGAACTGGCCCTTACCAGCCGAATCACTGAAACCCTCAGGGAACTCGGGCCGGGATTCTCGTTCGTTGGCCGGCAGGTCCACTTCGATGTCGACGGCGACGACTACTACGTCGACATGCTGTTCTTCCACATGGACCAGAACCGGTACGTCGTCGTAGAGCTCAAGACAGGAAAGTTCCAGCCTGAGTACGCCGGCAAGCTGAACTTTTACGTTGCCCTTGTGGATGACATGCTTCGCCGGGAGCATCACAACGAAACGATTGGCATCCTGATCTGCGGCACTAAGAACGACCGCAGCGTCAGGTACAGCCTCGGGCGGTCAACCTCACCCATGGCAGTCGCCGCCTATACATACGACAAGCTCCCGGCCTCCGAACAGCAAGCCCTGCCCAACGAAAGCCACCTGGTCGCTGCCCTCGAATGGGCAGAACCTGACGAGGGACAGACCGAACACACTTAGGCGGTAACGCCAACAATTGAAGTCACCCCCGCCACGGCGTGAACCGCGGCCACCACCCCGGGACATGGCGTCGGTAGCTCAGGTATTGCTCGCCGTAGGTCTCGGTGAGGGTTGGTTCCTCGTAGCCCTTCACAAACGCGACTACCGCGGCGAGGACAAGCACCGCATAGATCACCAGCCCCCAACTTCCGAACAGCAGTGCCTGGCCCAGAATGATGCTCAGCACCGCGAGGTACATCGGATTGCGCACAAAGCGGTAGGCGCCCCTCACCACCAGCGTTTCAGTGGGAGCCACAGGAGCGGGCGTTCCGCGGTGCAGAGCAAACAACGCGAAGGCGTGTAGGAGGAAGGCCACCCCAGCAGCGATGGCGCTCCACGCAAAGAACATCACAATCCACGCTGAGCCCCAGTCAAACCAACGCCAGCCGGAGATCAGCCCGGGAACGAGTCCTGCCACGATGCCAGGGGCGAGGAACAGGAAGAGAACCGTCCCGATCCACGCACGTGCTGGTGAGCTTGCCTGGGCCATGCGCGCCAGAATAGCCCCACCCGGCTTACCGCGCGACCCTCCCGCCGACTCGGCGTCCGGACTAGGATGGCGCGCATCAAAGAGTGGCCTGGAAGAACTCACCAAGAGGAGCACACCCTGGGAATTCTCTCCGTTGACCTTTTCATCACCCTCGACGGCGTGTATCAAGCGCCGGGCGGTCCCGACGAGGACACCTCGGGCGGCTTCGAGTTCGGAGGTTGGCAGGCGGCTTACTCGGACGAGGAGAGCGGCTAGGCGATCGTCGCAGGAATCGACCGGATGGACGCGCTGCTGCTGGGCCGCAGGACCTATGACATCTTCGCCGGGTTCTGGCCCAACCAGAGTGACCACATTGCCGACACCTTCAACGCCCTGCCGAAGTTTGTGGTCTCGCGGACCCTGAGAGACCCCGGATGGACAGGGACCACAGCACTGCCGGACGTTACGGACGTGGAAGCTTTGAAGGACAGATTCCAAGACATCCACGTCATCGGCAGCGGCGACCTCGCCAGGTCATTACTCGAAGCAGACCTCGTGGTCCGGCTCAACTTGTACCTCTACCCGCTCACGTTTGGCTCGGGTAAGCGCCTGTTCCCCGACGGAGCCGGCGTGCCCGCGGCCTTCCGCCTGGCGCAGCCACCGCGTGGCTTCGCGAAGGGCGCCGTCGCCCTCGTTTACGAGCGGGCCGGCGCCCCGGTCACAGGCATCGACATCAGCCAGGCCTAACAGCGCACCAAGTACTGCAAGCACAACAGAAGCGGGGGGGGGGGGGGGGGGAGAGGAACTTCGAGA
>NZ_JBXALT010000004.1:0-232385 GCF_058799755.1 Arthrobacter sp. GW822-FHT05G07 | reverse complement strand
GTCGACGGCGGGTGGCAACCCGCCGTCGAACGCTTCTGTTTGGTGGAACTAGCTCAACACAGGCTCGGACAAAGGCGCGCGCTGCACCTTTCCTCGAACCACAATCAATGCGACCAAAGCGATCAGGATGTAAATCATGTTGGCCGGCCCGGCAAGCACCAGGAAGGGGCTCTGCGGGCCGGCGGCTGCCTGGTCAATGCCGCCTGTGGCGAGGAAAAGGGTGGGATCGTACAGTGCGTGAAGGATGATCGGCCAGATCAGGTTGCCGGTGACGCGCAGGGTCAGGTACATGCAGATCCCGAACCCGAAGGTGAAACCGACAGTCACCAGGACTGTGGCGATCGGTTGACCGGAAAGGGCGTTGGCTGCATGCAGGAGGGCGAAAATCAGCGATGAAAGCACCATGACCACCCACTCGGACTTCCCTGAGTCCCGCAGCATTTTCACTACGATGCCACGCGTCAGCACCTCTTCGGCGAAGCCGATCAACAAGCCAGTGAGGAGGGTGACCACCACCACCGAGGCCTCATAGCTGCTGTAATCGATGCCCAGGAAGCGAAGGACAATAGCGACCACCAAGAAGAACGGCGCCACCCACATCCACCACTTCCCCTTGATGGGCTGCGGCGCGAAGAGCGGCCTGAGCCAGCCTGTGGAGGACAAGAAGGCCAGCAGCACCACACTGCCAACAATCAGCGAGAACGTGATGCCGAAGAACACACTCTGAGGCGTGCGGAAGATGTCCTCCGTGTCTATCTGGTCTCCCGCGACCGCACCGATCAGCAGGCCGGCGCCCAGATAGAAGGCCATGTAGAGCACCACCAAGAGAAGGGACCGCCACCACCCGCCCCGGTTCCAGAATGCTTTCCAGCCGGATGTGAGTGAATCCTGCCCCATGTACGGTCCCCTTTTCATGGAATACGGGATGCGTTTGCCCCCGCTAAAAACCTACTGCATTCAGCTCCTGCGCCGATCGCCAGGCATGCCGGTAATACTGGGCGTGCGCCACCATGGACGCGGCCTCTTCATCGATGATGATCGTGGCGTGGGGATGCTGCTGAACCACCGAGCCAGGCACGGCCGAGGAGACAGGTCCTTCCAATGCTGCGGCAACGGCATGTGCCTTGTTCGCCCCGAAGGCCAGGAGGACCAAGTGCCTAGCACGGAGGATGGTCCCCAGCCCTTGGGTGATGCAATGCGTTGGAACCTCGTCAGGGTTTCCGAAGAATCGGGCGTTGTCCCTGCGGGTTTGCTCCGCCAAGGCCTTGATCCGGGTGGGTGAAGCCAACGAGGAGCCCGGTTCGTTGAAGGCGATGTGTCCGTTGGAACCGATGCCCAAAATCTGGAGATCGACGCCACCGGCCCCGGCAATCAAGGCTTCGTACTCCGCCCCGGCCCGGCCAATGTGTTCGCCAGTTCCGCGCGGTGTGAAGACCTGATCCGGATTCAATCCCAACGGCTCAACCACTTCGCGGGTGATGACCGAGCGGTAGCTTTCCGGGTGCTGCGGAGGAACCCCGAGGTACTCGTCCAGGGCAAAGCCATGTACGCCGGAAACATCGATCCGATGGTCGCGGACGGCCCGCGCCAAAGCTGCGTACGTGGAGAGTGGGGTGGAGCCCGTAGCCAGGCCCAGCACGGTAGCGGGATTCGAACTGATCTGCTGGGCGATGATGGAAGCGGCGAGGGAGCCAGCCTCGGCCTGGTCGCGGACAATGATGATTTCTGCCATGGGTTTCCTAACATTTGGGTGCGTCACTAGCTGCCTACTGTCACGGGGACTCCCGTTTCAAGGCTCCTGTTGGTTGCTTCCACGATGGCCACGATGCTGAGGATTTCGGGCAGCGGCACATTGGGCCTGCCGCTGCGGCACGATTCCACAATGTCCTCAAGGAGGCCCACCAGCATCGGGGGCCCGGCTTCGATCGAGAAGGTGGCCAGACCCTCGGTGGTTTCAATCCGGCCCAGCGTGTGCGGGGTCCATTCGGATTCGCCGCTCATATTCGCCACCCGGCCGTCGCCCCAGTCGACCGTCACCGAGGTTGGCCTGACAGCCGTTCCTGGCCCCTCGGCGTCGACCATTGCCTTTCCGGTGCGGGTGGCGACAGAACCAAGCGCCGCAACGGCGAGGTCCACCAGGTGCACGCCGTACCAGGCGAAGCCGGGGTGGCCCGGTTGGGTTGGAAGCGGACCGTCAAGCCACACCTGTCGAGCGGTGGCAGAACCAAGAGCCCTCTGGAATTCCGGCGTGAATCGCTTGGGTGACCCGGCCAGTACCAAGGAACCGGAAGCCCGGGCCTGGGCGAGCATTCGTCGTGCCTCAGCGAGAGTCGGGGCGAAGCGCGTGTCCACGTAGATCGGCTTGCCGTATCGCACCACCCGCTCAAAGTAGCGCGGGTGCGTCCGTGCATCCGAGGACACGATCAGTAGGGCGTCGCAAGCCTCGGCCACCGCTTCCGGCGAGTCGCACATGGTGACGCCGAGCCCGCTCACCTCGTCCGCGAAGCTGTCGATACGGTCGCGGCTCAAAGGAAAGTCCGACGACGCCTCCCCCTTCCAAGCGTGCGTCACCGTGCCGCCGGGGACCACGCCGTCGATGCCATTGCCGAAGAGACGCGTAAAGGAAGGCGCGTGCGGGGAGTCGACCCCGATGAGCCCAAAACGGATCGGCGCGGCAGAGGTCATCCTTTGACCCCGCTGTGCGTGATGCTGGCGACGATGTGCTTTTGCAGGAGGGCGAAGATCACCAGGCACGGGATGAAACTGACCAGTGTTGCTGCCATAACGTTGGACGTGGAGGCGGTCTCGGTGTTCAACGTTGCCAAGCCCACCGTGAGCGTCCTGGCTGCGTCCGACTGGCCCACCACCAAGGGCCACAGGAGATCATTCCAGTGCCACAGGAAGACGAAGATTGCCAGAGTCGCCAGGACGGGACGGATCAAGGGGAGGACGATCTGCCAGAACGTCCGCCATTCGCCGGCACCGTCGATGCGGGCGGCATCGAAGAGTTCCTCGGGCATGTCCCGTACGAACTGCCGGATGAGGAAGATCGCCTGGGCGTTGGCCAGCGTGGGCAGGATCAGCCCCCAGAGGGTGTTCACCCCGCCCATTTTGGAGATGAGGATGAACGTGGGGATCAGGGTGGCTTGGACGGGCACCATCATGGTGGCGATGATGGCCCACAGCAGCGCGTTCCGTCCCGGGAACCTCTTGCGGGCCAACGCGTAGGCGGCCATGGATGCCGTGAGCAACACAACCACCACGGACACAGCCGAGTACAGGAACGAGTTCCAGAGCCAGAGAGGAAACTCGCCCACGTTAAAGATGCGGACAATGTTGTCCAACGTCAGCGACGACGGCAGCGCATACGGCAACGTGGGCGCGTCGGCGGGGGAGAGCGCCAGCACTGCAACGGCAATGAGCGGTGCAACGGTGAAGAGCGAGATTACTGCCAACACCCATGTCAGGGTGCGCTGGCGGCGCTTCTCGGTATTCCGCCGGGGACTATGCCCGGCGGGGCCTTGGACGGGACGTCCGGCGGGGTGACGCCCACCAGCTGGAGTGGAAAGGGTGGCGGTCACTTGGAGTCCTTACCTTCGAAGAAGCGCTGCTGGATGAGCGAGAGGATGAGCACAATGACGAACAGCACCACGCCGATGGCCGATGCGTAGCCGAAGTCGAAGAACTTGAAGCCTTCATCGAACAGGAAGTAGATGAGGCTGTGGCTGGCCCGGGCGGGTCCGCCTCCGGTCATCACGTAGATGGTGTCGAAGACCTGGAACCCCACGATCGTCTCGATGACCAGGACGAAGAACACCACGGGCTTCAGGAGCGGCAGCGTCACGTACCAAAACGATTTCCACGCGCCGGCCCCGTCAATGCGGGCGGCTTCGTGGACTTCAGCGGGCTGGGCTTTGAGGCCGGCCAGGAAGATCAGCATGGAGTAGCCGAAGCCTTTCCACACTGACACCACGGCCAGGGACAAGAGGACCAGCAGTTGAGGGCCTGAGGTGAAGGGAACGGGCCCCATGCCTAAGCCGCCCAGTGCGGCATTGAGCGGACCGTCGGTGGAGAAGATCCAGGTCCAGATGATGCCGGCCATCACGAACGAGCTGAGGTACGGAATGAAGAGCAACGCCCGGAAGGTGCCGGTGAACCGGACCAGTTTGTCCAGGAGGACGGCCCCGGCCAGTGACACGGCGATGATGAACGGAACAAAGATCGCCACGTACAGGAATGTCACGCGCAGGCTTTGCCAGAAGTTGGGGTCCTCGGCCAGGCGCACGTAATTATCTGCGCCCAGGAACTCGAAATCACCGTTGAGGCTGTACTCGGTCAGGCTCATGGCTCCGGCCCCAAAGATGGGGAGGAATTTGAAGAGGCCAAAAATGATCAGCGTGGGAAGCACGAACAGGATGCCGGCTAGCGCCTCGCGGCTGCGGGCTTTCTTGGCCCCGAAAGGCTTGAGCTGTGGGGCCGTCAACTCGGGATGTCGGCCGGCCAGCGTGTTTCTGGTTCGGGTGTTTATGGACATGGGGTGACCAATCGGTGGTGGGGCCGGGCTTAGGATGCCGAGCGCTGCAGGATGCCGCGGGCTTCCGTGGCTGCACGGTCAAGGGCTTCTTTGGCGGTGACATCACCGCGGAGGGCGGCCTGGATGTTGGGAGCCAGGGCGCCCATGACCTGGCGTGCAACAGGTGACGATTCTCCGGGGTTGGCGGTCTTCAAAGCTTCTGCCATGGCCAGGGAGTCCGCGTCCGTGCCCAATGCCGCGGCGTCCGTCCGGGTGGGGAGGTTTCCCGCGGCGGCATTGAGGGCCTTCTGGGACTCGGCCGAGCTCAAGTAGCTCATCACCTTGTAGGCGGCTTCCCGGTTTTCCTTCTTGTTGATGGAGGTCAGTGCCAGCAAACCGGGGTTGCCGTAGGTCGCCTGGACCTTGCCCTGCAACGGAGCGCCCAGTGCAACGTTTTCGGCCCCGAGCGCGGCGCGCATCTGCTTCAATTCCGGCAATGACGTGGTGGCCCGCATCGCGGCCTTGCCGGTGGCGATCGGAGCACCTTCAACCTTGGGTCCATCGGTGGCCGCATCCGCGGGAAGCCCGCCGAGCTTCTTCAAGTCGATCAGTAACTGGAGTGCCGAAACACCGGCCTCGGAATCGAAAGCGATGTCCTTGGCGTCATCGGTGAAAACCGTTCCGCCGGCCTGCCACAGCAGCGGATAGAAGGACAGGTTGAGCGTCTGCTCGGGGCTTCCGGCGTAGTCCATCACGGCGACGCCCTTCTTCGCCAGAACCGGCGCCGCGCTGCGCAGGTCATCCCAGGTCTTGGGCAGCGGTACTCCTGCGTCCGCGAAGATCTTGGTGTTGTAAGCGGTGGTGTTGATGTTCTGGAACAGCGGAACGCCAAATACTTCGTCGTCGAACGTCGCGGCCTCCAGCGTGCCGGGGTAGAAGCTGTCCTTGTCCTGCTCAACAGCCTTATCTACTGGCAGCAGGCCGCGGACGTTACGGTACGTGGCTGCTTGGTCAGGCGTAATAAGTACGACGTCGGGTCCCGAGCCGGCGGCAAGCGCCGCCGAGATCTGGGCGTCCCGCTTGTCGAACGTCTGGAGCTCGATGGTCAGGTCGATTCCGGGGTTGGCCGTCTCGAAGCTTGCCTCAGTGTCCTGCCAGAACTTCTTGCTGGCGGTCTCGTCCTTGATGACGGGGTACATCCAGAGCGTCACCTTGCCGGTGGCCTGGCCGCCGTCGGACGTTGACGAACCGGCTGAACCGCAAGCGGTGAGCGTCAAAGCCGCGGTAACGACGACGGCTGTGGCCAAAGTGGCGGTGCGCATTTTTCGAGTAAACATGGCGACTACTTTCGGGTGAGGGTGGCTTCGTGGATCGCGTCGAGGGCGAGCTTGTGGCGGCTGGCTGCTACGGGGGCGGTAAGGAGGGGATCGCCGCATTCCCGCATCCAGTCGAAGAGGGTTGCGGAGAGATCCCTGAGGATTTCCGACTGCTCCGGCTGGCCTGCGATGTTGTCCAGTTCTTCTGGATCCACGGTGAGGTCGTAGAGTTCCAGCGCCGGGCTGGTGCCGATGGTTGGCCCGCCAAGGTCTGCCGGTAGGCTGCGGTGAATCCAGGATTGGGTGGGATCCATGGCGCGTGGTGCGTTGGAGAAGTTGACGATCAGCTTGTGCGTGGATGTCCGCACTGACCGTTTGGGGTCGTAATACGTGTGGTAACTCAACTGGCTGAAGCAGTGGCTTCGCGGAGCCTCGCCTGCTTCGACGGCCGGACGCAGGCTGGCCCCGGCGAGGCCTTCCGGGAGGGGCAGTCCGGCCAGCTCCAGCAAGGTGGGCAGGACGTCCACGTGGCTGACGATGTCCGTCACGCGTTTCCCGGACCATGCCGCGTTGCCGGGGTGGCGAAGCATCAGCGCAACGCCCAGTCCGGCGTCGTACAAGGTGCATTTGGCGCGGGGCAGCGCAAGGCCGTGATCGGTGGTGAACAGCACCAGTGTCTGGTCTCGGAGGCCCAAGGAATCGAGTTCCGCGAGAATGCTGCCCACGCCTTCGTCCATGTGCTTCACGGCGCCCTGTAGTTCGGCGATTTCCTCGCGGGCGCCATCGTTGTCCACCAGATGGGCAGGGACTGTATGCCCCCGCGAGACGTCCGGGTTCACGCCGTCGGCCAGGAACCCCATGACGCCTGGGCGGTCCCGTTCGGACGGCACCCGGTGCGGTTCCGTGAAGCCCACTTGAAGGTAGAAGGGACGGTCGCTGCCGGACATCCGACGCAGTGCGTCAGTGGCGCGATGAACGACGACGTCCCGCGCACCTCCCGTACGGGCACGGTCGAAGCCAAGCCTGCTGGCCACAACATCGTCGGCCAGAACCCGGGATTCATGGTGCACGCCAACCAGCTCGGTCTGATAGCCGGCCGACTTCAACCTGTAGGCGATGTGCTGGGAGGGTTCGTTCAGGTCCCAGCCGAACGGCTCGTGGGTGAGGCCCAGGACGCCGTTGCTCTGCGGATACGTCCCGGTGAACAGTGAGGCGCGGGCAGGGCTGCAGTGCGGGGCCGTTGCGAAGGCCTGTTCGAAGAGGGTGGATTCGTCTGCCAGGGCGTCCAGGTTGGGTGTGGAGACGGTCTCCACGCCATACGTGCCCAGGAAGCGGCCCAGATCGTGGCAATGGATCAGGAGAATGTTGCGCATTTTCAGCCCATTCGTTCGAGGTCGGTGCGGATGAGGGCGTGTTCCAGGGGTTCCCCGCTGATGTAGCGGCGGAGTTCGTCAACCACAATGCCGCCGGCCCGGCGCCTGGAGTCCGCGGTGGCCCCTCCGAGGTGGGGCGTAAGGAGCACGTTGGGCAGGGAACGCCAGGGGTTGTCCGTGGGCAGGGGCTCGTGGTCGAAGACGTCCAGCGCTGCATCAATCCGGCCCGAGTGGACCTCTTTGTAGAGGGCATCCATGTCCACGATGGTGGAGCGGGCAGTGTTCACCAACGCAGCCCCGTCCGGAAGCAGGGCAAGCTCGGCAGCACCGATGAGACCTTCGGTTTCCGGAGTGGCCGGAGCGTGGATCGCCACCACATCGCTGCCAGCCATCAGATCGTGCAGGTTTGCTGAGTGGGCCGCGAGGGGATCTCCCGCGGGAATGTAGGGGTCGTAGACGGACACCTTGGCGCCGAGTGCCAAGCAGGCGTCAATGTAGCGGCGTCCTGTCCTGGACGCTCCAACTACCCCAACGCGGGCCCCGGAGATTTCGCGGGCCCTGCTGACGTTGCGGGCGTCGTCCCAACTGGCTCCCGTCCGGAGGCTGTGATCCAACAAGTGCACACGGCGCAACAGATTCAGCGTGAAGGTCAGAGACAGTTCCGCGACGGCCGGTGCCATGGCTGCGCCCGCTTGGGAGATGGGGATGCCGGCGGCCCAGAAGTCGTCGCTGACCAGGGCGTGCAGCGAAGACGCTGCATGGACGACGCACTTGAGGTTCGGCGCCGCTGCCAAGTGTTCGGCGTCGAGACGGGGGAATCCCCAAGCGGTGATGAATGCGTCCTTGTCTGCGGCAGCGGCCGCGAAAGCATCCAAGGACTGGAGCTCGGCGGGGGCGATTTCAGTGATGTCGCCCAGCTCGCTGAGGGCAGTGCGGGTTTCGGGAGAGATGAACGCTGCCCGTTCGGCGTCCGGGATGCTCAGCAGGATCCGCAGCCGGGCTGCTGTGGGGGGCGAGCAGGGTGATGCAACGCCTTTGTTGATGTTCATGAGACCGAGATTGCCAGCTTCAATATCTTTTGTCAATGACTAAAGTAAGTACAATGGACAGTGTGAAGACATCCGGACCGCGGATGCCAGAATGGGGGAGATCCCTTGCGACGCAACAACAGGAGCCACGAGCTATGAAGCCACGCGCAGGCAGCAAGGCCCTGATCCGCGAGATCAACGAGGCCCTGGTGCTGGACATCGTCCGCACACAGGCGCCGGTATCCCGCGCCAAAATCACGATCCAAACCGGTTTGAGCGCAGCCAGCGTCACCGGGATCACCGGCAAGCTGGTCCTTTCCGGGCTGCTGGTGGAAACCGAGATTGCGCCCAGCACGGGTGGCCGTCCGGCGCGTCTCCTGGAGCTGGGGCGCGAAGGCGTCTTCGCAGCTGGGGTGAGACTGTCCGCCACGGAGGCACACGCCGTCGTGGTCGATTTGCGCGGTGACGTGGTGGCAACGCACAGCGAGCCGTTGGCATCCACCGAGCCCGACGAGGCGGCAGCGGCCGCTGCCCGGGCTGTTCGATCCGCGGCAGGGCAGATGGAGTCCAGGCTGATCGGGGTGGGCGCAGCCGTTTCCGGCGTGGTGGATCAAGCCGGCGGTCTGGTGCGGCATAGCGGGGCGATGGGCTGGACTGACATCAAATTCCAAATGCTTCTTGAAGAGGCTGTGGGCCAAGCCGTCGTCGTGGACAGTTTCGTCAACGCCTACGCACGCGGTCTGCTGTTCGACGACGTTTTCAAAGGTCGCGAAATGCTCATCTTCAGCGTCGGCACCAGCTTGGGGGCCGCCGTCGTAATTGAAGGCCGCATCCAGCGCGGCTTCAACGGCGCGGCGGGCGGCTTCGCCCATTCGCGTGCGATCACCGGACCCGGACCGGCCAGGCCCTGCCACTGCGGAGCCGAAGATTGCTGTGAAACCCGCGGCAGCCTGTGGGGCATGCAGCAGGAGCTGGAGCGAAACGGCCAGAACCGGAAGATAGACCCCGACGTCGATTCCAGCCTGATTGCCGACGCCGCCTTGCATCTGGGTATCGGCATGGCGAACGCCGCCAAGGTCCTCGGGCCCGAGCAGGTAGTGGTGGGCTTCGCGCCCGAAGCTAATCTGGGGACGTTTGCCGAGCAGACCAAGCACGCGTTTATGAGTCAGTACCTTCACGCCAACACTCCGCCTCCACTGTTTGATGCAGCCGTTGCAGATCCTGTGGCCCTGGCCCGGGGTGCTGCGTGCTCCGTGCTGGCTGGCCTGTTCACAGCTAGCCCAACTGGGTAGCAGCAGATGTCGTTTTGAGGGTTCAGAACGGCATCTGCTGCTACTTACATGGGGCTAACGCCGCATGGTTTGCATGGTCTGCTGATCGTCGATCCGGACAAGGTTCGGGCCGCGCAGCGTATACAGCAAACCGTCTTCATCCGCCGTGATGTGCGGTCCGCTGTACCAACCGCCGTTGATGTCAGCAACAACAACAGAGACAGCGAAAGTGATCGGATCTATGCGGAACACCGTGGTGTCGGAGACGCCGTAGACAATCCCGCGGCTGACCTGAAGAGCTCCGAAGTCCGTGCACACCGCGCTCAGGTCACCCCGATGAACCACCTGCTGGGTATCCAGATCGATCACGAACAGGCCGGCAGCCTTGCGGGACATGCCGTAAAGGAACTTGCCATGGATCGCCATCGCCGCAATGCCCTGAGGCTGCCCTGGATCCAGGCGCCACAACTCCTGGTTGGCCACGGGGTCCCAAGCCACCACCGTGCTGCGGGGACCGGTGGCGTAGATGTTGTCGCCACCCAGGTAGGCCACTCCGTCCTTGGTCGCCACGGCACGGACCATCTGGAGGGCATCGATCGGGTTGACCTTGGTGATGACCTGCGTGGTGGAAGGCTTGTAGGCGGCGAAGCAGCCGCCACCTCCGGTGTCGTTCTGGGCTCCGGCGATGACCAGCCCGTTGACTGCGTCCCAGCAGACATCCAAGGGGCGGTTCTGCCCGGCGGGCAACGCGGCCACTTGGTAGGGCAGTTGCCCGGTCGCGGGATTGTAGGCGTAGATTCCCCGCGAGTTGTACTGGCCCGTGTAGAGGACACCGCCTACCATCACGGCGTCCTTGGCTTCACCTGTTGCCCGGAGATAGGACACCTGTTCCGTAGCCAGTTGGTGCCGGGCAATGGTTCCGGTGCCGCCCACATAAACGTCCCCGGCGCCCGCTGCGAGACCCATGCATAGCTGAGGTCCGCCCGGCGCTCCGGCCTGTTGGAGGTCATGCTTGACGGCGGTCTTCGCCACGGGATCGATCTCAATGACGTCATAGGAAGACACTGTGAGCGCCTTGCTGCCGTAGACATCCAAGCCCCACATGGCACCCACATCTTCCGTGAGGATTTGAGTGATCTTCTTGGTGACCATGTTGTAAGACCACACGCCCGGTTCCTTGACGAAGAAGACGTCGTTGCCCAGTTGCCTGAACATGACGCCCGTCTTGGCGATGATGGTGTACTGGGCGTGGTTGGCAAGGTTGATCAGCACGGACTTACCGGGGCCCTTGACCCCCACTCCGAGCTGCCCGTTCAGCACGCTGAGGGAGGTGACCGAGACGCCGGTTGCTACTTCTGCCGGCAGGATGTTGGTTGACGTCTTCGTGGTCCGGTCGAAGGCGAACAGGCGGCCGGGACTTGATCCGTTGCCGCCTCCCAGCGTGCTGCCCGTGCCGAAATACACGTGGCTGGCAGTGGCGGCCACAGCTTGGGCAATGGTGGCTCCGGGGTCCGGTATGCCCCAGCTGGTCATGGCATTCGTGGCGGGATCGAATTCCCACAGGGAAGGTGCATTGGTAGTTAGCCCTCCGCCGGCAAGGTAGACCTTT
The DNA here is from genome assembly GCF_058799755.1 of Arthrobacter sp. GW822-FHT05G07. NCBI lineage: Bacteria > Bacillati > Actinomycetota > Actinomycetes > Micrococcales > Micrococcaceae > Arthrobacter > Arthrobacter sp. GW822-FHT05G07. The sequence goes on along the minus strand of NZ_JBXALT010000004.1, from coordinate 221,275 downwards.
CCGTCAGGGGCCACGGCCAGGGCCCGGATGTCGCGGTCTCCGGTTTCGCCCACGCCCACTGCCGGCACGGTGGGCGTGCTGAGGTCCCAGCGGTAGAGGTTCGGCTTTCCATCGATTCCATCGCGCAGAACACCTGCGTACAGGTAGCGGCCGGTGGAGTCGGCGGCCAAAGCCTGGATGCTGTACCCCGAGCCGAGGTCTGTCCGTGACGTGATGGTGCCGGTGGGGAGGTGGTATCCAATCACCCGTACCGGGTTCAGGTTGCGGGACCCGATGTAGACGGTGTCGCCCACCAGCAGTGAACTCATGAGGGAAAACTGAACGACGGCGGGTCCAAGGTCGGTGATCTGCGGGGCTCCCGTGGTCTGCCTGCCTGGAGCGGCTTGGGCGGCGCCGGAGGACATTGCCGACAGTGCTACGGCGAGCCCGCCGATGCCCCCGGTCTGCAGCAATTGACGACGATTGATGGCGAAAGTGGACATGGAAGATCTCCTCATTGAGTGTCCCGTGGGGTGGTTCCAAGAGTGTTATCCGTGCTGTGGGGACGTTTCCGGAGGCGTCCTGTGCACTCCATCCAGCGTTTCAGCCAGCCATCAGTAAATCCATGATTCGAACATTTTCAGACATCCCACGTGTGGTGGTCCGCAGGGTCAGCACGCTGGTGTTCCCGGCGGAAACCGCTTGGCGAGGACCCGGTCTTCTTGGTGAAGAGTCGGCTGAAATAAGCGGGATCGTCATAGCCGGTGAGGGACGCGATCCTTTGAACGGGAAGGTCCGTGTCAGCCAGCAGCGACTGGGCGCGCTGCATCCGGAGTTGGATGATGAGCTCCTTGGGACCAACACCGGTAGCGCTCTGCACTGCATGCCGGAGCTCTGGAACCGGGACTTTGAGCGAGGCGGCCAGCTGGGACAACGTCAGCGGCAGGTGGGCCGCTTCGCGAAGTGCGGAGAGTAGCCTGTTGTCTTTTGCCCGGGCGTCGATGGTGACCGGACTGGGCTGCGTGCCCGTCTGGACCAGTACCCGCTGGCAGAGTACGGAGGCGTCCAGATCTCCTTGTGGTCCACCCGTTAGGAGAGATTGGCGGAGGGCGGAAAAAAGTCCAAGAGACTCCTCCAGGCCGACCTCCGAGGAGCCATCAAGCTGCACGAGAGCTTGGTTCCGCACGAAGCACCCCAGCTCCTCCAGTGCCCTCGCCGTAGGTCCGGTGAACAATAACCAATGTTCTTTCCACCCCATCGGCCCAGGTCCATACCCGTGGCTGACTCCGGGGAAAAGCCGAATGATCGCAGGAGCCTGGACCGTGAAACGCCTGCTGCCCACAGTGAAGTGCCCGGATCCTTCGCTCACCAGCACTATGGCATGGCTGCTGAGGGTTCGACCGGCAAAGGACGGCAACATCCCACTCTGCTCACCGGCACCCAGGCACGCCAGGCCAAGATCCCTCAGGGGAGACGCCGGATGCCGGTATGTTGACCAATCGTCCATGGGCCAATGCTGCCCCGGCCAAGGGCGCAAAACAAACGCCAACGGCAAGCCGGCCCCACTCGCCAAAAAAGCCTCACAAAAGTCCAAGTCTTCAGAAACCGGAGTCCATTCACGTGACCGCCCACCACTGCCACAGTGGGGACTATGTTGACTTCGAATGGCTATGTTTTGGACGAATCGGAATCCCGCCTCGCCGAGCTGGAACCGGTACCCCTTTCCGAACGTGGAGATCGTGACGCCCTGTGGTCAAGGCTCCGCAGGGACGGATACCTCTACTTGAAGGGGCAGCTCAATCCGGACCATCTGATGGATTTCCGCGAGTTCTACTTTGCATCCCTGGGCGAAGCCAACGTGTACGCGGCAGGAACGGATCCCCGTGCGGGCATTGCGGCGTCCGGGGACGTGGACCGTGCTGCGTTGCGCCGTGGCCTCTTCGACCACATTGTTCCCGGGCCGGAGTATCAAGCACTGTGCACTGCAGAGGGGATTGCCGACTGGTTCGCCTGGTTCCTCGAAGATGACGTCCATCTGCACCGGCGAAAAATCATTCGCCACACCAAGCCCGGTGACAGCGGCATAGGAACGGCCACCCAGGCTCACTACGATCTTGTGTATCTCCGCGAAGGCAGTGATCGTGTGTTGTCCATGTGGATTCCATTGGGTGATTGTCCGCGAGAGCGGGGTGGCTTGGCCTATCTCGAGGGCAGTCACCACTGGGTGATGGCGGAGGAGCGTGAGGGGACGCTGAAGATGCCGGCCGCCTCCATCACTGCGGACCTCCCCGGGCTGGCGGACGAGCGGGACGCCCGGTGGCTCGTGACCGACTACGAGGTTGGTGACGTGGTGGTCCACTCGGCGCATATTGTCCACGCGGCCCTGGACAACGCCGACCTCAACGGCACCATGCGCCTGTCCACCGACATCCGGTACCAGCGCCTCAGTGAGCCCATCGATTGGCGCTGGCAGGAGCACTGGAACTACAACGACGGCCTTTAGCCTCCCGCGCTTACTTGAACGGCGCTGCGCCACCACGTCACGGTTGCTTCAGCGGCCTGCGCCAAGGGGGTCGGCTCGAGACCCAGGAGCTTCTGGCTCTGCGAGGAATCCATCACGAACGGGCGCTCAAACTGGTACAGCAATTCGGCAAGCTCGCGCATATCCGTCGAGAAAACTCCGGCGATCCGCAGCACCCATCCGGGCACGGCGCTCACCTTGGGTGCGGCAACGCCTGCGGCCTGCGCATGCGCTGCGGCCATCTCCCGCTGGGTGACTGCCGGGCCTGTGGGGGCGTGCAGCACAGTGTTCCACAGCTCGGGCTGCCGGGCTGCTGCGATCATGGCCGCGGCCAGGTCCGGGACGTATGTGAAGGAGTGCGGCTGGTTGATTGACCCGATGAACTGCACTGCCTTGCCTGCCAGGATGGGCGTCACCATCCGCTCCCCGGCATGTGCCATCTTCACGCGGGGTCCGAAGAAATCGCCGGCAACAACGCTGACGGTGCTGGCCGCATGCGCCTGCCGTGCTGCCAGCAGTGCGGTCCTGATGCCGCGCTTCCCACCGGTGGCTGCCCGGGGACTTGCTTCGGTCATCGCGCGGTCGGGCTCGCTGTACGAGTACAGGCTTTCAGGAAATACGACGACGGCGCCCGCGGCTGCCGCTGCGTCCATCACCACCTGCTCGGCGTGGGGGAGTTCGGCGGCCCACGCTGCTGCCCGGTAGGCGGAGCCGTGGATGCAATGGAAGACTGCGGCGGCGCCGTTCATCGCCTCATCTAACTGCGCAGGATCCGAGACGTCCGCCCGGACCCGTTCTATCAAGGGATGCTCCGGGCCGCTGCCCGAGCGCGTCAGCACCCGGACTTGATGACCCTGCTCTGCCAGTTGCTCCGCGACGGTGTAGCCAACGGGTCCTGCTCCTGTGACGACGTACATGGGTGCCTTCTTCTAGGTCTCGAGGTCGGATGTTAGTCCGAGAGCACTGCTCTCTGAATTCAGAATGACTGAGCACATGTCGAAAGTCAAGAGCACTGCTCTCATTTGTTGACAGCGCTCTCCCTTGTGGCAGGCTTGGTGGTATGACCACCGCTGAATTGCCGAAGGCCAAACCGCCCACTCCCCGTGAACGTGCCCGCACGCGGACCATCGCAGACATCGTTCGGCTCGGTCGCGAGCACCTTGCCGTTCATGGCGCGGCCGCCCTGTCCCTCCGTGCAGTGGCGAGGGATCTCGGCGTCGTGTCCTCTGCTGTGTACCGCTACGTAGAGAACCGGGACGAACTCCTCACGCTCCTGTTGATCGACGGTTACAACGAGCTCGGCGACGAAGTTGATGCGGCGGTGGACGCCATGCCGGCGCATGACTTCACCGGACAATTCAAAGCGCTGGCACATGCCGTGCGCACCTGGGCAATTCGCGAACCTGCCAGCTACGCCCTGCTCTTCGGCAGCCCTGTGCCCGGGTATCAAGCCCCGGGCGAGCGCACCACGGTGCCAGGAACCCGCGTCATCGTCCGTCTGGTGGGCGTTTTCGATGCCGCCTACCGGGCAGGTGCCCTGGACGCACAGGTGACGTCCGCCGTCGTGATTCCTCCGGCCTTGGCCGAAGATCTGGCCGCGATTCGCACCCAAATGAACCTCGCAGTTCCCGATGCGTCCATGGCGCGCGGTGTGCTGGTGTGGACGTCAGTGTTTGGGGCGGTCAGCTTTGAGGTTTTTGGGCAGTACGGACGCGATACCTTTGCCGCTCGTGATGAGCTGTTCGAGCATCAGTTGGGTGTTCTTCAGGGCGTCGTGGGGCTCCAAGGCTAGGGCGCTACAGTATTCAGATGGCTCGAGGACTTGCAGACATCGGCGCGGAGGGTATTCTTCTCGCCGGTGCGGGCCGCGCGATCCTCCTTCAGATTGCCGACCCCCGGGTCGGTCACGGAGTGGCGGACCACAGCAACTTCGCCCACAAGCCGCAGGACAGGCTCCGGGCCACGCTGACCTATGTCTACGCTGTGGTTTACGGCACCGAAGAGCAGGTCACTGCTGTGCGTCGCGCCGTTAATCGTGCCCACGCGCCGGTCCGACGGACCGCTGACGATGCGTCGGCGGGTTATAACGCCTTCGACGCCGACTCCCAACTGTGGGTGGTCGCCACCCTTTATGACACGGCAGTCACCGTCTACCAGCAGGTTCACGGGCCGCTCGACGACGAAACCGCCGACCGCATGTACCTCGACTATGCGCGGATCGGGACTGCACTGCAGCTTCCGCCCGACAAATGGCCCGTTGATCGCGCCGCCTTTGCCACGTATTGGGACGCGCACGTGGCAACGTTGCAGCCCGACGAGAAGGCCCGCAAAATCGCCCGCGACTTGCTGTACCCGGCAGCGGGTCCGGGCTTGATGCGCTTGGTCATGCCGCTGGCACGCTTCCTCACAGCAGGTTTGTTGCCTGAGCGCCTTCGTGAAGGTTTCGGATTCGACTGGAGTCCCGGCCATGCGCGGCGCTTCGAACGGACCATGCGCCTGGTGGGACGCGTTTACCCGCGGCTGCCGCAACGAATCCGCCACTGGCCCAGGGACTATTACTTGAGCCAACTCAAGCCAGGCAAGGCTTCCCACAATGCGTAACTTCACCTCCGTTGAGCAGTCCATCGACGACGCCGCCCACCGATACCTGGACCGCGCCCGCGGGGGACGGCTCCGGGAAGGGCTCACCGAGTTTGTGGTGTTCGGGCTGAAGCAGGCCTGGGCATGTGTGTTCGGAGCGGCTTTGCTCGCGGTAATCATCGCTGCCCGGCTTTGGTACCCGGACAACGCGGGCCTCGCAAGGAACGACTTCCTGACCATCGCCGCGATTGTGATCCAAGTTCTGATGATCAGCTTCAGGCTCGAGACCCTCCGGGAACTCCGGGTGATCCTGTTGTTCCATGTGGTGGGGACAGCGATGGAGTTGTTCAAGACGGACGTGGGGTCCTGGGCATACGAGGCGGAAGGTGTCCTGCGGATCGGGGCCGTCCCGTTGTTCAGCGGTTTTATGTATGCCGCTGTGGGTTCCTACATGGTGCGTGTTTTCCGGCTGTTCGACCTCCGATTCGACCGATACCCGCGGCGGTGGATCACGGCCCTCGTCGCTGGCGCGATCTACGTCAACTTCTTCTCCCACCACTACATCTTCGACGCACGCTGGGTGCTGCTTGCCGCCGTCGTGCTTGTCTACGGACGGTGCGTGATGCACTTCCGGGTGTTCCGGCGTCGCTTCCGTATGCCAATCCTGGTGTCGTTCCTGCTGGTGGCACTGTTCATCTGGTTCGCCGAGAACATCGGTACGTGGTCCCGCGCCTGGCTGTATCCGAATCAGCTGGACGGTTGGCAGGCGGTTTCCATCGACAAGCTTTTGGCGTGGTTCCTGCTGATGATCATCTCCGTGGTACTGGTGGCGTGGGTGTACAAGCCGGAGCCGCTGGGCGCCACTCAAGCCGCTGACGCGGAGATTCCTAGGCTTCGCCGCGTATCGCCCTGAGTGCAGCGCGTCGCGCCTGAAGCAAGGGCTCGACGTCGGACACCCGGGTTAGGCGGACGGCTTCCGGTGGAGGCGGGTTGCGTTGAGCGTTGATCACGATGCCGAAGCCGCCGAATGTGCCCGCAGCGAGCCAAGAGTTCTGTCCGCGCCAGAGCGTTACGTCTGCGGGCGTGCCGTCAACGGTGATGGTGAGCCGCTCAGCGGCGAGGGCGTTGAAGGTTGCGTCCTGGCGTTGAAGCTCTTCCAGGTTGTGCGGGATTCCGGCTGATGCGCGCCACCGGTTCCTGGCAAGCGCGCGCGGGTCCTGGGGTGTGGTGATCACCTCGACCAATGGGCCCGCCTGCGAAAAACCGTCGCCGTGGGACACCCCGCCTTCGCTGCCGTCCAACTGCCAGGATCCCAGCATGACGGGGACGTCCCAGCCCTCTAGACAGAACAGCGGGAGAAGGTGCGCGCCGTCGCGGACTTCTTGATCCAACCGGTCGTTCATCTCCCAGAACTCGTCCGGAGGCACGTATCCAGTGATCTCCATCGGGCCAGTTTGTCAGTTCACCGTAGGCGAAACCACCCCCTAAGCCGTGTGATTCCGGGGATTTCCAACCGTCAAAAAGCAAAGTTGAGCGAACTCGACTCAACTTTGGATTGACTTAAATCTGAGGCTGAGTACAGTTGAGTGCAGAACGCTCAACTAGCCGATTGTTGAGTGGGCTCCCGGCAGTGAAACCGCTCAGCGGGCCGCTGTCAGGTGCAATCTCCAACATCGGCCATTGAAAGGAAAACAAGATATGTCACGTGCAGTAGGTATCGACCTCGGAACCACCAACTCCGTGGTCTCTGTTCTCGAAGGTGGCGAGCCCACCGTTATCGCCAACGCAGAAGGCGGCCGCACCACGCCGTCCGTCGTTGCGTTCTCCAAGTCCGGCGAAGTCCTGGTCGGCGAAATCGCCAAGCGCCAGGCCGTCAACAACATCGACCGCACCATCGCTTCCGTCAAGCGCCACATGGGCACCGACTGGAACGTTGCCATCGATGACAAGAAGTACACGCCGCAGGAAATCTCCGCGCGTATCCTCATGAAGCTCAAGAACGACGCCGAGAGCTACTTGGGCGAAAAGGTCACCGACGCTGTGATCACCGTTCCGGCATACTTCAACGATGCCGAGCGCCAGTCCACCAAGGAAGCCGGCGAAATCGCTGGCCTCAACGTCCTCCGCATCGTCAACGAGCCCACCGCGGCTGCACTGGCATACGGACTGGACAAGGGCAAGGAAGACGAACTCATCCTGGTCTTCGACCTCGGTGGCGGAACCTTCGACGTCTCCCTCCTCGAGGTTGGCAAGGACGAAGACAACTTCTCCACCATCCAGGTCCGCGCGACCGCCGGTGACAACCGCCTCGGTGGCGACGACTGGGACAACCGCGTGGTCGAGTGGCTCCTGAGCCAGCTCAAGGTCAAGGGCATCGACCTCTCCAAGGACAAGATCGCCCTCCAGCGTTTGCGTGAAGCTGCTGAGCAGGCCAAGAAGGAACTGTCCTCCTCCACCAGCACCAACATCTCCCTCCAGTACCTGTCCGTCACCCCCGACGGCCCGGTCCACCTGGACGAGCAGCTGACCCGTGCCAAGTTCCAGGACCTCACCAAGGACCTGCTGGACCGCACCAAGAAGCCGTTCCAGGACGTCATCGCTGAAGCCGGCATCAAGGTTTCCGACATCGACCACATCGTGCTCGTAGGTGGCTCCACCCGTATGCCTGCCGTCTCCGAGCTCGTCAAGGAACTCGCCGGTGGCAAGGAGCCCAACAAGGGCGTCAACCCGGACGAAGTTGTGGCCGTTGGCGCCGCACTCCAGGCCGGTGTCCTGAAGGGCGAGCGCAAGGACGTCCTCCTCATCGACGTCACCCCGCTGTCCCTCGGTATCGAAACCAAGGGTGGCGTCATGACGCACCTCATCGAGCGCAACACCGCCATCCCCACCAAGCGTTCCGAGACCTTCACCACCGCTGACGACAACCAGCCGTCCGTGGCCATCCAGGTCTTCCAGGGCGAGCGTGAATTCACGCGCGACAACAAGCCGCTGGGCACGTTCGAACTGACCGGCATCGCTCCGGCACCTCGCGGTGTCCCGCAGGTTGAGGTCACCTTCGACATCGACGCCAACGGCATCGTCCACGTGTCCGCCAAGGACAAGGGCACCGGCAAGGAACAGTCCATGACCATCACCGGTGGCACGGCGCTCTCCAAGGACGACATCGACCGCATGGTCCGTGAAGCCGAAGAGCACGCTGCAGAGGATAAGGCCCGCCGCGAAGCTACGGACACCCGTAACTCCGCAGAGCAGCTCGCCTACTCCGTGGACAAGCTCATCGCCGACAACGACGACAAGCTGCCTGAGGAAGTCAAGACCGAGGTCAAGGCCGACGTCGACGCCCTCAAGTCCGCCTTGGAAGGCACCGACGACGCCGCTGTAAAGACTGCGTTCGAGAAGCTCCAGGCTTCCCAGACCAAGCTCGGTGAAGCCATCTACTCGCAGGCCGCCGCAGCTGACGCTCCGGGTGCCGGTGCAGAAGGCGCTCCCGCCGGTGACAAGGCTGCCGACGACGAAGACATCGTTGACGCCGAAATCATCGACGAAGACGAAGCGAAGAAGTAGCCATGCCTCACCACGGCAACGAAGCAGAGCATTCAGAAGGCAACGAGCCGCGCAAGCCGGTAATCCGGGACAACCGCAAGGTTGACCCGGAGACCGGGGCAGCCCGTCACCCCGATAGCGAAGCTGCAGCTCCCACCGAAGGCAACGCCGCTCCCACGGACGGCGACGCCCTCTCCCAAGCTGAGGAAATCCTCAACGGGGTAGAGGTGCCGGCCGAGGAATCGGTAGCCCCCGGTGCCGCGGCTGAAGCCCAGGCAGCGGAGCTCCGCAACGACCTCCTCCGCCTTCAGGCTGAGTACGTCAACTACCGCAAGCGCGTCGAACGCGACCGCGCCGTAGCAGGAGAGATGGCCGTCATCGGCGTCCTCAACTCCCTGCTCCCGGTGCTGGACGACGTCGACGCCGCCCGCCAGCACGGTGACCTCGAAGACGGCCCCTTCGCCGCCATCGCAGCCAAGCTGGAAAACGCGCTGAAGACGTACGGACTGGAACGCATCGCGGACACCGGAGTCGAATTCGACCCCACCATCCACGAGGCACTCATCCAGCAGCCCGGCGAAGACATCGAGGTTGACACGGTCAGCCAGGTGCTGCGCTCCGGATACCGCTCCGGCGAGCGGGTCCTGCGTGCAGCCCAAGTGATCGTCGCGGTTCCGGCGTAGTCTCACGTTCCGCCTTCGCGGATGAGGGGCCCCGCCCCTACGCCGGGTGGCTTGGGATCTTCGATCCAAAGCCACCCGGCTCCGGTAGGCCCGAAGCCACTCCCGGGCCCCCTCATCCGCTACGGCTTCGAGGCAGTCTCGCCGTACGCTTTGTTTGTTTTAGAAAGGAAACGCTCTTGGCCAGCCAGGACTGGGTTGAAAAGGATTTTTACGCGATCCTTGGTATTGCCAAGGACGCGTCCGACGCGGATATTAAGAAGGCTTACCGCAAGCTAGCCCGGCAGTACCATCCGGATACTAATGCCGGGGATGCTGCTGCGGAGAAGAAGTTCAAGGACATTTCCGAGGCTTACTCGGTGCTGTCGAATCCTGAGGACCGGCAGCAGTATGACGCCATCCGCGCTATGGGTGGTGCCCGGTTTGCTCCGGGTGCCGGGGCCGGGCGGGGTGGCGCCGGGGCCAATGGTGGGTTTGAGGACCTCTTTGGTGGTCTGTTTGGGGGCGGGCCGGGTGCTCGTCAACCTGCAGGCGGCGGCATTCCTCCGGAGTTCGCTGACCTGTTTGGAGGTGGCTTCGGTGGCGCCGGCCAGACCGGTTTCCAGCGTGCCCCGCAGAAGGGCGCGGACAGGACGGCAACCACCTCCATCTCGTTTGCCGGCTCCATCAAAGGCACCACGGTGAGCCTGCGTGAGAGCAACGGCAACGTGATCGACGTCAAGATTCCCGCCGGCATCAAGGACGGGCAGAAAGTCCGTCAGCGCGGCAAGGGCAACGCTGGCCCGGCCGGCAACGGTGACCTCATCATCACGGTGAGCGTGAAGCCCCACGACTTTTTCCACCGCGACGGCGACAACATCCGCATCCACGTCCCCGTCACGTTCGCGGAAGCGGCGCTTGGCGCCACCATCGAGGTCCCAACACTCGAGGGCGACACCGTCAAGGTGCGCGTCCCTGCCGGGACACCGTCGGGCAGGACACTCCGGGTCAAGGGCCGAGGCGTAAAAACGTCCAAGGCGACCGGCGACCTGCTGGTGACCATCGACGTCGCGGTCCCTCAGAACTTGAACAAGGAAGCGGAGGAAGCCGTGAAGGCGTTCGCTGCCGCCACCACGGACGCGAACCCGCGTCACGACCTGGCCGCGAAGGCCCGGTTGTAAGGAGACGGTCATGGCAATCGACGTCAACCAGCCGATCTTTGTCATCTCCGTCGCTGCGGAGCTAGCCGACATGCATCCGCAGACGTTGCGCCAGTACGACCGCTTGGGCATCGTCTCGCCCAGCCGTGCGCCCGGCAAGTCCCGCCGCTATTCGCAGAACGACGTCAACAAACTGCGGGAGGTCCAGCGCCTCTCGCAGTCCGGCGTCTCTCTTGAAGGCATCAAACGAATCCTCGATCTCGAAAATCAGGTTGCTGCGCTGCAGTATCGGGTAGCTGAGCTGACGGAGGAGTTGTCGCGTCGGCGCTCACCCGTGGACGCGCGCATTTTCGCGGCCGGAGCGGCGGGCGACGTCGTTAGCTTGGCCCGCGGTCAGCGCCCCCGGGCGCGGTCGCAGGCAGTTGTGGTGTGGAGGCCGCGGCAGGGAGACTAGCTTGGGCTAAGCGCGGCTGGGCGCAACATTGTCGAGCAGCAGACAGGGCCGCATGCCATTGTGGCAGGCGGCCCCGTTGCTTCAGCTCCGCATGCTGGCCGGGAGTTCCGGGGTGGCCGCCTGTGTGTTGCTGAGTGACTGCAGGCGCGTCGCAACCACGCTCATTTCAGCAATGTTGGTTCGCGGCGGGAGGCTGATCGCGCAGTGCACCGCTTCTGCAATGTCGTCCGGGTGGATGGCCCAGTCCCTGACCTCTCGGGGCGGCGGGCTGGGGCGCAGGTCCAGGATGGGAGTGTCCACGATGCCTGGCAGGATGCTGCAGACGCGAATGCCGTTGCCGTGCTCGTCGCGCGATGCGCCCCGGGCCAGACCCAGCAACGCGGATTTGGAAGCGCCGTAGGCTGCCCCGCTGTGGTCCGGCCAGCTTGCAGCGATGCTGGAGATGATCACTACGTCGCCTTGCCGTTCCCGCAACTGATCGAGCGTCGCTGACAGCAAGGTGAAGACGCCGTAGACATTGGTCTTCATGATGCGGTCGAAACTCTCGTCGTCGAGCTCGGCCATTCGCCTGCGTGGGACGTTGGTCCCCGCAGCGCAGACCAGAATGTCAATGGGATCCGTTTCCGCGAGGTGCGCCGCCAGAGCCCGCGCTCCCGCAGTGTCGGCAACGTCCAGAGCGTGGGTTACCAGCTGGCCAGTGACCAGATGCTCGGGGCTTACCGCGTTCAAAGCTTCCTGCCTCCGCGCGACGCCATGTACTTTGGCGCCGGCGGCGAGGAGCCTGCGGACCACGCTGGCCCCGATGCCGCTGCTGGCGCCGGTGACAAGAGCTACTCTGCCCTCAAGATTCCTGTCCATCGTTCCTCCTCTGCCGGGACTACCGGCAATGTTCCGTTCAGGGTGGCGCGGCTTTCTCGTGTTGATTCCGCCCAAGAACCAAATTATCACTTGACAGACACTTTGTCCGCATGATGGTGTTGGGTGCAGAACGTGGGCCTTCCGGCGCACAACCAGGCCACCTTGCGAAACTTGCTATATGGCGTAGCTTCGCACTGGCCCTGGTCACAACCGAGTCAAGCCACAGAGTGTGGCTTCCCAACACGGGAGCATTCAATGACGATTGTTGAGCAGAACACAGCCCAACCGAAAAGCAGCCCGGAACGGTTGCGCCTACAACGCAAATCCCTGCTCGCCACGGGCGTAGGAAACTTGCTGGAATGGTTTGACTGGACCATCTATACCGTCGCCTCGGTCTACATCGCCGGCAGCCTCTTCAACTCCAGCAACCCTATGTCTGCGCTGCTGAGCACGCTGGCCGTGTTCGCCGTCGGTTTCCTGATGCGTCCCATTGGCGGGCTGGTGTTCGGTCCTCTGGCTGACAAACTCGGGCGACGCACTGTCCTGCTGACCACGATGTTCCTCATGGCGGGTGCGAGCCTGGGGATCGCCCTCATTCCCTCGTACGCGGCAATCGGCAGTTGGGCATCTCTCCTCCTTCTGCTGGCCCGATTGATTCAGGGCTTTGCGCACGGCGGTGAGTCGACGACGTCTTACGCGTACATCGCTGAAATCGCCCCGGCCAAGCGCCGCGGTCTGTGGTCAAGCACGGTCTTCATCGCAGTGGGGTCAGGATCCCTCCTGGCGACGCTTTTCATGGCGGTACTGACCGGCTTGATCAGCAAGTCGGAAATGATGGAATGGGGGTGGCGAATTCCCTTCGCAGCCGGTGCGCTGCTGGCTGTGGCTGCACTGTGGTTGCGCCGCGGCATGATGGAAAGTGAGCATGTGGCCGTTGCCCAGGCTGGCAGCGCTGCGCCCCCGTGGAGCAAGAAGCAGGTATTTGCCGCAGGCGTGAAGTTGTTCCTCTACGAGGCTGGATCTACGCTCACGTACTACACGTGGGTCACCTCGGCAGCTATCTATGCAATCGGCGTCAGGGGCATGGATCCGGGCCAGGCGTTCGTGATGAGCGTGATAGCACAGGTGGTCTATATCGCTTTCCTCCCGGTCTCCGGCTGGATCTCCGATCACTGGGGAAGGAAGATCACAACCCTTATCTCCCTGGTGGGTATCGCAGCCACGGTATTCCCGCTCTGGGGCTTGATGACCAGCGAGCCATGGACGTTGCTTGTTGCCCAGACAGCAGGACTGTTGCTGGTCGCCTTTATTACAGGTTCCAAGCCGGCAGCGATTTCAGAACAGATTCCCACCCGCTACCGCACCAGGATCTTTGGCGTTTCCATCTCCCTCGGCGTGGCTGTCTGTGGCGGTACGGCGTCCTACCTCAGCACTTGGCTTTACTCGATTGGCAGTGGCTGGATCTTCAACCTCTATGTCATCGCAGTTGCGGCGGTATCCAGTGTTGTGGTCCTGAAGTGGAAGAACAACACCGGCGTTCCCCTGGATCAAATCTAGTACTGCCCACATCACACAGTTCCCGGCGGCGCCACTGGCACGCCGGGAACTGCCGTATCCGGAAGGAATCATCATGATTACCACCCTCCCCGCGACCGCAGCCGCGGCTGTCCGCTCTTCGATGGATAAGCGGAGCATCGAGATCAGAATGCAGGAAACCCCGCGGCTTCGAGCCGGCGAAGTGCTCGTAGCAACGGAATACTGTGGCTTGTGCGGGTCCGATCTCCACATCTGGAACGGCGACGATGGGTACGGCTGGGTTCCGTGCGGTACCGTTCTGGGCCACGAGATTGTGGGGACGATCGTCCAGAGCGAGGACCCCGGCGGCCTGAAGCCAGGGACTCGCGTGGTGGCCATCGCCCAGTCCGGCTGCGGGGACTGCGCCGCTTGTACGGCTGACTACGCGAACGGCTGCCCGGATAAGGTCACTTTGGGCCTGACGCGCGACGGGGGCGCCGCACGTTTCGTTCGCATCCCCGCATCCCAGTTGCTGGCCGTACCCGACGCTGTGCCCGCCCGGACGGCGGTGCTGACAGAACCTCTCTCGGTTGCCGCAAGGGCGGTTGCAAGCCGTGGGCGCGTGACAGCCGAGGACACCGTAGTTGTCAGTGGTCCCGGCACCATCGGGATCCTGTCCGCAGTGGTCTGCCAGTATCTCGGTGCCCGTGTGGTGCTCAAGGGGATGACCCAAGACGTGGCAGCACGGGCCGGTCTCGCCGAACAGCTGGGGCTGGACCTGGTGGATACCCTTCCCCCCGGTTTCAAGCCAAACGTGTGGATCGAAGCTGCCGGAGCCTCCGCGGCCTTGGCCGATGCTGTCCGTGGGCTTCCTGTCCAAGGGCGGTTGGTGGTGGTGGCACTGTATGGAGCGCCGCCGGTGTTGGCAGCCAACGATGCCGTGCGGAAGGAACTGGACATCATCACCAGCTACAGCTCGCACCGCCCGGACTACGGGCTGGCACTGGACATCCTCCAGACATATCCCGGGTTGGGGGAGCTGCTGGTTGAGACGGTGCCGCTCAGCAACATAGCCGTTGCCTTCGACAAGGTGGGCCGGGGCGCTGCGCCGAAGATCGCCGTCGAACCCTGATGCCTCGTGAACGCAGCAAAAGGGCGGCCGGAGTGTTCCGGCCGCCCTTCCTGGGTGTGTGGCTGCTAACTGAACGTGCCGTCGATGGTGAGTCCGCCGTCGATCTTAATGACCTCGCCGTGGATGAACGACGCGTCCGGGGAGAGCAGGAAAGCGATCACGTTCGCGATTTCTTCCGGCTCGGCAAGCCTCCCGAGGGGAGTCCGTCCCAAGAGAACCTCTTGGTTCAATGTGCCGTTGCGCAAGCCGCTACGCACCATCTCCGTATTTACGTAACCGGGAGCGACTGCATTGACGCGTATCTTATGGACGCCCCATTCAACGGCCAAGGTCCTGGTCAGTCCCAGCATCCCGGTCTTGGCGGTGGCATAGGCAGATCTCCCCGGCAAGCCAAAGGTGGACCCTACTGACGCGATGTTCACAATAGAGCCACGGCTCGATTTGAGGAGTGGAAAAGCCGCCTTTGCCGTGAGCATTGAACCCGTCAGATGAATGTCCAGCAGACGCCGCCATTGTGCGATGTCCAGCTCCTCGGCAGGCTGGCGAAGGATGTTTCCGGCGCAGTTCACCAGACCGTCCAGCCGGTCCGTTTCGCCCGCGACGGCACCCAGGAGGGCTTGGACGCTGATCTCGTCAGCCACGTCGACGCCGAACCCAAGGTGGGGGGAGGCCGCGGGAGAAAAGGAATTGAGTTCTTCTGCCAGGTCCTTGGCCGGCCCCTCGTTGAGATCGGCCACGAGGACCCGCCAGCCGCGGTTTGCCAGGGTATGTGCCACCTTGGCGCCGATTCCTTGTGCCCCGCCAGTGATCAGGGCCGTCTGTTGTGCGTTCATGAGATGCTCCCTTGTTAGGTTTTGTGCCTCAGAGCTTGCTGAGGCGGAAGGTTGGATCAGGCTCTTGGAAGGTGGCGTCCGGCGCTCCTTCGAGGCTGCCCAAGGCTGTGGTGGAACGCCCGACGGCGAGCGCGCCCCAGGCGGCGGAACGCGCCAGCGCTTCGGTGAAGGCTGATCTACGATGATGTGCTCCGGTGGGCCCTCCGGGTTCGAGTGAGGTTTCGCTGAGGAATCCGGCAAGTGCTGCGTCGCCAGCACCTGTGGTATTGACCACGGGGGTCTGTGGCGCCCGGGCCCACAGGACGCCATCCGGGCCTAGCCCGATGAGTCCATCTCCGCCCATGCTGGCCAGCACGGTGCTGATGCCCGCGTCGCCGGACCGTGTTGCTTGGACTCTGTGGGTGGGGCTGCTCATGGGATCAGCGCCCTCGCCTAGTCGTCGGCCAGCGCGTGCCGGACCTGGCCGGCTACGCGGGCGGGCGAGAGCCCGTATTTGTCCAACAGGTAGCTGTTGGGAGCGGACTCGGACCATGCGTCCGCAAGTCCCAGCCGAGTGACCGTTTTGCCCAGCGTGGTGCTGGTAACCAGCTCACTTACCAGCCCGCCCAGTCCTCCAATAATGCTGTGTTCTTCGATAGTGAAGATTGGTGCAGGGCCTGAGAGGGCAGATAGCAGAGCAGCTTCATCCACGGGTTTGAGGCAGGGAACGTGAACCACCCGGGCTTCGATTCCTTCTTCGGCGAGCAGAGCTGCAGCATCCATGACACGCGAACTCTGGACACCTGTGGAAACCAGAAGTGCGTCATTGCCCTCGCGTAATACATGTACTGTTCCCGGCGTGAATGCATGGCCCGGACTGAAAATGTCGGAAACGGCGTCCCGTGCCAACCGCAGGTAGACGGGACCGTCGTGGTCTGCCGCCCATCGGATAGCTGCTTCGGCTTCTATTGCGTCGGCCGGGGCGATCACGGTCATGCCCGGCATTGCACGCATGATGGCCAGGTCCTCAATGTCCTGATGGGTCTTCCCGCTGCTGCCGTTGAGGAGGCCGGAATAGGAGGCGGCGATCTTGACGGGTGCTCCGGTCTGGGAGACCAGCATGCGGATGGGGTCCAGAGCGCGGTGGGTTAGGAATACCCCAAAGGTGGATAGCCATGGACGGAAACCCAGAGTGGACAGGCCAAAGGCAACGCCCACCATGTTCTGCTCCGCGATGCCGATTTCGAAGAACCGGTCCGGGAACGCGTCGGCGAACAGGTCAGCTTTGGTGGACGTGGCAAGATCGCCGTCCACCACTGCAACCCGGCTGTCCGTCCTGGCAAGATCTACAAGGGTCTGGCCCCATACGTCGCGTTGCGCCTTCACTTTGCTTCTCCTTCGAAAACCTGGCCGAGTTCAGCGGCTGCGCTGGCCAGTTGTTCCGGTGTGGCAATGCCGTTGTGCCACTTGTAGGTGCCCTCGGTAAAGGACACGCCCTTGCCTTTGATGGTCTTGGCTAGGATGACGGTTGGCTTTCCTGAACCCCGTTGCGCACGGACCCGGTCAAAGGCGTCGTGAATTGCGTCGAAGTCGTGCCCGTCGATGCTGATGACGTTCCAGCCAAAGCACGAGAAGACTCCGTTGAGGTCTACGCCGGACCACGGGTTTGAGCGGTCGAACCGGTCATCGTCTTCGGAGACGGGCCATCCATACTGCTGAAGTCCGTTGAGGTCGATGACCGCCGTGAGATTGTCAAGCTTGAAGCGACGTGCCGTGTGGACTGCCTCCCACACCATTCCCTCTTCGAGTTCGCCGTCGCCCAACATGACCCACGTGTGGAAGTCCGTTCCGAGTTGCTTGGCGGCCATTGCCATGCCGGCTCCGGCCGATAGACCCTGGCCCAGGGAACCGCTGGAGCTGTCCACGCCGGGGGTGAGCTTCATGTCCGGGTGGCCTTGAAGTCGCGATCCGCCCTGATCGAAAGTGGCCAGTTCCTCCACAGGGAAGTAGCCGCGGAGTGCCAGGACCGAATACAGGCCAATGGCGCAATGTCCTTTGGAGAGGATGAAACGGTCTCGGGCGGGGTCCTGCGGATTCCCGGGGTCAACAGAAAGTTCGTTGAAGTACAGGGAAACCAGCAGGTCCATTGCGGACAGCGGGCCGCCGATGTGGCCGGCTTTGGCATCCGCCACGGTCTTGATGACGTGCCAGCGGCCAGCGGCTGCAAGCCTCTGGAGTTCGGCCGTTCCGGTCTTGGTTGCTTGCGTTCTTGACATGACATTGTCCTCATCGATCGTGTCAGCAGGTCTACCGCCCATTATTGCCGTGATACGGACAATTTGTCCAGAAAATGATAATTAATGCAGGGGTTGGGGCAGGCTTCGCACAAGGATCTTCACTGCTCCAGTGCCTGACCGCGCCTCGGCAAAAGCCTCTTCCACCGATTCCAGGGGGTATTCAGAGATCGGAATTCCTGCCAGTGGAAGTTCATGGTGGCTGATCAGCCGTACGGACTCGGCGAAGTCTGCGGACTCGTAGACGCGCACCCCGATGATTTCCTGTTCGGCAAAGGCGAGCTCGCGCAGGTCCACCTCGGCCGATCCGTGGTGCACGGCCACAATCACAATCCGCCCCCGCACTGGCGCCACCTTGGTTAGAAGGGGCGTGACGCTGTGATGCCCTGCGCAATCGAAGACAACGTCGGTGGCGGTCTCGCCATGCTCCTTGGCCACCGGGACGTCACTTGGCCCGAGCGCCCGGAGGCCGAGCGCCTCAACTACTTCCCGGCGTCGTTCGCTTGGCTCCACGACAGCAACGTCAGCCGCACCTGCGTGACGGGCGGCCAGCGCAACCAGGATTCCGATGGGTCCTGCGCCGAAGATCAGCACGCGCTCGCCTGCTGCGAGCCTGGCCCTCCGAATGGCGTGAACTGCTACTGCGAGCGGCTCGGCCAGGGCTGCTTCCTTGGCGGGGACATTTTCGGAGAAGGGAATGACGTTCGCGGCAGGTACGGCGATCAATTCCGCCATGGATCCGGGCGTATCGATGCCAAGCAGCCTCAGGTTTCTGCAGACGTGCCACAGTTCCTTCCGGCAGGCGCCGCAGGTGTCGCAGGGCAGGAGGGGGTTGACGGCCACCGTGGCGCCCTCAGTCAGTCCGCTGTCCCCTGGATTCTCAATGGTGCCGGTAATTTCGTGCCCCATCACCAGTGGAAGAGTAGCTCGGGGGTGGGTGCCGCTCACAATGGGGAAGTCCGAGCCGCAGATGCCGGTGAATGAGACCCGAACAAGAACTTCGCCCGGCCCTGCCTCCGGGCGCCGTAGTCGCTGCGTGCCGAACTGCTCTGGGGCCTTGAGGACGGCTGCCCGGATATCCGGGATGGTTTCAATGGTTGGTGTCGTCATCGACTGCTCCTTCGGGTGCACGGCATGGTTCTTGACCACTTCCCTTCAAGTTATCAACTGGCGGACATAAGTTCCACTGATTGATAAAAATCTGTTGGCGACGCCGTTGTTGCATTGGTCATGGGCCTTACGTATCGTGAGTCATGATGTGTGTCCGCTAGGTGAGAGGTTCCAATGACGGAAGCAACGGATCCCAGCGGTGGAATGAACCTCGTGACCAAATCTGCGGCAGTCCTTCGCGCGATCGCTGAGGCAGGCGAGCTGACTGTGAGCGAACTCGCTGAGCGCACAGCTGAACCCGCAAGCTCCCTCTACAGGCTGCTCTCGACGCTCCAGGCGATCGGCTGGGTGGAGGATGGGTCGCGCCGCGGCAAGACCCGGCTCGGCCTCGATTTTGTTCGGCTCGGAGCAAAGCTGGAAGCCCAGCTGGACCTGAGGGACCTGGCGCGGCCAGAGCTTGAGAGGTTGCACGCTGCCACTGGCCAGACATCGTTCCTGTGCATCAGGCGCGGCCTCCGGGCCGTGTGCATTGACCGAATCGATGGCCTGGATGTCCAGATCCACAACCTTAGATTGGGCGAGTCCATGCCCTTGGGCCAGGGGGCCGCGCCCAGGGCTATCCTCGCCTTCGAAATCCCCGAGGTGGTCCAACGCTATTTGAGGGACCTGCCTGAGGATGAACTGTTCGGCCCGGTGGCCCATAACGCAGAGGAACTTCGCCGACTCCTAGCGGAAACGGCGTCCGCCGGCGTTGCAGTGGCGCACAGCGATTGGGGTCAGGGGATTGGCGGCGTTGGTGCGCCAATCTTCAACCATACTGGTGCCGTTGTAGGAGCGCTGTCCATCAGTGGCCAAACCCACAGGGTGTTCCACAGCGACTACGACCCCGTCGCGATGGTCCAATCTGCTGCCGCAACCGTAAGCCGGGCGCTTGGTGCGATTCAGTTGCCGGAGGCTCATCTGCCGGCCGTAGAAAGCGGGGCCGTCTAGTGGCAGCGAAACCCATCAAGGTGATGGCCAACAGTGCTGACCTCCTCAACGCGCTGGCCGACAACGGACCCATGAGCGTGGTGGACATCGCCGAGGCAATTTCCATGCCGCGCCCCAGCGTGTACCGGTTGCTTGACGCGCTCGAACACGTGGAACTGATCGGAATCCGGGAAGATGGCAGGGCTCAACTCGGTACGCAGATCCTTCACCTAGCAAGTGCTTCCCTTCAAGGGATTCCGGAGGTCTCCGCAGCCCGTCCCGCCATGGCCCGCCTCAACGAGCTCACGGGCCAGACCGTCTATCTCTGCGCCGTAAGGAACCAACTCGTGACCTGCCTCGATTGGGTCAAAGGGACCAAAGTGACGCTGCTGCTCCTCAACCCCGGCGGCACCCTCCCGCCGCACGCAGGTGCAACGTCGCGGGCCATCATGGCATGGGATGACCAACTCAGGCACAGCGTCACAGCGTCGGCTCCGCTGCAGGCGATCACGCCGAACACCCTCACCACAGCAGAGCAGGTTGAGGCTGACGCAAAAATCATCCGGGAACGCGGTTTCAGTGTGTCTGACCAGGACGTCACCGTCGGTGTCGCCGCACTGGGAGTGCCGCTGTTCGATTCCCATGGCGTATTACGCGGGGCACTGTCAGTTGCCGGACTTCGTGATGACGTCCTTCCTCGGCAGGACGAATTTATTGCGTTGCTGCAGGAAGCGGCGAAGGAAACAGCGGCCAAACTCTAGGATCGATCCCAGCTGACCACCACGCGGGCAGCCCCCGCTTCCGTCCGCTCCACGTTGACTACGATCTGCGATTCTTTCGCGCCCATGTCCCGGATCTGCTGCTTGTAATCCTCGACGTGCTCCAGCAATGACTCTTCAGTCCATTCGCCGGGACGCATTCTCGTTGAGATCTCGACCGGCTCTTCCGGGACCAGAATTTCGGCAGGTTGCCGCTGAGGGGTCTTGTCCGGTTCGGGCTCTGCCGGTGGCACCAGCATGCGGAAACCGAAAATTCCACCGGCTATGCCAGCGACGAGACCCGCGGCAATTAGCCAGATGGCCCGTCCGGGTCCGCGTCGTTTGGAACCGGGGCCGGGGAGGTTTGCTGCTTTGGTGGAGCTTCGTCGTGCCATGGGGAATTCAACTTTCCAGTCGGCGTTCGGTAGTCCGTGCATTAGTGGGCCGTAACCCGCCACTCCATCGTAAGCATGCTGAGGACCCTTGGTAAGGCGCGATCCCGATGGTTCCGTCCCCCGAGTAATCAACGACGCCGCCATAGCCGCTCACTGCACGGTTGTCCGGCATTTCCTGCCTGTGGCTAGAACTGCCTAACGGGAAGATAATGAAGGCATAGCACGGCAAGCAGAGCTCGTGCTGATGTTCTGAGCATCGACGCAAGGTTGGCGGCCCTGCTTGTGTGGTGAGGAACTCCGATGTCGTTGTCGGAAGAAGAACGCAGGAGCTTGGAAGAGCTGGAGCGGGATCTCGCTTCAACGGATCCCGATCTCGCCTATGAGCTGAAGTCAGGCCGCCCACGAGGCGCGCTGGCGCGTGCTGTTCTGGGCACTCTTGCCGTCTTGGCGGGTTTCGTGATGGTTATCGCCGGGATCATTAGCCAGCTGGTCATTTTGGGCGTGCTGGGGTTCCTGTTGGCCAGCGGCGGCGCTTACTGGCTCTTTGCCGGGAAGTCGCTACGGAGACGGATACAACGGCACGACGACGACCCTGCACCGTAGCGGGTCCGGCACCTTTGGTGGCGTGACTAGGGAACCGGGGGCACCGGCGGCTGGACCGGGGTCTCCGGCTGCTTGGCTGGCTCAGGTTCGCCCGGGGGCATCATCATGCGCCAAGCAAAGACTGCGCCCGCCCCCACCAGGGCCGCAACGATGGCGGTAAACCATACGGCACGGCCGGAGCTGCGTTGAGTTGTCTTCCGGCTGAGCGCTTGGGTTGCCTTCTTCACTGCTCTGGTTGCGGTGCGTTTAGCTTCCTTGGCAGCCTTCTTGTTACCGGTCAAAGTGAGCATGACGCCATGCACCACGGACGGCACATCGGCATGGTTGATCCGGGCCAATGCCCACCTCACCACCGCATCCGTCTGGGACGACGTGCCCTCAGCTGCATGCGTTACCCACTCCCGTGCCAGATCCTGGGCGGCGGGGATGATGGTTTGCGCTTTGTACATGCCGAACCTCTCACGTAGTTAGATGGCTTGGTGCCAGCCTACGCCGGAGCCGCTGCGACCAACAGGTGCCCCCGGCGTGCGCTCCTTCCCGGGTACTCCTGCCTGAGCCCCGGCGCGGCCTAGCCATCACGCGGCCGCTCCGGGACCACATTGGCCGGGAGGTGGGGTAACTGGGAAGGAACGTCGAGTATCAGTTCCGGATTACTGCTGCCAACTCCACCGGGTTTTCAAGCCCGGCCCACGTGCCGTTCAGGGTCAGCTCGCTGTGCAGTTCCGGGGCAGCGGCCGAGTTGGCGGAAGCGTCCGCTGCCACGTCCACTACCCGCGCCACCTTCAAGCGAAGCTCGCCGGCATCAATGATGGTCACGCCGCTGCCGGATACCGGCGCCGAGGCACTCAAGGCGGGAACGCCGCCGTCGAGCTTTCCGCTGCCCTTCACCGTGACCGTGCTGGGCCGGGGCTCAGGCTCGCCGTCCACAAACTGTTCCGCCTCCTGCTGGCCGGTGAGGATTGCGGTGGCGAGAGCCTTGACGTAAATGGGGTCGGCGCAGGCGTCGTACACCCACCTCTTGCCGAGGACGGAGTGGTCCATGGTTCCGAGCAGCCACTCCTCAGCGCCGGCCAGTTCGTAGCCGCGGTAGCTAAGGGGAACCTGGTAGACGCGCTCGCCAGCGGTGACAACGTGAGTCTCGAGTCCCACCTCGCCAGCGGGATCGTCAAAGCGGTAGGCGCCGATGAGCTCCGGGGAGCCATCCTGGATGAACCAAGGCTGCTTTGGGAGGTAGTCAGCGATGAGTTCGAGCTTGGAAGGGGACAGGGTTGCCTTGTGAATGATCGCCATGGTCCCAGCCTAGGGCAGGGCCACGGTGTAGCGTCCTGCCCACGGTTGTGGCAGCTACGCGCCCGGCTTGGTTGTTAGTGAACCCCGGGCGGCGCCCACCATTCCCTCGACGGCGCGGGCAAGGTGCGTGCCGCGATCGTTGACACCATCCCAGCGGACCAAGGCTTGGGCGTTCAGGCCATCCACCATGCCGAGAATCTGCCAGGCGACGGCCGCGGCATCCGAAACGTTGAACGCTCCGGTCGCGTTCCCGTCCTCGACCACTCCCTGGAAGACCTTCTGCCAAGCATCCATTTGCTCGCGGACCGAGGCGGCCAGGGTTTCGTTGCGGCGTCCCAAGGTCCAGGCCTCCACCCAGATTGCCGTGACGTCCAGCCTGCTGTTGTCCAATAGGGTGTCCACCAAGAGGGCGAGTCGTTCCGACGGTCCCGGTTGCAGGCTCAGCAAGCCTGCGACTTCCTGTGTTTCCGCAGCCACGATGGTGGCGAAAGTGCTGGACACGAGCGCGTCCATGTTGGGTTGGTAGTGCGCCACCAGGCCTGAAGCGACTCCTACCCGGGCGGCAACATTGCGCAGCGTCAGGGCTGTAAGCCCGGCCTCGAGTGCGATCTCGCGGGCGGCCTCTGTGATTTCTGCGGCGCGCTCTGCCGGTGACTTCCGGACTGCGCGCTTCTGTGGAGTGCTTGACATCAAGGACCAGTCTAGATTACCTTTTCAGCATTGTTGATCGTGTGATCAACAAAAGATTTGCACTGAAGACGAAGGAGTCACCCATGGCTTGGAGAATGCCGGCCGAAACCGCACCGCATGAGCGCACCTGGATGGCGTTCCCCCGCACCGGCCTGACCCTTGGCCACGACGCCGCCTCCGCCGAAGAGGCCTACTCGGCCTGGACCGCCGTCGCCCATGCAGTGGCCGAATTCGAGCCGGTCAGCATGGTGGTGGACCCCAGCGAGCGCGAACGCGCCGCCCGCATGCTGGGCAGCGGCATCGAACAGATCGAGGCACCGTTGGACGAGTTCTGGATGCGCGACGTCGGACCCACCTTCGTCCTCGACGACGAACGTCCCGGCGTGCTTGGCGCCGTGGACTGGATCTTCAACGGCTGGGGTGCTCCGGCGTGGTCCGAGTGGCAGAAGAGCGCCGGAATGGCCCGCTTCGTCGCCGGGAAGGCGGGCGCCGAGCTGGTCAGCTCGCTGCTGGTCAACGAAGGTGGCGCCATCCACGTGGACGGCGAAGGAACCGTGCTGGTCACCGAAACCGTGCAGCTGGATCCGGGCCGGAATCCCTATGCCGACAAAGCGGCAGTCGAAGCCGAACTAGCCCGCACCATCGGAGCCACCAAGGTCATTTGGGTACCCCGCGGACTGACCCGCGACTACGAGGACCTGGGCACGCGCGGCCACATCGACATGGTGGCCACCCTGCCCACCCCCGGCCGTATCCTGCTGCATTCCCAGACCAACCCGGAGCACCCGGACTACGAGGTCAGCCGCACGCTCCAGGCATTCCTGGAAGCCCAGACGGACGCAGCGGACAAGCCGTTCGAGATTGTGCCGCTGCCTGCGCCGGAAACTTTGCGCGACGAAGACGGCTTTGTGGACTGGAGCTACGTCAACCACCTGGTGGTCAATGGTGGCGTCATCGCCTGTGGCTACGGTGAAGAACGTGCCGATTCCCTCGCGGCCGAGATCCTGGCCGAAGCCTACCCCGGCCGCCGCGTGGTCACCGTGGACGCCCGGCCGATCCTGGCCCGCGGTGGCGGCATCCACTGCATCACCCAGCAGCAGCCGCGCCTCAGTGGAGCAAAACGCGCTGGAGGTGCAGCGTAATGGCTCGGTTCGACGTCGTAGAAGCGTCCATCGCGCAGTTGCGCGCTGCGCTCGAATCGGGCGAGGTGACCAGCGAGGAACTCACCCAGGCATACCTTGACCGTATCGATGCCTACGATCGCAACGGCATCAAACTCAACGCCATGGTGGTGATGAACCCCGATGCTTTGGCGGACGCCCGGGCCTCAGATGAACGACGGGCGCAGGGCACGGTAAGGGGCCCGTTGGATGGCGTTCCATACACAGCCAAGGACAGCTACTTGGCCAAGGGGCTTACGGCAGCTGCAGGTTCGCCGGCCTTTGAGCACTTGGTAGCGCAGAGCGATGCCTTCACCATTGAACGACTCCGCGACGCCGGAGCGGTGCTGCTCGGCCTGACCAACATGCCGCCGATGGCCAATGGCGGAATGCAGCGCGGTGTGTACGGACGTGCTGAAAGCCCGTACAACGCTGAGTACCTGACGGCAGCCTTCGGTTCCGGCTCCTCCAACGGTTCCGGAACCGCGACGGCGGCCAGCTTCGCGGCCTTCGGCCTGGGTGAGGAGACCTGGTCGAGTGGCCGCGCACCGGCGTCGAACAATGCTCTTTGCGCCTACACGCCCTCGCGCGGTGTCATCTCGGTGCGCGGCAACTGGCCGCTGGTACCCACCATGGACGTCGTAGTCCCGCACACGCGCACCATGGCGGACATGCTGGAACTGCTGGATGTCATTGTTGCCGATGACGCTGAGACGCGCGGTGATTTTTGGCGCGCGCAGCCGTGGGTTCAGCTCCCGAAATCGTCCGAGGTCCGCCCGGAGTCCTACCTGACGCTTGCCGTGGAAGACGCCGACGGCGGGCAGCTGGCATTGCGGGGCAAGCGCTTCGGGGTGCCGCGCATGTATATCAACGCAGACCCGGACGCCGGGACCAGCGAGCAGCCGGGCATCGGTGGCCCCACCGGGCAGCGCATCGAGACGCGGGCTTCCGTGATTGACCTATGGGAAGCCGCCAAGCGGGACCTTGAGTCCGCTGGCGCTGAAGTAGTGCTGGTGGACTTCCCCGTGGTCTCAAATTACGAAGGCGACCGCCCGGGAGCACGCACGATTGCCACTCGCGGCTTGGTCAGCACCGAGTACCTCAAACGTGAAATCGAGGACCTTTCGGCCTGGGCATGGGACGACTTCCTGCGCGCCAACGGTGATCCCGCCCTCAACAGGCTTGCCGATGTGGACGGCGCTGCGATCTTCCCGCACCCGAAGGGCGCCCTGGCAGACCGCTACACCGGATTCGACGACCACATCTCCGCTTATCCCCGGCATGTCCGCGAATACGGCGTATCCCGCTTCACCGAGATCCCCGAGCTGGAAGGCGGAGTGCGCGGCCTGGAGGAGACCCGGCGCATTGACCTCGAGGAGTGGATGGACGGGCTCGGACTGGACGCAGTCCTGTTCCCGGCGGCTGCGGATGTGGGTCCTGCCGACATGGACGTCAACCCTGCCTCCGCAGACCTGGGCTGGCGCAACGGCGTGTGGGTGGCCAACGGCAACCTCGTTCCCAGGCACCTGGGCATCCCCACCGTTACCGTACCGATGGGAACCATGGCGGATATTGGCATGCCCGTGGGCCTCACCTTCGCCGGCCGCGCGTACGATGACACGGCCTTGTTGACGCTGGCTGCCGCCTTCGAAGCAACGGGTTCGCGGCGGACCATGCCACCCCGTACGCCCGCGCTGTAGCTTTGCTTATGCCAGCGTTCCTGCCCGGTTGCTTTCCCGCTGTCACCGTAAGAAGGCTCCGACACCGGCGGGTCGTTGTCGTTTTGTGCCCGACGGGGGAACTAACCGGGGAGGAACGCGGACGCCGATGCGTGGCCGGGCCCCGGCTCTGATTACAATCAAAGGGACGTCGACCACTGAGGGAACCATGAAGAAACTCACCACTGTCCTGATCGCTGCCGGGCTTATTGCCTCGGCATCCGCCTGTTCCGCGCAGCAGCAGCTGACCACCGCGGAAACCTGTGACCGCGTTGGCGTCGCCGCAGCCAGTATTCCGCAGAACCCGAGCCAGACGGCCTCGAACCGCGCAGCCAACGCCATCAGGCCCATCGAACCGGTGGCGTCCACCGAGATGAAGCCTGTAGTTACAGCCATCCTTGAGTACCTGGACGAGCAGGCCAAGGAAGAACCGAACGAAGCAAAGATGGGCGAGCTTACGTCGGCCTTCCAGGAAGCCGGCGCCAAGTTCGGCGAACTGTGCCGCGGCTAATGACGCCCGCGGCCTAGCCGAACTTAAGTGTGAAGGGGACCGGTTGATCAACCGGTCCCCTTTTGCATGCCAACCCTCTCTCACTTCCCAGCCCTTATAGCGGGACGCTCTCTCACTCTTCTGAGAAGAGTGAGAGAGGGATCGGCTCAAGGGCGTGGGATGTGAGAGATGGACGCGGCCCTCGTAGTTGCAGTCGAAGTCCACGTAGATGGAGCCCCAGCCTTTGTCGGCTTTCTCCTGCTTGTAGGTGTCCTCCACGGGCTGCCAGAACACCCATGCGTCGGGCTCGAGTTCGCGCAGGTCATTGACCATGCGGCCTGCGATGCCCAGTCCGTTGGTGATGTTGGAGCGGTCCCAGCCGCTGGTGGAATCGCCGAGCGCCGGGCTGCGATTCAGTGACCGGCTTTCGAAAAGGCCGGGCAAGGCGACACTATGAGCCTCTTGAAGCGGCAACAAGGCACTCGAACACGCTCGGTCGTGGTCAATCAGAAGTGGTCGCAGGTGTAACCCTTTGTGAGGTCCTCCAGTCTGGGTGTATAGATGTATACAAGTACACTTCCTAGCCGAGGCGGCGCTATATGGCGGATCCACAACCACGCAACACAGGGGCACATCTTGTCTACGGCGAACTGAAACGTCAGATTCTTAGCCTTGAGCTCAAACCGGGTGAGCGCATCTACGAGCCCGCCATGGCCACGGCCCTTCAGGTCAGCCGGACGCCCCTTCGTGAGGCTATCCGTCGCCTGATTTCGGAGAGCTTGCTCGAGCAGCAACCCACCGGGGGAGTGATGGTGCCGGCGCTGGATGAGAAGGCGATTTCAGAGCTTTACGATGTCCGCGCTGCCTTGGAATCCCTGATGGCACGGGAAGCGTGCGCCAATGCGAGTGCCGCGGATCTTGAAGAACTTCGGGGGATCGTGGCCCGCAACGCTGCGATGGTTCAGTTCGCTGATGAAGCCATGAAATACGGGGTTGCCCTGCACGCCGCCATCGCCAGGATCGCCGGAAACTCCTGGGCCCAACGCTTTCATGGGCAGATCGGAAGCCACGTTGAACGCTACCGGTACTTCACCAATAATGCCCCCGAACGTCGCGATGAAGCACTCGCCAATCACCGGCTCCTCGTCGAGGCCATTGCATCCAGGGATCCGGAAAAGGCCGCGAAGATTGCCTTCGACCACGTCATCGGCGCGCGTGATGAGACACTGCGAGTCATCTCAGGCACTGGCCTCGTGGTCGAATGATCGGCGAACTCGGACGGCGTTCATCCACCGCACTCCTCATCCACTCGGCGCTCATCCAAGCAGTGACGTTCCTGGTCCGGCCCGCCACCACGTACCGCGCACTTGAACTGGACGTCCCTGGATTCGCGCTGGGCCTTCTCGCCGCGAGCTATGCGGTGTTTCCCTTGTTACTCGCCTTGCCCATCGGCGGGCTGGTGGACCGCCTGGGTGAGCGTCGGCTGATGGCGATCGGGTCCGCCGTCGTTCTGGGCTGTTCTGCGTTCCTGCTGTTCTGGGGAACCTCAGTCCCGGCACTCGTGGCCGGGACAGCGCTTCTGGGAGCGGGTCAGTTGGCCTGCGTGGTGGGGCAACAGGCTGTGGTGGCGAACAATGCGGCGTCGTCGCGGCTGGACTCTGCCTTCGGGTACCTGACCTTCGCCGCATCGCTGGGGCAAGCCTTGGGACCGCTGGCCATTTCCATAGTGGGCGGTGCTTCTGTTCGCCCGAACACGCAGGCAATCTTCCTGCTTGCGACGGCAATGAGCCTGGTGCTGTTCCTGACAACATTTGTTATCTCCGCCAAGGTCAGCCGCAGGAGGCGCACCGCCAAGGGCGGGCCGAAGGGCAGTGCGGTCTCGCTCCTCCGGACGCCGGGTGTGGTCCGCGCGTTGGCAACCAGCGCCACTGTCCTGGCAGTGGTGGACTTGACGGTCGTGTACCTGCCTGCACTCGGCGCGGAACGTGGCCTGACCGCTGCAACCGTAGGCCTCATGCTGACCGTCCGCGCCCTGTTTTCCATGGTTTCCCGGCTGGGACTTGGCAGCATGTCCCGCAAACTGGGCCGGATGAAGCTGCTGATCCTCAGCCTGGCCATCTCCACAGTTGCCCTCGGCGTGGCAGCCATTCCGATGCCGGAGTGGTTGCTGTTCGTCGTGATGGCGTTCCTCGGCCTTGGTCTCGGGATAGGCCAACCACTAACCATGTCCTGGCTCTCGGCGCAAGCACCCGAAGGCCAACGCGGGCGGGCGCTGGCCTTACGGTTGGCCGGAAACAGGGTGGGGCAGGTGGTCCTGCCCAGCGCTATCGGCGTTGTGGCGGTGGGCCTCGGCGCAGCGGGTGTGTTCCTGGCATCCGCGGTTGCTGTGGGCGGAACGATGTTGTTGTTGCGGGGCGTACGGCTGGACGACTAGCCAAGCAAATATTTTCCACTTAGCCGTCATCTTCCGCCCGCCCCCCGCACTGCTAGTTAAGCGGAAAGTGAGGGGGCAGTTCTCAGTGGAGGAAAGCACTGTGGTCAAAATGATGGATCCGGATGCCTTGCCAGTGCGTCGCTACAAGGCGTGGGAGTATTTCCTGCCGGGCGACGAGGTGGTAGTGACAGTATCCGACGAAGGTACCCAGATCGGGGTGGTGGCGGATGTCATGCCTGATGGCAGCGGACTCTGGGTCTACCTCGACGGCATAGGACGTCGATTATTCGACGCTGCGGACGATGTGATTATTACCAGATACAGCAGCCCGGCATGAGTACTCCGAGAAGACTGGGATGTGGAGACTGAAGAGAGAATCTCTGCGCTGGAGCACAGGATCGAATACTTGTTATCCGGCCCCCTTTGACAGCCCCTTACACGGTTTGCGCTGCCTACTCCGCGAACAGCGCCGCCAAATCATCAGCCGTCAACGAGCCACCGGCCAAGGCATCGCCTTCCATCACATCCGCGAACAGCTGTGACTTCTTGGCCTTCAACGCCATGACCTTCTCTTCGATGGTGTCCTTCGCCACCAGTCGGTACACCATCACGTTCCTGGCCTGCCCAATGCGGTGTGTGCGGTCCACGGCCTGGGCTTCGGACGCCGGGTTCCACCACGGATCCAACAGGAACACGTAGTCGGCCTCGGTCAGGTTGAGCCCGAAGCCACCGGCCTTCAGCGAAATCAGGAACACCGGAGCGGCGCCGTTCTTGAACTCGCTCACCACATCACCACGGTTGCGGGTGCTGCCATCGAGGTAGCAGTATTCCACGCCCTCGGCATCCAGCCGTTCGCGGACCTTGCCCAGGAATCCGGTGAACTGGCTGAAAATCAGGGCGCGGTGACCCTCGGAGATGAGGTCCTCCAGCTGTTCGAACAGCACATCCAGTTTGGAGGAGCGAACACCGGACAACGACGAATCCACCAACGACGCATCCAGGCTCAGCTGCCGCAGCAACGTCAACGACTGGAAGATGGTGAACCGGTTCTTGTTCACATCATCAATCAAGCCCAGGATCTTCTGCCGTTCGCGCTGCAGGTGAGTCTGGTAAACCTTTTGGTGCCGCGGGTTCAGCACCACTTCAAGGATCTGCTCCTGCTTGGGCGGCAGATCCTTGATGACTTGCTCTTTGGTGCGGCGCATCATGAGCGGACGCACACGACGCCGGAGCTTGCCCAGTTGCGCCGAGTCGCCGTTCTTTTCAACCGGCTTTTGGTAGTTCTCCGCGAACCGTTTGGGGCTCGGGAACAGGCCCGGTGCCACAATCGACGTCAGCGCCCAGAACTCCATGAGGTTGTTTTCCAGCGGCGTTCCTGTGATGGCCAGTTTGAAACGGGCCGGCAGTTTGCGCGCGCACTGGTACGCCTTGGACTGGTGGTTCTTCACGAACTGCGCTTCGTCCAGCATCAGCCCGGCCCACTGGAAGGACGCGTAGGCATCGTAATCAATGCGGAACAGCGCGTAGGAGGTAATGACGACGTCGGCGCCCGCCAACGCTTCGGCCGGTGCCATACCGCTCTTGGCAAAGGTCTCGCCAACAGTCCGGACCACGAGCCCGGGAGCAAAGCGCTGCGCTTCAGCCGCCCAGTTGCTCACTACACTCGTGGGTGCGACCACCAGGAAAGGAGCCCGCGGAACCACCTCGGAAGCATCACCTTGAGCGGCGGCAGCAGTCTCCGCAGCCAGGTCCTTCGCCGCACATATCAGCGCAATCGCCTGCACGGTCTTACCCAGGCCCATGTCGTCAGCCAGCACGCCACCGAGGCTGTGCTTGTACAGGAAGCTGAGCCAGTTGAATCCCTC
The DNA here is from genome assembly GCF_058799755.1 of Arthrobacter sp. GW822-FHT05G07. Classification (NCBI taxonomy): domain Bacteria; kingdom Bacillati; phylum Actinomycetota; class Actinomycetes; order Micrococcales; family Micrococcaceae; genus Arthrobacter; species Arthrobacter sp. GW822-FHT05G07. The sequence continues at coordinate 190,286 of NZ_JBXALT010000004.1, read as the reverse complement.
GAGCTGATACGGACGTAGCTCAGCGTTAAGGCCAGCCGGGAGCGGAAGCCCGGTCACGCCGTCGTCGAGCAGTCCACCAACGGCCTCACGCCAGGCTGCGGCCTGCTCATCCACAATGCCGAGTTGGGCCAGTTCGTCCCAGAGCCCGGCCTGGAAACGGCTGATCTGCAGGGTGCCGTCCTTGTTGTCCGGGTTGTCCTGCAGGGAGCGGGCTTCGTCGATCAACGCGCGGAGCTGGTGAAGTTCGGGGAGGTCCAGCGAGAAGTAGGCGCCGCTGGGCAGCAGCATGCGGCTCATTCCGGCGGCGAGCGCAGAGAACACAGCAGCGAAGGAGACGGGTTCGCCTTCCAGCGTGATCACGATGCCGAGGTCGAACCAGTCGCCGCTTGCCGTTTCCTTCGTGGAAATGGACACCACAGGCGCTTCAGCGGCCTCACGGTAGTCGGCGATGTCGCCGGACGTTTCAACCACGACGTCGGGTAGGTCCTTGAGCGCTGGCAGCACCTCTTCGGTGAACGCCAGCGTGTCCAGGCCACTGAGCTCAGCGGAGGCCGCGATGCGGGGTGCACCCCAGCCACCCGTCGCCGATTCGGCCAGTGCGGGGACCACGTCCCACGGACGTCCGAGTGACTCGAGGATCCGTGCTTCTTCAAGGTCATCGCGGTAGCCGCGGTCGTCCGGGTGGCGCCACAATGGCTGCGCGGTGACCAGGGTGCCGGATTTGTAGTGCCATTCCCAGTGCAGCCGGACCTTGTGATCGTTGCCGTAGTTGGCCAGCAGGGACAGTGTGGGGACAGCCAGCGTGGGCAGCTCCACCGATTCATCCGCGGCCTGAACGGGCGTTGACTGCCGTAGCTTCGGGTAGAACGAGGTCAGGAACCGGCTCTCATCCTCGGCCGGGATCTGAAGTGTGTCGCCCTCCATGACGAATTCCAGCAGCTCATCGCTGATGCCACCCTCAATGGGCGCAAGGGTGATGAGATTCTTCTGCTGCGGCACTCCAGGCAGGGTTTCCCCGGAATGGGTGAAGAAGATTCCGTTGGCCGGTTTGCCCAGGAAGCCCACGGATCCGGGGTCCACGGGCTCCCCGCCCAGTGTCACCGACGGCGCAAGCTGCAGGCCGCCGTCGGGCGCTTCCTGCTTTTGGGTGTCCTGGGCAGCGTCCAGCCGCGCCAAGCTGAGTCCGACGACGGCGGCCTGGGACTCAACGTGGACAGGCTCGCTACCAGCGGAGTGAATGAGCGGGATACCCGCTTTGGTGGCGTCGGCCAGAAGGGTCCAGAGGTTTTTGGCGGCGAAGTCGTTCAGGCTCAACCACATGGCACCGGACGGTTGCTGCCGGCCGTTGCTGGAACCGTGCGCGGCCAGGAAAGTCTGAAGCCATTCGACGTGGACCTCGTTGAATTCACGCCGGAAACTGACATAGCTGAGGTTGTTCCACGAGACGTCGCCGCGGATCCACTTGCCCTTGGCACCCATCATCACCGGGCGGGCTTTGAGCTGGCGGACACTGCGCATGGGGTCACGACGGCCTGTGTAGGAGAAGTGGGCCGCAGGCTCTTCCACCTCGAACTGAAGCGCGAGCGGGATGCCCGCAGCGCTCGGAGCTGTGCCGGGCTTCGTGATCAGCCTGTTGAGGGCTTGTTCCCAGGCAGGACGTGCCGACCCGCCCTGTTGGCCCGAACCCACCCTGGAGGTCTGAATTCCGGGCGCTTGGGAGAGGAGCTGGGCTCGGATGGTGGGGTGGTCTTCGGCAGTGAAGAGCAATGCGGCCACATGCTTGCAGTCCTTACGGACCGGGCAGTTGCAGATACCCACCGTGCAGCTCCAGCCGCTGGGCTTACGGACCAGTTTTGCCGACGTCGAATACGGTTGCGGACCGGTGCCGCGGACCTTGCCCATGAGGAGGCCAGTTGCCGCGTCGAAAGAGATCCCGTTCACGCGGCTGCCCATGGCATAAGCCAGTCCGGCCGCGAGCGAGCGGTCCGTGATGGCAGGAGTCTGAATGGCCAGTTCCCAGTTTTCGTCTGTGTGGGACGGCATGCGTCGGGCTACTTTCGGCAGGAGGATATCTGTTCAATCTTAGTCAGCAGAAAACGGCTCCCAAACTTCGCCCTCCGTTAACCTCTTCCTCGATTGCCGCGCCGCTCCCGCGCGTACGTTGAAAGTGTCCGGAGCACCATCAGCTTTCAGCAGTGAGGATTTCCCATGACTACCAACGAGTACCCCGTCGTCCTGAACAAGACCAGCTTCCAAGCCGGCAGCGCGGATGTAGTGGATTCCAACGTCAACGTCGTGAACCATATGTACCAGGAGCTCCTCAACAGCGACGAAATCGCCACCCCCGCACTCAACAGCTACTTTGTGGATTTCTATCTGACCCAGGCGTTGGCCGGCGGCTTTGCCCAGTACGTCTTCACCGCACCGGAGCGCGAAGAAGTGGATGCCTACATCCGCGCAGGCCTTGAGGGCCTGGGAGCCACCCGGCACCTGGACCTCTTCAACCGCACCGCCGCCGCGTTTGACGCACTGAGCGAAGACGAAGCAGAGGCCTACCTCGACGGCGACCTGGACGAGTCCGAAACTCCGCCTGCGGCTGTTGTTACCTTGGACGAGCTCGACGGCGAGTTCGAGGCTTTGCTGGAAGAAGAGGACATCGTCGAACTCAACGCTGCGTACCTCCGGGGCCAGTCCGAACTGCTGGTACTTTCAGATGAAGAAATCGAAGCGCACATCGCCGAGCGCGTCGCGCTGATCCCTGACCTGGCCGAGCGTCAGGCCGAAGCCGACGAAGAGGCCCTGGCCAACGCTCCCGAGTTCGAGGTCATCATCCGCGAACTGTGCGATGTAGCCGGCTATGCCCTGGAAAAGATCACCATGGGCGATCCCAACTATGAGCACGACGGCGTGAAGACCCTCGCCTGGCACTTCTCCACTGACCACGGCGACTACATCATGGTTGAAGACGACGACGAGGCCTTCATGATCCACCCGGAGACCAAGGAAATCATCGCGGCTGTGGAGTTCGAAGAGTCTGAGGAATTCGCGGACGCGTAAGTCTTCTCTGCCGAGATCGCCGGAACGCTGCGGAATCCCCGTAGCGTTCGGGCGATCTCGACGCGTTTCCGGCGATTTGGGTGGCACGCGTGAGTAGACTCGACCGGTGCGTGCGTATTGGGAACTGGCCAAGTCATCATTCCGCCGCCATTCCACCTACCGTACGGCCGCCGTCGCCGGCGCTTTTACCAACTCGGTTTTCGGGCTCATCCGGGCATCGCTTCTGCTGAGCGCCATCACGACGGCGGGCGGCGCCATCGGGGGATACTCGGCAATGGAGGCCGCCACTTATGTGTGGTTGGGCCAGGCTCTCCTGGCGCCTTTGGGGCTCTTCGGCAACGCTGAGTTGGCTGGCCGCGTGAAGTCGGGGGACATCGCCGTCGATCTTTCCCGGTCCGTCAACCTGACCGCTTCCTATTGGGCGCAAGACCTGGGCCGTGCCGCCTTCGACGTGCTGCCGCGCGGGTTGCCGCCACTCATGGTCGGAGCCCTGGTAACCGGCCTGGCGATGCCGGGAACTCCCGAACCTTACCTGCTCGGATTCGTGTCGGTCCTCGCTGCCGTTTCCCTGAACTTTCTGGGCTTCTTCGCCATCAACCTGCTGTCCTTCTGGGTGCTCGAAATCCGGGGGTTCTGGATGCTGTACATGGTGGTGATGAACCTGTTGTCCGGGTTCCTGGTCCCGGTGACGTGGTTCCCTGGATGGCTGCTCGATTTTGCCCGGGCCACGCCGTTCCCGTCGATGCTCCAAACCCCGGTGGACATTCTCGCGGGAAGGACCGACGGGGCCGAGAGCCTTGCGTTGGTTGGCGTGCAACTCGCGTGGCTGGCTGTGCTGGTGGTCATCGTGCAGGTGATGCTCCGCTTCGGTTCGCGGAGGCTGGTGGTGCAGGGTGGCTAGTCCCCGCGTTACCCGTGACCCGCACGCCCGGGTCACCAACCTGGTCCTCCTCAAACTCCTGGTCTCTGCCCGGCTGCGCTCACAACTCGCATACCGCGGCAGCTTCCTCTCCGACGTCGCCGGCCAGGTCCTCTTGGGGGTGACCGAGTTCGTGGAGCTTTACGCGATCGTCCACAACGTCTCCACGTTTGGGGGTATGACCCTGGCCCAGACACTGGTGGTGTTCGGGCTCGCGTCCGTTGCTTTCGCCCTCGGTGACCTGCTGATGGGGGAGACCGACTCCATGTCCGAGACCATCCGGTCAGGGAAACTGGAGGTGCTGCTGGTGAGGCCCCTCCCTGTATTGCTTCAGCTCGCAACGTCCGACTTCCAGTTGCGGCGGGTGGGCCGATTGCTGTTCGGAGCGGCAGCCCTGGTGGTGGCGCTGCTTCTCGCCGACATCCAATGGGACCCCGCGAAAATCCTGCTGGCCACCATCACGCCGCTCGCGGGAGCTGCCATCTTCTGTGCCCTGTTCCTCGGTGCTGGAGCAATGCAGTTCTGGATTCTGGACGGCAGGCAATTTGCCAACGCCTTTACCTACGGCGGCCGCTACGTTGCCTCGATGCCCGGAGCGGCGCTGTTCTTCCCGATCCAGATTTTCTTCACGTTCGTCATACCCGCAACGTTGGTGGCCTATGCCCCCAGCCTGGTCATCCTCGACCTCGATGGCCCCGCTGGGATCCCGGCCTGGACGGGCTGGCTCGGGCTGCCGGCCGCCGTCGTCCTCAGCGGACTCATGCTGCTCCTCTGGCGGGCGGCCATCAAAAAGTACACCGGCGCAGGAGGCTGACATGCCCATCATCGAAGTGGAAAATCTAAGCCGGGAATTCCAGGTCATGGAATCTGCCGGTCGCTTCCGGCGGCGCAGGAAGGCCGTACACGCGGTCCGTGGCATCGACTTTACGGTGGAGCCGGGGGAAGCGGTCGGGTACATAGGAGCCAACGGCGCGGGCAAGTCCACCACCATCAAGATGCTGACAGGCGTCCTGGTGCCAAGTTCGGGGCGCGTGACCGTCTGCGGGTTCAACCCGGTGCCGCAGCGCAAAGCGCTGGCCCGGAAGATCGGCGTCGTGTTCGGGCAGCGCTCGCAGCTGTGGTGGGATCTGCCCCTGCAGGACTCGTACCCGATCCTCGGTGCCATGCATCGCATGTCAGCGGCGGACTGGAGGCCCAGGTTCCGTGAACTTGCCGATCAGATGGATTTGGGAGAGTTCCTTTCCACGCCGGTCAGGCAGCTTTCGCTGGGCCAGCGTATGCGGGGCGAAGTTGCGGCTGCCCTGCTGCATCGCCCGGAGCTGGTGATCCTGGACGAGCCGACCATTGGCTTGGACATGATCAGTAAGGAGAAACTTCGCCAGTTCCTTGACGCCGAGCGCCGCGAGAACGGCACCACGCTGCTGCTGACCACCCACGACATGAGCGACATCCAACGTTTGTGCCAACGCGTCTTGGTGGTCGACGACGGCGTCATCGCCTACGACGGTCCGCTCACGGGTTTGGCTGAGGTGGCCGGAGCCGTGCGCACCATGGTGGTGGACCTCGCCACCCCCGTGCACTCGGCTGCGCTCTTCTCACTACCCGACGGCGCGGTACACCAGAGCATTGAAGCCGACGGAATCAGGCACAGCGTTTCTTTCGATCCACGCATGCTCTCAGCGGCAACAGTTCTGGCAGCCATCTCAAGCGCAGCCGAGGTAGCAGATCTATCCCTTCACGAGCCGGATATCGAGCACCTGGTGCGGCAGCTCTACGGGAGCGCACGGCGGTAAGTTGTTGGGCGGGAGCGGGTGCTGCACCGGACCCGGTGAGTTCGCTGGAAACCTGCGTGCTCGCCCGGAACCTTTCGGCGATGCGGCAGGGTTCCCACGATCTCGGCGCGTTAGGTGGTCTTCGAGCGTCGGAGCTTAACCCAGCCCCAGATGATGCTTGCTTGCCAGCAGACAAGCAGACCGATCCAGATCCAGTCCAGACCGCGGCTTGTCGCATGGAGGACCATTGCGATGAGACCCAAGGTCCACGCCACCTCTTGTATGGCGAGGAATCCTATGTTCGGCGGATTCTTCGTGCTTGCCCGTTCTGTCATGTTTCTCTCCCCAATGAGTGGCTTGCAGGCTAGCTGTTCTGATCCAGCGCCTTGGCGAGGTACCCGAGCACCTCGTCGTCGACGTCGTCGATTTTCTTCAGCCGCACGCGGCGGTCGAAGAAGTCTCCCTCACGTACCTTCACCGCTTCGAGCCTGCCTTCGGCTGGTGCATCCAAGCGCAGGGCGATATCAACGGTGGTGTTGTTGGTCCGGGTAACTTGGGCGAACTTCCGCCGGGGGCTGTGAAGCGACACGTAGCCCTTGCGCATCTGGATCTCGACACCCTCGGTCTCGGCGGACCAGGCCAGCAAGGCATCCGCTATTGGGCGCAGCCGGGGATGGTTGACATATTGGCCGTCGATGAGTTCGTCGGCGTCCCGGAGCATGAAGTCGGGGTAGCCGAACAGCTCCCACGAGACCGCGTACTGCGCGTAGCCTGTGATGCCGTGCTCGTCGCGCATCCAGTCGCGGAGCTCGCCGTCGTTCTTCACTCCTTGGCTGCGGCCCTGTTCAGCCCACCAAAGGACGCCGTGGCCGGACTTGCGGAGAAGCAACGCCTGGTTGCTGTCCACCATGGTCTGCCACGTCTTCGCTGCGGCCTTGAAATCAGAAGTCTCGCCCATGCCTCGATCGTAGCCGGGCCGTTTCCATTGCCGCCCCCCATGTCGCGGGAACCCTGCGAACGCGTGCGCAAACTTCCGGTGCATTCGCACCGTTTCCGCAGCCTCGGCATCCTGATTTCCACATAGCGGGGTAGCCCCCTTCAGCGACTCGAGGTGTTATCGCCATGCTGAACCGATGGATCCCATATCAACTGAAAACACGGTCAGGTCGGTCCGATCACTACCTCTGCACGGGTACATGTGGAGAACAGACGAGTTACTCCGATTCGGTCTCAACAGTCGAAATATCAAGGCACTGGTGGACTCCGGCGAACTGCTTCGCTTGAGATATGGCTGCTACATCCGGGCCAATAAGTGGAATGCCCTGGGTCCACGGAGGAAGGCCAAAGAGCGGATTGTGGCACACGCCCATGGGACGCTGACAACGTCCACAGGTGGTTTCGTCTATAGCCATTTGTCGGCGGCACGACTCCACGGCCTATTCGTGTGGGGTGTTGATGACAAGGTTCATGTCCTGCATGCTGCCCGGCCTTCCTCCGACCGGTGGGGCAAGGATGTTCGGGGACACACAGAAAGCTTCACTGAGGACGACGTGCTGGTGGTTCAGGGTCTGCGGGCGACCACCCTTGAGCGCACGATGTTTGACTGTGCCAGGATGCTTAGCTACCCGAAAGCGCTGGTGGTCATGGACCATGGTTTACGCCTCGGCGCCGACATCCGTGCACTTGCCGACCGGGCAGCAGTCTCCGCCGGAAAACGCGGTGTCCGCACGCTGCGCAAGGCCTTGGACAACGCGGATCCACGCTCTGAATCTGCGGGCGAAACGCTAACCCGGGAGTTGATTAAGAGGCTGCGTATCAAGCCCCCACAGCCACAATTCGAGGTACAGTCCCGCCTGGGTCGTCATCGCATGGATTTCGCTTGGGAAGAGGAAAAACTAGCTCTGGAGTTCGACGGAAGAACAAAATACTTCGACTTCAACCCAACAGATGAGGTCATTTACCAAGAGCGGCGACGAGAAAAGGCTCTCATCGAGGAGGGCTGGCGATTCATCAGAATCGAGTGGAAGGACCTTTTTCAAGAACGCCTCTTCAAGGAGCGCATCCTTCGGGCGTTCAGGTGATGTCTCCTGAGCGCGAGTTCGCGGGAACCCTGCGCGCTCGCACGGAACCTTCCGGCGACGTGGCAGGCTTCCCGCGATCTCGCGTCCCGTCAGTAGCCCGAACCCGCAGCGCCTTTGATCATCTCCCCGGTAGGGCTCACCAAGTACCAGACGCCGCCCACGCCCTGGCCGGTGACGTCGCCGGGAGCTTTGTCCTTGGCGTAGTAGTACAGGGGCATGCCATTGAGCGTCACGTGCTTCTTGCCGTCCGGTGAAGCAATGGTTCCCACAGTTCCGGTGACTCCTTCAACAGCGGGGGTGTCCGACGTCGTGGTGAAAATAGGCCACGCGTCCAGGCAGGCCGCTGTGCAGGCGCTGGTTCCCGAGTCCTTGACGTCCTTTGTGAAGAAATAGAGGCTCATGCCTTTGCGGTCCACCACGATCTGCCCGGCGCTTGAGGCCGAAACCTTCATCTCAGCACCAGCTGCAGTGCTGGCTGCCGGAGCGCTGGAAGTCGCTGCTGCTGAGGAAGGTGCAGCGGGGGAGGTAGTGGCGGGTGGCGGTGCGGAGGTGGTGGTGGTTCCAGGACTTCCGCCACACCCGGCCAAGGCAGCGGCCAAAACCAACACACCGAATCCAAAAGTGAGTCGCTTCTTCATGTCTAGCTCCTTTGACGAGCCGGCCGGAAAGGACCGGCGCTAACCCCTACGACGCCAGTGGGGGAAGAATGGTTCAAGGGTCTGAACCTTTTCCATTCGCGCGTCGTCGTATAGGCGAAGGGGCAGCGGAATGAGGGAGGTGGCTATGCCGTTGGACGAAGACGTGGTGGCAGCGATCTACCGTGACCATGGCACGGCTCTGAAACGCTTCGTTCTCAGCTGCATGTCGGACACCCACCAAGCCGACGACGTCGTTCAGGAAACCATCCTCAAGGTATGGCAGCACGCCCCTCAGATCACGGGAAGCCTGCGCAGCTACCTCTTCCGGACGGCCCGCAACGTGATCATCGACAACTACAGGAAGGCGCAACGCCGCCCAGCCGAAGCCGGCGAGCAAGACCTCCCGGACCATCCTGCGACGGAGCGTGTTGATGAACTTCTGAACCGGGTCCTCATGGAGGAGGCGCTGCTCCGGCTCAGTCACGAACACCGCCAGGTTTTGGTGGCCCTCCACTACCAAAGGTTCACCGTCAACGAGGCCGCACTGCAGCTGAACATCCCGACGGGAACCGTGAAATCCCGGGCTTTCTACGCTGTGAAAGCCCTCCGAACGATCCTTGATGAAATGGGGGTGGAACGATGAATGGCAACTCCGTCCACCAGTTGCTGGGCGCCTACCTGCTGGGTGGGCTTGAGCCCGGGGAGGCGCGAACGTTCGAAGACCACCTCGCCCAGTGCGCTGAATGCCGCAACCAGTTGGAGGAACTGGCAAGCCTGCCTGCTTTGCTCGACGCCGTTCCGGCCGCCGACGCTGTGGCCCTCACTGTCGCCGGAAGCACCAACGCGCTCTCACCCTTGGAACCGATTCCTGCAACGCTTCCCGAGAAGGTTCTTGTGGACTTGTCGGCTCGAAGGCGGAAATCACGACGGCGGTGGGCGGCTTTGGTAGGCGCAGTTGCCGCTGCTTGCCTTGCCATTGGCGTCCTCGCCGGGCCGTTACTGAATCAGCCGCCGAAACCGGACGCCAGCTATTCGGTTCAGTCAGGGGACGGGCTGCAGCTGACCGTGGGCATGGTGAAAAAGAACTGGGGCACTGAGCTCGAGGTGGAGGGCCGGTCCATGCCGCTTGAAGGGACCCTGTACCTGTGGGTGAAGGGCCGGGACGGCGCCGAAGAACGAACCTGCGGTTGGACAGCCACGCCAAGCGGACGGATCAAGATCACGGGTGCCACGCCTGTGCAGTTGGCTGGCATCGCTGGTGTTGAGCTTCGTGATGAGGGGCAGAAGACGGTGGCCTCGATTTCGGTGCCGTAAACCTTAGTGGTCCGTGACCTCGGTGCTGTGGGCGCGAAGTTCCGCCACTAGGGCCTGGTCTTCGCAGGCCCGGGCGAACGCCTCAATGCGGCGTTCAATCTCCCGGCCCAGGAGCCAGCTTCCGATCCTCTCGGCCAACGGCTTCACCAGGGCCGGGCGACACGAAAAGGTGTACTTCCAGACTGCCCGGGTGCCGCCGTCGTCCGGTGTGAACCGCCAGCCGCCGCCGAAGTTCTCAAAGAACCAAGGACCGGACACCATGGTCATACCCACATTCCGTGGAGGTGTGTAAGAGACGTACTCACTGACCATCTTCAAGCCCATCCGGGAGACGGTTCGGGTCCTGACGCCCTTGCCGGCCGATTTGGCCCCGTCCAGAAAGGCTTGGGCCGAGATGAACGGATCCCATTTGAGCCTGAACTCACCGGTGGTCTGGGAAAGGGCGAACGCGGTCTCGGGATCCAGCCGGATCAGCCGCTCGGCGCGTACCTGCGGCATCAGGACCCCTGCCCGGAACCCAGCACCAGGAACACCATGAAGGCAACTCCAAAGACGTTGACTGCCATGATCGCCAGTCCGATGATTCCTGTGATGCGGCCCGCGTTCATCCGGCCGGCGCGGAACACGGCGATCAACCCACTCACCACGGCAACCAGAGCCAGAAGGACCGCCACGCCCGCCAGGATCAGTGCGCCGAACCACCAAGCGTCGTTGCCTTGGTTGTAGCGGCTTATTGATGAAGCAATGGCTGCAATGCCCAACGGAATGCTCACAATGGCCGCGACCGGGGAGAGGACAGCGGCGACAATGCTCGTGATTCCGGCACCCAGGCCCCGTGTGCCGGAACGTCGTGGTTGCTGGTAGTAGTCGAGCGGTGGCTGATAGCTCATGGTTCCCCCAAAGTCCGTTGGCTAACGCTTGCGGTACGTGAGGTCAAAGATCATGCGCCCGGCCTCGTGGGCTTTGTTCTCAAAGCTTGTCCGGATCCGGCCATCGAACCGGGGAGCCCAGCCGCCTTCTTCATCAACGCCCTCGTTCGGGCCTGTGTGCTCGGTGCTTACTGGCGCGCGGCCTTCCCTGACTGGCGCTCCGCCAACAACAGACTCGACGCCGGACTGCCACACTTGCGTCAGCGGGCTCTCCTCGCCGCTGCGCTCGCCTTCGTGCATGTTCTCGAACTCTGTGGACCCTGTCAGCACTTCGCGGACGTGGACCGCGTAGTTGGACCAGTCAGTGGCGATGCGCCAGTAGCCACCCTTGACGAGTGCCTTGGCAGCCACCGAAGCGAAGGCAGGCTGGATGAGCCGGCGCTTGTGGTGCCGTGCTTTGTGCCACGGATCCGGGAAGAACACCCAAAGCTCGCTGACGGACCCCTCCGGGAGCATCGACTCAAGGACCTCAGGGGCGTTGGCTTCCACCACGCGCACGTTGGTCAGCCCGCGGCTGTTGATCTTGATGATGGTGTTGGCCAATCCCGGGGTGTAGACCTCCACCGCGAGGAAGTCCTTGTCCGGGTTCTGTTCGGCCGCATGAACCACGGCGTCACCCAAACCCGAACCGATCTCTACGATCAGGGGTGCCTTGCGTCCGAACACTGCCTCGGCGTCGAAGGTGTAGTCCGGGTGGACGGAGGTGTTGGCCACGTGGCGTGGCACCTGAATGGCCCAGCGCTCGGCATGCTCTTCCCAGGCGGCCTGCCGGCGCCCCTGCAGGCGGGTGCCGCGGCGCACGAAACTGACCGGTCGGCCACCATACGTGCCGAAGGAGGCCTGGCTGCCGGGCGTGACTGGGCGCGGGGAATCTGGGGTTTCACTCATCCTTTCCAGAATACTTGGGTTCGGCGGAGTCGTTCGGCTGTGCCTTGCCAAGAGTGCACCAGGCGTGCCCATAGGTCTTAAGTAATGAAGAACTCCCGGGCGAAAAGGGCGGCCATACCCAGTACTTCGATTCCTGCAATGCAAAGCCCGAAGGCGCCAAACATCCAAGCGATGGTGCGCTGGCCATCCGCGTCGCGGTGTTTGGCCAGCTTGAGACACCTCAGACCACTAATCACTGCCACGGTCCAGCAGGTGGCTGTGGGGACCGTGAGAATGGTCTGCGACGCGGCTGCGTAAGACGGGGACTCAGCGCCAAACGCGAAAAGCATTCCCACAGGGAAGACGATCATAAAGACAATCGGCGCCCCTATGGCGAGTGCCAAGCTCCAGAGGCCTGCTCGCAGGCCAGGAGGCTGCGCAGGCTGAGGTCTGGACGATGCCACTGTGCTGGGCGTTGACGAGTCAGGGGATGGTTCGGAGGTTTGGTTCATGCCCTCAACGTTATGGATCGCGATTCGGCGTCGGCAGGGGAAACCTCGCGTATGTGGATAACTGCACGGGAGGTCGTTGAAGGGTCACATCCTGCCCAACAAACCCGGATCAGGAGCGACTGACAGAATAGGACGGGTGACCTCCTCCAAGATGCCCGGCTACCCAGAGAAATCCGTCCTGCCCGAGATTGCGGCCGATGCCGAGATCGATGACGAACCAGCAGCTGACCCTACGCAGCTCCGCGGCAAGCGGGGCCTCGTCTTCTTGGGCATCTGCCTGGTCCTGATTGGACTGAATCTCCGGACGGTCTTTTCAAGCTTCTCCGCGGTCCTGCCGGAAATAACGTCCGACGCCGGCCTCCCGGGCTGGTCGTTGGTGGTCCTCACCACCGTGCCGGTCACCTTGCTTGGCCTCTTCGCCCCGCTTGCGCCCATCCTCGCCCGCAGGTTCGGTGCCGAACGGGTGCTCCTCGGAGCCATGGCGGTCCTCACAGCGGGTTTGCTGCTCAGGCCGGTGGAGATCCCGGGAGCCGGGCACTTGCCCGCGCTCCTCGCCGGAACCGCCGCTTGCGGTGCTGCAATCGCCTTATGCAATGTCCTTCTTCCCGGCGTGGTCAAAAGGGACTTCCCGCACCGCCTGGGCCTGATGGGCGGCCTCTACACCACTGCAATCTGCGCGTCGGCGGCACTCGGAGCGGGCTTCACCTATCCGGTTTTTGCGGCAACCGGCCACTGGACTTCGGCGCTGTGGTTCTGGGCGGTGCCTGCCGCCGTCGTACTTTTGCTCTTCCTGCCGCTGGCAATCCGGCAACCCTCCGTGAAGCACCAGGCAGTCCACGGCGGCGTGAACGTGTGGCGGTCCGCCGTGGCGTGGCAGGTGACGATGTTCATGGTGCTGCAGGCCATGATGTCGTTCAGCGTGTTCGCCTGGATGGCGCCAATCCTGCGCGACCGGGGGATCGACGGCGGAACGGCCGGGCTGATCGTGTCGGTGTCGATCGTGCTGCAGATGCTCGGATCCCTGTTTGCTCCTGCGCTGGCCACACGGTTCAAGGATCAGCGGATCATCAATATGGTGGTGGCGCTGATGACCGGCGGCGGTTTCGCGCTCACCATCTTTGGGCCCACCGAACTCATCTGGGTATGGACCGGGCTAAACGGGCTGGGCCAGGGATCGTTGACCGCCGTGGCCCTCACTATGATCATGGTCCGCACGCGCGACGCCCGCACGGCCGCGCACCTGTCCGGAATGATGCAGGGCGTCGGCTACGGAGTGGGTTCGCTGGGCACGTTGATGGTCGGCCAACTGCATCAGGCAACGGGCGGATTCGCAGCGGCCGGAATCCTTTTCCTGGTGGTCGGTTCCCTGGCGGCGTTCTTTGGATACCGGGCCGGCCGCGACCGCTTCGTTTAACGTTGCGAGGCCCACTCTGCATCCCAAAAACCCAGGGAAGAGCGCAGAGCGGGCCTCGCAACGAAAGCCGGAGTAGCTAGACGGTCAGGTCCTTGCCCTTCGTCTCCGGGATGGAGAAGGCGAAAGCGATGCCCACCAGCAGCAGGATTACCGCGTACACGTTGAACAGCTGGGCCTGCCCGATGCTGCCGAGCCAGGTCTGCAGGTACGGAGCCGTGCCACCGAACGCCGCGACGCAGATGGAGTACGGAACTCCGACGCCGATGGTGCGGATATGCGTGGGGAACAGTTCGGCATACACCGCTGGGACGATCGCAGCGCTGCCCGCGATGAAGAACAGCATCACGGACATGGACACTGCCAGCTGCCACGGGGAGTCCTTGAGCAGCCACGTCATGGGGAAGTGCAGCAGTGCGGCGCCGGCAGCCGAAGCGATGATCACAGGTTTGCGGCCAATGCGGTCCGACAGTTTGCCCCAGAACGGCAGGGCTGCGATGAACACCACGTTGGCGACCACACCTGCCCAGAGAGCTTCTCCGCGGTCCATCTTCAAGGAGGTTGCTGCGTAGCTCGGAGCCACCACGCCCCAGATGTAGTAAACGACGGTCAAGCCAACGGTCAGGCCGATAACCTGCAGCGCCTGCTTGCGGTACTTCACGATCTGCGGCCAGATGGGCAGGCGCTTCTCGTTGGGAGCCTCAGCTTCGAAAGCTTCGGTTTCCTTCATCTTGGCCCGCATGAACAGGGCATAGACACCCAAAGCACCACCAATCAGGAACGGGATGCGCCAACCCCAAGCGCTCATGTCGTCCTTGCTGAGGGTTGCGGTGAGGATGGCCCCCAGCAGCGTGCCGGCCAGGATGCCGGCGGTTCCGGAGGTGTAGATGAGGGTGGCCCAGAAGCCGCGGTGTTCCTTGGGTGCCATCTCGGACAAGTACGTTTGCGACGACGGCAGCTCGCCACCGTGGGCGAGGCCCTGGATGAGCCGGGCGATCAACAGCATCACGGAGGCGAAGGCGCCAACGGCAGCGAAGGTCGGTGCGATACCGATGAGGAGGCTGCCCACCGCACCCAGTGCCACTGCCACGGTCATGGACGTTTTGCGGCCGATTCGGTCACCGATCCAGCCGAACACGAACCCGCCGAACGGCCGGGCAACGAACCCGACGGCGAAGATCGCCAAGGTGGACAGCACGGCTGACGTCGGGTCGGCTTGGCTGAACAGGGCACTTGCGATGAACGGCGAGAACGTGGCGTAGATTGCCCAGTCGTACCATTCAACGGCGTTGCCGATGCCGGTGCCAACCAGCGTGCGCATGTGGGATTTGTGGACCTTGACGTCGGGGGACGTTCCTACGGTGGCGGTCATGTGGTTCTCCAAGGTGGGGCGGGCTGGGAGTGGGTTTATTTGCCGGCGAGGGCGGCGATACGGGACACGGCGAGTTCGGCATAGAGCGCGGCACCGTCGGTGAGCACGCCGTCGTCGAACATTGCGTAAGGCGAGTGGTTGAACGGCGACGTCGTGTGGTCGGCGCCGGGGGCAACGGCACTGAGTCCCACGAAGGTGCCTGGGACTTCAGCGAGGACCCGGGAGAAGTCCTCGGAACCGCCCAGGGGAGTGGCCATCCGGGTGTGCCGGGACTCGCCGAACATTCCGGCGATGACCTTCTCCGCAGTAGTGGTCTCATCCTCATCATTGATGGTGAGGGGGTATTCCTCTTGGTAATGCACATCCGCCTCCAGACCGTGGGCTGCGGCGATGCCATGGAGCAGCCTGGGTACTGCTTCCATCATCTTCCGCCGCGACTCCTCTGAGAAGGTCCGGATGGTGGCTTCGATCCGGGCGGTCTCGGGGATGACGTTCCGCTTGGTTCCTGCGTGCAGGACGCCAACTGTGAGGACCACGGGATCGAACATGTTGAACTGGCGCGTGACCATGACCTGAAGTGCGGTGACCATCTCAGCAGCTGCCGTGACGGGGTCTTTGGCGGAGTGGGGGGCAGAGCCGTGGCCCCCCGCGCCCAGCACCGTGACGACAAGTCCGTCGGAGGAACTGAGCATGACGCCCGGTTTGGTGACGAACTGGCCATGCGGTTCAAGTGAGGAGAACACATGCATTCCGTAGGCAGTGTCGGCGCGGCGGCCCGCTGCATCCAGGACGCCTTCCTTGATCATGTAGCTCGCGCCGTCGAAGCCCTCCTCGCCGGGCTGGAACATGAGGATGACGTCACCGGCCAGCTGGTCACGTCGTTCGGCCAGGAGGGTGGCGGCGCCGGCCAGCATGGACGTGTGGAGGTCGTGACCGCAGGCGTGCATGGCGCCATCCACGCGCGAGGTGTAGTCCACACCGGTGGTCTCCTGCACAGGGAGGCCATCCATGTCGGCGCGCAGCAACACCACTGGCTTCTCAGCTGAAGCGTGGGCGGCACCGCCCCGCAGAACGGCGGTGACCGACGTCGTTTCCTGGCCCAAGGTGATCTCGTACGGAAGTCCGTCCAGCGCCTTGAGCACCTTTTCCTGGGTGCGGGGGAGCTGCAGCCCGATCTCCGGTTCGCGGTGGAGGTCGTGACGGAGGCGGACGATGTCCTCCTGCAGTTCCTTGGCATCAGCGGCGATAGTCATAAGTTCTCCTGGTCTTTCTCGGTGACGTGTTCCTTATGCCATTCTGGGGTGACGTGCTTCACATGCGCCTAAACAACTGTAAATATGCATTTGTACTCAACTTTCGGCAGGAATCATGCACCCTTCTGGAAGAATGGGCTCATGGAGCTCAGCGAAGAAGACTTGCGCCTGGTCAACGCCCTGCAGATTTCACCGCGGATCAGCTGGTCCGACGCCGGAGAGGTCTTGGGCGTCCACGCCACCACGCTGGCATCCCGATGGGAGCGCCTTAGGGGAGCCGGCGCAGCATGGACCACCGCCCACCTCATGGGTGATCCGAAGGACATGTGCTTGGCCATGGTGGACATCGACTGCGAAATGCACCTCAGGCCGGACGTCACCTCCGCTGTCGCCCAGCTTCCCGAGGTCATCACCGTGGAAGAGGCTGCCAGTAACCGCGACCTCACGCTCACCGTGATCACGCAGGACCTGGGACAGTTCAGCACCGAAGTGCTGCCGAAACTCAAGGAAATCCGCGGGCTCACCAAGTACCACACAGCCCTCTGCACCCGTATTCACACCAGCGGATATGCGTGGCGGCTCAACGTCCTCAGCAAAGCGGAGCAGCAGGCACTCCGGGCGTTGGCCGGACCTGAATCTGCGAACCCGTCAGCCCACGACGCGATGGTGCTCCCGCTCCCCGAGAGCCATCTGGCGATCATCCCGTTCCTCGCCCGGGACGGACGCGCCACAGCGGCGGAAATCGCCAGAGCCCTGGGGCGCAACCCCGCCACGGTCCAGCGGCAACTGGG
This sequence comes from Arthrobacter sp. GW822-FHT05G07, assembly GCF_058799755.1. Lineage (NCBI taxonomy): Bacteria > Bacillati > Actinomycetota > Actinomycetes > Micrococcales > Micrococcaceae > Arthrobacter > Arthrobacter sp. GW822-FHT05G07. The sequence goes on along the minus strand of NZ_JBXALT010000004.1, from coordinate 173,370 downwards.
CCGGGTCCTGAGTAGTCGGATGTTGTCCTTCCGCTGCGAAATCGCCCAACAATTCTCCGGCTTCCCCATCACGGTTCAATGGTTCGCGAACGTTCCCGCAGGTGAGCACGAAGCCGCAGCCACAGAGTTGCGGGCCATCAGGAACATCCGCTTCTCCGCATCCACCACGGGCCGCACCAACTTCACCATGATCATGTGGCTGCGCTCGCTGGCTGACGTCATGGAAATGGAGCTCACCATCCAGCAGCGGATCCCGGGAATCGAACTCGTGGAGAGCGTGGTCATGCTGAACACGGCCAAACGCGTGGGGTGGATGCTGAACCCGGACTCGACCGCCACAGGAAAAGTGGTGCCGCCCTACGGAGAGCTGCTGCCAGCCGGTATTTAGGCGTGCTTGGTAGCCCTCAAGACTGTGTCCAAGGTTGTGCCCGACTCGCCGTTCGGTCCCGAGGCAGGACGTGACCGGTCTGTGAGGACGTTGACGAACCACGGCTCCCGATCCAGCCGCAAAGCGCCTGCCAGCTGCTCCGGCGTGAAGAACATTCCGGTCTCGTGGTGATGGCTCCATGAGGGGAGACCGTGCGGGTGATGCCCCACTACCAGCAACGTTCCGCCGGGTGCCACGGCCGCCGCCGCTGATGCCACGGAATCCCGCCACGGCAGGAGCGGCGAGTGCAGAAACTGGGCCGAGACCAGATCGAAGACCGGCTCAGGCTCCCACTCTGTGAGGTCCTGTTGCTGCCAGGTGATCCTGTTGTCCACACCGCTTTCTGCTGCATGCGCGGCTGCCCGTTCAAGCGCGACGGCGGACACGTCCATTGCGGTGACGGTCCAGCCTTGTGTTGCGAGCCAGATGGCGTCAGCGCCCTCACCGCAGCCCAGGTCCAGCGCCTTGCCCGGCTTTAGCTCCTTGGCTTCCGCGACCAGCTGCGGATTCGGGTTTCCGCTCCACACCTTGGGGCGCTCGCGGTACATGCCGTCCCACATGTCCACGGCATTGTCGGCGTCCTCGTGGAGGTTCAATCCGCTCTGCTGAGCACCTTCATGGGTGTGCTGACCGTGGTGGTGAGTGCCGGCGTCGTGCGTGTGTTCAGTCATAACCCAAGCGTGCCGTGACGCTGCGTTGAAAGGCAATGCCTGTTGCTATTCCGGCAAAGTCCAGCGCTGGGCCCCGGCACCCGATGCTCCAAGTTCGTCTGACGGGTTCTGCAACGTGCAGGATTTCAGGCTTAGGCAGCCGCAGCCGATGCACCCGTCGAGGTCGTTGCGCAGATGCTGCAAAGCCGCGATCCGCTCGTCCAGCTCCTTGCGCCAGCGCAGGGACAGTTTGGACCAGTCGCGCTTGGTGGGTGTCCGACCGTCGGGCAATGAGTCCAAGGCCTCGCGGATGTCCTTCAGAGGTAGGCCCACCCGCTGGGACGTCTTGATGAAGGCGACCCGCCGGAGTGTGTCCCTCCGGTATCGCCGCTGGTTACCGGCTGTTCGCTCCGCTTCGATGAGCCCGTTGCGTTCGTAAAAGTGAAGGGCCGACGCCGACACTCCACTCCGCTCGGACAGCTCACCGATAGTGAGGGGCCGGTGGGTTTCGACTGGCGGCATGAAGTGCTTTCGGTGGCCGGAGCGGTGGATTGACCTCAACATTAGTTGAGGTTCTAGGCTGACGTCCATGACCTCTGACACCTCAACGGCCGGGATACTGCGCCGCCCATACCTCCTTGCCACCGTGGGAGCTTGCGCACTCGTGTTCCTGAGCGCGTTCGAGTCCCTTGCGGTGACCACCATCATGCCGCTCGTCAGCCGCGACCTGGACGGCGCCAGCCTCTACGCCCTGGCCTTCGCTGGACCACTGGCTACGGGCGTGATGGGCATGGTGGCCGCGGGGAACTGGTCAGATCGTCGGGGTCCGGCTGCGCCGCTGTACTCCTCCGTGGCCTTGTTCGTGGCTGGCCTGCTGATCGCCGGAATGGCCGGAACCATGGAAATGCTGGTGCTGGGAAGGCTGGTCCAAGGTCTCGGTGGTGGCGCGATGACCGTGGCCCTCTACGTACTGGTGGCCCGCGTATACCCGCCGGCACTGCACCCCAAGATCTTTGCCGCATTCGCCGCATCCTGGGTGGTTCCTTCCTTGGTGGGTCCCTTCGCCGCGGGCGTCGTTGCCCAGCTGAGCAGCTGGCACTGGGTGTTCCTCGGCGTTGTGGGGCTGGTTGTTCCGGCAGTGCTGATGGTGGTGCCAGCTGTGCGGGGGATGAATTCCGAACCCGCTGCAGAGCCTGTTCCCTGGGCCTTCGGTCGCATGGGATGGGCTGCGCTCGCGGCCATTGCCGTCCTGGGGCTGAACCTGTCCGCAGAGGTACCGGGCGTGGGCGGGGTGATTGCCGTCGTCGCGCTTGTCATTGCTTTGGTGGCGGTACGCCCATTGGTTCCCCGCGGGACCCTCACTGCCCGGCGGGGGCTGCCCAGTGTGATCCTGGTCCGCGGCTTGGCGTCGGCTGCGTTCTTCGGCGCCGAAGTGTACTTGCCGTATTTGCTGACTGAGCGGTACGCGTTCACGCCCACGTTCGCGGGACTCACTCTGACCGGTGCTGCCCTGGCGTGGGCCGGGGCGTCGGCCATCCAAGGGCGGCTCGGTGACCGCTTTGCTGACGAACGCGCCGTGAAGATCGGAGCTTCCCTGGTGCTGATCGCCGTGATCTCGACGCTCGTGACGGCCGCCCTGGCGCTGCCCGCCGCCGTGGCAATCGTTGGTTGGATCCTGGCCGGTGGCGGCATGGGGCTCATGTACCCGCGGCTCTCCGTGATGACGTTGGCGCTGTCCACTGAGGAAAACCAAGGCTTCAACAGCGCGGCCATGTCCATCTCCGATTCCCTCGGCGGGGCACTGTCCCTCGCAGCCACCGGACTTGTGTTCGCTGCATTTACTGCCAGCCCTTTCGCTGCGGTCTTTGCGCTGACGGCCGTGATCGCCGTCGTCGGGGTCGTCATTGCGCCGAGGGTCGCGGCGCGCATTGCGCCACCCGAATCCTCGAGCGCTGAACCCGAGCTCACGCACCACTCCTGACCCGTTGTGAGGCCTGCTCTGCAGGGTATTGCCGCGCGGAAGGGTGCAGATCGGGCCCCGCAACGCGAGGGTGTGAGTTGTGAGGCCTGCTCTGCGTGTATTGGTGGCCCGGAAGGGCGCAGATCGGGCCCCGCAACGCGAGCGTGTGAGTTGTGAGGCCTGCTCTGCGTGTATTGGTGGCCCGGAAGGGTGCAAAGCGGGCCTAGCAACGAGGGCCTGACCTGACCCGATGCGGGCCCGCAGGAGAAACACTGCTAAGCTAGGAACACTTGATGTGCGGTGACGCCCTGAAGCAGGTGGCCTGAAAGGCTACGCGGCGGGGCATTTTTCATGTGAGAGGCACATCCTGCGTCGATGAACGCGTTCTATTTGGTCCCGGCCACCGCTGTTGAAGCGAACCGGTAGACCACCTGACTTTTCCTCGGCGAACCCCTGGCCCAACCGGCGTCGGGGGCCGATGTCCGCAACTGGACACCGCCCGAAAGACATGAAGTTTATGACTACTTTTGCTGCCCTTGGCACGCCCAAGCCCATTGCTGAATCCCTCGCCGCAGATGGCATCGAAGAGGCATTCCCCATCCAGGTGAAGACCCTCCCGGACACGCTTGCAGGCCGCGATGTCCTGGGCCGTGGCCGCACCGGCTCCGGTAAGACCATTGCTTTCGCTATCCCGCTTGTGGCCCGCTTGGCCGAGCGCGAGGCAAAGCACTTCCGCAAGCCGGGCCGCCCCATGGGCCTCGTCCTTGCACCGACGCGTGAACTGGCAACCCAGATCAACGCCACCATCGAGCCGTTGGCCAAGGCCATGGGCCTGAACACCACGGTCATCTACGGCGGCATCTCCCAGGCACGCCAGGAAAAGGCGCTGCGCGCCGGCGTCGACATCGTCATCGCCTGCCCGGGCCGCCTCGAAGACCTGATCCGCCAGCGCATCCTGACCCTCGAAGCCGTTGAGGTCACCGTGCTGGACGAGGCAGACCACATGGCAGACCTCGGCTTCCTCCCGGTGGTCAAGAAGCTCATGGACATGACCCCCACCCAGGGTCAGCGCCTGCTCTTCTCCGCGACGCTGGACAACGGTGTTGACAAGCTGGTCAACCGTTACCTGTCCAACCCGCTGACGCACTCCGTGGACGACCCCCAGGCCGCTGTCACCACCATGGAACACCACGTCCTGGTGGTCAACGACCAGACCGTCAAGAAGCAGCTCATCGTTGAACTGGCCTCAGGCGCCGGCCGCCGGGTCCTCTTCATGCGGACCAAGCACCACGCCCGCAAGCTTGCCAAGACCCTCACCGACGCCGGCATCCCCGCCGTCGACCTTCACGGCAACCTGTCGCAGAACGCCCGCGACCGCAACCTTGCAGAGTTCTCCAACGGTGACGTCCGCGTCCTGGTGGCCACCGACGTCGCAGCCCGTGGCGTGCACGTGGACGACGTTGAACTCGTCATCCACGTGGACCCGCCCACAGAGCACAAGGCATACCTGCACCGCTCCGGCCGTACCGCCCGCGCCGGTTCCGATGGCACCGTTGTCACCCTGACGCTCCCCGAGCAGCAGAGCGACGTCAAGAAGCTCATGAAGGCTGCCGGCGTTGACGTTAGCTTCGAGCGCGTCACGGCCAGCTCACCCTTGGTTTCAAAGCTCGTGGGCGACATCGCGGACAAGGTTGATCCCCGCACCCGTGCGGCCCTCCTCGCTGCGAAAACCCAGCAGGGTGGCGGCACGTCCACCGGCGCCAATGCCCAGCGCAAGCGCGCACGCCGTTCCACGCAGGCTGCTCCCACCGCTGGTGGCCGCGGCGGTCGCAATGGACGCGGAAAGGTTGCGGCTGAGCCGGTTCGTACGGACACCAACCGTGCGGATCGCCGTGCAGCAATGAACGACGACGTCGCCCGCAGCTCACGCGGTCGCGGCAAGTCGGGTGCCACTCACCGCAACGACGTTCCCGGCTCGCAGGGCCAGAACGGCCGCAGCGGACGTCCGGCTACCGGCCAGCGCTCAGCTTCGGCTCCGCGCACGGCATCCACCACGAGCACCCGCACCGGCGGGAACAAGGCCGTTTGGTCTTCCGCGACGGGCGCTACGTCCGGCGGATCCTACGGTTCGGGTGCTTCCGGCAACTCCAGTCGCGGTGGCTCGGGCGCAGGTCGTCCGGCACGCAGCGGTCCGCGTCGTGCATCGGCTCCGGCCTCGAACGAGCGTCGCGGCCGCTAGGTCTCGCGTTGTGAGGCCCGCTCTGCACCCTATTCCTTAGGTTTAGCGTGCAGAGCAGGCCCCGCAAGTCACCAGCCTCGGGCGCGCCACTCGTCAAGGTGTGGCCGCTCGGCGCCGAGGGTCGTGGGCAATCCATGGCCCGGGTGCACCAGGGTTTCGTCCGGATAAGCGTCGAACAGTCGCTCCGACACGTCGTTCAACAGAGAAGTGAAACGTGAAGGATCGTTCTGTGTGTTGCCGACGCCTCCCGGAAACAACGAGTCTCCACTGAAAATGTGGGCCGGCCCGTCCGGATCCTGGTACACGAAAGCGATCGAGCCCGGGGTGTGTCCACGCAGGTGGACTGCCGTGACCTCGAAGCCATCGAACTGCTCCACGTCGCCGTGACCGAGCCGGACGTCCACCGGAACCGGCAACGCATCGGCGTCGTCCGTTCCTGCTGACGTGCTTGCGCCGGTGACGGCGACCAACTCCGGCAGCGCCCGGACGTGGTCCCAGTGCTGGTGGGTGGTGGCAATCCTGGCCAGTTTGGTCGGGACCGAGGAATCAGCTGCACCGTCGTGGAGAAGCTGCTGAATGGCCGGAAGGTTATCGGCGGCGTCGATCAACAACTGCGCACCCGTGGACTTTGAGGTCAACAGGTACACGTTGTTGTTCATCTCGCTGACGGAGATGCTGCGGATGGTGACGTCGCGCAAAGAGTGAATTAGCGAATCCATGCGATCAGCCTACGGGGTCGGCTTCGCGGCCCTGTGACACCCAGTTGGGGTCGGCGGAGCGTGAACCCACGACGGCGGCTGCAGCTTGGTCGAACTTCTCAAGTTGTGCTGTTCCCAGTTGCAGGGACAGTGCCCCCAGGTTCTCGTCGATCCGGTGCGGTTTGCGCGTGCCGGGGATGGGGACCACAGAAATCCCGAGGCGCTGACCTTGGGTGAACAGCCAAGCCAGGGCTACTTGGGCCGGAGTTGCATCCAGCCCGCTGGCTACCTCGCGGACCGCCGCCACTACGGCCTGGTTCGCATCAAGTGCCTCATCGCCAAAACGGGGAATCTTATGGCGGAAGTCATTTTCCCCAAGGTCGCTCGCGCTGACGGTTCCCGTGAGGAACCCGCGGCCAAGCGGCGAATACGGCACGAATCCAACGCCAAGCTCCTTGGCGGCAGGAACAACGTTGAGCTCTACATCCCTGCTCCAGATTGACCATTCACTCTGGACCGCGGCAATGGGATGGACAGCGTTGGCCTGCCTGAGCTCCTCGGCTGTCACTTCGGACAGTCCGAGGTGCCGGACCTTGCCCTCTCGGACCAGCTCCGCCATGGCCTCCACGGTTTCCACTATCGGAACGCGGAGGTCACGGCGGTGCATGTAGTAGAGGTCAATAACGTCAGTGCCCAGCCGGCGGAGGCTCGCTTCCGCCGCTTGCCTGATGTAGGGCGCATCCCCGCGGACTCCCGTGTACCCGTCCGCGGGGTTGCCCTCAATTCCAAACTTTGTGGCTACTTGGATTTCTTCGCGGCGCTCCTTCAAGAGCCTGCCCACGAGTTCCTCGTTGCTGCCCGCGCCGTATACATCTGCGGTGTCGATGAAGGTGATGCCCGCGTCCACCGCATGTCTCAGCGTTTGCAACCCTTCCTCGGGCTCGATTCCGCCGTAGACCGGGGTGAGGGCCATTCCGCCGAAGCCGAGTGGGCTGACCTTGAGGCCGTTGCCGAGTTGAACTGAAGTCATGAACTTCTCCAATACGCGTAGGTGTTCCAGAGTGCCCTTTGATGGCATGAACTCCACGGACGCTAAGGGTATTCCTGCAGGGCCCGACTCCTGCGCTTACCCTTGCCCTGCGCACCTCCTTGCCCGGCCATTTCGGGGGTTCCCTGCTAGAAGTGCCGGGCGCGCGGCACGTTTCGCAGGGAACCATCGAAATGGAGAGGAGTTCACTACTCGGCCTTGGCTACAGCTTTCTCGGCAGGCAACGCCTTCAGGCCGGCAGCACAGCCCACGATTCCCGCGATGAACAGGAGCTTCAACGGACTCGCGGATTCCACACCCGTGATCATGGCCCAACCAACGGTCAGCGCAGCTCCGATACCCACCCACACTGCGTAGGCAGTGCCGAGGGGGATTCGTTTTACTGCGATACCCAGGCCGAGCATGCTCAGCACAGCAGTGATGGCAAAAACCACAGTGGGCATGAGTTGCGTAAAGCCGTTGGACAAGCCCAGAGCTGTGGCCCACACGGCTTCGAGCAGCGCTGAAGCCAAGAGGATGACCCAGAAGATTCCGTTGTTCTTGCTATTCGTCGTCATGGCTATGCCACCACCTTCAGGCCGACCACACATGCGCCGATGCCGGCCAGCAGAAGGAGCCGGGCCGTCGTCGCACGTTCAACTTTGGTGACCATCGCGTACGTTGCCGTCAGCACGACGCCGACGCCAACCCACACTGCGTAGGCCGTGCCCGTAGGAATGGATTGCATCGCGATGGCGAGCCCACCCATGCTGGCGATGACAGACACCAGGAACACAACGGTGGGGACGGGCTTGCGGAAGCCCTTGGAACGGTGAAGCGCTGCGGCCCAGACGGCTTCGAGTGCTCCGGAAAGAATGAGAATTAACCACGACATGACATTTCCTTTGGCCAGTCTTGTCGCGTGCCGGGTACTGAACCGTCGTCCGGAGGTTCCAGAGGGGAACCTTCATTTCAGGCTAGCAACTCCCTCGCGGGGTGGCCACTTCTGGTGGTTAACGTCACCAGCTCAGGCGTGCACGGGCTCCACATGGTCAATGGAGATCACTGCAATAAATCCGCGACCCGAGATTTCCGGGCTGCGGGTATCCGAACCGACCACGGCGTCGTAGCGCGACAACTCCACAGGTTCGCCGGTGCTGGGTGCTGCTTCGCTGGTTGCCGCTTCGCCGCCGTCGGACTCTTTCTCCACAACCGCACCGGGCGCAACCGTTGCTTTACCCTCAAGCAGGATGGCCAGCTGGCCCTCGAAGACCGGGTGCGCGCGTTTCTTGGAGATCTCAACGATGGACGTGTAGCCCTTGAAAGCGCCGGTGCGTGCGATGACGTTCAAATCGCGAATGTCGCCGGTGGGAAGAGCGGCCGATGACGCTGCCTCACCGGAGAACCTGAACGGACGGTACTTCTCCAAGGGGTGCTCCGCGCCGTCCACAGTGAGGAGGAGCAGCTCGCCGTCGATGATGGTGATGACGCGCTCCATCCCGGGGAACGTGGAGAACTCGCCCGCTTTGGAAACGTCCGCGATGCTGACGCGCCAATCCCAGGCGCCATCCTGCGCCGAGGCCGCCTTCGGGTGGCTGGCGAGTTCGCGCGTCACCCCGCCCCCGTTGCGCCACGGTTCGGGATGGATGTCGGCAAAGCGGATAATCTCCATCCGACCAGCCTAGTGGTGGACACCGCTTCTGCGCTGGCAATGCGGCTTGCTAACGTCATATGTGGAAAACGTTGAGACTACGCCTGGAGGCGCGGGTATGTTCGTCAAAGTGTGTGGCTTGAGCACGCCGGAATCCGTGCGTGAAGCGGTGGACGCCGGTGCTGACGCGGTCGGTTTCGTGCTCACCTCCAGCCCCCGCCAAGTCAGCCCGGATCAGGTGCGAATTTTGCTGCCGCTGGTGCCGGAGGGAGTTCACGCCGTGGGCGTTTTCCGGCACGAGGATGCCGCTGATGCTGTGGCTACTGCACGCGCCGCCGGGCTCGAATGGGTGCAGCTGCACGGTCACCGGACTGCCGAGGACGTCACAACAGTGCACGACGCCGGGATGCGGCTCATCCGCGCCGTCACCATGGGTGCCTCCCAGGACGAGTTCGCGGACATGGGCGAAGAAATTTTCCTGATCGATGCAGCAATACCGGGCTCGGGGGAGGCTTGGGACTACGCCTCCGTGCGGGCGAAGGGGCTCGACGGCCGGGAATGGCTGCTCGCAGGAGGACTGGAACCCGGCAACGTGGCCTTCGCTGCAACTGCCGCAGGTGCTTGGGGCGTGGACGTGTCCTCGGGCGTCGAGGCATCCCGCGGGGTGAAGGACCTGGCCAAGATCCGCGCCTTCGTCCAAGCCGCCAAAGCCGCTGGCCTCTAGGACGCTCTCTCACTTCCCTCGGGTTTGGCGTGGACGCTCTCTCACTTCCCTCGGGTTTGGCGTGGACGCTCTCTCACTTCCCTCGGTCTAACCGGTGATGACGTGAGAGAGCGATGGCTTCAAGCCCCGATTTAGTGAGAGAGCGTCTGACTGTCACTGGCACCCCTTAGACTCACTCCCAAGAGCACGATTCACCTCGAAACCACGGAAGCCAGGAGCTAAGCAATGAGCACGGAACAGTACACCCTGACCATGAGCCGCGAATTCGATGCTCCCCGCGAGAAGGTTTTCGAGGCTTGGATGGAGCCGGACAAGCTAACCCGGTGGTTCGGCCCTGCGGAAGTGGACGCTCCTCGCGAGCAGATCATCGTCGAGCCTCGGGTTGGTGGCATCTGGCAGGTAGTTATGGTGTGGTCGGATGAGAACGGCGAGCAATCTGCCCCGATCGAAGCCACTATCTCCGAGCTGAACAGCCCGGCTCTTTTGGTGGCACAGGCCAAAGCCGCCCCGGACGCTGACCACGAGTACGAGGAAATGCACCTTGAATTCGAGGACCTCAACGGCCGTACCCGGATGAATCTCAAACAGGGTCCGTTTGCTTCCGAAGAGTGGGTGGAAATGACTCGCGACGGCTGGGGCACCTCCTTCGACAAGCTGGATGCGCTCCTGGCTGGTTGAGTCGCTGACCTGGGCCTGCTGGGTGGCGCTGTTGTAAGTCAGGGAAGATTCAGGGCAGACCCCTAGGCTTTTTGTCAGGCCGGCGGGGGAGAATGAGGACTATGAAAACGCTCCTTAACATCATCTGGCTTGTCTTCGGTGGGTTCTGGCTGGCCTTGGGTTATTTCGCGGCCGGCATCATTTGCTGCGTGCTCATCGTCACCATCCCGTGGGGCATCGCTTCGTTCCGGATCGGTGCTTACTGCCTGTGGCCGTTCGGTCAAATGGTGGTTGAGAAGCCGGGCGGTGCCGGGGTGTTTGCGCTCCTGGGCAACGTGATCTGGCTTCTGGTTGCCGGCATTTGGATCGCGATAGGTCACGTGGTCACGGCGTTTGCCATGGCCATCACCATCATTGGCATCCCGCTGGCCATCGCCAACCTGAAGCTCATCCCGGTTTCGCTCATGCCTCTGGGCAAGCAGATCGTGCCTACCAACCAGCCGTTCGTCAGCACGTACCGTTAGGAAGCAGCAACCGTTCCGCTGCGCAGATCGAAACGGAACGTTCGTTCCAAACGCACGCTCCCGCCGTCGGCCTCTGCCGTGAACACGAGTTTCAGTGTGCCGTGCTCCAGGTCCGACGCGGCGATGGTGTAGGTCGGCGTGAAGTAGAGGACATGCTCGCCGGGCAGCAGGTCCGCGGGTGGGAAATCGCTGGCGTTGTTGTGCGGTCCGAGAAGTACGACGCCGGTAGCTGGGTCAGTGCCCAGGTTGCGGACGCGCCCGGTGAAGGCGAGGATGTCCCCGGCTTTATATCCAGGGATGACAGGCCCGTAGTTGAGGTCCTGGGCTTCCCGGGTGCCGAGAACCTGATCTCCGGCGTAGCCCTGCCCGATTTCCTTCCACGTTTGGACATCCCATACACCGCCGCTGTTGGACGGGATCACATGGAAGTCTCCGGCGTTTTGCCACACAGTGGGCCTGCCGGGCGTGATGGATCGCAGCTCCATGTCGAAGACCAGGCCCGAGGATTCCGGACGAGTCAATTGAAGCGCGGAAAGCTGTCCCACCAATTGTTCGGCAGGTATCGAAGCGAACACGATCTCCCTGTACCCCTGCCGTTCGTAGAGCACTCCGATGTTCCCGTTGGGGAGACGTGTCACTGTCGAATAGGCCGAGCTTCCGGAGCAGACCGTCAGCTTTGCCGGCCAGGTGGCGCCGTTGTCGGGGGAGAGGCTCAGTACGGTGTTTCGCCGCAGATGAGGGTCCTGGTTGTTGCTCGCGAGAAGCCAGGCTGACGTCTCCGGCGCCGCCAAGGCAATATGCGGCAGGCCGTCGAAGCGTGTCAGGGAACCGTTGTCGCTGGGATCGGGGAGGGCCGGAACGGGCTGCAGCGGGCTCCACGTCTGACCGCCGTCATCGGACACGGCTGCCAATCGGGACGGTGTTGCCCGTGAATGCAGCAGCAACCTGCCATCGTCCAGGCACACTACTTTGTTCTCGTTCGGCCCCACACCGGTGGTGCCCGGACCGATCAGGTTCCCCAGCTTCCACGTCTCGCCGTGGTCGTCGCTGAACGCAGAGGCTGCCATGATGGCACCGCCCACCAACAGCACATACTGTTGCACCAGCCGGCCCACTAAAGGACCGGAATGGATCTGGATGCCCTGCCCGGCGGCCGCAAAAAGGCCTGTGATGTCGCCGGTCTTGAGCTGGGTGGTAAGACGACGGTGATGCCAGGTATCGCCGTCGTCGTCCGAGAAGCTGATGTCCGCATGCTGCACGTCCTCATCCGGCTCCATACCTGCGACAGCCTCGAAGAAGCCCGCGTGCGTTCCGGCTGCGTGGAACATGAAGATGCGTCCGATGATGGCGTCCACCAGCAGGCTTGGATCGCCAAAGCCGTGGAGCCCCGAACCCCTGCGGACCACCTGCTGTGGCTCCCACGTGACTCCATGGTCGTAACTGCGACGCAGGAGGAGGTCGATGGGGTTGGGTAGATCGTCCAGGTTGGGCCGGCCGTCATAGGCAGCCAACACTGTGCCCCGCATGCTGACGGCCAGAGCCGGGATGCGGTACTGACGGTAGCCACCCATGCCACGGACAGCCAGGACGTGCTCAACGTCGGGGACAGCTGAGGGGATACAAGGGCGTGCGGAATCCGGGAGGTAGGAGGTCACACCTCTATGCTAGCTGGAGCCCGGCATTCCCTGATAAGCGCCGTCTCGCAAGACCGCAATCAAGGGACTGCGTCCCGGTTCGCTGGGGAAGCCGATCACGCCAGTTCGCCGGCCAGGTTCTTCCGTGCCGCGGCCAGCCACAGTGCCTTGGCACGTTCGCCGTGGAACAGCGGGTCCAGCCGCAGGAGACGGCGCACGACGGCGGCGCGCCCCTTGGCGAACTCGTCGTCGCTGACGCTGGCGTAGTCTTCGCGGACGGCGGCGAGGTACCGAGCATAGGATTGCTGGTCCCCGCCGAGCACTGAGAGGTCGGCATCGCAAAGAAGTGCACCGGCGTAGTCGCCGGTCTTTGGACTGTGAGTAACGGTGAGTCGGACCAAGCGGACCACCTCAGCTACCTCGTGAGGTGCCAAGCCGGCGGCCGTGAGGCGTTCCTCTGCCAAGAGCGCAGACCGTTCTTCGTCCTGCCCGGCCACGCCTTCATAGACGGCATCGTGAAACCATGCCGCCAAGGTGACTGTCAGCGCAGGCTTTTCCGGTTCCGTCAGCACGTCCAAGGCCTCAAGAACTGCCATGAGGTGGGTCCGGTTGTGGTACTTCCTGCCGTCCTCGCCCCAGCGTTCCAGCAGCTCAAGGCCCAACTCTTCGTGGCCTGGGTATGTGCTGTTCCAACGTTCCATCAAAGGTACTGTCAATGCCTTGCTCCGTTCACGAGCCGGGATGCGCAGTCCGCTGGCGATGAGCTTGCGGACCAGGATGCGGGCCTCCACCGGGATGGCGCCCGCCGCGACGAGATCATCGTATCGCCGTTCGGGGACGTCGTAGTGGTCTCCGTCGAAGGCTCGCTCCGGAACTCCGGCGGAGGCAGCGAACTCGTGCAGCTCCTCCAGCGACGTGTCCGAAACGAGGTGCGAAAAAACGGTTCCATGAGCTGGCCACAGGGGCGGATCGACGTAGATGGCCATTGCCAAAGTGTACCCATGTGATCCTTCCCAGTTGCCGGCCGTCGGGACGTCTACCGCCGTGCTGCCGTCCCGGAAGTACAGGCTTCAATGCCCGCGCTGATCACGGCAACTGGGAAGGAGCGCTGCGAATCTCAGTGCTGTGCCGGCAGGATGTTCTGGTTCCCGCGGAACACGTTGTCAGGATCGAATTCACGCTTCACCAAGGACAGTCGGCGGTAGTTCTGCTCGCCATAGGCCGCCATGATCCGGTCCTGGCCCTCGTCACCAATGAAGTTCAGCCACACGCCGCCCGTGGTGTGCGGGGCAATGTCCTGCCGGAACTGCTTGACCCAGGCTTTTGCCTCCTGCCCGCCCTCCCGGGTTTCGGACAGGCCGAACGGATGGCTGACCCAGGCCGCGCCGCGGTGTTGCAACGGCGTGTTCGCGGCAGCCGGACCGGCCACGGCTCCGCCCCATCGTGCCAACAACTGCTGCGAGTGTGGTCCAGGAAGGCGTTGCGCTGAGTCCACCAGGAGATCCAGGGCGTCGTCGCTGAGCTCGTTGTGATAGTCGGCGCTCCAGTAGTTGTAGAGGTCCGGTGGGTCGTCAATCATGCACTGGAAGTCGGCGTATCCCATGGGTGAGACCAGATCCACCGAGGGGCCGAGCTCTTTGAACGGTTTCGCGTGTTCTTCGCCGGCCTCAACATCGCCCGCGTAGATGTAGGCCATGCCGACGGCGAGTTTGCCCACCATCTCCTCCGGGACGAACTCTTCCGGCGGGGCGGTGAGGTACACCAGGGCTGTCCCCACGGCGTCGGGCGCTTCCAAAGCGAGCCCCCGGAAGGCGCGCGACAAATCCGCGGCATCTTCCCCGGGGAACAGCATGAGACCGGCCATCACGGTGGGTCCGAGGTCGTGCAGCTTGAACGTCAAGGAGGTAGCGACGCCGAAGTTTCCGCCGCCTCCGTGGAGGGCCCAAAAGAGCTCGGGGTTCTCACCCGGGCTGGCGGTCACCCTTTCGCCGGAGGCCGTGACCAGATCGACGGAGAGGAGGTTGTCGCAGGCGAATCCGTACGAGCGCTCCAGCCATCCTGAGCCCCCGCCCAGCGTGAAGCCCGAAACTCCCGTGGTGGACGCGCGGCCGCCGGTAACGGCAAGCCCGTGTTGCTGGGTTGCGCGGTCGAACTCACCCCACGTCAGTCCGGCGCCGGCAGTGGCGGTCTTCATCTCGGGGTCGATGCTGATCGACTTCATGGGGCGGACGTCAACCACCAGCCCGTCATCATTGGTGGACATACCGGCCACCGAATGCCCTCCCGAGCGCACAGTGACGTCCAAATTATGGTTGTGCGCATAGCTCAGCGCCTCAGCAACCTCGCCGGGATCAGCGCATTTGGCGATGACAGCCGGCCTGCGGTCGATCATCGCATTGAAGAGTTTTCGGGCGTCGTCGTAGTCCGGGCTGTCCGGCCGAATCCATTCCATGGGACGTTCCTTCGGATATGAAACTCTCCCCTAGAACAGGGTACGACCCCCGCGTCCCGGTGGACCATGGGTAACGCAAATTACGACGACGGCGGCGCACCACTTCCCGCCGGGCGCAGCCGCTACGAACGCAGCAGTAATATTTCGTTTGCGGTGGAACATGGAACACTGATCCGCAAATACGGAACTATGATGCATCTATGCCGCAAATACGAATTTCCGAGGCCGCGCGCTTCCTTGGTGTCAGCGACGACACCGTGAGGCGATGGACGGAGAACGGAACGCTCACTGCCAGCAAGGACGCAGCGGGGCGACTCGCTGTGGACGGACTTGAGCTGGCAACACTTGCCCGTGACCAGTCCCATCTCCCGGACGATCCCTCACGGGCGGCAAGCTCGGCCCGCAACCGCTTCGTCGGCCTTGTCACCGGGATCACTGCGGACAAAGTCATGGCCCAAGTAGAGCTTCAGTGCGGCCCGTTCCGCGTGGTGTCGCTGATGAGCAGCGAAGCCGTCCGCGAGCTCGGCCTTGAACTTGGCTCGGTGGCCACAGCCGTGGTGAAGGCCACCACCGTCATCATCGAAACCCCGCAGGGAAAGAGCATCATATGAGCATCATCCCTAAGCCTGTCTTCGCAGTGCTGGTTGCCGGCGCCATGGCCGCAAGCCTGGCCGCAAGCCTGGCGGGCTGCGCCTCGGGCACCACAACTCCGTCCACGGGCTCCGGCAACCCGGAGTCCTCGGCGTCCGGAGAGATCACCGTTTTCGCCGCGGCATCCCTGAAATCCACTTTTACCCAGTTGGCCAAAGACTTCGAAGTCCAGCACCCGGGCAGCAAAGTAACTCTCAGCTTTGCAGGCTCCTCCGACTTGGTCACACAGATCGCCCAGGGTGCCCCTGCGGACGTCTTCGCTTCGGCCGACGGCAAGAACATGAACAAGCTCGCCGACCAGGACCTCGTGGACGGCACCGCAACCAACTTCGCCACCAACGTCCTGGAGATCGCCGTCCCACCCGGCAACCCGGCGTCGATCTCTTCCTTCGCGGACCTCGCCAAGCCCGGCGTCAAAGTGGTGACGTGCGCCAGTCAGGTTCCCTGTGGCGCTGCAACAGAGGCCGTGGAGAAGGCCGCCGGGACAACGTTGAGCCCGGTCAGTGAGGAATCGTCAGTGAACGATGTCCTCGGCAAAGTCACCTCGGGCGAGGCCGACGCAGGCCTGGTGTATGTCACAGACGTCAAGAGCGCCGGCGACAAGGTCAAGGGCATACCTTTCCCGGAATCGGACGAGGCCGTCAACACTTACCCGATTGCCACGGTCGGCACCAGCAAGAACAAGGAACTCGCAGCCGCATTCATCTCAAACATCACCAGCGAAGCGGGCAAGAAGGTCCTCAGGGACGCCGGCTTCGGAACGCCGTAGCGCAGGGCACATGACCAAGCGCAGCGGCTACCACGGCATTCCGCGGTGGATTTATGTCATCGCCGCCGTGGGCGGACTTCTCATGGTGCTTCCCTTGGCGGCGATGCTGCTGCGGGTGAATTGGCCGCAATTCATTCCACTCATCACCTCGGAGTCGTCCCTCGCCGCGCTGGGGCTGAGTCTGAGGACTTCCGCGGCCAGCACTGTGCTGTGCGTCGTTCTGGGAGTTCCGTTGGCGCTGGTGCTTGCCCGCGGTGAGTTCCCCGGACAGCGGCTCCTACGTTCCTTTGTCCTGCTGCCGCTGGTGCTGCCGCCCGTCGTCGGCGGACTCGCTCTCCTGTACACGTTCGGGCGGCAGGGGCTCCTTGGAAAATCCCTTGAGCTGGCCGGGATCCAGATCGCGTTCTCCACCACCGCCGTGGTTCTGGCGCAGACTTTCGTAGCCCTGCCGTTCCTGGTGGTCAGTTTGGAAGGCGCCCTGCGATCGGCGGGAAGCAGGTACGAGGCTGTCGCGGCGACCCTCGGGGCGCGGCCCACCACCGTTCTTCGTCGCGTCACGCTCCCGCTGGTTCTGCCAGGGCTCGCGTCCGGCGCCGTGTTGTCCTTCGCCCGCAGCCTGGGCGAGTTCGGCGCCACATTGACGTTCGCCGGCAGTTTGGAAGGCATCACCCGCACGCTTCCGCTCGAAATTTACCTGCAGCGCGAGACCGACGCCGACGCCGCAGTGGCCCTTTCCTTGGTGCTGGTGGCGGTGGCAGTTGCGGTGGTCGGGCTCAGCTACGGGCGTCGGCGAAGCAGCACCCCTGTGGAGGTGCAAGCGTGAGCTTTGAGCTGCAGGCCACCCTGGGTGCCAGGAACTTCGACATGTCCTTAAGCCTCGCTGACGGCGAAACTGTTGCCATCCTTGGACCCAATGGCGCCGGAAAGTCCACGTTGCTGGGCGTGATCGCGGGTCTGCTGCGGCCGGATGCGGGCTCGGCGCGAATCGGCGGCAAGCAATTATTCAGGCTCGACGACGGCACCCACCTTTCGAGCCCGCCCCACCTGCGGGGGACTGCGCTTCTGGCGCAGGAAGCGCTCCTGTTTCCGCATCTGAATGCCTTGGACAACGTGGCTTTCGGGCCGCGCAGTGCGGGGGCGTCGAAGGCTGCCGCGCGGGAAACTGCCCAGCACTGGCTGGCCGAGGTTGATGCCCTGCCACTGGCCGACCGGAAGCCCACCCAGTTGTCCGGCGGGCAGGCCCAACGTGTGGCGGTGGCGCGTGCTTTGGCCGCTGAGCCCGAGCTCCTCCTCCTGGACGAGCCCATGGCCGCGCTGGACATTCACGCGGCGCCCTTGCTCCGCCGCGTCCTCAAGCGGGTCCTCACAGGGCGAAAAGCCATCATCGTCACGCACGACATCCTGGACGCCTACATGCTTGCCGACCGCGTCATCGTGGTGGAGAAGGGGCGCATCGTGGAAGAAGGACCCACACGTGAGGTACTTGAACGGCCCCGAAGCCACTTTGCTGCGGGGCTCTCAGGACTCAACCTGGTCACCGGGACCGTTGCGCCTGAGGGAATTACGACGCCGGATGGCCGGCTTTTCGCCGGGCAACACGATCCGGAGTGGTCACCCGTGCCCGGCCAGGCAGGCGTGGCCGCTTTCCCGCCGTCGAGCGTTTCCGTCTTCCTGGGCGACGTGCACGGAAGCCCGCGCAATTCCTTCCCGGTGATCGTCACGGACCTGGAGCCGCACGGTGACCAGATCCGCGTCCGCGCCCACGCGGGGCAATCCGCGCAGTCGTTGTCAGCCGACATTACGCCTGCGGCATCCGCGGACCTGGGCCTGGTGCCGGGCCTGGAAGTCAGGTTTGTGGTGAAGTCTGCGTTGGTGTCGGTCTACCCGGCCTAAGGCCAAGGGCTACTCCCGGTACATCCGCTCGGCGTACGACGGACCGTAGTAGGACTCAAGGTCTTTCAACGGGGTTTCGGGCTGTGTGTAGGTCTTGGACAGCATGGCGATGCTGGGCAAGCCGTCAGGGTCCCAGGTTTCCGGTTGCCACAGCCCGCTCCGCATGAAGGCTTTGCCGCAGTGGGTGAACACTTCGTCCACGGCAACTACTACAGCCGCGCGCGGCCGGTGCCCCTTGACTATCATGAGCTCAAAGAAGTCGGCGTCGCGGACGATTTGTGCCGTTCCGTTGATCCGGAGCGTATCCGTGCGGCCCGGCACTACGGACAGTATGCCGACGTTGGGGTTCTCCAAAATGTTGTGGAAGCCGAAGGCGAGTTTGTTGCCGGGGCGTTCGGGTATGGCAATGGTGTGCTCGTCCAGTACCTGTATAAAGCCGGCTGGGTCTCCTTTGGGTGAGGCATCCACTCGACCTTGCGCGTCCGTCGTCGAGATCACGCAAAAAGGGCTGGCACCCAACCATTGGCGGTCGAAATCGCTGAGCGAAGTGCGCACCTTTTGGCGCACGCGATCAAGGGGACGGCCAATCAGTGCTTCGAGTTCTTCCACGCTGGAGATGGGGTTCATGGCCCCAGCCTACGTGCCTTGATTTCGGTGGGCTCTGGACACGGGTTTCGCCGTGGGCAAACATGGAACCCAGTGGGCCGAAATCAAAGTTGAGCGTAGTAGACTCAACTTTGAAAGTATTGGTTCATCTCCAGAAAGGGAGCACTCTTTGGACGTCAAATTCACCACCAAAAGCCAGGAGGCCCTTTCTGCGGCCGCCATGAATGCCTCGACTGCCGGTAACCCCCAGCTCGAGCCCGCCCACCTCTTGAAAGCCCTCATGGACCAGCGTGAAGGCGTTGCCGTGGCACTGCTGCGAGCAACCGGGGCAGATCCTGATGCCGTGAGCGTGCAGGCCAGCTCTGCCATCAAAGCGCTGCCGTCGTCCTCGGGCAGCTCGGTCCAGCAGGCGCAGTTGTCCCGCCAATCCATGCAGGCCATTCAGGCCGCCCAGAACGAGGCCGACAAACTCGGCGACTCCTTCGTCTCCACCGAGCATCTGCTGCTGGGACTCTCGGCCGGAAGCGACGCCGTCGGGAAGTTAATGCGCGACGCCGGTGCCTCCCATGAGGCGCTTCTCGCCGCCCTGCCGGGTGTCCGGGGCGACAGGAACGTCAATTCCCCGGATCCGGAGAACACTTTCCAAGCCCTGGAGAAGTTCGGTACTGACCTCACTGCCGTGGCCCGTTCGGGCAAGCTGGACCCCGTCATCGGGCGCGACAGCGAGATCCGGCGCGTCGTCCAGGTCCTGAGCCGCCGCACCAAGAACAACCCCGTGCTGATCGGTGAGCCAGGCGTTGGAAAAACCGCCGTTGTAGAAGGCCTTGCCCAGCGCATGGTGGCCGGCGATGTCCCGGAGAGCCTGCGCGGCAAAACGCTCATCGCCTTGGACCTCGCGTCCATGGTGGCCGGTGCCAAGTACCGTGGCGAGTTCGAGGAACGCTTGAAGGCTGTCCTGGAGGAGATCAAGAACTCCAACGGCCAGATTGTGACGTTCATCGACGAAATCCACACGGTTGTGGGTGCAGGCGCCACGGGTGACAGTGCCATGGATGCAGGAAATATGCTCAAGCCGATGCTTGCCCGCGGTGAGCTGCGCTTGATTGGTGCCACCACCCTGGACGAGTACCGCGAGAACATCGAAAAAGACCCTGCCCTGGAGCGCCGCTTCCAGCAGGTCTATGTCGGGGAGCCCAGTGTCGAGGACACCATCGGCATCCTCCGCGGCCTGAAGGAGCGGTACGAGGCACACCACAAGGTAGCCATCGCCGACTCCGCTTTGGTCGCCGCCGCAACACTGTCCAACCGGTATATCTCGGGTCGCCAGCTTCCGGACAAGGCTATCGACCTCGTGGACGAGGCCGCCTCGCGGCTCCGCATGGAGATCGATTCCGCACCGGAAGAAATCGACCAGCTCCGCCGCGCCGTGGACCGTTTGACCATGGAGGAGCTGGCCCTCCAAGGGGAGACTGATCCTGCTTCGGTGGAACGGCTGGCTGCGCTCCGTGCGGACAAAGCCGATAAGAACGAGGAACTCAGTGCCTTGAACGCGCGCTGGGAAGCTGAGAAAGCCGGGCTCAACCGGGTGGGCGATCTCAAAGCTAAAATCGACGAACTGCGCTCCGCCGCGGACAAATCGCAACGCGAAGGCGACCTCGAATCGGCATCGCGCATTCTTTACGGCGAATTGCCGGCCCTGGAGCGGGAGCTCAGTGCCGCTGCTGAAGAGGAGTCAGCCCGGAGCGATTCGAAACCGGAACTGATGGTTGCAGAGGACGTGACCGCGGACGACATCGCGGAAGTCATTTCAGCATGGACCGGCATCCCGGCCGGCCGCATGCTCCAAGGCGAGTCGCAGAAGCTGTTGCACATGGAAGAAGAGCTTGGGAAGCGCCTTATCGGCCAGACCAAAGCTGTCCAAGCTGTGTCTGACGCCGTGCGCCGTGCCCGTGCCGGAATCAGCGACCCCAACCGTCCCACAGGATCGTTCCTGTTCCTGGGGCCCACCGGCGTCGGTAAGACGGAGCTGGCCAAGGCCTTGGCGGACTTCCTCTTTGACGACGAACGCGCCATGATCCGGATCGATATGTCCGAGTACAGCGAGAAGCACTCGGTCGCCCGCCTTGTCGGTGCCCCTCCGGGATACGTGGGCTACGAGGAAGGCGGCCAGCTGACAGAAGCTGTCCGTCGCAGGCCCTACTCCGTAGTGCTGCTGGACGAGGTGGAGAAGGCCCACCCCGAGGTCTTCGACATCCTCCTGCAGGTTCTGGACGATGGCCGCCTCACCGACGGTCAAGGCCGCACAGTGGACTTCCGCAACACCATCCTTGTGCTGACGTCCAACTCCGGAAGCCAGTTCCTGGTGGACCAGTCGCTGGATGCAAAGGCCAAACGGGAAGCTGTTATGGCGGTGGTGCAGGCATCGTTCAAGCCCGAGTTCCTGAACCGCCTGGACGAGATCGTTCTCTTCGATCCGCTGTCCGTTGAGGAACTCGCCCGGATCGTGGAGCTGCACGTCGCCGAGCTGAGCAACCGCCTCCGGGATCGCCGCCTGAGCCTCGAGGTCACGGATGGAGCACGTGCCTGGCTGGCCATGTCCGGCTTCGATCCCGCCTACGGCGCACGACCCCTTCGCCGGCTGGTCCAGCGTGAGATCGGTGACCGTCTGGCCAAGGAGATCCTGGCCGGCGAAATCGTGGACGGCGATACCGTGCTGGTGGACACCTCGGCTGACCTTGATGAGCTCACCATTGAAGGGCTGGAGGCGCTGGAAGGTCCCGACGGCGGCTTGCCGGTGGGCTCAGGGCTCACGGTTCGCCGGAAGTAGCGTTACTGGCTACTTCGCGAGGAGGTCTTCCGTGATGGTGTTCCCTGAATCCACCACGATGAAGCAATCAACGCGGCGGTCGCCCCGATCCCAGCTAGTGGTGCTCGGGTAAACGTTCTGCTGGAGCAGCACGTAGTTGTCGGACGCCGCGTTGAGCTTCACGTCCTTGCAAACCTCGCGCCCTTTGTCCCTCAGGGCGTTGGTGCCGGGAAAGGACTCGTCAGCACCGTACGTGTGGACGGCGCCCAGTTGGGCCGAGTGCTCGGTGTCGCAGGCCACGGCCCTGGCTTTTGAGGCGTTGGCATCGAAGTCGGCAAAGCAGTCGCCCACTTGGAAGTCCTTCGCCTCGGCGTCACGGGGCAGCGGACCGGCGGTGGGAGCTGCGCTGGGCGAGGATACAGCTGCTTCCGGGCGCGTACCCAGCAGATTCAGCAAGACCCAAATCACAACGCCAATGAGAATGAGGACGCCAACCACGATTCCGCCGATAACCCAACGCTGTCGCTTGACCGGATCCCCATGAGGCTCAGGCTGCCCTTGGGTCGCAGGATCTCCCTGCGGCCCGGGCCGCCATTCCTGACCCAGATAGGACTGCTGGCCCGGATAGGGCTGGTCGGGGTGCGGCTGTTGGCCCGAATAGGACTGGCCGGGGTACGGCTGCTGGCCCGGATAGGACTGGCCGGGGTACGGCTGCTGGCCGGCGTAAACGGGAGCCTCTGCGTTTTCCGGTGGGGCTGCATCCGTGGGTGGCAATGCGGGGTCCGGCTGGTTTGCCGGGTCGGGAACAAAGTCAGGGTCCAGTTCGGGGGCGGGATCCGGTTGAAGGCCCGACGGCGGCGCCCAAGGAGCTGCTGGCGGTTGCTGGCCCGGTGCCGGTGGCGTCTTGGGCGCAGGGGGCGCTCCATCCTCGCCTTGTTCGCGTGGTGAACCATCACGGGGTGAAGTGTTGTCCTGGCTCATATTCCGGGGTGTGCCTTCCTGCTGTGGAGCCGCATTGAGGCAGACTCTACCCAATTTTCGCTTCTCTTGTAGGTGTATTGGCCTGCTTTCGACTGTAGTCGGCCCCGACGCGGGGTGGTGGTGGCGCGCAGGCACCTCCGAAAGCATGTAATCTAGACATACGACAAATTGACCAAACATTCCGGGGCCTCACCGATAGCCAAGGTGACCACCTCCGGTCCAAGTACAAAAGGGGGTCACGCCATGGGGCGCGGCCGTCAAAAGGCAAAAGCTACCAAGCAGGCTCGGGACATTAAGTACTACTCCCCGAACACTGACTATTCGGCACTTGAGCGGGAGCTCACGGGTCCGTCCAGTCGTGTAAAGAGCCACTTCCCCGACGATCCCCCGGAGCCGGACTATTCGGCCTACGAGGACAAATACGCGGAAGATGACGACGACGAGGTAGACACCCGTCGGATCGGATAGCTGTCGCAACCAACAGGTGCCTTTGGCGCTGAGTTGCGGACCGCCGTCGTACATCAAGGTCATCGCGCATTTCCGGATGCCGTATATCTTTTGAAAAAGGGCCTTCAGGCCACGCCATTCATTGGCGTACCCTGGGGGCCCTTTTTTGCGTAGGCTGGAGTTCGAGCGCATCGAAAGGGAAATCCATGCCGGAGGTCGAGAGATATCAGCAGGGAACACCGTGTTGGGTGGACCTGTCCTCCACCGACATTGAAGTTTCCAAAAAGTTCTACAGCGACCTTTTTGGTTGGGAGCTTGATGCCATGGACGCAGGAAATGGCATGACCTATTACATGGCCAAACTCCAGGGCCGATACGTCGCCGGGATGATGCAGCAGCTGCCCGATGCCCCGGCGGGCATGCCTTCCTATTGGGCGAACTACATTGCCGTTGATTCCGCCGATGAGGCCGCCCAGCGCGTGGAAGCCGCTGGGGGAACCCTCCTTTCCCCTCCTGAGTCGGTGCCAAACGGCAGCGGACGTATGTTCTTCGCCACAGATCCCACCGGTGCCCAGATTGGCTTCTGGGAGGCCGGCGACCATCCGGGATCAGGCTTGGTCAATGAGCCAGGAGCCATGATTTGGAACGAACTGCAGACGGACGACGTCCGGAAGGCCGTAGCGTTCTACGAGGCTGTGACGGGTTGCACCAGTGAGACCACGCCGGCCGGTGACCTGCAGGAGTACACGAGCCTGCTGGTGGATGGAAGACGCATCGCCGGTGCGCTCAAGTTGCCCATTGAAGGGCTGTCGCCGTTCTGGATGACGTACTTCAACGTGACGGACATTGATGCCACGGTGGAGCAGGCCGTCGAGTTGGGCTGCCACGTCATCGCCCCGGCATTCGATGTGCCGGGGGTTGGGCGAATGGGAGTTCTCATGGACCCGGCAGGCGCAGCATTCAGCATCATGACAGGACTCGCAGCATGACAGCGCGCAAGCACTACGCCAGCGGTGAGCCGTGCTGGGCGGACCTTCAGACAAGGGACGTCGCGGCGGCTAAAACCTTCTACGGACAAGTCTTCGGCTGGACTTTCAAGGACCTGCCTACGCCGGACGGACGCAGCTATGCCCAAGCCTTCGTCAAGGATCACCTGGTGGCTGTGATCGCCCCGCAGAACCCCATGCAGGAGGCCGCCGGAACCCGGGGCCAGTGGAACGTCTACATTTCGGCCACTGACACGGAGGAAATCGCGGAGGACGCGGTCCACGCGGGAGGGAAACTTCAGTTTGGTCCGGAGGCTGTCGCGGATACGGGTGTCTTGGCGTTCATCGAACCTCCGGGCGGCGGAACCACGGGTATCTGGCAGGCAGGAACTCATGTGGGCAGTCACTTGTTCAACGAGCCCGGCGCATTGGCCTGGGCGGAACTGTTGACGCCCGAGCCGCAAGCCGCCGTCGCGTTTTTCCAGCAGCTTTTCGGGCATGACGTGACCGAATATCCCCAGGACGACGGCGGCAGCTACAGCACGCTGATGGTCAAGGGCGACGAAGTGGCTGGCATCGTTCCTGCCGATGAGGGCGACGACGCCGGCTGGCAGATCTACTTCGGCGTCGCGGATCTGCGAAAGGCCGCGGACGCGGCAGTGGGCGCCGGGGGAGAGCTTCTGGTGGAACCGGAGGACAAGCCCGAAACAGGGTCCTTGGCCACCATTCAGGATCCGCAGGGCGGGGTCCTGAGCCTGATCCAGGTCTAGGAAGAGCAAAAGAGCGGCCGGGCAGTTTGTGACTGCCCGGCCGCTCTCTACAAAGCGGTACGCGCTTAGGCGTAGGCGTTCACCAAACGGACAGCGCCGCCGTCGACGCCCTTGGCACCCTGGACGTAGTCCGGGCCGGTCTTGTCGATCGAGTCGCTGTCTGCCGAGACGGTACCCATCACCCAGGACGGCAGGCCGCGGTCGTTGAGGCGGGCAACAGCTGCATCGGCTGCTTCGGCGGAAACAATGGCAACCATGCCCACGCCAAGGTTCAGTGTGCGCTCCAGGTCGGCCAGTGGAACGTTGCCCAGCTCAGAGACCAATTTGAAGATGGCGGGCAGTTCCCAGGTGTTGCGGTCAACCGTGGCCACGAGGCCCTGCGGGAGGACACGGGCCAGGTTGGCAGCCAGGCCGCCACCGGTGACGTGGCTGAAGCCATGAACTGCTGCGTCGCCCGTGACCGGGAAGGTGCGTGCGAGGTCCAAGCAGTCGGCTGCGTAAACGCGGGTGGGCTCCAGGAGTTCTTCACCCAGCGTGCGGCCGAGTTCGGAAACCTGGCGGTCCAGGGCCCAGCCGGCGTGGTTGATGACGCGGCGGACCAGGGAGTAGCCGTTGGAGTGCAGGCCGGAGGAGGCCATGCCGATGACGACGTCGCCAGCACGGACGCGGTCCGGGCCGAGCAATGCGTCGGCTTCGACGATGCCTGTAGCGGCACCTGCGACGTCGTACTCGTGCTCACCCAGGAGACCCGGGTGCTCAGCGGTTTCGCCTCCCACCAAGGCGGTGCCGGCGACGGAACACGCAGCAGCGATACCGCGGACGATGTCCGCGATGCGCTCCGGGACAACCTTGCCGCACGCGATGTAGTCCGTCATGTACAGGGGCTCAGCACCCACCACAACGATGTCGTCCACCACCATGCCAACCAGGTCGAAACCGATGGTGTCGTGGATGTCCATGGCCTGGGCGATAGCAACCTTGGTGCCAACGCCGTCCGTGGACGTTGCCAGCAGCGGCTTCTTGTAGGTAAGCAGCTTGGAGACGTCATACAGGCCAGCGAAACCGCCGACGCCGCCAATCACCGACGAGTTGTGGGTCGCCTTGATAGCGCCCTTCATGAGTTCGACTGCACGGTCTCCCGCTTCGACGTCGACACCCGCGGAGGCGTAGGTGATACCGGAGTTGTTCTCAGCGGCAGGGGTTGCGGAGGTCATACAGACTCTTTCTTGTCGGCGTCGGTCAAACGATCAGCGTCGGTAAGCAGGTTTTCGAATTCGGCGTCAGGCCCGGGATCGCAACCCGTGGCGCCCGGCTTCTCGGCAGGGTCCTCGGTATTGTCCACGGACGTGTCTTCTGCAGCAGGCAAGCCGCCAAGGTCGGTGCGCTCCAGCAGGTTCTTGCCCAACTTGTCCGCGTGCGGCAGCTCGATGGGGTATTTGCCAGTGAAACAGGCGGTGCAGAGGCGTTCGCGCGGCTGCTGGGTAGCGCCGATCATGCCGTCCTCGGAGATGTAGGCCAGCGAGTCAGCGCCGATAGCCTGCGAGATCTCCTCGATGGTGGCGCCGTTGGCGATGAGTTCCGCGCGGGACGCGAAGTCGATGCCGTAGAAGCAGGGCCACTGAACCGGGGGAGATGAAATCTTGACGTGCACTGCTGCGGCACCGGCTTCACGGAGCATCCGAACGATGGCGCGCTGCGTGTTGCCACGGACGATCGAGTCATCAACTACAACAATGCGCTTGCCACGGATGACGGATTCCAGGGCGTTGAGCTTGAGCCGGATACCCAGCTGGCGCAGCGTCTGCGACGGCTGGATGAACGTGCGGCCCACGTACGCGTTCTTGACGAAGCCGTGTGCGAACGGGATGCCGGACTGCTCTGCGTATCCAACAGCCGCGGGGGTACCGGACTCGGGAACCGGAATCACGAGGTCTGCCTCATGCGTGTTTTCGCGGGCCAACTGGCGGCCCATCTCAACACGGGCCTCGTACACGGAGCGGCCGGCGATGGCAGCATCCGGGCGGGCGAGGTAGACGTACTCGAAGACACAGCCGGCGGGAGTCGCCTCGGCGAAGCGCTGCGAACGGACGCCGTCCTCATCGATAGCAATGAATTCGCCGGGCTCGATCTCGCGGATGAAGCTCGCGCCAACGGTAGCCAGGCCGGCTTGCTCTGAGGCGACAACCCAGCCGCGCTCCAGACGGCCAAGACACAGCGGGCGGATGCCGTACGTATCGCGGGCTGCGTAGAGGGTTCCTTCGTCCATGAAGACGAAGCAGAAGCCACCCTTGATCTTGGGCAGCAGCTCCAGAGCAGTCTGCTCCAGGGTCTTGCCCTCTTCGCCCTCCAGGAGAGCTGTCACCAGTGCGGTGTCCGAGGTGTTGCCCTGCTTCATTTCACCGGTCAGCTGGCCGTCGTTGCGCTCAAGGATCATTTCCCGGAGCTCAGCGGTGTTGGTCAGGTTGCCGTTGTGAGCCAAGGCAACCGTACCGGTTGCTGTTGCACCCAGGGTTGGCTGCGCGTTGGCCCAGTGGCTTGCACCGGTGGTGGAATACCGGCAGTGGCCCACGGCCAGGTGCCCGGTAAGGGTGTTCAGGGTTGTCTCATCGAAGACTTGGGACACAAGGCCCATGTCCTTATAGACATTGATGCGCTTGCCGTCACTGGTAGCGATACCAGCCGATTCTTGTCCGCGGTGCTGCAGCGCATACAGCCCGTAATAGGTGAGTTTTGCTACTTCTTCACCGGGAGCCCAGACCCCAAAGACGCCACAAGCGTCCTGAGGGCCTTTTTCGCCGGGGAGAAGATCATGAGAAAGTTTTCCGTCGCCACGTGCCACTGGTCGATTGTCTCATGTTGTGGCCGTGGTACGTTCCCCCGCGGGCTATGTGACCCTGTGAACGGGCGCAGAATAGGCGTGTTCCCGCGAAAATGCGGCGTGTCTCACATTTGCTGCCCTGTGAAGAGGCAGGCCAAGCGCCTGACTTAGCGGACGCCGTCGTTCTCTGGTCCTTCATCCGGAACCGAGTCCGGAACGGGCTCCACTACGGCGCGCTGGGTGCGCTTGACGCTGAGGCGGTCCAGGATCAGGGCGAGGATGGAGAACAGGATGACGCCGCCGCCGGCGCAGACAATCAGGAAGAATCCGAACACAGTGCCGGCATCAAACGCGGGGTCGGCCTGGCGCCCGTAGGCGATGATCGCGGCCACGATTGCACCAACCACGGCCCCCAAAATCATGAAGGGTACAAACTTGGGCGCCCGGCGAACGGTGATCTCGCGGCGGGCGGAGTTGGGGGTGGTGTCCTCTGAAGCCATGCCTTCAAGCGTACCGTTCTCCGCCGATGTGACAGTTAATGCCAATGTTCGTGGTGAACATTGGCATTAACTGGCAACTCGTCGGGGTGTGCTAGCTGCCGCGGTACGTCGAGAACGCGAACGGGCTCAGCAGGAGAGGCACGTGGTAGTGCTCGCCGGCGTCGGAAACTGTGAAGTTCAGGTCCACTTCCGGGAAGAACGTCTCGGTACCGAGGCCCTCGTAGTAAGCGCCCGTAGCGAAGTTCAGGCGGTAGGCGCCGCCCGGAATCCGTTCGGGGCCGAGCGTCTTGATACGGCCGTCGGCGTCGGTTTCGCCCTTCGCTACCAGGGTCCAGTCGTCGCCTTCGCGGACGTAAAGTACGACGGCGACACCCGCCGCCGGGCGTCCGGAACCGGTGTCCAGAATATGGGTTGTTACCTGTGAAACGCTCATGCGTTGACTCCTTCGCTGATCAGTCCGGAGAGACGCAACAGTGCGATCTCGCGGAGCTGGCCGGCCACGATCGTGTCTTCTTCTTCGGGGGTGTGGGTGATGCGTTCCTGGAGGGTGTTGAGGATTTCCTCGGCGCTGCGACCCGCAGCGCGAATCAGGAAGACCCTGCCGAACTTCTCCTCGTAGGCGCGGTTGCCCTCGGCGAGTGCGGCTGTGGTGTGGTTGTCGCCTGGGTCCACGCCGGCCTGTTCCGAGCGCGACATCGCGGCCTCGGTGGTCTGCGCCTTGGGGCGTTCGCCGATCCTGGGGTGGTGGGCCATGGCTGACTCCACCTCGGCCGCGGTGAAGGGCTCGGCGGCGCGCTGCGCTTGCCCTAGCAGTTCGTCGACGCTGGCGTACGGACGCGCGTCAACGATTGCTTCCACCCAGCGGCTGATATCCAGGCAAGGGGTCAGCGTCTTGATGGCCTGGTCCCGTTCAACACTGTTGAATACTGCAAGCTCCATGCTTGTGTCATCCTCATGCAAAATGCTGGCATCCATGGTGTGGGCTATGCGGAACTCCTGCTGGTACAGGAGGAAGCCCGTGCTTCAAGCTTCCGCATCATGGAACTGTTATTTCAGCATACGTAATTCAGTTAAGCCGAGTGGGCGGGCTGGTGTCAAGAGCCTACAGCGCTGTGACGGCGCGTTCGAGCCGTGAGGTAGAGGCGATGCGCCGTGATTACCAACGCCAGCCAGGCGATGCCAATAGCCCAGGCTGCCAAGACATCCGTCAGCCAATGGTGGCCCAGGTAGACCCGGCTGAGGCCCATCGTGAAAGCGAAAGCCGCGGCCAGGAGCACCGTGATAACCCTCGCCTTGGTGGTCTTGAGCCTCAGGATGATCAGGTAGGCCACGATGCCGGCTATCACCAGGGAGTTCAAAGAGTGGCCGCTGGGGAATGATGCGGAGTGCTCGTAAGGAGGAATTGCGTCCGCGATGTCCGGGCGGCTGCGGCCGAAGATCGGCTTGCCCAAGACGGTGATGATCAAAGATCCCAGACCTGCTGCGAGCATCAGGATGACAGGAGTCCATGACCTCCTTTTGGTGGCCAGAAAAATCATGATGCCCACGGCGATGAGGGGCATGCCCACGGTGCCGCCAATATTCGTGTAGGCGGTGGTTGCCGCGTCCAAAGCGGGAGAGCGCACCGTCTTGGCTGCCGCCAGCACGGGATCATCCAATCCGGCCACGCCGTCGGCTTCCGTCACGGACTCGTAGACCTCACCAAACACCAGGGCCAGGGACAGGGCAACGGCAAGTCCCACAATAAGGGTGATGATCAGGGCTGCATACGGCCCGAGCAGGGACGTGACTTTTTCGGCGCCTCCGGCCAGCACCCGGCCGGCAGGGGACTTCCAGCGCGTCAGGTCCTGCCCGGCGACGAAACGGTCCTGGCTTACCTCGCCCCTGACGCCTTGCTCCGGCGCCTCTTTTCCTTCAGTCGTCACTCGCGTCCCCTATCCGTGGCGGCCTCAGTATTGGTGAGTAACCTTAGCAGTTGGGGCTTGGGGGTTCCTGGGCTTTGCTGGCATCAGGGCAGTGATTCGCCCACTTTCACCAGCAGTGTCTGTTCCTGCTTGAGCTCCGCGCCGGTGTCGCGGAGCGGGCGGAGCTGTGGAACCGACCGACCCGTCGCGGGGTCCACCAAGGTTGAGTGCGCTTCGTCGGGACCGAAGGCGTTACGTTCGCCCCACTGCCGGAGACTGAGGATGAGGGTGAAGAGGTCCCGTCCCGCGCTTGTTAGCTCGTACTCGGTTCGAGTGCCCCGGTCATTGGGGATCCGAGTGAGGACGCCCCTGTCTACCAGGAGGCGCAGGCGGTCCGAAAGGATGTTCTTCGCCGCGCCCAGCGATCTCTCAAATTCTGAGAAGCGACGCTTGCCGTCCAGTGAATCCCGGATGATCAGCAGGATCCATTTGTCGCCCACAAGGTCGGCCGCCCGGGCTACCGGGCATTCGGGATCGGTCCACTCGATACTACTTGGTTGCAACATGAAACCATTCTGCCATAGTCTCAAATGGTTGCATATCGAAACCAAAATAATGGAGAAGGTGCCATGAGCAGTGACCAACTGACGAAATCCACGCAAGAAATCAGCCGTACCCTCGTGCTGTTGCTCGCGGGCGTCGCAGGATTCATGGTGTCGAACATCTACTACGGCCAGCCACTCTTGGAGCGCATCAGCGCCGACATGGATATCTCCGTGGCGAGCATCGGCTGGATCGTGGCGTCATCCCAAGCCGGATATCTCCTGGGGCTTGTTCTCCTGGTGCCATTGGGGGACATGGTGGACCGTCGCAAACTCATCACAGTCCAAGTGGCTGCCAGCGCAGTCGGCGCCTTTGCCGTAACCCTTGCTTCATCCCAAACAGCCTTGCTGCTCGCCTTCGCGCTCCTGGGCCTGGCCTCATCCGTAGTGCAGACCATCGTCGCGTACACCGCCGCATCCAGTACCCCGGACCAAAGGGGAGGAAGCATAGGTACTGTTACTGCCGGCGTCGTAAGTGGCCTCATCCTTGCACGGACCATAGCGGGCGGCATGACGGAGCTGTGGGGTTGGAGGTCGGTTTATGTTTCCGCGGCGGCGGCCGGGGCGGTCCTCGCCGTCGCCGTCTTCCGCGCCCTGCCGCCGGACAGCGATGCCCGCGGCGAAATGCGCTACTGGCGGGCTGTCACGTCAGTTGTTGTCCTGACCCGCCGCAACCCTGTGTTCCGTACCCGTGCGCTCATCACCATGCTGCTGTTCGCGTCCTTCGGCGTGCTGTGGAGCGGGATGTCGTTGCTGCTCAGCGGTCCCGCGTGGAACCTACCGCCGGGGGCGATTGGGCTCATGGGGCTGGCCGGCCTTGTGGGAATACTGGCTGCGTCCAAAGCTGGTGCTACGGCAGACCGCGGATGGGGACAACGGGTCACGGGTTTCAGCTTGGTGGCGCTCCTGGGCTCGTGGCTCACGCTGTCCCTGGGGAACTGGTCATTGCTCTGGTTCATCGCCGGCATCATCGTGCTCGACGCCGCTGTGCAGGCCGTTCATGTCAGCAGTCAAACCATGATCGTGGCGGGCGCTGAAGAGTCCGCCAGCAGCATCATTGGCAGCTACATGGTGTTCTACTCGGTGGGCAGTGCGCTGGGCGCCGCCGCCGTTGCCCCGGTGTTCGATGTCTGGGGATGGACCGGGGCCAGCGTTCTTGGGGCAGGATTCGCGCTGCTTGCGCTCGCGGTTTGGGGAACGGACCGGCTGAGGCGCCACAGCAAGCATGCTGGGGGTGTTGGTTAGCTCCGCACAGCGGGCTGGGGCAGAATGACCTCAAGCAGCTGAAGGAGTTCGCACATGCCAGACATTCTGACGTCCAGGTTCCTGTTCGGTCCCGGCCCGAGCAATTGCTACCCCGAAGCCATGTCCGCCCTGGCCTATCCCGTGCTCGGCCACCTTGACCCTGTGTTCATCGAGCGGCTTGACCACACCTGCGAAGGCCTCCGGACTGTGTGGGGTACGTCCAATGCGCGGACTCTTCCGCTGAGTGCCACGGGCTCCGGTGGCATGGAAGCGGCTTTCGTGAACACCGTGTCCGACGGCGACGTGGCAGTGATCGCTGTCAACGGACTTTTTGGGGCGCGGATGTGTGAGGTTGCCCGGCGATGCGGGGCAACGGTTGTCCGTGTTGATCATGAATGGGGACAGCCCGTAGACGCTGACCGCGTACTCTCGGCACACCCTCATCCGAAGGTGATCGCTGCCGTTCATGCCGAGACTTCCGTGGGCGTGCTCTCCGACATCGCTGCGCTCGGTGCCGGCAAGGGCGACGCGCTGTTGATTACTGACGCCGTCACGTCCATCGGCGGTTTGGAGCTCCGGGCAGACGACTGGGGGATCGACGTCGGATACGCCGGAACGCAGAAATGCCTGGGTGTGCCGCCAGGATTGTCGCCGTTCACGGTGTCCGACCGCGCCTTTGAGCGCCGGGTCAAAGATCCGCGCTCCTGGTATCTCGATATCGGGCTGCTCGGCGGGTACGTCGGCGCGGCCAGCGGTGCCCGGACGTATCACCACACTGCGCCCGTCACCATGATTGCCGGCCTGGAAGCCGCGCTGGACCGTATCCTCGCCGAGGGGCTGGACGTTGTTCAGGCCCGGCATCGCGCTGCTGGTGCGGCCTTGCAGGAAGGGCTGCAGGACATGGGGCTGGAACTGTTCGCCGCCGAGGGTTCCCGGTTGCCCAGTCTCACCACCGTTAAAGTGCCCGACGGCGTCAGCTCTGCTGCCGTCCGCGCTTACCTTCTGGAAAACTTCAGTATGGAAATCGGCTCGGGTGTCGGTGAGTTCGCGGACACTGTGTGGCGCATCGGAATGATGGGCCCGAACGCCAACAGTGCTTCCGTGACCCTGGTGCTGGGCGCCCTGAAAGAGGCCATCGCCAAAGCCTGACGCTCTCTCACATCCCGCGTGCTTGGGTGGGACGCTCTCTCACGTCCCGCGTGTTTGGGTGGGACGCTCTCTCACGTCCCGCGTGTTTGGGTGGGACGCTCTCTCACATCCCGCGTGTTTGGTCAGCTGGCCGGGATTTCCTTCGGGTCGCAGCTCTCGGACTTAACTGGAACTGTGACGTCGAGGTAGGCGGGGAACTTTGATCGGACGCTCACCGTGGCGCCCGCGGCATCAGTGCTCCGTGTGACCACCCACCCTCCGGGAACAGGATCGGTTCCGTCGAAGGCAGGAAATCCGTGCTTTTCGAGGACAGGATCGGCCGCAGCGAAGAGATCCTCAAAGTTTCTGGATGGATCCACGATGTCCGCGCTGCTTTTCATGCTTTGCGGGGAGAGCATGCATCTTCCGTCTCCGGCCAGGCTCATGCTTGCCGGGCCGTCGACGGACCAGGTGATGTCCGGCATCTTCGTTTCCAAGGCGGCGACAAGTTCCTTGGTCAGAGCGTCGTACCTGGCGATGCTCTCAGGGGCAGGAGCAGGTTCGGAAGTAATGGGAGGCGCCTTGCTGGGTTCCCGTGTGCTTTCGCCGGGGGCGCTGCACCCGGCAGCACCAACAGATCCCATGACGAGGGCAACGGCCACCGCGAACGGGCGCGCTGATGTTCGAAGCATGCAGCGGTTCATTTCTTCCCCGGTTTCATTTAGTGCTCGACGGCGGATCTCACCGAATGCTGTCACGCTGCGTTGCGCTCGGCGATGGGGAGAACAACCCTTTGCAGATGAGAGAGGGTTGCGGTCAAGCGCGCGGGAGGTGAGAGAGGGTTGCGGCTTAAGGGCGCGGGAGGTGAGAGAGGGTTGCGGTCAAGGGCGCGGGATGTGAGAGAGGGTGCGGCTTAAGGGCGCGGGAGGTGAGAGAGGGTTAGGTGTCGCGGGTCAGGATCCAGGTGTTGGTGCCGTCCTGACGCTCGAAAGTCACTGTGGTCACCAAAGCCTCGATCAGTGCCAGCCCGCGGCCGGACTCTGCGTCCGAGTCCGGCATGGAAGCCTGCATGTCGTTGGCAAATGGTTCGCGGGCGTTGAACGCACTGACCCTTGCCACCAGTCGGGTAGGCCGAACGCTGATGTCGACGTCGATCTCCACAGGTTTCTCCGCCACGGGAAGCGCGTGCTGCACGATGTTCGCCGCAGCTTCGATGACGGCCGTAGCGAAGGTCATCCGATCCATGTCCGGCACGAAGGAGGCATCGTCCCACAGGGCGTCCAGCTCGTTGTGGATGGCCTCGATAGCTTCCTCGTTGGACGGCCCATGGAAGCCCCGGCTGGCGATGACCTCAGTCATCGCCGAACGCAGCTTCTGCGGTGGGGTACGCCGTGAGTACCCTGTCCATGTTGGTCAGTTCCAGAACCATCTTGACCTGCGGCTGGACCCCGGCGATCCGGAGGTCGCCGCCTGCCTGCCGTGCGGCCTTGAGGCAACCGATCAGGGCGCCAAGCCCGGAGGAATCCATGAAGTCGGTTTCTGCCAGATTCACCACCACACGGCTGGAGCCACCGGCAACAACCTCGGCCACTACTTCGCGCAGCTTGGGAGCGGCCACCATGTTCAGCCGGCCCACGCCCTTCACCTCCGCGTAGGAGTCGTTGACCTCATAGCTAAACTGCATCTGCATTCCTCTCCTCGGGGCGCTCCGGCCCGACAACTTCGGGCACGAAACCTTTGTACAAAACTGCCTTGACCAGCACGCTCAGGACCACAAGGTCGAACGCAACCCACGCTACGTTTACCAGTGTGCCTAAGGGCTCGGACATTCCGGCAAGAAGCCGAATAAGGCCAACAATCAGCGCCACTGCCAGCAAAACGGCCACGATGATCTGCGGCCGGATCAGGCTCCAACTGGGCCCGCCGCTCTGCCGTGCCTTGGGGGTGACCGCGAACCCGAGGGGACGTCCGAACCAAACGTTCCGTGCCGCCGTCGTGCAGGCCTTGATCCACGTGGGGAACAGGGCAAGGCTGTACTGCTGTCCGCGCCAGGTGGGAATCCCATGCCCGGCCACCAGGAACAGCAATTGATTGACCACCATGAACGGGATGAAGCGGATGAAGAAGTCGGAGCTGATGCTGTTGACCGGCAGGATGCCGAGCGTCAGGTAGATGATGGGCGCCGCGAAATAGACCACGGCAGCGAAGCCGCTCAGGTACGTCCACATCGTGGAGAAGTACATGAGCCGTTGGCCCCACGTGAGCCGGCGCTGGACCAACGGGTTCTCGCGGAGGAGGACCTGCATGGTGCCCTGGGCCCAGCGGAGGCGCTGGGTCAGCATGGTTTTGACGTCCTCCGGGGCCAGCCCGTTGGCGAGGATTTCGTGGTGGTAAACGCTCTTCCAACCCAGGCCGTGCAGGCGCATCGCGGTGGCCATGTCCTCGGTGACGGAGATGGTGGCCAGCGGCATGATCGGTTGGGCTTCGTCGGTGCGTTCCACCGAGATGGCGTCCAGGACAGCGTGAACCGACTCGAGCGCACCCAGCGGGGACCAGTCGCGTCCGGACATGCGGTCGACGGCGTCAGTCGCCACAGTTGTCACGCCCGACTCGCCGACGTGGGCGAGTTCCATGGCTGCGATCTCTTCGAGGTCGGATTGGAGTGCCGAGAAGTCGGCGGCCACCAGGGTGCGGACGGCGTCGTCTACTTGGCGGCGAACCCGGTACGTGATTTCGCTAAGGGATGCCCCGGCTTCGAGCTCCTTCTGGGCCGATTCCGTGGCGGCTTCCACCTCGTTCAGCATTTGCTCCACGAGGGGGTTCTCGGCCTCGGGTGATCGCCGTGCCTTCTTGATGGCGGTGCGCGAGGCAGCGAGGGCTCGCCGGACACTCTTCTCGGTGGCTTTGACGTAGCCCACCAGGCCCAGTTGCATGAGGGCTTCCCGGCGGAGAATCGCATTGGACCCGCAGAAGAATGCAGCGTTCCAGCCGTCTTTGCCCTGCTGGATGGGGCCGTAGAACAGGGGAGCCTGGCTGCCGAGGGGGTCGTCGGCGGGGACGTTGATGAAGTACTGCGGGGTCTGGACCAACGCCACCTTGTCGTCGTTGAAGTAACCCAACGTCTTGTCCAGGATGTCCGGCTCGGGGATCTGGTCGGCGTCGAGAATCAACAGGTACTCGCCCGAGGTGACCATGAGCGCGTTGTTCAGGTTGCCCGCCTTGGCGTGCCGCGGCATGTCCGGTGTCCAGTCCGCGCCACGCGTGACGTAGCCAATCCCGTTCGATTCGGCGAGTTCGCGCATCTCGGGGCGATCGCCGTCGTCGAGGATCCAAGTGCTGTGCGGCCAGCGGATCTCCTTGGCCGCCAAGGCCGTAGTCATCACCAGGTCCAACGGCTCGTTGTAGGTGGTGATGAAGACGTCCACCGTTGCGTCGGCTGGGGGAGGGGGTGGCGGTTTCCGGAATTTGATGTTCCACACGGTCAGGCCGAACAACATGACATCGATCAGGCTGTACGTCTCGGCAATCACCAATGGAACAGCGATCCACCACGCTTCCCAGTTCAGCGAGGCCATCCAACGCCACGCTACGTAGTTGACGCCCAAAATGACCGTCAGCACCACGATCAGCCGGGTCCAGAAACGTGTCACAAATCCCCCCTTTTGCGGTTTACAGTCCTGCGTTTGGTTTTCGGCGTACGACGACGGCGGTCACGTCGTCTTCAGCAGTTGCCGCCGGTGCCAGCTCCAGCAGAGCGGCGCAGACATCGTCCGAGGTAGCGCCGCTGCGCGCCACTTTCTCCACGTTCCGCTGAAAGTCCTCCAAGGAATTGTGGGCGTCGAGCACGCCGTCGCTGACGATCACCAGCGAATCGCCAGGCTCCAGGTCCAGCTCAGAAGCGGGCCACTGTTGATCGTCCAGAATGCCGACGGGTGGTCCGGCTGAGACCAGCCTCCGCGCCGCCCCCTCAGCGGGAACGTGCAGCGCAAGCCCATGGCCGGCGTCGATATAGCTAAGTCTTCCCGAGGCGCTGTCCAGCCGCGCGTGGAACATGGTGACGAAGGAGCCGGACTGGTCCAGGTCGGAGGTAATGGTGGCGCTGGCGGATCCGAAGGCAGCGTCGATTGCAGGGGTGTCCGCTACTGAACGCATCACGGCGCGGACCGTTGCTGCGATGAGTGCGGCACCCATGCCCTTGCCCATGGCGTCCGCGAACGTGAAGTGCATGCCGTCGCGGGTCTGGTACCAGTCATAGAAGTCCCCACCAACGCTGCGCGAAGGGCGGAAGGCGCCAGCGACGTCGTAACCGCTGAGGCGGACCGTTTCGCGCGGCAGGAGGCTTTGCTGCACCACTGCGGCGCGGGCGAGTTCATCGCTCTGACCGGCGTCCTCGGCAGGTGCGGCAGGAGTCCGGGCGGCGCGGCGGAACAGGGCGCGGATGCGGGCTTGAAGTTCCTTGGGGCTGAACGGTTTGTTGATGTAATCGTCAGCGCCGGTGTCCAGGCCTGTGAGCCGGTCGATCTCGTCGGCCCGGGCGGTGAGCATCAGGATGTACGCGTCCGAGAATTCGCGGAGACGACGGCAGACTTCCATGCCATCGATGTCCGGGAGGTTGATGTCCAGCGTCACCAGTTCGGCGTTGGTTCTGCGGACAGCCTCGACGCCGGAGAGACCGTCAGGGGCTTCGGTCACCACAAAGTCGAGCTGCTCCAGTACGAGGACGAGGAGGCCGCGGATGTCAGCATCGTCTTCAACAACGACAGCGTGGCGCACGGGTGTGGGAGAGACCATGGCTCCATTAACTAATGCTGCTGGGTATTTGTCACGTTTAGTCACGACACATGAAACGCCCGCTCACAAATGTGGGCGGGCGTTACACGTTTTGTGCAGTTATGTGAGAGAGGGTTTCCCTCAAGCACGCGTGATGTGAGAGAGGGTTAGACGCCCAGCTCTTCCTTGAGCGCCTGGACGTGGCCCTGGGCGGACACCTGGTACTGGGTGAGCTTCACGGTGCCTTCGCCGTCGAGGACAACGGTGGAGCGGACCAGGCCTTCGACGATTTCGCCGTCAACCAGCTTCTCGCCCCAAGCGCCGTAGGCAAGGGCCACGGAGTGGTCTTCGTCAGAGAGCAGCGGGAAGGTCAGGGCGAACTCGCCGGTGAACTTTGCGAGGTCCTCCGGGCCGTCCGGGGAGATCCCGATAACGTCGTATCCCTTGCCCTGCAGGCTGGCGAGGTTGTCGCGGAAGTCGCAAGCCTCGGTGGTGCAGCCGGGGGTGGCTGCCTTCGGGTAGAAGTACACAATGACGTTGCGTCCGCGGTAATCGGACAGCGAGACCTTGGTGCCGTCGGCGTCGAGAAGCGCGAAATCAGGTGCTTGCGTTCCGACGAGGAGTTTCTGGGTCATAGCGATCCTTTACGTTTCACCGGCAAACAGCCGGCCTTCATTTCAAACAACAGCGGTCATGCACATTGCGGGGCGTTGATCTTTTACAACAGCGAACTTAGATGCTGTATTCCGCAGGTCCGCGCACTGTGGCATAGGGCCCTGGCACGAACTGGTAGCCGCCACCACGGACGGTGGCGACGGTGTGTCGGGCGGAGCCTAGCTTCCGCCGCACCCTTCCAACATAAACGTCGATCGAGCGAAATGCCGCGCCGGGGAGGTCAAATGACTCCAGAAAACGTTGCAATTCTTCACGACTGATGGCCCGGGAGCAGTTGACCACCAGGTAGCGCAGCAGCTTATATTCCATGCCAGTAAAGGAAACCGGCTCGCCATCCAGCAGCACTACTTCAGCGGCGAGGTCCACCGCAAGTTGGCTGCGGCGGCTCGCCAACGTTACGGGCTCGACGGCGGTGCTGTCGCCCTCTGCTGCGCGTCCCCCTCCGCCGGACATATCACCCTCGCGTGCGCTGGTGAATTGTCCGGATGAGGGTGAACCTCCCCGAGTGCGGGCCTCCAAACGCGCCTCCGCGAGGGCATCGGCGAGCGTTACGGTACTCGAAGAGCGGCCGTTGGTACCGGCGTCGGCGGCTTCCTGCGGAGTGCCGCCCCAGGAAGTGTCGCCGACGCCGGAGTGCTCTGCCCCGGTGGCGGGCCAGATACGGACTTCCGCATCCGGGGCAAGTTTCATTGCGCGGGCCAGCACAAGGCGTGCTGCCCGTTCCCAGACTTCAGGATCGATCTCGTCGCCCTCGGCCGGGTTGACCCAAAGGGCCAGCCCGTGCGCTGTCAGGCCGTTCCGATGATTCAAGCCGGCCCGCCGACCCGCGAGGCCGCGTGCTGCGGGTCCTCGCGACGGCGGTGGCCCGTAGGCATTGACTGCCATGACGGTTGACCTAAACGTTGCCGCGGCGGAGCAGCTTGCCGCCGGGGTTCTGGCCGTCGATGGGGGTTCCGCGCAGGTAGGTCTTGCGGACGACGCCGGCCAGCGGACGGCCGTCGTACGGCGTGATCGGGTTCTTGTGCTTGAGCTTGGTGACGTCTACAACGAAGGCTTCGTCCGGGGCGAAGATGGAGAAGTCCGCGTCGTAGCCCAGGGCGAGCTGGCCCTTGTTGTGCAGGCGTGCCAGGGCGGCGGGCTTCTCAGCCATCCACGAGACAACCTGTTCCAGCGGGATGCCGCGGTGACGGGCTTCGGTCCAGATGAGGGACAGGCCCAGCTGCAGCGAGGAGACGCCGCCCCAAGCAACAGCGAAGTCGCCGTTTTCCAGGTCCTTGAGGTCCAGCGTGGAGGGGGAGTGGTCCGAGACGATGCAGTCGATGGTGCCGTCCTGCAGGCCCTTCCAGAGGAGCTCGCGGTTGGAGGCCTCACGGATGGGCGGGCAGCACTTGTAGGCCGTGGCGCCGTCCGGGATTTCTTCGGCCATGAGCGTCAGGTAGTGAGGGCACGTCTCAACGGTGAGGTTGACGCCGTCGCGCTTTGCAGAGGCGATCATGGGCAGCGCGTCCGAGGAGGAGAGGTGCAGGATGTGGGCGCGGGCGCCGGTCCAGCGGGCACGTTCGATGACCTCGGCGATTGCCTTGTTCTCGGCGCCGCGGGGGCGGGAGGCCAGGAAGGTCTCGTAGTGGTCGCCGCCGGGGTGCGGGGCGCGGTCGATCGCGTGGGAGTCCTCGGCGTGCACGATCATGAGGGAATCGAAGGACTTGAGTTCCTTCATGTCCTCTTCCATCTCATCCGCGTCCAGGTGCGGGAACTCGTCCACGCCGGAGTGCAGGAGGAAGCACTTGAAACCGAAAACGCCTTCGTCGTGCAGCGGGCGGAGATCGCTCTTGTTGCCCGGGATGGCACCGCCCCAGAATCCGACGTCCACAAACGCCTGGTCCTTGGCGACCACGCGCTTCTGCTCCAGGCCGTCCACGGTGGTGGTGGGCGGGATGCTGTTCAACGGCATGTCGATGATGGTGGTCACGCCACCGGCAGCAGCGGCACGCGTGGCGGAGGCGAAGCCTTCCCACTCGGTGCGTCCGGGCTCGTTGACGTGGACGTGGGTGTCCACCAGGCCGGGGATGAGGGTTTCGTCGTCCGCGAGTTCAATGACCTCGTTGCCCGTGAGGCCATTGCCCAGGGGTTCGATGGCGACGATGATGCCATCGCGGATGCCGACTTCGCGGGCTGCGATACCGGCGGTGGTCAGGATGCGCTGGCCCCGGATAACGAGGTCATAGGCGCCGATTGCTTCAGACATTGAGGTACTCCTTGTTTTCGGTCCGTTCCGCCAGGTACACGCCTATGTGCTTACCTAATTGTTCAAGCAACGGACCTGCTTCAGCGATACATTTTTGGACATCTTTTTCCAGATCGGTCAGTGCATGGACCGTGTGGA
This sequence comes from Arthrobacter sp. GW822-FHT05G07, assembly GCF_058799755.1. NCBI lineage: Bacteria > Bacillati > Actinomycetota > Actinomycetes > Micrococcales > Micrococcaceae > Arthrobacter > Arthrobacter sp. GW822-FHT05G07. The sequence continues at coordinate 132,793 of NZ_JBXALT010000004.1, read as the reverse complement.
AGCCGGCATCCGTGAGTTGTTCCCGGCTCAGGGTACTCCTGCCGCACACTGCGATCACGGGAACCCCGTTCCTTTGTGCCGCCCGCGAGACTCCCATGGGAGTCTTGCCGAGCAGGCTTTGCTCGTCCAGGCTGCCTTCTCCGGTGATCACCAGGTCGGCGCCCTTGAGCCGCTGCTCGAGTTCAGTGAATTCAAGCACGACGTCGATGCCCGGCCGCCGCTCTGCCTTCAGTGCCGCGATGGCAATGTAGCCAACGCCGCCTGCCGCTCCGGCACCTTCGGCTTTGGCCGCAAACTTGGCGTGCTGCCCGGTTGTGGCTGCGAGGACGTCGACAAAGTGGCTCAGCGCCGCGTCCAGCGAGGTGACGTCGTCCGGCGTCGCGCCCTTCTGCGGACCGAAGATGGCTGGGGCTCCGCTGGTCCCCAAAAGGGGATTGTCGACGTCGGACGCCAACACGAACTCCGTGGCCTCAACGCGGACGTCGAAGTTGGAGAAGTCGATGGTGTCCAGCTGTGCCAAAGCGGCACCGCCGCCGGGGAGCTCGTTGCCGTTCTTGTCCAGGAAGACGGCGCCGAGGCCCTGCAGGACTCCTGCGCCGGCGTCGGTGTTGGCGCTGCCGCCCACACCCAGGATGATCTTGCGGCAGCCGAGGTCCAGCGCGGCGCGGATGAGTTCGCCCGTGCCGATGCTGGTGGCTGTCTTGGCCGCCTCGGACGTGGGGCCGTCCGGGAGGAGGGCGAGACCGGAAGCTGCCGCCATTTCGATGACAGCTTCCTGGTCCCGCACCGCGAAGTCGGCCTTCACCGGCTCGCCGAGCGGGCCGGTGACGGTGGTGGTCCGGCGGGTGAAGCCGGAGCCGATGGCGGCGTCGATGGTTCCTTCGCCGCCGTCGGCCACCGGAATGCGTGTTGCTTGAATACCGTGGCCGAACCCCGCCAGCAGTCCTGTTGCCAGGTGCTCGGCGACGTCGGGCGCGGACAGCGAGCCCTTGAATTTGTCCGGGGCGATGACAACACGCATTCCGGTGCCTCCTTCCTTTACTTACTTACGCTTTGGTCAGGATCGCGGTGGGTGCGTCCGCCGCGGTTTCTGCCAACTCTTCGAACTCGTTCACGCCGCTGATCTCAACGCCCATGGAGATGTTGGTGATCTTTTCCAGGATCACTTCAACAACCACGGGAACCTTGAACTCGCCCATCAGTGCCTTGGCCTTATCGAAAGCGGCAGGCAGATCGTTGGGGTCCTCAACGCGGATGGCCTTGACGCCCAAGCCCTCGGCAACCTTGATGTGGTCCACGCCGTAGCCGTTGGTCTCCGGGGAGTTGATGTTCTCGAAGGCCAGGGAAACGTTCTGTTCCATGTTGAAGCCACGCTGGCTCTGACGGATCAGGCCCAGGTAGCTGTTGTTCACCACAACGTGGATGTACGGCAGGTTGAACTGTGCGCCAACGGCCAGTTCCTCGATCATGAACTGGAAGTCGTAGTCACCGGACAGGGCAACAACGGTGGCGTCCGGGGTTCCACGAACAACGCCCAAGGCGGCGGGACCGGTCCAACCCAGCGGGCCGGCCTGGCCAGCGTTGATCCACTTGCGGGCACCGAACACGTGCAGCATCTGTGCGCCGGCGATCTGCGAGAGGCCAATGGTGGACACGTAGGTGGTGTCGCGGCCGAAGGCCTTGTTCATCTCCTGGTAAACGCGCTGCGGCTTGATGGGCACGTTGTCGAAGTTGGTCTTGCGGTGCAGGGAGCCCTTGCGCTCCTGGCACTCGGCAACCCAACCTGAGTAGTCCGGCAGTGTCTTGGCAGCCTGGCGTTCGCGAGCCAGCTCCAACAGACCGTCCAGCGCCGCACCGGCGTCGGACGCGATGCCCAAGTCCGGCGAGAAAACGCGACCGATCTGAGTCGGCTCAATGTCGATGTGCACGAACTTACGGCCAGCCGTGTAGGTATCCAGGCCACCGGTGTGGCGGTTGGCCCAACGGTTGCCGATGCCGATCACGAAGTCGCTCTGCAGGAACGTCTCGTTGCCGTAGCGGTGCGAGGTCTGCAGGCCAACCATGCCGGCCATCAGCTGGTGGTCGTCGGGGATGGCACCCCAGCCCATCAGCGTGGGGATAACGGGAACGTTCAGGATCTCGGCCAGCTCAACCAACTGGGCCGAAGCGCCGGCGTTGATGATGCCGCCACCGGCAACGATCAGCGGGTGCTGGGATGCGGTCAGTAGGTCCAAAGCCTTTTCCAGCTGCTTGCGGGAAGCCTTGGGCTTCTCCACCGGCAGGGGCTCGTAGGCGTCGATGTCGAATTCGATCTCGGCCATCTGAACGTCGATGGGCAGGTCCAGCAGGACCGGGCCCGGGCGACCCGAGCGCATCAGCTGGAACGCCTTCTGGAAAGCACCGGGAACCTGGCCCGGCTCCAGGATGGTCATGGCGAACTTGGTCAACGGCTTGGCGATGGACTCAATGTCCACAGCCTGGAAGTCTTCCTTGTGCAGCTTGGCAACGGGTGCCTGGCCGGTGATGCAGAGCATGGGGATGGAATCCGCCCATGCTGCGTACAGGCCGGTGATCATGTCCGTGCCAGCGGGGCCCGACGTGCCGATGCAGATGCCGATGTTGCCATCAGCTGCGCGGCTGTAGCCGTCGGCCATGTGGCTGGCGCCTTCAACGTGGCGGGCCAGCGTGTGGCGGATGCCGCCGTGGGCACGCATTGCCGAATAGAAGGGGTTGATCGCTGCGCCTGGCAGGCCGAAAGCCTCGGTGGCGCCTTCCTTTTCCAGGATGGCGACTGCCGCGTCAACGGTGCGCATCTTAGCCATGGTGTACTCCTTGTTTATTGCCCTGTCGGGCGAAGTCTGTGGTGTTTTTGGGTGTGGTGAGGGAGCCGCCGTCGTTTAAGTACGACGGCGGGTTCCCTGCTTTGTGTTGCTTGTTGCCTTTGGGCTTACTTACGGCCGCTGAGCTGGAGGACCTGCTTGAAGAGGCCCGAGTGGTCGAGGCCGCCGTCGCCCTGGTTGACGGTTGCGGCGACGAGCTGGGCGACGACTGCGCCGAGCGGGACGGAGACGTTGGCTTCGCGGGCTGCGGAGGTGACGATGCCGAGGTCCTTGTGGTGGAGGGCCAGGCGGAAGCCGGGGTCGAAGTTGCGGTCCAGCATCTTCTGACCCTTCTGATCGAGGACCTTGGAGCCGGCCAAGCCGCCGCCGAGGACCTTCAGAGCTGCGTCGGTGTCTACGCCGTAGGCCTCAAGGAAGGCGATGGCCTCGCCGAGGACCTGGATGTTGACGGCCACGATCAGCTGGTTGGCTGCCTTGACGGTCTGGCCGGAGCCGGACGGGCCGACGTGGACGATGGTCTTGCCCACTGCGTTGAGGACATCCTGCGCTGCCTCGAAGTCTGCAGCTTCGCCGCCGACCATGATGGACAGGACGGCGTCGATTGCGCCCTGCTCGCCACCGGATACGGGAGCGTCAAGCGGGCGGATGCCTGCTGCTACTGCGTCGTCCGAGAGGCGCTTGGCGACGTCCGGGCGGATGCTGGAAGCATCGATCCAGAGGGTGCCCTTCTTCGCATTGGCGAAGACGCCGTCCTTGCCGCTGACTACACCCTCAACATCGGGGGAGTCCGGGACCATAGTGATAACGACGTCGGCGTCCTTGACTGCGTCCGCGATGCTGGTGGCACCCTGGCCACCCTCGGAGACGAGCTTATCGATCTTGTCCTGGCTGCGGTTGAAACCGGTGACCGTGTGGCCGGCCTTGACGAGGTTGATGGCCATGGGGAGGCCCATGATTCCGAGGCCGATGACTGCAACGTTGCTCATTGTGGTTCTCTTTCTGAAAGTCTTTTTAGCTCAGGTGTGCTGGATGGCGGGTCAGTCGCTTTGGAGGGTGCCGCCGTCGTTTGGGCCCACGCCCGCCGGGTTCCCTGGCCGAGCTTGCGAGGCTAGGGAGCGGGTGGGGACTAGTTGGCGTTGGCGCGCTGGCGGATGGCCCAGCTGAAAGCCGATTCCTGCGGTTCCTTGTACTCGAGGCCGATGTAGCCGTCGTAGCCGAGTTCGCGGCTGCGGGCGATCCATTCGCCGAGGGGCAGCGTGCCGGTTCCGGGAGCTCCGCGGCCGGGGTTGTCGGCGATCTGGATGTGGCCGAAGTCCTTGGCGTGGTTCTCGATGACGGATTCGACGTCGTCGCCGTTGACTGCCAAGTGGTAGAAGTCGGCGAGGAGCTTGATGTTCTGTGCGCCGGATTCTGCCTTGACGCGGGCGATGACCTTGAGTGCGTCTTCGGCGGTGAGGAGCGGGTACTTGGGTGCGCCGCTGACCGGTTCGAGGAGGACGGTGCCGCCGATGCGGGCGACGCCTTCAGCTGCTGCGGCGAGGTTCTTTGCCGCGAGTTCGTCCTGCTCTTCCGGGGTGAACTCGTCCTGGCGGTTGCCATAGAGGGCGTTGAAGGCCTTGCAGCCCAGGCGCTCACCGATGCCGGCTACGACGTCGATGTTGTCCTTGAACTCGGAGCAACGTCCCTTCCAGGACACCAGGCCGCGGTCGCCGCCGGGCATGTTGCCGGCGTTGAAGTTCAGGCCGGTGAGCTGAACGCCGGCGTCCTTGATGGCTGTTTCAAACTCGGTTACTTGTGCGTCGCTGGGGACGGAGGTCTCGAAGGGCCACCAGAACTCGACGGCGTCAAAACCGGCTGCCTTCGCGGCGGCGGGGCGCTCGAGCAAGGGCAGCTCCGTCAGGAGGATGGAGCAGTTCACTGTGTACGTCATCGTAGGTCCTTCCGAGGAGGGGCTTTGATCTACCTTCCGTTGCTTGGCTGCTGCCTTGGTATCTGGCTTCAGTTTCCGCTTTGTGGAATTTAGATTCTGCTTTATGAAAAGTTTAGGGAAGGTGGGGGTGGGAGTCAAGGGGCGACAAGGCTCATGAATAGTGCTCGCGAAACGGGGTGCGTGCCTCATTTGGGAAATGCTCGCGAAATCACGGGCCCTGTGGGCACGGCGGCGACGATGAGGGACGGACCTGTCGATGGCAACGCGTAGGGAAATCACGAAGAAGTATGCAGCCGATTATGCGAAGTCTTCAAAGACCGCCAAGGGATTGGTTCCGGACGAACTGGTCGCCGTCACGGGCTGGTCCAAGGCCAATGCCTGGAGGGAGCTTCCACTGCACGCAAGCCAAGGGCCCTGCGAGGGTGGCGGTACGGAAGCCTCGGGGGGCGGACGTATTGCTATGACACGCTCGAGGTCCTGATCGGTGTATGGCGGCACGCCAGATGCCCTCGGTACATATTGTGGCTGCGACCACGAGGGCTACCCGAGCGAAATGTCTGGTGCATCCGACATCAAGAGGCTGCCCGAAGCCCGGCAGAGACGCGGACAACCCCAGAGGCTCTCCTCGACGAAGATCTGGCCGCTGCTGCGTGATTCGATCGCGGTGCGTAAAAAACCGGGCACCGAATCAGGTCCGGGCCTCATTGTTGCGGACTTGGTCGCCCATCGCGGCCCGACTTTGGCCGGAGAGTGTGCAAGAACCAGGATTCACAAATTTCCAGCGACGAACGTAGAAGGCCGATCTTTGATTATCAATGTAAAGAAAAATGAATGCGACGAAATTTTATGGACCAAAGGCATTGACAATTTCCTCTATAATGCTTCGCATCCCACTCCAATCGCCGTCCAATGGTATTCCAGGCGTTGCTTCTAGTTTCTGCAATTGACGTTTGGCTTTCAACTCGAATTTCTTCCCGAGTTCACTCTTGAAGTCTACAACACCTTGATAAGTTCGCTCCTTCTGGATATAGGCCGTCCAGCGAACAGGGGGGCGTTCCCCGGCAATTAGAAGAACATCGCTACCGAAGTACATTTCGATCGACCCAGCTCGTCCGTTTACATCCAGTTCGATGATGTTTCCGTCAACGTCATATGTCGGGTAAGAACGTAGAGACTCAAGTTCTGGATAGTGGATGACTCTCACGCTTTCTGGTAGACCATCCTCAAACTTCTGACTGAGAGCCTCCCTCGCAGCGGCATCATTGTCAGCAATTGCTACAATTCGATTGGGTATCCCGGCGGCCACGAGAGCTTTAACGCTCTTGACGAGTCCTGGGGCTCCGCTGTCCGGTTTGAAATCGAAGTCCATGAATCTAACGAAACCAATAAGATGCGGATGGGTCACCTTGATGGATTCCGTGAGGGCGCGGACGTCGGTGCTGCCCTCGGTAAGACGAGTAGAGGCAAGGATGTTGCCATGTCCTCCTGCTGCTCCACGTGAACGGACGTTGCAAGATTACTCGGCATGGCGTAGCAGCATGTGTCGTTCTTCAAACCAGTAAGGTCTAGTTCCACGCAGGTATCGTCGGGCACCAGGTCCAGCACCAGCCGCAAGTGCTGCTTATGACTTATTGACGAAAATACTCGGGGGTCCTCGTAAGATTTCGGAAAGGAAAATCCGTCGACTGCGCTAAGTTCCCAACTTAAGTAGTTTTTGGCTCGTGCCAGGACGTCTTCGACATTCAGCGGCTCATCGGGGAACTCATCAGGCTCAACTACTTCCTCGGAACTAGAGGGTCCATCTCCTTTTGCAGCGTGCTTGACGGCGTATTCAAGCTGAGACATGGCGGCTTGGGATGTCACTCCTAGAACTGTCAACCGTTGGCGGATCCTATCGGCCCGCGAAGCATAGCCATAGAATGAATATGCATCATTTTCAGGATCAAAGTCCTTCCGAAAATCTTCTTCTACGAAGAGTGATGCGATGTCAGAGATATAACCCAGTTGAACAACAAAGATTGAAGAATTACCGATATTGAGCGAAGAAGTTGCAGGCATGCTCTTCATTATGCCTGGTGAAACCCACTTTGCGCACTGCGACGATAAGGGATGCATCTCAGTAGACGTCGAAACGGCCAAACACTCGCAAGTGCTCAACGAGCACTTGCGCCATGTCGGTTTGGGCCAAAAGGGGAAAGGTGCGCAATACGTCTTCGACCTCAGAAAGTGGATCATCCGCGAGATACTGGAAACAAATAAGAAGCCGAACGGCGGCTTGCAGCCGCCCTTGTTCCACAGCAGAACGGATGGCCATCGGTAGCTTTGTATATAAGTTGAGGGTCTACTAGAAATATTGACCATAGGCTCTGCCCGACGCCACCTCGCTGCCAATCAGAGCCCTCGCTGTCAAGAGTTTCGACAGCGTGCACCAGTTCCATAAGTTCGTGGGCCGTCCATCGGAATGAAGCTCGAACCATGTTTCCAACGAAAGGGGAAATCCAGTTCTCTTTAGTCCAAAGGATGTCCGGATGTGCAGTTGCATGCGCCAGAACGTTGATCGCGCAGTACAAACTACGTCCGGATAGAGAGGTGAGCACTCTACGCAGGAGGATCAGCGGACGCTGATCATGGCGTCCCAGAGTCCAACAGTTGAACACGCCTTGGAGTCGGGACTCATCATCGGTGTCGACCAACAGCAAGTATGCAGAGCCCGATGTGGCGGCAAGGTAAGCCTCTGTTCTAGAGATGAATGAATCAAAGCTAGTGTCGTCCAGCACGTCATCAACGACAATTTCTGTCGATCTGTCGTCCTGCTCTGTGACTCTGAAACCGGAGCGGCGGGTTAGCACACGACTCCGGGACACTTCAGTTAGATTGATCCATCGAATAATCCCAGTTTCCGGGTCGTGCACCATCCCGATAATTGGGACCGTGGACATTCGCCAATAAGACCAGTCCGCCTTTGATGCGGGGATGACCCGCCGGCCGTGCCGGTGAAAGGACTTTCCTCCCTTCACCTGAACACCGACGATGCCGCCGGTAATTTCAGAGTCGCGAGTCAGGTCAACATTCAAGTCTCGTCCGTAGTCGCTTCGTCCGTCTACTTCATCAACCACGAGGCCGTGACCCTCAAGGAGGGTTCTAACAGCATTGATACCGCCACGTTCGGGGCGATATTGATACCGCCACGTTCGGGGCGATGCCCGATACGCAGTAGCTTCCTTGTGGGTCGGCTGTTGGTCACCAGAAGACCATAATCGAAAGGAGGCGACTTCAGCGGATCCCGTGCAATGGCGAACTCTCTTCAGTGACGGTGGGTAGCGAGCAACAAGCTTCAACGTCTCCGGGATCTAGTCTGGTGTTGCCTGACCGACCCCGTCTCCCGTTTGCTGGTTTTTCGCTGTTTTCGTATGGAGCGGGTAGGTGCGGTCTTCACAAACTTACGGTGTCGCAGAACTGTCCCACTGGGCAGCTTCGGCTGGAAGGTGGCCGTTCGCTTGAGGGGTTGGCAATAGGCCGGCAGATTCCGACCGGTATGTTCGGCGCGGACGAAGATGGGCGCGCAAGTACCTCGATATACTCGGTAAGAGTCTTCTACCGAGTAGCGAGGAACAAAGTGCTGGACATCGCCATCCGACAAGTGAAGGGCGCGAGCCCTCTACGCTATCCGGGGGGCAAATCAGCGATGACAGACTTCTTGGGATCCTTAGTGTCGTCCCTAGATGTCGGCCCGATGACGTACATTGAACCGTATGCTGGCGGCGCGGGAGCTGCCCTGGCCTTGCTTGACGGCGGCCATGTATCCAAAATTGTGATTAATGATCTTGATCCAGCGATTGCCGCAGTATGGAGTTCAATTGTAAATGACACGGATTCCTTTCTGAAGATGGTTCACGATACCCCTGTCACACTGTCGGAATGGGACCGTCAGAAGCTGATCTATAAGGCTGGCATGTCAGCGGGGCGGCTAGCGCTCGGCTTCGCGACTTTCTTCCTGAACCGGACCAATCGTTCAGGTGTTTTGAATGCGGGTGTGATTGGAGGCCGCGCCCAGGCCGGTGTGTATAAAATCGGCGCCCGCTTCAATAAAGAAGCACTATCTGCACGAATTGAGGAGATTGGTTCGAAGGCTCATCTTATCGAAGTCTCAAATAGGGATGGGCTTGAAGTCATTGGCGAGCATATCAATAAAAGTGACTCCTTCATTTATGCTGACCCTCCATATTTTGAGAAAGGCAGTTTTCTGTATCTGAACGCATTTGGCCCTTCAGATCATAAAGCCCTCGCGAAACTCTTGAATTCGGCATCTCAAGCAAATTGGCTCCTTAGCTATGACATCGCACCTGAGATCATTTCCTTGTATTCAGCGCGCTTCATGGGTACATTTGCGTTGAACTATTCTGCGCATCGTAACGGCAAAGCAGACGAACTTTTGGTCTGCAGCGACCCTTTACGGGCAGCGGTTTTGTCAACGGTCTCGGCCGGTACGCTCATGTCCGAGCGAGAAATCTAGCGTCCCTAAACCATTTAAGCGCAGGCAAGGCGTCCTTCAGCAATTGGGCGTGACGCGGTTCTGATTCAAATGTATCGGCAGTCAGTTCGGTCAGCCTCAACCTGTCCACGATTAGCCCAAAGTCCTCCTCCTGGCGGTAAGCATGAGCCCAAGCAAAGGTCTCGTGATCACTGGGTTCATGTTCCGAAACAATGACGTGCTGAACAAAGGGTATAAACATGGCCGGGATCAGATTCGAGGATGGTTGCGTGCGCCAGAAGGCCTTGAATATGCTTGTCGTTGCCTTGGCTGACTTCCCCGTCCAGTTCTCGCCGCTCGCGACCTGAATAAGCAGGACGATACCACCCGCGCGGTTGTCCCGGAACCGACGCCAAGCGATTACGTCGAGACCCCCATCTTTAGCGGACCAAGTCACTCCTTGCGGCCACTTTTTATGCACTTTGCCGAGTCCCATGTTGCTCGCCAAGTCTTGCATGGCTGTCAGGAGACCCGTCTTTTCGGGTCGGGGAAAGCCTATCCAGAACGAGTCTCCTCCGAGAATTGAACGAGCATTCAACCATGCTATTCGCTGGAAGATCTTCTCCATTTCGATTTTTATCGATCCTCCAGCCACGGACTTCAGAGGCGAGCTCCTCATTCCAGACGCAAGCAGGCAAACCGAATAGCAGAGGTGAGCAGCCAAAGCTGCACGGCTGGGGATCTCCGTGTCACTTCGACGCCGAAGCGTCCAGCCGTAGCGGTCCTCGTCCAAGATGAAGGGATAGAGATCGCCTAAAGTAGAGGCCCTGTGTCGAATCTCCGAGTGGGCGATATCAGAGGTTTCCTCGGCATCTCCATCTATGATTTCAAGGTCCATGTCCTCGTTGTCTGGGACAAACAACACATCGAACTCAAGCTCAACGTCTCCGTGCCCGGAGCTCTCTGAAAGCAACGAAAGCGAACGGATTAGTTCGCTTGATTTGCACTCGCCATGGGGACTGCTCAGAGCCTTAAGCTCGACCCAGTCAGCAAAGGCAGCCCTGTTCTCTCCAGGGTTACATGTCTCAAGCAAGGGGTTCTCCAAGCGCTCGCTCGGCTGTCCTCGCCGCGGCCTTCCTCGAGATGGTTAGGTGGACAACGCTCATGCTTTCCACAATTTCATCGACAGTGGTCTTGGTGTCAGCATCACCGTCGTAGCTGCCTAACTGTTTAAGAACATCCTGCACGCTCGTACGCAATCTTAAAACGGACTTGTTAAAGGCTTCCGTCTTATCCTCGACCATTTCCCAAGCCTCGGAGAGCTTCCCGGTCTCCTCCAAGGCGCCTACGGCTCGGCGATTGGACAGGACTTGGACCAACTTGCCCAGGTCTGGGTTCTGTGTGCGAACCACCGCCTTCATATCGCCCTGCCCATACAGCCAAGTCATGAACTGCAATAGCTCAGCTGACCTTTCGGGTGGCACGGAGTCAATCTTCAGCATTTGGCTTGCTGGTTCGTGGATACCCAGATATTCCCGGACACTAGGCGCAGGCAGAGCGGTAAACAGATGTGAAAAGTAGAGGTTCTTCTTCTCTATGTCGGTACGGTCAAAACCTGCCGACTCTGACCGCCGGAGGACGGCGTAGGCATTTACCAGACGCTTCACAGTGTTATGGCTGTCGCCCAGCTTCTTGCCGATCTTCTCTATATCTTGAGTATCCTCGTACCATCTGTACGCAAAGCGTGCCTTCGCATAGGTGTCCCACTTGAATGCCCCATTTACGTGCTTAAAGCCAATGAATTCTCGGGCATCGTTCGGATCATCGACTACATTTACAGCGACCTTCTCTGGGGTTGCACCCTCATGAAGATCAAGAGGCACCGTGATTCCGAGCGCATCTTGAAGGCGGGGGTCTCGGAGCACTAGGAGGGCAGCTAGGCGACGATTCCCCTCAATGACCGTACCGTTGTCCAGAGCAACGAGGGGCTCGAAGTCCAGCCATCCGGAATTGCCGATGGAATTCACAAGTTCACTGAGATCGGCTACACGAGCCAGAGCTTGGAGAGCCGCATCTTGGGAACCGTACGTGATGTCCGGCATTCTAGGATTCTCAGGGTCAAGTCTTAAGTCACTGACGTTCCGGAATTCTGTTCCACGGATCACGCGGACCTCCTAGATTGGTTTGGATCAAACTGCGAGTTCGCGTAGGGGTCTGTCATGTGTCTTTCTTCGGGCGGACCTTGCCCGTACTGGTTCGAACCTCTAGACACGACACCGCCCCTGCGTTCCCGAACAAAACAGTGGTTACAACTATCAAGGTCTTACTCTACCTAGCCGCACTGTGACCGTGGTTCCTGGGCGTGACGAGACGCGCGCGGCCCAAGCATCCGGGCTGCATGCGGGACGTCTTCGGCAGTGACGCAGCACTAACGGACGACAGGGAGTCAGAATTACCACCCGAGCTATAGCATTCGATGGCACGTATAGCGTTTGGCCCACGCTATCCCACGTAGCAGCGGACATCATCGGGCGAACCTGCAATCTGTCTTCGCGTTCGTAGCGGGTGTGACACAGATCGAGCGCAACTTATCTGACTACAACGTCGCTTCACCCAGTCAGGGCCGTACACAAGGGTGGCGGCACGCGGTCTCCCCCTAATGACTTTCACTGCAACATGAGTCTTGTTACTGATGACTGTGGGCTCTTCCGCTATAACCAAAGCGGGCCAGGCGGCGCCGCGGCCAGATTGGTCAGGATGCTGTTGCACGGTCATCAAGTTCGTCCTCGCTAGACGAGCTCGACTAGACGGACATTCCTCCAAGCGCGCTTTCCGCAGACGCCAACTCTCTGCGGGTCATACAGCAATCTAGTAAGAATGCAAATGACGGAATGAAGGAATACTTATCTGTGGAGTCACATCTTTGGGACTCTGCATTGACCACTATTGGTTGATATAGTGCTTTTTGAAAGCTATGCATCTGTGAAAGCACGAATTACAAATATAAGTATCTCGTTCATCTCTTTCCAGTCGTCGGCATCGGCCGGTAGATCTCCGGATAGTATCTTCTGTGCCCGTTGGCGATATGACTGCTGAACAAGTCTCTTTTCAATGACTTCGCCTTGCAGTCGGCCGATGCCATCGAGGTGTGACTTCCATTGTATAGGTCGAAGTTCGCCGTCGATGGTGGTTAGTGCGCTGCGACCCAGGTAGAGCTCTATGCTCCCCGCTCGTCCATTCACATTTTCGGACCGTGAAATCGAAGTTGATTGCGGACCATCCGATAAGTCGATCGTCGGATAGTCCTCGGCAAGCTTGATATCTGGGTAATTTGAAATAATGATGTTCGGCGGCATGGATGAAAGGGCAAGAGGCTTACGTGCCTCCCACGCTGACGAATCATTATCGAAGAGAGCAATGACTCTGTTGGCAACGCCGGCCGCCGCGAACGCTCGGATTGTTTTGACCAGTGCCCCTGCGCCGCCTTCGGGCTTCTGGCTGAAATCAGCAAACCGCACTACATCCACGAGATGCGGGAATAAAACTTCTAATCCTAGAGAGAGTAGTTGCGCATCGGTTCTACCCTCTGTCAAAACCACCAGTGGAGCGTCCGTCGTCGTTCTTAATTGCACCTCCTTGAGGGCTTGGGATGCCATGGACGTCAGGTCCTCCGGCAGCCACCCCCCTAGGTAGAGTGAGGTCAGGTCAAGCACTAAGCATGCTTCGCTGGGAAGTCCGAGCAGAGACGCGCCCAAGGCTGCTCGATGGCCGAGCTCGTAGAAGATCTCATCTACGTATGCATCCTCCCTCCACTGCATCTGACGTTCCACGCAGTTAGGTTGATTGTGTAGCGCAGAGAGCCACCCATCCAAGGATTGAAGTAGAGCGGTTGCATTGGAACTATCCACGAGGTCGGGATATTCCTCGCGGAACGATGCATTTAGGCTCGCCCGGTCTTCCAGGGCCTCCTCTAGCTTCATGCGTACAACCCGATCTGTGAAACCGAATACGGCAAGTCGGTCCTTCACGTCACCAATGGTGCTTTTGAAGACTATGTGCTGCTCGGAAACATTAAGCCTTTCGGGGTTGTGCTCAAGTGTCGTAGTGAGGTCGGCATCTCTAAACAACGCAAGAATCTCCTGTGGCACCACATTCTTATACCATTGCAATTCTACCTTGTTAGCGGTCAATGATGCGTAGCTTCCCATCAAAATCCCATCAGAAGTTGTTAGTTGGGGTAGTTGTTGTCAGGTTCGTTGTCTAAAAATCAAACGTACAGCAGCACTGTTTCGTGCCTGAGAGATCTCAATTGTAGTTGGGAATTGGGCTTTAATTGGTTGAGCTTACACACGATTTTCCTATAGCTCCCATAAGGTCATCCTGAAGGAAGAGCCGAGTGTTGCATCAGAATCTTCCTTTGATTGTGGCAAGGGTCTCAAGGGTCGGGCTGCGAACGGAGCTCTCATCTGACCGCGAAAGCTCATTATCACTTATGGGTTCGATGCGGCCATCGATGTCAGTAGCTGTTTCTTTATTGTCCGGCCCAGGTGCCCAAGCCGCGGTGGTGGGCTGACTGCCTGCCGAACTAGGTTGCCCATCAGAGTACTGCAACTATGGGGCAGACTCTAAGAATGGTATCTCCGATAGAGATTTTCGCGACTAAGTTGCTGAATGTCATCCAGTAAGTGCCGACAATTCCGCTGATGACGGTAAATGTGGTTAGCAAACGGAACGTGGTAGCTAGGCGTAGATGGTCCTCCGATAGGCTGACAAACCTATTGGCGTGTTTAAGAGGCGGATGCTATTCCAGCCACCTTTTTGCATCCTTTGCATTCCTCACGAAGGAACGAAGTGCATGCGTGAGAGTTGCCTGCTCCATGCGCGCTAAGAGTAGCTTGGTCGGGCGGTGATCACTTCGTACTATTTGGACCCCCGCCGGGCTATCGTCGCCACTAAAATCAATGCCCGTTCTCGCGTGAAGCTCTCTACTGTGCCAACCTAAGTCTCGAGAGTGTTCAGTGGGTACTCGCACTAAAATCACGATGTTTTGAGAATCGACCTGGCTAGTAGGTTGGTTAAGTTGTTCTCGGACCTCAGTGTGCTTGGCGAGCGACTCCGGTCCCTGCAGGACCGAACCTACATAAGTTCGGAGATATCCGTAGTCTGGGCTGAGCGCTTCCTCCCATATTCCCAGCACAATGCAGATACGAAGGTTCGCTGTCGAATCCTTCGTGCTCAACTGGTCAGTGATGATCCTGTACGTCTGTCTCAGAGACGGAACTCCCGGTTCAAAGTCGCTTAGCTTCATGTCCGCGCTCACGATCCAATTCGAACACGCTTAGAGAAGTGACGCGCCAGGAAAGCTCTCCTTCCCTCTGCGACTATGCTGAGGAGCGCCGGTGGGCACGGCAGTAGCGTGGCGGCAAGGACCACCGGCACTGCTCGCGGAAGGACAATTCAAATGGCTCGGCCGACAGTTCAGGACGTCGCCAAAACGGCGGGAGTGTCCGTGGGGACTGTATCGCGCGTTTTGAACGGGAGTTCGGCTGTCAGCGAGGCGGCCAAGGAGAAGGTCAATGCCGCCATAAAGGAGCTCAGCTACCGTCCTCTCGCTTCAGCACGGGATCTCCGAAGAGACCGGACCATGCGCGTTCTGGCGCTCGCCAAGAACCTGGACTCACTCGTTATCAGTGAAGTCTTCCGCGGTGTCGGAGATGCTGCGGCGGACTCGGGCTACGTCAGCCTCATTGCAGCCACTGACGGGGATCTGGATCGCGAACAGCAACTCGTGGACATGCTGCGGAACGGCTCCGTGGACGGATTGGTAATCTTCTCGCCAACCATGCCGGACGAGGACGTCAATGCAGTCGCCGAGCAACTGAGCGTCATCCAGGTGTGTGAAATCGTCGACGCCGAAGCTGCGTTCGGAGTGTCCATCGATGACCGTCAGGCAGCCTACGACATCACGAAACACCTGATCGACACGGGCGCCAAGAAGCTGGCCATGCTCGCACATAGGGGCGCCCGCTCGGGCCGGCTCCGTGAAGACGGCTTCCGCCAGGCACTCGCGGAAGCGGGCCTGGAACCGGACCAGATCCTGTTCGGCGAAGGCAACTTCGGTTTCCACTCGGGCAGAGCACTCACAAAGAAACTCTTGGAACAGAAAGACCTCCCCGATGCCGTCTTCTGCGGAACTGACGTAGTCGCAGCGGGATGCGTCCGCGAGCTCACGGACGCTGGCCTAAAGGTCCCGGAGGACATCGCCGTAGCAGGCTTCGACGACTCAGCCCAGGCAGAGATGTGCGTCCCGGAGCTGACCACGGTCCGTCAACCCGCCTACGAAATGGGCCGCGTAGCCTTCGCTGAACTCCTGGAGCGGATGACCGTCGAGGGTTCCCATCGCAAGGGAAGAACCTTCCTCCCGCACGAACTCGTCATCAGGGACTCCACCAAATAGATAGGGTTGACAGCCCTCAGTGGTCCCTGTCACACTACTTTGGAATCGATTCCACGGCCGCAAGGCCTATTCTTTTGGAAGAATTTGGAATCGATTCCACGAACCACAAGCACCACCGGCAAAGAAGCCACCCTCAGCATGCGGGACAGCCAAACGCGTACTGAATGCCACCGCCCACAGACCCCAAAGGAGCCACTTGTGGACTTGAACCGACCTGCTCTCCCGCTCCAGAACAAAGCCGCACGAAACAGAAAAGCACTGGCAGCGACCGCAATCGCCGCAGCCCTCCTCCTCAGCGCGTGCGGCGGGGGAGCCGCACCCCAAGGTGCTGAACAAGCGGCAGCTGCCGATCCGGCGTCGGGCGCTAATGCCAGCGGTGCCGTGAACATATGCGGCGTCAAGGACGCGAGCGGCATCTACAAGGGCACGGCGGAGGCGTTCACCAAAGCGAATGGCAAGGTCACGGCCAAGTACACGGAAATCGGCGCCACCACGGATGAAGCCCGCACGCAGATCGTGCAGCGGCTCGAGGGTAAGTCCACCGAGTGCGACCTCTTCATCACGGACGTCATCTGGACGTCCGAGTTCGCGTCCCAAGGTTGGCTGCTGGACCAGACCAAGCTGGTGGAAGCCAACAAGGACCGGCTCATTCCCTCCACCGTGGAAACCACCAAGTACCAGGACAAGTACTGGGGCTCGCCGTTCTTCACCAACGCCGGATTGATCTACTACCAGAAGGATAAGGTAGCCAAGCCCGAGTCCTGGCAGCAGCTCTACGCGGAAGCCGCCAAGGCTCCCGGCAACGGCTACGTCTACCAGGGCAAGCAGTACGAAGGCCTCACGGTGAACTTCCTCGAAATGCTCTACAGCGCAGGCGGCGAAGTCCTCAACGACCAGGGCGACGTCAAAATCGACTCCAAGGAAACCCGCGACGTACTCAACTTCATGAGCGACGGGCTCAAGAACGGCTCAGCTGACCGCGCCGTCCTCACCTACAACGAAGACCCTGCACGCCTCGCCTACGAGTCCGGAGACTTCGGATACCAGCGCAACTGGCCGCACGTGTACCGGCTGTTGAACGCGACACCGCTGGCGTCAAGCTTCGCGGTCGCGCCGCTGCCCGCATGGGAAGGCGGCAAGGCCTCCGGCGTGCTGGGCGGCTGGAACCTCGCGATCTCGGCCCACTCCACCAACCAGGCCGGGGCTGTCGCGTTCATCGACTTCGCCACCAGCCCGGACTGGCAGAAGCACGTGGCCATGGACTACTCGCAGGCACCCGTGAACGAAGCCGCCTACTCTGACGCAGCGGTACTGCAGAAGATGCCGTTCGCCACGGAACTCCTCGCCTCGGTGAAGGGCGCCAAGCCGCGCCCGATCTCCCCGGTCTACCCGCAGATCAGCCAGGCGATTTACAAGAACGTCTACGCCGTCCTCTCCGGCACCGCCTCCACCGAGGAAGCCGTGCAGAAGATGGCCGAGGAAATCACCACCGCCAAGGCGAGCTTCTAACTATGGCCCTCAAAACAATCCCGCCAAGCCGCACAAGCGGCCGCGACCGCGCCGAGCGCAAGCTCGCGTTCCGCATGACCGCACCGTCGCTGGTCATCATGGCCCTGGTTGCGGCGGTCCCCATCGGCTACGCGATCTGGCTCTCGCTGAACCAGTACAGCGTCCGCACCGCAGGCCTGTCCCGCTTTGTCGGACTGGAAAACTACATCAACGCCCTTGCAAGCCAAGAGTGGTGGGCTGCCTTCGGCCAGACCTTCCTCTTCGCGGGTCTCTCCGTCAGTCTGGAACTCATCCTCGGCACGGCCATGGCGCTTCTGCTCAACCTCGCGTTCAAGGGCCGCGCCGTCCTGCGCACCGTGGTTCTGCTGCCGTACGCCATCATCACCGTGGTCAGCGCCATCACCTGGCAAACGATGTTTCAGCCCAACATGGGCCTGGTCACCAACGTCCTCTCCACGTTGGGACTGCCGGGCGGCGACGTCGTGTGGCTCGGTGAGCACGGCTATGCGATGGCCGTGATCGTCATGGCCGACGTCTGGAAGACCACGCCCTTCGCGGCACTCATCATCCTGGCGGGCCTGCAGGTCATCTCCGCCGAAACGTACGAGGCCGCGGAACTCGACGGCGCCAGCAAATGGCAGACCTTCGTGAATATCACCCTGCCGCTCCTGCGCCCGGCGATTGTTCTCGCCGCGATCTTCCGCACCATGGACGCCCTCCGCGTCTTCGACCTCCCGTTCGTGCTCACCCGCGGCGCCAACGGCACCGAATCGATGTCCATGCTCGCCTACACGCAACTGCGCGAAAACCGGCTGGTGGGCGAAGGTTCGGCGCTGTCCATCCTGACCTTCCTCACCGTCATGGTGGTCTCGGTCATCTACGTCCGCTTCGCCGGCGGCAACATTCGCGACGTCGCGAAGGAGGAACAATGAGCACCCTGACTGCAGAACGCCCGACGCCGGAACTCGCCACGCGCCCCAAGGCGCCGAAGCGTCGCTTGCGTGGGGAATCGAAGCTGCACCCCTTGGTGTGGGTGTTCGTTGTGGCCGTCATGGCCTTCTCGCTCATCCCGTTCTACTGGCTGGTGAACACCTCCCTTAAGAAGGGAGCGAGCTTGTCCCAAGGTGAGCTCTTCCCGAGCCAGCCGACCCTTGAGAACTATCTGGTGGTCTTCCAGAACCCCGAGTTCCTCCTGGCCTTGCGCAACTCGGTGATTATCGCCGTCGTGACTACAACCGTGGCGCTGGTGTTCGCGTCCTTCGCCGCGTACGCGCTGGCGAGGCTGAAGATGCGCCGCAAGGCGATGATCCTGACGTTGATCCTCTCGGTGACCACGTTCCCGGCCATCGCCATCGCGGCGCCGATGTTCTCCATCTGGCGCGAGATCGGCTTGTACGACACATTGCTCGGCCTCATCATTCCGAAGCTGACGTTCGCGTTGCCGCTGGCGATTTACACGCTGACGTCGTTCTTCAAGGAGATCCCGCGTGAGCTGGAGGAATCCGCGTACATGGACGGCGCCACCCCGTTTGTGGCTTTCCGCAAGGTCATCCTGCCGTTGGCGGTCCCGGGCTTGGCGACGACCGCGATCCTGGTGTTCATCTCGGTCTGGAACGAATTCCTGCTGGCCGTCACATTGACCACCTCGCCCGAAGCCCGTCCCGTGCCGGTCGCGATTGCCTTCTTCAGCGGCACCAGCGAGTTCGACCAACCCCTTGGCACCATCAGCGCCGCGTCGGTGATCATCACGGTCCCGCTCGTCATCCTGGTGCTCGTGTGCCAGAAGCGCATCGTTTCCGGCATGACGGCCGGCGCCGTCAAAGGCTAACCCCAAACCTAGAAACCCCAGAAAGAACAGGAACAACGTGAGCATTCAGCAGCAGGCCCCGTCCGCAACCCTCAAGGTGGGAGTTGTGGGCATCGGTTGGGCCGGCCAGCAGCACCTCAAGGCGTACAGCAACATTCCCGGCGTCGAGATTGTCGCCGTCGCCGGCATGGAAGCTGACCTTCTCGCCCAGCTGAAGGAGGAATACAGCATTCCCCACGCCTTCGCCCGCTGGGAAGACATGATCGAGCTGGAAGGTCTCGACGCCGTAAGCGTCGCCGTGCCCACGTTCCTGCACGCACCCATCGCTATTGCGTCGCTCGAGCGGGGACTGCACGTGCTGAGCGAAAAACCGTTGGCGCGCAACGCCGTCGAGGGTCAACAGATGGTGGACGCCGCCCGCAAGGCCGGCCGCGTCCTTGACGTCGCGTTCAACCACCGCCGCCGCGGCGACATCCAGGCGCTCAAGGAAGTGATCGACGCCGGCACGCTGGGTCGCCCGTACTATGCCAAGGCATCCTGGCTGCGCAGGCAGGGCATTCCGATGCTGGGCAGCTGGTTCACCAACCCGGAACTCGCCGGTGGCGGTCCGCTTGCTGACATCGGCGTGCACGTGCTGGACTACTCGCTGCACCTCCTGGGCGAACCCAAGGTGCTGGCCGTCTCGGCGTCGACCCATTCCGAACTTGGCCCGCGCGGCCTCGGAGGAAACGCCCGCTACACCGCCTCCAACTCCAGTCATAAGTTTGAAGTGGAAGACTTCGCCTCCGCGTTCATCCGGCTGGAAGGCGGCGGTACCTTGATCCTGGAAGCGGGATGGGCCACGTACCGCGACGAGCGGGACCTGATGGACTTCACGGTTTACGGGACCGACGGCGGAGCGGACTTGCGCTCGGTCGGCGCCTCCGAGAACCCGGTTGCGGATGTTCACGTCTTCACGGAGAAGGACGGCGAGAACGCGGACTTCGAAGTGGTGGCCGAACCCGGGCGAGCCCACCAGGCCGTCGTCGACGATTTCATTGCCGCCGTGCGCGGTGGCGAAACTGTATGGGGAAGCCATGACGGCTCACTCGCCCTGAGCCGTGCCCTCGTGCTCGATGCTTGCTACAAATCCGCCCTCGAACAACGTGA
Source organism: Arthrobacter sp. GW822-FHT05G07 (assembly GCF_058799755.1). Lineage (NCBI taxonomy): Bacteria > Bacillati > Actinomycetota > Actinomycetes > Micrococcales > Micrococcaceae > Arthrobacter > Arthrobacter sp. GW822-FHT05G07. The sequence continues at coordinate 112,630 of NZ_JBXALT010000004.1, read as the reverse complement.
AGTGGTGCTCTGAAATGTCTGATGCGAAATTGAAGATTGTCGTCTGGAACGAGGCCGTGCACGAGGCCCGCAACGAGCCTGCAACCATTGGCGAGATGTACCCGGAAGGAATCCACGGCGCCATCGCCGCCGGGCTGCGTGGCTTCTACCCCGACTCTGAAATCACGACGGCGACACTCGCCGATCCCGAACACGGACTCTCCGAAGAGGTGCTGGAGCAGACCGACGTGTTGCTGTGGTGGGGGCACATCGCACATGGGGAAGTCGCTGATGAGGTGGTGGAACGCGTGCAGCGCCACGTCCTCGGCGGTATGGGCTTGGTGGTTCTCCACTCAGGGCACTTCGCCAAGATCTTCACCCGTTTGTTGGGGACCACCTGCTCATTGAAGTGGCGCAACGAAGGCGAACGCGAACTCGTATGGACGGTCAAGCCCTCGCACCCGATCGCAGCCGGCATTGAGAGCCCCATCGTCATCCCGAAGCAGGAAATGTACGGCGAACTGTTCGACATTCCGGAACCCGATGACCTGATCTTCATCAGCTCCTTTGAAGGCGGCGAGGTGTTCCGCTCCGGCGTGACCTTCTCGCGCGGCAAGGGTCGGATCTTCTACTTCAGCCCCGGCGACCAGGAATACCCGGTGTACCACCAGCCTCAGATCCAGAAGGTCATCGCCAACGGTGTTGGTTGGGTTGCCCAGCCTGGTGTTTTCCGGGAGGCACCCGAGGTCTCCAACCCGGCCCGGGGCTGGTTCGAGGAAGCGTAGGCGCAAAGGGCTTCCACCGCTGAATCCTCTGTTCCACACTGGATCTATCTGCTTGTACTGAGCGGTGGAGCGGGGCGGGCCGAATCGAGGGAAGGCTATGCAGAAAGCGCGTGTGGCGGCCGTGCTGACCTGGATTTATGCGGCGGCGTTCGGGATTCCTGCGATTCCAGTCAGCATCTACCTCCTCCAAAACGGGTATCTGCCGATGTTCATGGACCTGTTTCCGATGTACGCGGGGCCGTGGGACGGCCTGGAGGGCTGGGTCTTCGTGACGCTGCTGATGGCATTCCTGGTGGTGGTCTTGGTGGCGTCGTGGGCGGCCTGGCTCGCATGGAAGGGACGCCGGTCCGGGCTTGTTCTCGGGCTGGCTCTCCTACCTGTCGAAGCGGTGTTCTGGCTAGGCTTCGACCTACCGTTCCCGTGGTTGTTCGGTGTGGCCCGCGGGTTGCTGTACGGGCTTGCCTTGATGTCCCAGCGTCAACGTCCGGAGGGGCGGCTGGCAGGTTAGACGGAAGTTGGACCCTTGTTACGCTCCACAGAAGCGAGCGGCCTTGGGGGACTAGCGCGGAGCTCGAAGTTCTTCGGCAACACTACGCAGATCAACAAAAGTTCTTCGGATTAGCCCAAACCGTACCCAGCCACCGTAGGTGCCGTTTTGCCGTGCGGACCGTCCCGCCACAGAAAGTGATTGGCCAGTTCTCACTTTGGGACGCGTTTACTCACGAGCCACGTGCCAACTGAGGCTGCTGCGGCGGCGGTCAAGAGGACTCCCTGCAAGAGATTACTAACGAAGAACGCGATTACAGCAGTAACTACAAAGAATGCCGCCGCTGTTAGTGACAAGAACTTCACCATCGAACCCGATCTGTTTCACGTAGTGGTAACCCGATTAAGGATGCGATGTGAATCCAGCCCTAGGTGGCGAAAAGCCCGAAATTGAGTGCTGGAGATGGGCCTCTAGGTGCCCAAAATGTGGTCATCTAGGTGGTGGAGGGCTCCAACTCAGAGATGAACTTTCAATGATTCGATCGGCAACGATCGAGACGCCGAAAAGGTGCGGACGTCGATCGGACTCGGCGACCGATGAAGTGAGCCTGACCGCTGGAGATCAGCCTGCGTGCTCCTTTTCCCGATCGAGCGAAGACTCGGGGGCACTCCGATAGAAGTGACCGTAACGGCGTAGGCAAAGATATGTGCCGATGAAGGTGACCAAGCCCAGAAGTGGACCAGCCCAGGCGACGATTGGTGAGCCGCGCAGGAACAGCGCCACCATCGCGGATGCCGTAGCAGTAATGACGATCGCCGGTCTTTCCGGGGCGAGGTGGTACTGGACCTTCCGACCGATCTGGCCGTAAAAGAACCCCACGATCAAGGGGAAGACGATGAAAACGCCGCCCACAATCAAAAGCCACGGCATTGCTGTCATGGTGGCTACGCCAATGGTTAGCCCGTAACAGCCAGCCAACGTCAGCCAATAGCTGTTGGCGCTTTTGCGGTGGATCTTGTTCATGTTCAGGCGCCCCCAATCGTCGAGGGCCCCAGCATAGCCGTTCCAAGGCGGAGCCCTAAGTCATGCAATCAGACGCTGACGCAGCACCACCTAGTCAACCCCTATTCACCACCTAGGGGCACCCAAATGACCCCTAATTTCGCTCCGATCACCACCTAATTCCACCTTTTCACCCTGTGGGCCTTCCGCCCACCCATAGTGTCCTTCTCAGAACGCAGCCCCGGATCAACCGCCGGGATGACTGCAAGGGAAGTGCACAACAATTGGGGTTGGGGAATTGAAGCTGAGTCAGCAACAGAACATTGCCGCCGCTGTGGATCAGTGGATCACCGGCATTCCGGGACGGATCCCGGGCCACGCTATTTTCGTTGAGAATCCAGAGCACACCGAGTACGCGAAGACGCTTGCCGGCGAAGGCTCGACGATCCTGGTCTTGAACGGGGACAAAGCGGATGGGGACATCGTCCCGGTCTCGGGGTCGTTTGACGCTGCCGGGGAAGAGCTCCTGGTGGACGGAAAACTCGCCTTGGAGATCCAGGACTATATAGCCATCCCCTTCGTGAACCTGGTCGGCGTGACGGTGGTCAGGATGACCACTGAGGAAGACTGGCAGGCATTTTTCGATGACGCTGATGAAGCCCTCCGCAGTGGCAACTTTGTGCAGCAGCTCACCGAAGTCAACGCCGTGCTGGCCGAACGTGGACTGTTGAGTGGGGCCGGGAATCGCAATCTTCTCCTGACACGGCTCCACATCACCTGGGACGGTTACATCAGGACCGGGCCCTACGGAACCAAGATTGGCAAAATAGGGGACTCACTGCCTGACTTACGAGTCCGGGCCGTCCCTCTCAGGCCCGAGTCCGCTGTGGCCGCGGTCTACTACCCCGGGGACAGTAGTGACTCCCTCGCGACCAAACCTTGGATCCCGCGTTACCTTGCCGCGCTGGATGCTTGGAAGTTTATTCCCAGAGAAGATCGGGCCAACACGCAGCTGGTGGGTTTCGGCGTCAGCCTTTGCGGCGCAGCCCTCAACGATGGTCTGCCGTCAGCAAGTGCTCCTTTCATCCTCAAATCGGGAGCCGAACACACCCTTTTGGACACGAAGACAGGCCGGTTATTCAAGATCGGTACGGATGCTGCGGCCATCATCGAGGCCGTCTCCAACCTGAGGGATATCAAGGGGGCTGCCACGATGGTGGCACCTGCGATCAAGGTTTCAGCAGGCGTAGCCGAGGGCGCTGCCAGAGCGGTCGTCACGCACTTTGAGCAACTCGGTATCGACATCATGGGCGCACGCTGATGACCGGAGTTCCTGTTCTCCCCACCCCCAGAACACAGCTTCCTCTCTGGGTTCCGCTAGTTACCCAGCACGACTTCAACGAGGATAGCTACACGGCTGTCAGCGCTGAAGGCGTTCATGTCACCTTCGCCGATGGCGGGCAACGAATCTGCGCGAAAAGCGGTCTCTGGAACACCAACCTTGGGTACGGTAACCGCCAGATAGCGGAGTCCATTGCCAGGGAACTCAACGCGGCCTCCTATCTTCCGCTCTTCCGCACGTCCCACCGCAAAGCGATCGAGGCTTCAAGAGCACTCTTGAAGCCTGCCTGCACACGACTTCCAGCGAGTCGTCTTCTCCACCTCCGGCGGAGCCGCCAACGACGCAGTAATGAAGCTCGCGCGCCACTACTTCGTCCTGAACGGGCAGCCAGAGCGGAAGCTCATCGTCGGACTGAGCGGTAGCTATCACGGGCTGACGTATGGAAGCCAAGCCCTCAGCGGCGATGACCTCGGACAAGCCGTGTACGGCGTGGATCAGCGGAGCATCCGCCACATCAGATTCGACGACGACGGTGCGGAACTGGCCCGGCTCATGCAAAGGGAAGGCCACAGGATCGCTGCGGTCATCATGGAACCCGTTCTGGGTTCAGGCGCGGAATCGGTCCCGGCGGCCTTCATCGAAGAGGTCATCAAGCACAGGGACCACCACGGCTTCCTCATCATCGCGGACGAGGTTGCCACCGGCTTCGGCAGGGTAAATGGCTGGTTCGCGTCAGATGAATGGGCGCAACAGCCGGATGTGATTGTCACGTCCAAGGGCCTGACCAACGGCACCAGTGCATGCGCCGCCCTCCTGATAGCCCAACGGGTGACGCAACTTTTTGACGCAACCGAGTCCGTCTTTGTTCACGGAGAAACCCAAGCCGGAACTCCGGCAACGTGTGCCGCCATTCTCAGCACCATCGCCGAGATGAAGCGATTGGACCACAAGATCCTGACCAAGCAGGTGGCGTCAGGCCTCAACAAGCTCATAGAAGAACTTCAAGGCACCCCCGGCGTAGGTAACTCCTCGGGTCGCGGCTGCATGCGGGGCCTGAAGCTCCTCTCCAAGAACGGCGTTCCACTCGGATCAAACGGAGTTTTGGCGGTGGTCCGGAGCATCCATCAAGCCGGGGCCATAGTGCAACCAGGGCCGGGAGGGATCCAGCTCCTGCCAGCACTCATTTACACCGACGAGAACTTTGAGGAACTGCGCACCGCAATAGAAACAGGCTTGGCCACCGCCGAATGCGACGGAGTTTTCGAATGATCGCCGATCACGCGTTGAGAACCCGCTGCGTCATCGTCGACGACGGGACGGCACCCAAGTACCTCGGCAACCTCACTCGTGGCCGAACGGGCGTGGTGGTGGACGGCGCACTCAAAGAACACCGCGACAATCTCCTGGACAGCGACCTCAAAGGAGCGCCGGTCCTGGAACTGACCGCAGCACCCGTCACGGTGGAAACCCTGCGAAAGGTGGGCAGCTTCATCCGCGAAAACGGGCTGCAGACCGTCGCAGGGCTGGGCGGTGGGTCAGTTCTGGACGCGGTGAAGCTCGCCGGTCTTTTCACCGCAGACCCTAGCCTGGCAATTTTCGCTGAACGCCATGCCAAACGCTCCGGCCTGTTGGTGTTGCCGCCCATCACGGACCCCAAAGAACGTCCCAAGACCATTCTCATGCCGTCCACCGTAGGGACCGGCGCGGAAGTCAGCGCTGTAGCGTGCCTGGACACCGCCGTCGGACGCCGCCTGATTACCTCGCGGAACCTGGCCGGTGACGTGGCAGTGCTCGACGCCGGACACCTCGCCACCCTGCCCAGACACCTGGTTTTCGAGGGCCTGCTTGAAGCGTTCCTGAGGGTGGCAGGGACCATGGTTGGCAGCCGCCACAGCATCTTCGACGACGACGGCTATTCCCTCATCCAACGAATCGTCCGGTTGGGGCAGCGGCTGACGTTGCACGATGCGCCGGAGCTGCGGCTGACCGCGGCCCGCCTCAGCATGGAGACGCACACAGGATGGTCGCTGATGGGCCGCAATCCCTACGGGGCGAAGCACTGGTACCTCGCAAATGAGCTGGCCTACATGTCCGGGGCGCGAAAGATGACCGCGACGGCGTGCGTGATCGGTCCTATCTGGGAGGAAATCGAGAACGGCACTGCAGCGTGGGGTAATAGCCAGCGCCTCCAACAGCTCTGGTCCGCGGTCACCCAGGAAGTCCCTGACCTTGACCCCAGCCCGGCTCTTGGCGTCAACCAGCTGATGTGTCGATGGGGCATCGCCGGACTCGAGACGATCAGCGAGGAAACGCTGGTACGAACCAGGGACGCCACCCTCCGGAATTGGGGCGCAGCGCTTCCGATGCTTCGCGGCATCGATGCCGCCAAGATTCAGCACGTTCTCACCGCAGCTGCGGGCGGAAACCACGTCTTGTCAGGCCTCAACGGGCGATCTACCAGCGGCAAGGGAGAGGAGGTGAGCACATGAACAGCAGCACAGCACTCAAAGCCCTGGACCTCAACATCCAGGAGCTTGAAGCCATGGACGTTCCGGACGACTGGGACGAACGAATCAAAGGCATCACGGCAGGACTGGCGTTGGTGGGGATCGCAGTCGCCATCACCTGACCGCGTCCCACACCAGCCGAGACACACCCTGAGGGGAGGTGAAAGCGAATGCAAAATCAGCTCAATATCTCCATCCAGGAGATCGAGTCGATGGATACCCCGGACTTCAACAACTGGTTCATCGGTGTATCCCAAGGAGTTGCCATCGGCCTGATCGCCGTCAGCATCACCTAAAGCTCCGATGCCCCCCGCATCCAGAGAAACGAGAAAGGAGGAGTCAATGATCGCAACCTCGAACCTTCAGCTGACCATCGAAGAGCTGGAAAACCTCGACACCCCGGACGATACACCGTGGTACATCCGCGTTGGTGACGTCATCATCATCGCCGGCATCGTCGTCGGCCTCGCCGCTACCTAAGCCAGTTCACGCGGGTGGTGCCAAGTTCGGCCACCACCCGCGTGAGCTCCAGACCGAATTCCAACTCCCGGAGAACACGAGCTGATGAACATCGCACCAGATAAGACCGCTGACGCCATCCTTCGGGTCCTGGGACACGTCGATCCGCCAGAGGATCTGTACAGCGCTTCAGGATCCCGCCTCTACGACCAGATCACCGCCAACGACTTGACCGAGCTCCCCGAAATCCTTGCAGCCGTGCGCAAAACTTCGGGCCCCATCCTTGAACTTGCTGCAGGATCCGGACGGATCACCCGGCCTCTCCTTGCCCTGGGTCGTCCGTTGGCCGCCGTCGATTCTTCACCGGAAATGCTCGCCATGCTGAAGAAAAAAGCAGGCACCAAGGCCTTCAACCCGCGCGGTGTGGCGTTGGAGCTGATGGAGGCTGACATGTCCCGCTTCGAAGTCGACGGCGGATACGGTTGCGTGGTTCTCGGCGCCAGTTCCATCACGCTCCTCGAGCCGGCGGGCAGGCGTGAATTGTTCCGGAGAGTGCGCGACTGCTTGACGCCGGACGGTCGCTTCCTCCTAACGGTCTTGAACGCGGACAGCCACGAAGCGTCAGTGAACAACGACGGCACTGCAATTTCGGCGCTTGGGGACGACGCATTCCTCATCACCGCGGAAAGCCGGGACCCCGTCAACGGAGCGCGTCACGTGACCATGGTCCATGTCAGTTTCAGCGTGGACGGCACTTATCGATCCTCCGCATACGCAAGCGATGTCGCCTTTCTGAGCAACAGTCTCCTCGAGGAGGAGATCACTGCCGAACGTCTCAGCATCCTTGAACGCTTGCCGGTTCGGATAGCGTCGCCGAGCCCTGGTTTGAACGACGTGGAGCTGTGGGTATGCGGCAAATGAGCGTAGATCCCGTGCGAACGCTCCATCCTTCCCTGGGACTGGTGTCCGAAGCGTCAGTCTACGTACCGAACGAGATGGGCCTGTGGCGGACCGTGGGGCAGCTAAGCAATGGCGCGCCCGGTACTCGGATCGCTTCTGCAGTAGGGGCCTTCGACGTCTCGAGGCGTGCGTCCCTGACAAGAGGGGCGGGCGAAGCGGTGGAACGATTCGCTTTGGTTCCCGTGCCGGCAGATTCCGAGTATCTGCTGGCCCGAAACGGAAGCGCCGACACGCAAATCGACTTTGTCAGTGCCGGGCTCGGCCACGTGACCGCCCTTGCCCGCGACGTCCCTTGGTACCGTGCCGTTGACCTGCTCACGGGGAAACCCACGCAAGTGCCCGCGCCTGTGGTGGACTACACCCCCGGCCGTGGCGAGTCGAACTCGTGGGATGCGTTCTTTGACCCCTCACCCAACGGTGCGGCGTCCGGGCCCTCTGAAGCCTTTGCCCAGACCTCGGCCATCGCAGAGGTCATGGAGCGAGACGCCTTTCTTGCAGCTTGGCGCCACAAGATTCCGTTGCAAAAGTTCGACGCAAAAAGCATGCCCGTCGCGGTGCGTCAGGGGGCGGAGGCCCGGGGCCTGAGCTTGCTCCTCGTTGCTGCGCGGGCTGCCGGCGTGGAGCCCATGCTTGCCTTCATTCCGAACAACGGGAGTCCGCTGCTGACTGCCGTATGCATTATCACGGAGGAAAAGGGGCCCGTTTGCTATGGCGCTGTGGGACTCAAAGCTGCCTCCGACCCTGTAAGCGCCCTCAGGGGAGCGCTTCAGGAAGGGCTGCAAATCCGGGAGCTCTTCCTCACCCGCGCACAGTCCGCGGACCCAGCCTCCGCCAGTCCGCTCTCCGCCGCTTCTGTCGCCACCGTGACTGATGACGACTCCCGTGCACATTTCTGGGCCACTGCACCGGCAATCGCTGAGTTGCGCCGGTGGGTTGGATCCTTCCAGCCGTCCAACTTTCCCAGCAAGCACCCCGAGCCCGATCTCGATGCTCTGGTGAAGCACCTGGCCGGACGGAACGTCCGCTCCCACTGGGTCAACCTCACACACAGGCTTCCTGCAGCAATCCGGGAATTGGGTTGGGTTGCCGGCAAAGCTGTCTGCCCGGGGGCCATTCCTTTAACCATGGACGAGACCAAGGAGTTATTCGTGATGCCGGGCAGCTCCTCCACCCCGCATCCGCTGATATGAGGAAGCCAGGAACATCGGCACAGGGAGTTGCCGAGTGGCCGGTGCAGCTCGCACCGTCGGCTTCCATCGACGCACCGCTGCAGGAAAACGGGCCGTGGATAGTCGCGGTCAATGGTGTGCCGAAAGCGCGAGTCTCGTCCGACGTCGCCCGCGTTCTGAACGCCGTGGATGGTGCCATGCAACCGGCCCAGCTCGCTCAACTACTGGGACCCGCCTGGACGCCTGAGGACGTGGAGGGGATTGTGCGCCAATTGGCGCACACAGGAATTTTCGACGCCGGTGCACAGCCCGCTCAGGCTCGACGGGTCCAGTTCAGGGCACCCCTGACAGTGCAGTTCACCCTTTTCAATCCGGCACCACTGCTTGAGGCTTTCCGCCCGGCAATCACAGCAATGGTTCGGCCTGGTGGAGCCGTCGTGGCTTTGTTGCTCCTGCTCAGCGGCTTAGTGGGTGCGTTCATGGCCGGGCCCAGTATGTGGCGTGTCCTCGCAACGCCTCTTCCTTTGGAGGCCTATCTGTATGTGGTGGCGGCGATGTTTGTGTCCACACTGCTACACGAACTGGGACATGGCATGGCGCTGACCTACTTTGGTGGGACACCGCGGCGCATCGGGATCATGCTGTTCTATCTGTCGCCGGCGTTCTTCTGCGACGTGACCGACGGGTGGCGGTTGAGTTCCAGGAAGCAGCGGGTACTCGTGGCTCTCGCCGGTCCTCTGGTGCACGTCGCACTGGGGAGCATTGCCATGACGGTACAAGCGTTTCTTCCGGAGTCCCCGATCAAGGACGCAGCCGTCCTCTACGGGATGATTTGCTACGCAGTGGCGGTGCTGAATCTCTTCCCCTTCATCAAATTGGATGGCTACGTAGCACTGATGTCCGCGGTGGACATTCCCCATCTCCGGAAGAAGTCGATCGCTGCGTTGGCCGACGTTGTCAGCTCTCGCGTTCTCGGTTCCCGGCGCGCTGACCCCAGCCGGCGCAATGACCCTAGCCAGGGACTCCTGCCCTGGTTCGGGCTTGCGAGCTTCGTTTCAGGTATTGCCTTCATGGTGATCGGATTCCAACGACTCGTCCCGGTTTTCCTCCAGCTTGGTTACACAGGGCACCTTGTTGTTCTCGGAGTCCTTTGCCTCCTGCTGGCGATGGCCCTCAGGAGCGTGGTCCGGTTCTTCCGTGCGGCAGGCCGGAATGGAAGCCCGGCGTGGAGGCGGATCCTGGTAGTCCTGCTGGGAGCCATTACCGTCGGAGCACTCCTTGCGCTGGTGCCCGTGAGGCCGGCGTCCATAGCTGGCTACACCTACGCAGACGGCCAACTACTGATTGTGGCGCCTCTTCAAGGCACAGGCCAGGCTTTCGAACCCGGCGATCATGTCACTCTGCAATCGCAAGGAATGATCATTCACGAGAATCTTGGCCAGGCCACCCTCGGTGACCAGCCGCCGTGGAACTCCCTGGCGCCGCTGGACACCATCGCCCCGATTGCGCTGGCCGGCAACAACCTGCCAGTACTTGCCTACCCGAGCCAGCTGGAATCCGGGATCAACCTTTCTTCCTCCGGGCGCGCCGAAGTGAAAAGCCAGCGAGAAACGAGCTTGGGGGAGTGGCTGTGGGATGCGGCCATCAATTCGCCGCTGTGGCCAGGCCCATCCGGGCAGGCTACCGAATCCACGAGAGGGCACCAATGACAATCCACGCCAGTTTCGAGGGGTTCAGCAAGAGGAGAGGCTCACGGTTCGCGGTTGAAGAACTGACGTTCGACGTTGCGGCCGGACGTGTTGTGGGCCTGATTGGTCCGAACGGGGCAGGGAAGAGCACGGCGCTCGCAGGGCTCACCGGGCTGTTGGAAGCAACGTCCGGGCGCGCAACCGTATTTGGCACTGACTACCGGTCACTGCGGAGACCCGCCACCAAAGTTGGTGTGAATCTGGACGGAATGGACGTGGAGCCCGGGTTGACGGGACGCCGCCACCTGAAGATCTGCCAGCTCGCCGTCGGGGCTGAGCCGGGGAATGTGGAGCGGATTCTTGAACTGGTGGATCTCGCAGCCGAAGGAAACAAGAAGGTCCGGGACTATTCGCTGGGCATGCGGCAACGCCTGGGAATTGCCTCCGCATTGGTGGGTAGCCCAGAGATGCTTGTCCTTGACGAACCCGCCAACGGACTGGACCCCGAGGGCATCCAGTGGCTCCGGAGGTTCCTCCGGGACTTCGCCGCATCAGGAGGCAGCGTCGTCGTCTCAAGCCACCAGCTCATGGAGTTGGAGCAGGTTGCGGACGAAGTTGTGATTCTCAAGCAAAGGGTGCTGTTTCGAGGCACCATCGAGGAAGCCAAGGCCCTAGGCGCGGGCAGTCTGGAATCCGCGTACTTCAAGATTCTGGAGGGTGCCCGGTGAATAGAGTTGCTCTCCGTTCCTTGACCAGTGGTCTCCGTTCAGAGCTCCTCCGGTACTTCAGCGGATATTCGGTCGTGGGCGTACTGGCATTCACCGCACTGATCCCATGGTTTGTTGCGAACTTCCTCGGCTGGCCGGGTAATTCCGGTGCGGTATCGGCGGCGGACAACGTTCAAGTCTTTTGGGCCCTGGCAGCGAGCATTGTGCCAGTGGCTACTTTCGCGGGGAGCTATTTGGTAACCCGGGAGTCCTATTACGGGACCCTTCGGCGAAGTGTGGTGATGTCAGGGCTGAAGCAAGTGCTGATATCCAAATACTTGGCCGCAGTAATTGTCGGACTTGCCACGGTCATCAGCGGGATCGCAATCTGGGGCGTGAGCATAGCGTTTTCACTGCCTTCTGATGTGCGGGCCGAACTGCTGACTGCCGAGTCATGGAAGGCGTTGCCTGGCGTGGTGCTTGCCTCAGTTATGGGTTCCCTGTGGGGTTGTTCACTCGGATGGATCATTCGGCACTACTACGCGACGACGATACTCACCTTGCTGGTACCGCTAGCCCTTGAGTTGCCTCTCCTTGCAAGCGCCGCTGAGATAGCACGCTGGCTTCCCTCCAGCGCTTTGGCGGGTATTGCGTCACTGCCCTTCGAGGGCTTAATGGATCCCCTTCCAGCCTTCCTTGTATCACTGGGGTGGATCCTCGCAGCGGGCTTGTGCGCTGTGCGGCTTCTTCGCGGTAAGGAGTTCTAAATGGTTCACGTGGTGCCCGCTTTCCTCTCTGAGCTGCGGCGGCCGTGGTTGTGGCTGGGATCAGCCGTCGGTGCCCTGCTGGTGGTAGGGCTCATCGCCGTACTCCTTGGCATGGCGGGTCTGGAATCCCCAACATCTCCGGGGATTGAGGTTCTTCGGCAGGCAAGCATGTCCCTCATGCTCACAGGAGCCGCAGTGGTGGGATCCTTTGCATTCACTTCGGACTATCGGGCTGGATGCTTCACACGCCGGGTACTGCACTTCCAACGAGGTCCGGCGTTCACTGCCCGGGCCGCCAGCACTGCCCTGGCGGCCCTTCTGGTGGGAGCGACCATAGGTGTGCTGTTCGGCCTGTCCGGAGAAATCCTGGATGGAGCATGGGGATTCAGCTTTCATGCAGTCCTTGCGTTTGCGGGAACGGCCTGCATGGGGTCGCTATGGGGCTTTGCCATCGGTTCCCTTATTCGCAGCCACCTGGTGAGCCTCTTCGTGGTGCCCCTGAGTTTGGTACTTCCGGAACTCCTGGCCGGGTGGTTGGGAGATGCCGAGCAGTTTTTCTTCCCGGTTTTAGCCGCTGACTGGGCGGACCAACTTGCTGTCCACATAGCCGCATTCGGTTCTTTCGTTGGAGCTGTGAGCTGGCTTTTAGTAGTTACAGCGGTTGCATTCTTGGTGTTTCTCAAGCGGGATCTGGCGTGACACTTCATCTACTTCAACTAAGGAATACACAATGAATCGCATCCCGTTGACTTGGCTCTTTCTGGCATCGGTTCTCGGTGCCTATGCCGTGTCAATCTTCATCTCAAATCAAGATCTGACGTGGTGGTCCACGGCTTCCGGCATCATCTTGGCCGCTGCATCCTTGGTCATGTTCTGGAAGTTCAGTCGGGAGCTCAGGAACAACCGCCAACCTTGAGCAATTCGGAGCAACTGTGGCTCGGCATACCTGTGGCGAAGGGACCCGGCCTCGCAGCAGAGGCCCGCCCCGGAGGCGACCCTCATCGGGCGCCTCCGGGGCGGGCTTCGTTTGCCAGGTTTGAGCTACGCGTTACCTGCCGGGCTTGGCTGGCTTCACCACCATCGCCGAACCTCCACCACGCCGATCCGGCTCGGCGGCTGCGGTCAGCGATCCGTCCGGGTTGAACTCGATGGCGGTAGCCGCTCCGATCTCGGCAGCAGAAGTGAAGGCGTCACCAGCCGGAACCAGATCATGCCCCAAGGACTCCAACGCCGGACCGTAAGCGTCAATAAACGCAGGCTCGGAGCTGATGGTCGCGCCATTCCGGGGTGCAGCCCGCGGGGCAGCCAAAGCCTCGGAAACAGTCATGCCCAAGTCGACGCGGTTCAGGATGGTCTGCAGCACGGTAGTGATGATGGTCGAACCCCCTGGAGAGCCCAGGGCCAGGAACGGCTTCTCATCTTTCAAAATAATGGTCGGCGACATCGAGGACCTTGGCCGCTTGTTCGGTTCGATCCGGTTCGGATCTTTCGGGTCATAGACCGTGCTGAAGTCGGTCAGTTCGTTGTTGAGCAGGAAGCCTCGACCCGGAACAACGATTCCCGAACCGCCGGTCTGCTCGATCGTGAGCGTGTACTCAACCACGTTGCCCCACTTATCTGCCACAGTCAGGTTCGTGGTTGAGATGTTCTCTGTATCCGTGTCTTTGGCGAGCGGTGCCACGGCAGCCGGGCACGCGCCGTCGAACGTTTTCAGGTCACCGGGGGCCACCGGCTTGGTTGCCGCGGTCGTCGGACTGATCTCGCAGGAGCGTTCCTTGGCGAACACGGGGTTGAGCAACGTCTGGGTGGGGACATTCACGAAAGCGGGATCGCCTACATAGGCGCCACGATCTGCGAAGGCAAGCGAGCTGGCCTCGATGTAATGGTGCAGGGCATCGACAGGTTTCATGCCTTTGAGATCGTAATTCTCCAGGATGTTCAGCGACTCACCCACCGTGGTGCCGCCACTGCTGGAAGGTGCCATGCCGTATACGTCGTAGCCGCGGTACTCCACCTTGGTAGGGGCCTGGTCCAGCACCTTGTAGTTGGCCAGGTCCTGCACCGTCATGGAGCCAACGGGGACGGGGAGCTCGGTTGTGGCGGTTTTCGGCGGAGCCTGTACAGTCTTGACGATTTCCTCGGCGAGCGGGCCGCCGTAGAAGGCATCAGTCCCCTCCTTAGCCAGTTGCCTGTAGGTGTCGGCCAGTTCGGGGTTCTTGAACACACTTCCGACGGCGGGGGCGTCGCCGCCGGGAAGGAACAGGTCACGGGTAGAGGTAAACGCATCGAATCGGACCTCGTTGTCCAAGGTTTGCTGTCTGAACGTCTCGTCCACCACGAATCCCTTGTCAGCCACCTTGATGGCAGGCTTGAGGGTTTCACGGAGATTCATGGTTCCCCAACGCTCCAGGGCCCGCTCCCAGGTTGCGGGCGTGCCGGGCACTCCCACGGAAACGCCGCTGGTGACGAGTTCCGGCGTGAAACGGTAGGGCTTTCCCTCGGGGTCCGCGGGGTTGATAAAGGCATCCTGTGTGATGCCCGCTGGTGCGGTTTCACGTCCGTCAATGGTCCCTACCTGCTGCGTCTTGGCGTCGTAGAAAACGAAGTAACCGCCGCCACCGATGCCGGCGCTATAGGGTTCGGTGACGCCCAAGGTTGCTGCTGCAGCGACGGCTGCGTCGGCTGCGTTGCCGCCTTTCCTCAATACGTCGATGGCGGCTGCAGAAGCTTCGGGATCAACGGTGCTCACGGCGCCGCCGTAGCCTGTGGCCGTGGCTTTCTTGTCTGTTTCGCGGGGATCGGCGAAGGCCGGACTGGCCATCGCGCCGCTCGTCGCGGTTAGTGCCAAGGCTGCCGTGACCGCAGCCAATTGACGTCTCACATGTGTCATGGTGTCTCCCAGAGTTGTTCCAGACGATGATGTGGGTGGACGGTCCGGTCACCCTATCTCGCGGTTTGGCGAGGAACAACGGTTGATTCTTGAAGCAGAATCGGCAATCAGGTGGTGCTGTGGACCCGCCGCGCAGCGATGACTCGAATGCCTACGCCTGCCAGCCCAAGAGCCAGGGCCAACAACACAGTGGGTACGGCTCCGCCGTCGGGACCCAGGGCTGCCGTGAGCACTTCCCTGCCCATCAGCACCATTTCAGGGATATCCCCAGCTATCACCCGGGTCCCAAGAACTGACTGGACGGCTGTAAAGACAGCGGGGATTACCCACAGGAAAGCGAGGTTTAGCACCCAAACAGCCAAGCGGCCAAGGGGCTTCACACCGCACCAAGCCAGGGCGCAACCCACAACAATCGCTGGAAGCCAGTGGGCAATGGAAGGGACCGCGATGGGTACATTCGTGTGCCCAACAACGCCAACCACCCATTCAACGGCCCAGGATGTGAAGGGGACCGCCATAAGTCCGCCCCCAATGGTTGTTGCCACTGTTGACTTCGAAGCGATCAGCAGAAGAGCGACGACCGCGGCGAGGATGGAGCAAATGACGCCGGCCATCAGACCCGCACGGTAATACTGCGCCAGGGTCCCGCGCATCAACCCTTGGCCGAGGAGTTCGAATGACTGCACGGTGGCAGCTACTTGGACCAAGAGCAGGCCAACTATCGCGCACCACGTGACGAGTCGGCGTCGAACGGGGGACCAGACACGTATCGCAAGCCCCGCTGCTGCGCCGCCCGTTGTCAGGAGAGCGACAAGGGTGAGCACCTCATATTGGCTCAGGGGCAGGAGTGCCAAGGGCATCTGGCCCGGCATGACCTGCGTTGCCCAGAGGTTCTGCAGAGGCAACCGGGCACCGGAAATCCACCAAGGGACGAGGCCCAACGCTGCGGCAAGGATGCCAATCAATAACCCCAGGGCCGCACTGCTCGCGGCACCGCGTGGACGCTTCTCTGACTCGTCAGTCCGCTCGGTAGCTATCTCGGCATGGCTCACGGAAGCTCCTAGGGTACGGCAGGGGTATGAAGCCCTAGAATACTGCGCCGAATGGAATAACCTGCGGGACGTTGCTGCTGCAAGGCGGGCCGTCATCACTAACTTTGAGCGATCCGGCCCAGGGGGATGGCCTAAAAACGGCGTGTTGGCTCGAATCCACCATCAAAGTGGGTGGTGGCTGCACAGGTGAAGATCAAACAACCAGCTTCAGCGGCCGCTGCCCCAACTGCACCGTGATCTCCTGCCCCCACGATGCCGTCAGCCGGTCATCTTCCATGCCGTCGCCGAACACCACCAGTTGATCGGAAGCCACGGTAATCCGAAGGACTTCGCCTGCTTCCAGGACACCTTCGGTCAACGAGGCGCCGGTGACCGGGGAGGGCCAGGCTTCGCGGACAAACCATGCGAGCCGCGGATCGGTGGGTCCAGGCAGTGCCCGCCCTCCACGTTCCAAAGCAATGGAGGCGCACCAGCCGGTGGCGCCGGTCCCTGTGGAGACGATGAGGCCCGACGACGACTGCCGCTCTGTTTGCCCGCCCGGAACCGTGAAACCCGGCGCTGCGATGGAGTACTTCGCCGATTGGTGCGAGGCGTGCCCGACGAAAACTTCGTTGAGCGCCGAAAGCTGCTGACCGTCGTCGAGCGTTGCCGTCACGGTGGTGAGATTTTGGCAGCGGAGCCGCCCAAGGTCGCCGGCACCCAGCAAGGCGGCGGCCGCTGCGGGCGTGTGCCGGACCAGTACGCCCGGGTTTGCGCCTGGCTCAGGATCGATGCCGATCACCGGCTGGCCATTCAGGTACTTGGCAACATTCGCCACGAGTCCGTCCTGCCCCACCACGGCGATGATGTCCTCGGCCGTGAGCAGGAAGCGGCTCAGGTCCGCCCGTTCTACTTCTGCCTGGCGCCAATCGGAGGGTACTGCCGCCCTGATGGTTGCGAGAGCGGAGGTGAGCTGATCGTGCCGATCCTGCACGTCCTGGATGTTGCGGCCACGCGTACGGAGGAAGAACTCGGCCTGGCCACGGGTGGCGTGCCGGTCCAGAAGTTCCTGGAGTTCTGTTCGTCGGTGGACGATGACGATGCGCGGGGTTGCCATGACCGGTCCTTACTTGGTGGGTTCTACAGTAGCGGCGGGTTCCTTGAACAGTCCGGCAAGTGCTCCGCTGAGCAGGTCCGGAGTGATGGTGAGGTTCCCGATGTTCGGGAGGCTGCCGGCTGCATCCTTGAGTGCCAACGCCAGGAGTGTGGCCTGTTCCATGCCGCGGTAGACCTCCATGGTTGCGGCTTCGCGGGCTGCAGCTGCTTCGCCGACCAGTCGGATCTGATTGGCTTCGGCGGCGGCGCCAATACCCTTTCGTTCAGCTGAACCCTGGGCCTCAATGAGTCCCGCGGCTGCTTTCTCTTCAGCAGCGCGCCGGGCGTTTGCGCCTTCTTGGGCCACCAGATTTTCGCGGCGTACGGCCAGTTCGATTTGGCTCGCCATTTCGTTCTCGGAGATGGTGCGTTCACGTTCGACGGCGACTGCCCGCCTCTCGTACACAGCCCGGTCCGCTTCGGCTTGGAGCTGCTCACGTACCGGAGTCTGGAGGGCGCGCTCGACGTCGGATTCAGGACGAACTGCGAGGACCTGCACGCCGAGGATTTCGATGCCAGTGGACTGAAGCCTGGCGTCGGCTCGCAGTGCTTCGGTAAGGACGAGACGCAGTTGGCTTACTCCGCGTTCCAGCGCCTCGGCGAGTGTGGTGGTGGCGATCTGGTCGATCGCGTGGCTTTGGCACAGCTGGCCGATGATGGTGGACACCTGCTCACGTCCGGTTGCCGGCGCCTTGCCCGCAGTTTGCAAGCCGAAGTCGAGGCGCATGGAGACGGCCACGGGATCGATGAACCGGTAGGTCACGTTGGCCTGAACACTCACGTCCTGGTGGTCGCGGGTGATGGCGTGGAAGAGCGTGGGCAGTTCCTGGTCATCTACGGGGACCTCGCTCAGTACCGAGTTCGCGGGGCGGAACCAGAATGCCTGGCCAACTCCTTGGTGCCTGACCGTCCCCTTCTGGAGGTGGACGACGTAACCGGTGGGACTGCCAAGGAAGTGGCTGATCCAGGGGTAGCGCTTGATGTTGGCCATGATGTTCTCTCTTTCATTTGATTATCGTCAACTTGACGATAATCAAACACTAGAGTGGATCCAGCTTTATTGTCAAGATGACGATAATTTCCTACGATTGCTTCATGCCTGAATCCCATCCGGCGCCTGAGCGCTTCCCCGTGACAGTCGACGTCGTTGCCCTGACGGTCCGCGACGGCGAGTTGAACGTCCTCCTCATCACCCGCCTTATTGAGCCCTTCCGCGGCAAGCTCGCTCTACCGGGTGGCTTCGTGCTCGCGGGCGAGGACCTCCTCGAAGCGGCTGGTCGGGAGCTCGCGGAGGAGACCGGCGTCGAACATCTTCCGGGTCACCTGGAGCAATTGGGGAGCTACGGCCCGAAGGGGCGCGACCCTCGTGGCGACGTCCTGACCGTGGCTCATCTGCTGCTGGCGCCGGACTTCCCGGTGTTGTCGGCCGGTAGTGACGCTGAGCAGGCTGCGTGGTACCTGGTTCGTGATGTCCTCGATGGGAAGCTTGATCTGGCCTTCGACCACGCGCGGATCCTCGCCGACGCCTTGGAGCGGGCAAAGTCGAAGCTTGAATACTCGCCCCTGGGCGCGGCGTTCTGCGGCGAGGAGTTCACCATCGCCCAGCTCCGCTCCGTCTACGAGGCTGTGTGGGGCACACGCCTGGACCCGCGGAACTTCCACAGAAAAGCCACGGGGACGCCTGGATTTCTTGAAGACACCGGCCGAATGACAACGGGCGACGCCGGACGGCCGGCTGCGCTGTTCAGGCTCGCCTCCGAGGCACGTCCGACGCCGGGCCAGCCAACCCGCGCCGTACTCAACCCTCCGCTAATGCGCCCGCGGGATTGACCGGCCGCTATGTACCCAACTACCTGTCCCTCAGTTTGCCGGCGTGGGCGAGGATGGCTGCGGCTGTGGACTCGGGGTTCGGGGTCGAGATGATCCACGTGCGGTTGGGCGTTTCGATGACGATGGCTGGTCCGCCGACCAGCAGCCCCCATGTTTTCCGGCCCAAGTAGCAAATGCCAAAGCCCTCGGTCAGGGAGCTGGATGGGGCGGGGGAGGCATCGACGATGTCCTTCAGTGGGACCGTCCGGGAGTAGAACGGCCGGCATCTGAATACCAAGGTGCGTTCTGTGGATTCGATGCTCACGGTCATACGCAGCACCAGCGCTGTCAAAAGGAGCATAAGAACAGCCAGCGCCAGGCTGATTAGCAGGACGCCGCTGGGAATAGCAGTCGCAATGATGAAGAAGCAGGCCACGCCCACAACGCTTGAAATGACTTTCTGGGATCCGCGGCTGATCCTAGCCTCTGAAATCACTGAAGATGTTCCTTCGCAAGCCGGCTCATCTGCGCGAGCCTACCCTGCAAAAGAGATGCTGCAAGTCAACCGGCCGCGCTGCGAGCCGCTTGGGCTAGGCGTGGAGTGGTTCCTTACCAGTGATCACACGGTTCAGCTGGGCCTGGACGTCGCCAGGTTCGCCGCTGGCGTCCACCACGGCAAAGTCTTCATATTCAGGCAGTGAACGGTATGCGTCCCTGAATGCCCTCAGATCGGCAACTGTCTCTTGGTCCGTCCCACGCGCCATAACCCGCTCATGGGCGATGGTGGGATCCGCGTCGAAGTGGACGTGCAGGTCAGCAGCCGGGAGTTTCTCCAGCAGCCATGGCAGCAGCCGGCCGCGACGCAATCCGTTGGCCTGGCGTAAGGCCAGCTGGCAATGGAGGTGGCGGTCCATGACCACCAGGCCGTCGAATTGCCGGGCGCGCGCGTGGTTCACCAGCACGTTGAACACGCGAACGCCGGTTTCGATGAAGTCCGCGACGCGTGGCGGCACCTTCCACCCATACCGCGCCGATAGGAGCGACATCCTTCGGCGTGCAGCGTGATTACTGAGCAGCAGGGCGCTTCGTCCCTCAGCCTGAGCTGAATCGACCAAGGCGCGGGCCGCCGTCGTTTTTCCTGAGCCGTCAATTCCCGTCAGAACAATGAGCATGAGCCCTCCCTTCGTCTTCTGTACAACTCGTTCCCTGTACAACGCGGGGAGGGCCTCAGTTGTGCCGGATGAGGCGCGGATCACAGCTCAGGGGCTGCTCACTATGCAGGCCGCCACATGAACCGGGGCTGCTCGCGGTTCAGGAATGCGCTGATGCCGATCCCCATGTCCGGGCTGTCGGGCATCGCCGACCAAGCTGCCGCCCATTCCTGATCAATGCCGGCCGCAGGCACACTGTCCGTCAAGTCCACCAGCCGCTTCATGGAGTGCATGGAGAACCGGGAGCGGCTCCGCAGGGAACGGACAAGCGCTGCGCACTTCTCCTCAAAGGATTCGGAAGGCACGACGTCGGCAACCAGCCCGAGCGCTCGAGCTTCAGGAGCGCTGAACGTCTGTCCGGTGAGCAGGATGTACTTCGCGTTGGCATGTCCCACTAACCGGACCAGCCGTTCGAGGCCGGGCCGTGGGTAGATGATGCCGATCTTGGCCGGGGTGAGCCCTATGACGGCACGCTCGTTGGCGATGATGAAGTCGCAAGCCGACGCGATCTGCCACCCGCCGCCCATGCAGGCGCCATCCACCAGGGCAACGGCGGGCTTCGACAGGGCTGCGATGGCCGAATCTGCCCTGCTGAGGTGATCCGCCGTGGAACCGTCCGGCTGGGGATCCAGCAGCACCGAGGCCAGTTCACTGATGGACGCCCCGGCGCAGAACGTATCTCCGGCGCCGCGCAGCAAAACCACCGCAACGTCCGGATCGGCGTCCAGTTGAGGCATCAGTTCCTGGATCTCCAGGCACATGTCCTTGGTCAGAGCGTTTCTCTGCGCCAGGTTGGAAATCTCCACACTGGCCACGCCGTCAGCGATCGCGACAGAGATTCGGCCGGTCCGGGGACGCGCTACTTCGGAAACGGTGCTCATCGCGTTGCTCCAATCTTTGCCGACCCGCACACAACACGACCCTCGCGCTCAAGCCGGGTGACGTCGTCGTGCGTCATTCCGCGTTCCATCAGTACTTGGGCGGTGTGCTCGCCCAGCAGCGGAGGCGGCGAAAGGATTTCGCTGGCCTCGCCGTCCAAACTGAGTGGGCCGCGGAGCAGGGGGAGCTCGGACCCATCCGCGCGTTGGCGGCGCTGCACGAGTCCCAAAGCGCCAACCTGTTCCGAGGCGAGGGCCTGAGTGTAGTCATAGATAGGGCCGCAGGGGATTCCGGCGTGGCTGATGAGGGGAACCCAGTCGGCGGCGGACTTGGCGCTGAGAGTACTTTCAATGAGCTCTGACAGCGGGTCCCTATTGGCCGAACGGTCCGCTCCGGTGATGAACCGGGGGTCCTCGACGGCTGCGGGAATGCCGAGCAAGTCGCAGAACGCCCGCCATTGCTTGTCGCTTCCCACCGCGATGTTGATGGGCTCCGTGGCCGTGGCGAACATGCCATATGGGGCAATGACGGGGTGATTGTTGCCCTGCGGCGTAGGTGCTTCTCTGAGGCTCAGGGCTTTTTGTCCCTGGAAGGCTGAAAGGTTCAGCGCGGTCTCAAGAAGGGAAGTGGACACCCGGCTGGGGCGCTCGCCGTTTCGGGCCCCCAGAAGCGAGGAGACGATTCCGAACGCGCAAATCATTCCCGAGGTGATGTCCACGATTGGCACCCCCACGCGATAGGCCGAGCCGGGTCCGGGCCCAGTGACGGACATCAGCCCGGACATTCCTTGGATCACCTGGTCCAGTCCGGCGTCGTCCTTGAGCGGACCGGTGTTGCCGAAGCCGGTGACGGATCCAACCACGAGTCCCGGGTTGAGTTCCTCCAGCCGTGCTGGAGTGAACCCCATCTTTTCCAGGGTGCCGGGCTTGAAGTTCTCCACCAGGACGTCCGCGTCAGCGATCAGGCCGGCGAGGATGCCACGCCCCTCCGCCGAGTAGAAGTCGATGCACACCGAGACTTTATTGCGGTTGACGGAGTCAAAGTAGAGGCTGTGACCGTCCTGGAACGGAGGCCATTGGCGGGCGGTGTCACCCCCGTTGATGCTTTCCACCTTGATGATCCTGGCACCCATATCGGCCAGGAGGGCGGTGCAGTAAGGGCCGGCAAGGGCACGGCTGAGGTCGATCACGGTGATTCCGCGGAGTGGTTTGAGCACTGTGTTGTCCTATCGATGAAGGGTTCTAAGAGACTGGACGGAAGCACCAGGGCGCCAACAAGGACGAGCCGCCTGACCACCACCGTGTCGATGGTCATTGCAGCCATCCACACGCCAACGCCGGCATCCGCTGCGAACATGGGCACTTTCTCCAATCAAGCTGCATCGGTTCACTGGATGAACCGTTGGTTCATTTTGGGAAGTCGCCTGTAATGTAGGGCACGGAAAGAACTCGGTCAAGCGGGAGTGTGGATGAGTACTCAGAGCGTGGTCACGGCAATTCGGGTCCTGGAAGCGGTCTCGGACAATCAGCCGGCCGGCCTTTCCGAGCTGAGCCGTGAAGTGGATGTGCCCAAGGCGACGGTGCTGCGCATGCTCCGGACGCTTGGCGAGCTGGGGTGGGTTGCGCAGTCCGAGGCTCAGGCCGGGAAGTGGGTCCTGACCAACCACGCCTTTGCCGTTGCCAGCCGCGGAAGCAGTGGTTCGGTTATCCGTGATGCCGCCATGGGTCCACTGAACGCGCTGCAGTTGGACACCACCGAGACCGTGCACCTGGCAGTGCCGGACCGCGGCTACATGCTGATCATCGAACGCCTGGACACCCCGCATGTCCTCCGGGCGTTCCTGCCCCTGGGGTCAAGGCTCCCCATGCACGCCTCCTCCACGGGAATCGCGTACCTTTCGGCAGCCGACGACGCCTTTGTGGATGAGTATCTGGCCGGCCAGCTTGAAGCCTTGACGCCGCAGACCGTGGTGGACGCTGCCCAGCTTCGCGTGATGATCGCGGACACCCGGGCCCGCGGATATTCCATCAATGAGCAGGGGCTGAGTACGGGGATCACCTCGATCGGCGTGCCTCTGTTGGGTTCCGGCGGGGTCGCTGCAGGCTCCATCTCCATCTCCGGGCCATCGAGCAGAATTGTGCCCGCCAAGTATCAGGAATATGGCGAGGCTGCGGCAGGAACTGCCTTGGAGATCAGCCGGGCCCTTGGAGCGTTCTCGACAAAAGCGTACTAAGTTTCCTGTCGAACTCCTTCGCCGCGGGGCAGTGCACGCCTATCATGATGCTATGTACGTGCCTCTCCCGGGCATGAGTTCTGTTTGAACGCATTTCCGTGGGGGTACGTAAGCGATATGGAGGAGTAATTCTCCGATCGGTGCCCGTTGGCATGGGTGGCGCTTCAGAAATGGAGTACCAGCGGACGCCTTCCTGAATAGACAACCGTTATTGAAGGGATGCGTAGCTCAATGAATACACTCTTAATAATCGCCGGTGTTATCGCGATCATCTTGCTCCTCGTCGGCGGATTCAACCAAGCCCTCAGTTTCCTCCTGTGGGTGGGAATCATCCTGTTGGTGCTGGCCCTTATTGGTTGGGTAGTGGGTCGTGGTCGGTCGCGCGCATGACCACTGATCCGAGCGAGGTTGCCGGTTTCGCGCAAGTTCGCGATGGAACAACCACCCCGGGACATCCCATTCCCAGGGACCCCGGGGCGCCGGAATCGAGCAGCCAGGTATCAGTGGGTGATTCGTCGTCGGAAAGTCCGGAAGACGCCGTCGACGCTGGTCCCAGCGAATCAGCCAACCCGCCCGGGCCGGCCGAAGAGAAGGACGAAAAGACCGCGGACAACCGTGGTCTGACAACCGAAACAAACCCTACGGATTGATTCGGGGAGACGCGGCTGCGGCAGGGAGAAATCCCGGTCGTGGCCGCGTTTCTTTGGTCTTCGGCAGGTTTGTCAGTATGCTTACTAATAGCTGGGGATGTCAGTTCAGCGATTGGGGTAGTGATGCGGATCGGTTCTCTTATCGGGCTGTTCGTGGTGGTGTGGCTCATTATTGGGGCCGTGGCAGCGGGTCAGCGGGGTTACTTCACGGCTCCGCCCGCGCAGTGCTCGCAGTTTGCCACCATCGCCCTGAATATTGTCGCGGGGCCATTGAATTACACAGGATTGGATCCCCAGGGTGGTTGCGAAATTCCACAACCATCGTGAGTCGATGATTTTAGGGGCTGAACAGTAACGCTTTCACTCTCAAATCGCTAAGATTACTGACTAATTTCGTCAGGGCATGGACATGCCACCAGCTGCACTTATAGGTTCGAAGAGTTCCATAAACACGTTCACCGCTTTGGAAAGGACAGGTCTCATGGACAAGCAAAATGCCACACCGGAAGAGGAAGTGGGAGGCTACGGCACTCCTACGGCAGAGCAGGAAGCCGGCGGAGGGCAGGCCCAGCCCCGCGTGGAAGAAGACATCGAGGAAGCCTCCCTCGGAGAAGGCACCGGCGCGCCGAACCTCAGCCACCTGGATCCTGAGGATTCGGACAGCTCCGGCGAACCAGGCGCGGGCCGTTTCGGCGGAACCGACGAGCAGTACTTGGCCGAGCAGTCCACCCAGCCCGACGGCAACGATGATGAATTGCCGGACGGCAGCGGCAACGACCTGCCACAAGAAGAGTCTCCCAACGACGATGACGATGAAAGTTTCGACGCCGGCTAAGAGCTTTGGCTGGCGCGCTTTAGACAGGCGCGCCACTGGTTAAGCAGCCAGCTGGCTGGCGCGCCACAAGCAGTACCGCGTAAGCACCCGAGACACGATCGAAGGAGCAACCTATGGCTACGGTCAATAAGTCAATCGAAGTGGATGTACCTGTATCTGTTGCCTACAACCAGTGGACGCAGTTCGAGACCTTCCCTCAATTCATGAACGGGGTGGAGGCCGTAGAGCAGATCGATGAAACGGGCCTTCACTTCTCAACCAACGTGGGCGGCGTGAAGCGCGAATACAACGCCCAGATCATTGAGCAGGTCCCCGATTCCTTGGTCAGCTGGGCCAGCGTGGACGGTCCCCGCAACGGGGGGACGGTGAGCTTCGAGCCCCTCGACGCAGGCAGCACCCGGGTCAACGTGGAGATCGTCTGGGAGCCGGATGGCCTCGCGGAAAAGGCGGGCTCCGCCCTTGGAGTGGACAGCCTGCGTGTTGGTGCCGACTTGGACAAGTTCAAGAAGTTCATCGAAGCCCAGGGGCATGAAACAGGTGCCTGGCGTGGCACGGTGTCCGGTGGAGATGTTGATGACACGGGCGAACCCTTCGGAAACGGGGGAGTGGCGACAGCCGAGTTCCCGCCAGTCGATCCGGATCTCTCAGCGCCCGCGGCCGACGTCTCAGCGCCCGCGTCCAACGAGGGTCCTGCCGAGCCGCCGCAGCCGCGCACTCCTGGTCTCTAGTAAGGGCTCCAGCTCTGGCGCCAGGCTCCGGACTGGCTCAAACTGGTTATAGAAGTAAAAAGTAGCTCCAACGAGGGCCGGCCATCACAACGGGCCGGCCCTCGTGGCATAAGGAAAATCAACGGCAGAGGGAGTTCTGGCAGTCATGGCAACGTCCAGCAATATGGAAGTTGAGCAGAAATTCGACGCCGAAGCGTCCACGCCGCTGCCTGACCTGAAAGCGATCGACGGGGTAGGGCGCGTGGGTGAACCCGCAACCCACAGCCTGGAAGCCATCTACTTTGACACGCGTCACCTGGCCCTTGCTTCCCGGGGAATCACACTGCGACGCCGCACGGGTGGGCCGGACGCCGGCTGGCACCTGAAGCTCCCGCACAGTGCGGGAAAGCGAACGGAAATCCAAGCACCGTTGGGCAGAGCCGATACTGTCCCGGTAGAACTCATGGACCGCATCATTGCCTACACCCGGGGTCACGCAGTGGCTGCAGTTGCAACACTGACCACGGAACGTACCAGCTACTCCTTGTATGGCAACGATGGCCACCGGATGGCCGACTTCGTGGACGACTCGGTCCAAGCCCAGTCCGTAATCGGTGAACCTCGTCAGCTGGAATGGAGGGAGTGGGAGGTGGAGCTGGCACCGGACGAAACCGGCGACGGTGACGATACCTTGCTGAGCACCCTGACACAGCAACTTTCCGACGCCGGAGCAAAGCCGAGCGAGCGCACCTCCAAACTGGCCACAGCACTGGGCGACTCGTGGCCCGCTTCGAAGCGAACAGACCGTGAAGAGCCCAGCGGAAACGGTCCAGCCGTGATCCCGGTGCTCAATTATCTGGACGAACAAGTTGCCGATCTGCTCCTTCAGGACTCCCACGTCCGCCTTGCCCGGGACGACTCAGTCCACCAAATGCGCTCCCAAATCCGCCGCATCCGTGCAGTGCTGCATGGTTACAGCGCGCTGTTCGAGCAGGCACCGGTGAAGGACTTGGAGGGGGAGCTGAAATCGCTTGCAAAGACCCTTGGCCGGTATCGCGATGTGGAAGTCTTGCACGAACGCTTGAAGAACAGCCTTGATGAATTGCCGGGGAAGCTCGTCCTGGGTCAGCTCCACAATGAACTGGAAGAGCGCATGGCTCTGAGGGCCGAAACTGCGATGTCCGCCATCAGGAACCGGCTGAACAGCCCCCGCTATTTCACATTACTGGACGATCTGGAAGCTTTCATCGACGTTCCACCCTCTACGTCCAAGGGTTCCGGGCCGGCCAAGGAGACCACGGCAAAGCTCGTTAACAAAGCCGGCAAAAGGCTCCGCAAACGGCACGACGAAGCGGTGAGTGCCGCCGTCGGGCCTCAACGCGATAAGGCGTTCCATGAAGTCCGGAAGGCCGCCAAGAAGCTGCGCTTCGCCGCGGCGGCCGTGGAGAGCATTCACGGCAAGCGTGCCGTGAAGCTGGGGAGTGCGGCGCATAGGGTTCAGTCGATCCTTGGCGACCACCAGGACAGCGTGATGGCGCGGGCGGAGCTGCTGAAGCTCGGATCGGTGCCGGACGTCGGCAGCGGTGCTTTCACATATGGCGTGCTCCACGCGATGGAGCGCACCACCGCCGACGCGCAGCAGCAGGAGTACCTGAAGAAAGGCAAGAAGGCTCGGAAGCTACGCCTCAAAAACTCCTAGGGCTTTACTTCTTGAGGAACGCCAGCAGGGCGTCGTTGATTTCGGCCCCGTGCGTCCAGAGCAGCCCGTGCGGTGCGCCCTCGATTTCCAGGTACTCGGCGCTAGGCAGGGCGTCCTTGAATCGTCGGCCCGTGACGTCGATCGGCAGGATGTTGTCCGCCGTGCCGTGGACGATCAAGGCCGGGACATCGATCTTGGGGATGTCTGCGCGGAAGTCCGTGAGCCAGGTGGGCTGGGCGGCCACTGATGCGAAGGCCCCCGACTTGCTGGCGATGTTCCAGCTTGCATCCACGGATTCCTGGCTGAGGCGTGCGGTGCCAAGGAAGGTATCGCTGTTGTAGAAGTTCTTGAAGAAATCGGTGAAGAAGGCATAGCGGTCTGCTGTGACGGCGGCCGAAAGGCCATCGAAGACCTCCTGGGGAACACCGTCCGGGTTGTCGTCGGTCTTCAGGAGGAACGGCTCCAGCGAACCAAGGAACACAGCCTTGGCAACGCGGGCCGAGCCATACGTGCTGATGTAGCGCGCAACCTCGCCGGTACCCATGGAGAAGCCCACCAACACGGCGTCGTTCAGGTCCAGGGTATCCAGCACGGTCTTCAGGTCAGCGGCGAAGGTGTCGTAATCGTAGCCTTCAGTCGGTTGGCTGGACTTGCCGAACCCGCGGCGGTCGTACGTGACGACGCGGTAGCCGGCGTCGAGCAGTGCTGCAGTCTGCTTCTCCCAGGAGGAACCGTCCAACGGATAGCCGTGGATCAGGACCACTGCCTGGCCGGTCCCATGGTCTTCGTAGTAAAGCTCAATCTCAGTGCTGTTTTCGTTTCCGACGGTGATGTAAGCCAAAACTCAAGTCCCTTCGATGCGGTTCAACACGAACGTTTCCAGCCTACTGTCCGGGGGTGACGCTGGCGCGGTCCCTGTCCTGGTGTTGGCGGGACGCAGCCACGGCATCCATGTTGTCCTCAGCCCACTCCTTCATGTCGAAAATGATCGGGAGCAGGGACCGGCCAAGGGGTGTGAGCTCATAGTCCGTCCGCACCGGAACAGATGCAGTGACTTCACGGTGAATCAGTCCGTCCCACTCCAGCGAGCGGAGCGTGGAAGTCAGCATTTTCTGACTGGCTCCCGGAATGCGCCGGCGCAGTCCACTGTGCCGCTGCGGCCCTTCCTCCAAGGCGAGCATCACCAACGTCACCCATTTGCTGCTGATGGCTTCCAGCAGTTGGCGTGCAGGGCAGAGCTCCAAGGAGGCGTTGTAGTGGTGCTGTGCTCTGCGCCGTGTCTGATCAGCTGTGAGTGTCATGCTCCTCATCATTGCAGGTACTTTGAGGTGCCTTGGGCACAATAAAGTGCGTTCTTACGCTGTACGACGTACTCGGGTGAGGATCGAATCGGGGGTAAAAGCTTCCCCCGATTCGAAAGGAACACCATGCCCTCCATCCTCCACATCAACGCTTCGCCCCGTTACGCGAACAGCGATTCTCTGCGGCTCGCCCGCCACTTCATCGACTCCGTTCAGGCTGCTGCCTCGGAGACCTTCGAGGTGGAGACGGTGAACCTGTTGGACGACGGCGCGTTGCCGGCTTTCGGCCGGACCGCGGCCGCGGCGAAAATGGCTGTCTTCACAGGTCAGGACCAGACACCGGAACAGGTTGCGGCCTGGGAAGCCGCCCGCGCAGTCTTTGACCAATTCGCAGCCGCAGACGCTTATGTCTTCAACATTCCCATGTGGAACTCGGGCGTGCCCTACGTGCTGAAGCAGTGGATCGACATCATCACCCAGCCCGGCTGGAGCTTCGGGTTCGACCCCGAAAGGGGCTATAGCGGACTCATGGAAGGCAAGCAGACCGTCGCCATCCACACGAGCGGTGTTTATGCCCCGGGGGTTCCGGCAGCTTTCGGCTCCGACTTCAGCAGCAGCTACGTTGCTGACTGGTTGAACTTTGTGGGCATCGAGGACGCTACGCACGTCCGCTTCGCCCCGACAGTGCTCAACGCGGACGTCGAAGGCACTCGCATTCTTGCCGAGAATGAACTCAGCGACGCCGCACTGCTGTTCGCGGGGAAGCTCCAGGCTGTGGGGCGGTTGCAGTTCGCCACAGACTAAATCAGCGAGAACTTCCTCTAGTTGCCCGCAGCAACCAGACGTAAACTGGCCTTCGGTTCACATCGGCTGGCTCGGAGATCCCATGCTGTGGAAGGTTCTTGTTCGGTTCCTGCGGCCGCATCAGCGGCTGCTGATCGCCGTCGTCATCTTTCAGTTGGCGCAGTCCATCGCGTCCCTGTACCTGCCGACGCTGAACGCGGACATCATCGACAACGGCGTCGCCACCGGTGATACCGACTACATCCTGCGCATGGGCGGACTCATGCTGCTCATTACCTTGCTGCAGATCGCCTGTGCCGTGGTTGCCGTGTATTTCGGTGCGAAGGCTGCCATGGGGATGGGCCGTGACCTCCGGGATGCCATCTTCAGCAGGGTGGGGGAATTCTCGGAGCAGGAGGTCACCAGATTCGGGGCGCCGTCCTTGATTACCCGATCCACCAACGACGTCCAACAGGTACAGCAACTGGTGCTCATGTCCTGTACGCTCATGGTCGCGGCGCCCATGCTGAGCATCGGCGGCGTGATCATGGCGGTGCGGCAGGACGCGCAGTTATCGTGGCTGATCGCAGTGTGCGTGCCGGTGTTGCTTGTGGCTGTCGGGCTGATCGTCACGCGGATGGTGCCGCTGTTCCGGAAGATGCAGGTCCGGATCGACGCCGTCAACAGGGTCCTCCGCGAGCAGCTCACCGGCATCCGGGTGGTGCGGGCCTTCGTCCGGGAGGATATGGAAGCCACACGGTTCGGCAAAGCGAACGACGACGTCACTGACGTTGCGCTCCGGGCCGGCCGTTTGATGGCGCTCATGTTCCCTGCGGTCATGCTGGTCATGAATGTTTCCAGCGTGGCGGTGATCTGGTTCGGGTCCTTCAGGATCGAGGACGGCTCCATGCAGGTGGGCACGTTGATCGCGTTCCTGAGCTACCTGATGCAGATCCTCATGTCCGTCATGATGGCAACGTTCATGGCCGTGATGATCCCGCGCGCGTCCGTTTCCGCCGACCGCATCGGCGAGGTGCTGGAAACAGACTCAAGTGTCCAGCCGCCGTCGAACCCTGTCACGGGCGGCATCCGCCGCGGCGAACTGGAAATGCGCGACGTCGGATTCGCCTACCCGGGTGCCGAACAGCCGGTGCTGAGCGGGCTTTCGTTCACCGCCCGGGCGGGCGAGACCACCGCGATCATCGGCAGCACCGGCGCGGGCAAGACCACTTTGGTGAACCTCATGCCGCGGCTGTTCGACGCCACCTCCGGATCCGTACGAATGGACGGCGTGGACGTCCGAGAGCTGCACCCGGACCTGCTGTGGGGGCACATCGGGCTGGTGCCGCAACGGCCCTACCTGTTCTCCGGGACGGTCCGCAGCAACCTTCACTACGGCAAACCCGACGCCACTGAGGATGAATTGTGGCAGGCGCTCGCTGTGGCCCAGGCCCGGGACTTTGTTGAGGAAATGGACCGCGGCCTGGACGCCGTCATTTCGCAGGGCGGCACCAACGTGTCCGGCGGCCAGCGGCAACGGCTCGCGATCGCCCGTGCCCTGGTGAAGCAGCCTGAGCTCTACATCTTTGACGACTCCTTCTCATCCTTGGACACCGCCACTGATGCCCGGCTCCGGCAGGCCCTCAAACGCCACATTAACGGAGCCACGCTGGTGATCGTGGCGCAGCGGGTCTCCAGCATTGCGGATGCTGACCAGATCTTGGTGCTCGACGACGGCAGGATCGTTGGGCGCGGAACGCACGACGAGTTGCTGGAGACTTCCGAAACGTACAGGGAAATCGTGTCCTCCCAACTCGCGGCGGAGGAGGCGGCATGAGTTCTGTGTCAGCTGGCCCCCGCGGTCCCCAGCGGCCGGCCATGGGGCCGGGCAGGGGTGGTCCTTTCGCCGGTATGAACATCCCGGCCGAGAAGGCCTCGAACTTCAGTGCCTCCGCCCGCCGTTTGTTGGGAACGCTGCGGCCTGAACGATTCTGGCTGATCCTGGTGCTGGTTTTCGCCGTGGTCAGTGTTGCTTTGTCCGTGATCGGACCCCGGCTGCTGGGTGAAGGCACCAACCTGATCTTCGCCGGAGTCGTCTCCAAACAGCTCCCCGCTGGTGCCTCCAAAGCCGACGTGATCGCAGGGCTGCGCGCCTCAGGTGAGGACAGCAAAGCCGACATGCTGAGCGCCATGGCACTCACGCCCGGCGTCGGAATCGACTTCGGTGCGTTGGCCTCGGTGCTGCTGTGGGCATTGGCACTGTATGTCCTGGCCTCAGCGTTCGGCTGGATGCAGGCGTACGTGCTCAACGGCGTCGTTCAACGGACCGTGTACCGCCTCCGTGAGCGGATAGAAGCGAAAATCCACCGGCTGCCCCTGCGCTATTTCGACTCCATCCAGCGCGGCGAGCTGCTGAGCAGGGTGACCAACGATGTAGACAACATCTCCCAAAGCCTGCAGCAATCCATCAGCCAAGTGGTCTCGTCCCTGCTGACCGTGGTGGGTGTGTTGGTGATGATGTTCCTGCTCTCGCCGCTGCTGGCACTGATTGCCTTAGTAACTATTCCGTTGACGCTGGGGACCACGCTGCTGATCGCAAAACGCTCGCAGAAGCTGTTCGTGGCGCAGTGGAAGAACACCGGCGAACTCAACGGCCAGATCGAGGAAACCTACACCGGGCATGCGTTGGTGAAGGTCTTCGGACGGCAGAACGAGGTGCAGGAGAAATTCCGTCTCAAGAACTCGGAGCTGTATCAGGCGAGCTTCGGGGCGCAGTTCGTGAGCGGCCTGATCATGCCGGCCATGACCTTCATCGGGAACCTGGTTTATGTGGGAATTGCCGTGGTGGGCGGTCTGCAGGTGGCCTCCGGTTCCATGCAGTTGGGCGATGTCCAGGCTTTCATCCAGTACTCACGGCAGTTCACCATGCCCTTGGCGCAGCTCGGCTCCATGGCGAACATGCTGCAGTCCGGGGTGGCCTCGGCCGAGCGTGTGTTCGATCTGCTGGATGAGGAGGAAGAGTCGGCCGAACCTGAGCCTTCCGGTGCTGGTCCTTCGCGCGGGCGGCTCGTGTTCGAGAACGTGTCCTTCCGGTACTCCCCGGACAAGCCGCTGATCACAGACCTCAGTTTGGTTGCCGAGCCGGGTCAGAGCATCGCGATTGTTGGGCCGACAGGAGCGGGAAAAACCACGTTGGTGAACCTCATGATGCGTTTCTACGAGCTGGACTCCGGGCGCATAACCCTGGACGGCGTGGATATCGCGTCCCTCTCGCGGCAGGAGCTGCGCTCGCGGATGGGGATGGTCCTCCAAGACACCTGGCTGTTCGGCGGGACGATCCGCGACAACATTGCCTATGGACGGCCAACCGCTTCCGAAGCGGAAATCATGGAAGCCGCGCAGGCGACGTATGTGGACAGGTTTGTTCGGTCCTTGCCCGAGGGATACGACACCTTGCTCGACGACGAAGGCGGAAACGTACTCAGCCGGGGAGAAGCAACTGCTCACCATTGCCAGGGCCTTCCTGTCCCGCCCATCGGTGCTGATCCTGGACGAGGCCACAAGCTCGGTGGATACCCGGACTGAGGTGTTGGTGCAGAAAGCCATGAACGCGTTGAGGTCTGACCGGACGAGCTTCGTGATCGCCCACCGCCTCTCAACCATTCGGGACGCCCACCTCATCCTGGTGATGGAAGCCGGGCAGATCGTGGAGCAGGGGACGCACTCGGAGTTGCTGGCCTCGGGTGGGGCGTACTCCCGGCTGTACGAGGCGCAGTTCGCGGCGCCGGTATCCGAGGTGTGAGGCGCGGCCCGCGGCGTACGCTTCTGGCCCATCTTTCGACGCCGGCGGGTCGGTCTACAACTGCCGTAGGTTGATTTTGAGGTACTGATGGCTCAAAGAAGGGCTGGAAGCCACGCGTCTAATCCCGTCGGCGGGCCAACGCGTAGGAAGGTTCGCGCAGTCGCCTCGTCCAGCCGTACGTTCCTGCTGTTGGAAGCAGATTGAGGACCGGATCAAATCGCTCGGGGGTATCTTCGGCATGGTCGGCGAGGCTGAGGGTTAGAGTGCCGAACCTGTTCCATGGACCCAGTGGGCTGCCGTGATGGAGTTCAAGGATCCACGTCTCATCACCCAGAAGTGACCGGAAAGCACTCGGTTCCACGGGCAGCTTAGCGGGTCCGCCGATGGTCCTTGCTGCTATCAATACGGGGCCGTCGTCAGACTTGTACGGCATCATGCTGGAGAAAACCGCAGACGCTGCATCCCGCCTCAGCCGGAGGATGAACCGGCCAAGACCTGTCGGGCCGGTGGTGGCAAGGAGCATGTCGGACAGTTTGTCCTGCTCAGTGAAGCGCACGGCCAATCCGATGATGTCAGGGAAGGCGTCCGGCAAACCGATGGAGCGCGAGAGCCGCGCGTCCACCACGTTGCTCCCCGCAGTGTCCAGCCAAGGGATTCCCGACGGCTCCCGCGGACCGGCGTCCCTTTCCAAGGTTCCCACCAGCCGGATGCCCTTTGGGTGGATCGGCCTATGCGGACGCACAACTTTTATGGCCCGGAAGAGCGCAGCGAACGCGGATCCGGCCAAGGCTTGTACTTTGCTGCTGACGGTATCCACCTGATCACCCTATGCGGGGAGGCCATCGAATGACAGGGTGCTGACCTTCGCGGACGCGGGGTGGAGGTCCTTATGGCAACCTCGATGGCCTCAGCACGTTCGCGTCCCCGGCCTTAGTCGGGTCGAGCGGCACGGGGCTGACCAGTACTGCGGGGCCTCGGTGCAGCAAGCCGCCCGCGATCACCTGGCACCGGACACCACCACGCCCGCGCATGGCCTTGTGAGCGCCGGGGGCGAGCATTTCATCCATCCAGGCGCAGGGGTGGGCAGGTCGCCCGGCCTTAAGCCGAACCGTGTCTCCGCCGGACTCAAGCGTGAACTCATGGCCAAGCAACGGGGCCAACTCAACTCCTCGCAGCACCACGTTTCTACGGGTGAGGAGGGGATCAAACGGTCCGGCTCCGAGCTCAGCTGCGATGGACTCAAGAGCCTCCACCGCGAACAACGTCACGGCAGCGTCCATGTGTGCGGCCTTGCCGAAGAACCTGTCGCCAACAATGCCTTTGCCCGCAACCAGTTCCGCGTGGTCCGCGTCGGTGGTGGGGACCTCCGCCGCGCCTTCCCGGGCACGGCCAAAGTAGGCGTGGGCCGGCGACACCAAAAGGTGCAGCACCTCGACGTCGTACCTGTAGTCAGCGGTCATCCCTCAACGCTAGCCCCGATGCGCAACCATTGCCTCTGGATGTAAAGGGTGCTTTACTTTCAAGATGAGTAAAGCTTCCTTTACATCCAGGCGGGCGCCTTTCCATCACTACGTCTTGGCAATCATCCTCGGCGCCATCCTCACAATCGCCATCTCTGTCCTGGTGGGTGCATCAAATCCGGATGACTTCTGGCTCGCTGCGGGGATTGGAGCCCTTTGTGCCGCCTACCCGGCTATGTCACTGGGAGCCAAGGTCTTCGTGTCGAACCACACGGTCACGCGTGATATGCATGGCGAGCAGAGTGTTGAGTTGCAGTGGATGCGCCAAGCCGCAGCGGGTGCGTTCCTGGATATTCTGGTCGCCGTGCTGGTTGCTGTCCTGGTGCTGGTCATCGGACGCATCACCGTGGATGCGACGCCGGTCCTCCTGGCTGTCGTTGGCTTGAGCGCGGTGGACGCCGGGGTGCGTTACCTCGTAATCCGCCACCGGGCTCTGAAGTGAAGAACAACCTCGCCGAGCGCCGGGCCGGACGCAACTGGACGCAGGCTGACTTGGCTGCCGCGCTCGGAGTGTCCCGGCAGACGGTGATTTCCATCGAACGTGAGAAGTTCGATCCCTCGCTGCCGTTGGCGTTCCTCATTGCGCGCACCTTCGACTGCGCCATAGAGGACATTTTCACTGCTGATTGACACACTGTGTCCTGCGCCGCAGCGCTTTGAGGGCGGCCCGGATACTGTGGCACGGTGAACTTTGCGGAGGCCGCCGACGGCGCTGAACTCGCCTGGACGTCTGAAGGCGAGGGCGAACCAATGCTCCTGATCGCCGGACAGGCCACGTCCATGGACGGTTGGGGCCCGACGGCGGAACTTCTGTCCCGCTCTTACCGCGTCATCCGCTTCGACCACCGGGGGATTGGTCGGAGCGGGAAGGGTGACGCCGAGCGCTACACGACGCGGCTTCTCGCCCAAGATGCTGTTGCTGTCCTTGACGCCGCGGGTGTGGATTTAGCACACGTGTACGGCCACTCGATGGGAGGGCGGATTGCCCAATGGCTGGCCATCGATCATCCGCAAAAAGTCCGCACTCTGGTTCTTGCCGCAACGAGCGGTGGAAAGTGGCCCGACGCTGGAACCCTTCCGGATAAGGCGGCCCTGGAAGCCTTGACCAGTGGAGATATGTCGCGTCTGGA
Organism: Arthrobacter sp. GW822-FHT05G07; assembly: GCF_058799755.1. Lineage (NCBI taxonomy): Bacteria > Bacillati > Actinomycetota > Actinomycetes > Micrococcales > Micrococcaceae > Arthrobacter > Arthrobacter sp. GW822-FHT05G07. The sequence continues at coordinate 77,143 of NZ_JBXALT010000004.1, read as the reverse complement.
GCCGCTCTTCTTCGATGCGGAGTGGGTCATGAACAATCCCGCAGCGACGCATACGTTCTTCAACTCCCATGCTTCGGCTTGGGCCAAAGCGCGCCATTTCACGGCCAGTCGCGAGCACGATGCTTGGAGTCGGCTCAGCGAAATCCAAGCACCCACGCTCATACTCCATGGAACTGAGGACGCGCTCACGCCCTTGCCCAATGCCCTGCTTCTTCGCGAGCACATCCCACGCTCCGTCCTGGTGAGGGTTCCCGGTGCAGGGCACGGCCTTCACTTGGACCACCCGGAGACGGTCGAGTGGATCCGGCAGTTCATCGCGAGGAAGAACGCTAGGGGATTGCGTCCGTGAGTCCTGCATTCGAAAGGTGGCTGTCGGATCGGGCATCAGGTTCGAAAACTCGCGTGTCACTGGCGTCTCCAAATCGAAGCCGTCCGTAACTTCGGCGCTGTCCGGCAGCCCAGATTGTCCGGTTCCGACGCGGTGGAGGGCCTTGCCCATCAGCTCTCTTTCGAGTTGGTAGAAGGCCAGAGTGTTGGCGCCTTCGCCTGGTCCTGCGAAGAGGGAGGCAAGGCGGTGGCCGCCGTCGTAGCCGCGACCGCCGGCACGGCGGCCGGCGAGTATTTGTTGCAACGCGCTGCGGTTCATGTCGCCTTTGAGCAGTCCAGTGGACTATGGAGCCCGACGACGGCGGACGCAGCTCCGCTTCTTCCCAAAGCTTGGATCGCGGCTGCTCCAGGTGCGGTGGTACTGCAGGTCGTTCGGCGTGTTCCTTCTTACCCGCCGAAGAGCTTTCGGCCGATCTTTGCGAAGACACCCGGTTCCTTGGATGGGTCAATGATCTCCGGTTCGACGGAGAAGTCGGTGCCGTTTTCGGTGACGGGAAGGCGTTTGTTGTCCCACTCGACGGTATTCAATTGAGAGTTGTACACCGGGGGCGCCAGAGCATCCGTCCGTAGCGCAGTCCACATCCATCCCTGAATGTTGTCCAGTGTCCGGGGGAAGGTCAGAAGATCCATCTTGACGGCCTGCCCTGATGCTGCGCTGTTGGAATTCTTCGGATCACCGAATATGCCGCGAGTCAGAATCTCATAATCGAATGCCTCCACGCGCCCTTTGTCGGACGGGGAAAGAAACACCCTGAAGGTTTTCCAAGCGCCGGCTCCAGGAACATATAGTTCCCGTCTGACTTCCATCAGCCAGTAGTCAAGCAGTTCAGATGAGAAATCGGTTTTCCAGTCTCGGCCACCCCACTGACCGTCGCGGCAAACATCGACGTAGCGCCTCGACGTATCGTGAAACATCAGCGAGGTGCTTATGACTTCCTGAGCGCCAAAGCCTAGTCCGGCCTTGGAGAAAGTGTGCTCTTGAAGGCGGCCTAGTCCCTGCCGAATAAGGGGGCTATCAACCACGGAATCCTGCATCAAGAGCCTCTCTATTTCGGGGACTCAAGATTCGGGAAAAAATCATCTTGCATCAAGTCCTTATCAAAAACATGGGATACTTTGAGCCCACTGGGCAGCCCGGGTTATGGTCCTGGGATGGCTTCTACCTTTAGGTGTAAGCCTAGGGGTTGTCCTGTGTCGACGCGGTGGAGGGCCTTGGTCATGAGGTCTCTTTCGAGTTGGAAGAACGCCAGGGTGTTGGCGGATACGTTGGGGGTTCCGTGGCCTCTGTTTTGGAACATGAGTTGGGCCAGGAGGTTGGCGCCTTCGCCTGGCCCTGCGAAGAGGGACGCGATGAGGTTGCCGCCGTCGTGGCCGAATCCGCCGACACGGCGGCCGGCGAGTATTTGTTGCCACGCGCTGCGGTTGATGTCGCCTTTGAGTAGTCCGGTGATGTGTGCTTCGACGCTCTTGGGCTTGGCGAAGTCATCGGTGATGATCGTGAAGTGGTTCTCCAGGCCGCCGTCAGTTTTCACGACCACGTTGTAGGTGACGTTGGGCATCCGCTTGCCGTTCAGGGTCGCTCTCGGGATGGCAGGGGCACTGTAGCGTTGCCCGCCGGTGAGGGCGGCCAGTTCCGTGGCGCAGGTGGCGTCGGAGTCGAGGATCGCTTGGGCCAGGGCGCTGGCTTTGTCCATGGTCTCGCGGTGCCGGTCCACGATGGACAGGTTTGCATGCCAGTCATCGTTGCCGCCGATGAGCTCGTCCAGGGCCCGGACGTCGGCGCGGAGGGTGTTGATGCGTTGTTTCAGTTCCCTGGCACGGTCCGCGTACGCGGCCAGGACCGAGGCGGCGTTACTGGTCAGGTTGGCCAGGTCCTGGGAGCGGGCGAACACGGGATTGAACCCGGCCAGGACCTGCCCGGCTTCGGGGGCCTCGTACGCCCCGGAAAGACCTGCCCAGGTCCTGGCGGCGTCGTTGACCCCGGAATGGACGTCGTTCCCGGAGACTGCCAGCGCCCGCGCGTGGGTCTCGAGGGCGTCGGGGTCCGGCAGCGGCGGGAGCCCATCAACACTGATCCCGGACGCGCCCGGACCGGCAGCACAGACATCTGCGAAATCCGCGCTCATAGGACGGCGTATGTGGTTAGGTCCGCGGACGTTCGGGCGGACCGGTCAATGCCAGCCATGGATTCTCCCCAATCGAAGTGCTCGGTCGGGCCAAACGATAACCACGGAAAACGGGCTCTAGGTGCTCCAAAAGCCCACCCCTAGTCCCATTCGCGCCAAATTAGGTGGTGAAAACACCAACCCCTAGTCCTGAATGGAACTGTCTAGGTGTTGAACGGGGCGGGTTGAAATGAGCACAAAAATTAGCCATGGACGGGGGCACATAGTGGCAGCCGACGACGACGGGTGGCCGATTCTTGAAGGAGCCCGCGGCCGAGGTGGGCGTCGCTTCAGTCCTGCGTGCCGCCGTCGTTGTCCATCTCACCAAGGTGCCGGACCAATGCGTCCACAATGGGCAGCTGCCCTTTGACGAGCTTGGTCCGGGCCACGGTTTCCTCAACCCATCGGGCGTCGTCGATCTCAGGGAAGTCCTTAACGGCACCGGAGCCCTTGGGCCATTCCATGGGAAAGGTGTTGCTGACAATTTGCTGGGGTTGGAAGTCGCTGGCTTCGGCCGCGAACGCAGTGATGAGTTTGCCGGAGGGCTGCCGGAAAACACCTAATAATTCGTAACTGGCCGTCGGCGGTGGGGTGCCGATTTCTTCGGTAAATTCCCGTTTCGCAGCCGCCAAAGCGTCCTCGTCTTCGGGGAATTCTCCCTTGGGAATCGACCAGGCGTGGTCATCTTTGCGGGCCCAGAAGGGTCCGCCCATGTGGGCTATCCATAGCTCCAATTTCCCGGCCGTGTTTCGTCGGTGAAGGAGGATGCCGGCGCTGCGAATGCTGATGTGCCCTCCCGGGTTTTGGTGATGCCCGCAAAATTCTCGGTCACGTCAAGGCTACTCGTGGAGTGGGTGCCGTTATCCAATTGATGTCGCATAAATGATTCTGCTTGGTCGTTTTGCTTCCGACAGGGCCCTTGCTACTTGATAATCGAGGACAGGCGTTCCTCGGGGGTGGAACGTGGTTGCGGTCACCGGTAACAGCCGGTGACGGTTCTGGGCGCATCAGCAGGAGGAAACAGCTATGGCATTTTCAGTGAGGCTCCTTCCACATGGGGGAAGAAAAGCAATGGGGTTGGCCGTGGTCGTCGCGGTCGGTTTATCGATGTTCACAGGAATAGGCCCATCGCATGCGGCGGACACCACGCCCATGGCTGAGGACCCTGGCCCGGTGGGTAGCTTCGCGTGGAAAGGGTTCAACTGGCAAAAGCGCTTTTGGGGCGGGGCGCCCATGTATAACGCGAGCTGGGATGCCAACAATGTGAGTAATCCGGACGCCAACGGGTATGTCAAACTTTCCATCAGCAACCCCACGGGGTCGGCGCCGAAGGGTGCGGAGTTCCAGTCCACGCGTGAAGGTTTCGGGTATGGCACTTACAGCACCACGGTGGAAAAGGATGTCAGCTCCCTTCAGAAGGAAGTGGTGTGGGGCTGCCTGTTCACCTACGACCCCAACGCGGAGCCGGGCTATACGGAAATTGACCTTTGTGAAGCCTCTGCCTGGGGTGGGGGCGCAGCCTACGGCGAAGACTGGCCTGTGACCCAAGGGCATGGGTATTGGTTTGACGCCACACTGCCGCCTGGGCAGGGAAACAACACCGTCACTTTTGACGTCACCAATGCCCCGATTCTCACCCACAGGATGGTCTGGGAACCGGGCAAGCTGACCTATGAGACGTTTGCGGGGGAAGGCTACGACGGCACATTGCTCAAGAGAACCGTTTTGGAGGGTTCCACGGTCCCGCTTCCCGCTAAGGAACAAATTCACTTCAATCTCTGGGTAACCGGCGGTGGAGGCGGAGATGCCGCACACGTGGCTCCTGAAACAGTCACCATCCGGGACTTCTCCTTTGTTCCCGCCAACCAGGGTCAGCTCACAGCACCAACACCCACCATCTCAGGCACGGCAGCCGTCGGCTCAACGTTGACCGCCGCGCCGGGAACCTGGACCACCGGCACCGCCCTGGGCTATCAGTGGTTCCGGAACGGCACGGCAATTGTCGGTGCAACCAGCGCCACCAGGGTCCTTGCCGCCGCGGATCAGGGCACCAGCCTGACGGTCCGCGTCACGGGAACCAAGGCCGGATACGCAACTGCCGTCAGGGAGTCTGCTCCCACAGCGACAGTAGTAGCCGGGACTTTGGTAGCGCCCACCCCGATTATCACGGGAACGCCGACAGTGGGATCAACGCTTACGGCCAATCCTGGTACATGGACATCCGGGTCCACCTTGACGTATCAGTGGCTTCGCTCGGGTGTGGCAATCCCCGGGGCCACGGCCCGTTCCTACAAGCTGGTGAGTGCTGACCAGGCTGACGCAATGAGCGTGCGGGTTACCGGCACCAAAGCCGGCTACACAACGGTGGTCAAGTTCTCGGCCAGCACGGCCTTGGTGCAGTAGGCCAGTACGGCGAATACAACAAACCCGCAATTGTGTCGCGCTGGAGGTAGCGACACAACTGCGGGTTCGTTGCCTCATCTGGTTTTTCCGTGCCTACTTTTGTGCCCGGACCGGAACGATCCTCTTAACGGCAAGTCCGAGAGCCAGCATGGCAAAGGCAGCCAGCGCGAACCAGAAGAGGTCTCCGGCTCCAGTCAATGCAAGCGTTCCTGAGCCCATCCCGGCTGCTACTGCCCCTGACACTGGGGCTACGGGGTTGTTGTACATGAGTCGGTTTACCAAACTTTCTTTCTGTTGAGTGCTGCATCCAGGTACGCCTTGGCGTGGACAGCCTGGAGGAAGATATCGATGACGGTTTCGTACATGGTTGCGGCCAGGAGCATGTACCTCCAGCCCCGGAAACGCACAGTAACTATGCGTTCCAGGATGAAAATGCCGGTGACGGTAATCCAGAAGGGTTGAAGGTTCAGGCCCATACCGGAAATCAACGCGAACAGGAGGGAACCGAAGTAGGCCAGTGTCACGAGGACGCCGATCATGGAAAGAAACTGGCGTCCCCAGTAAGGCCTGGTTACCTTGGTCCATCCGTATTGCACGCAGTTCTCCACCGCGCCGCGCTTCCAACGCAGCCGCTGTGACCACAATTCACGCCAGGTGGGCATGACTTCCGTGACCAGTGTGCAGTTGGATGGAGACGCGATGCGGTAGCCCAGGGTCAACAGGGCAAAAGAGAGTTCGTTGTCCTCGGTCAGCACCGAGGTGTCATAGACGCCGCCGTTGCCGTTTCCGGGAGGGAGCTCGCCCTTCAACCGGGCGGCCACGACGTCCCGCAAAGTCTTGACGCGGAAAAGGGCCGCCGTGCCGGTGACTACCAGGCACTTGCCGTGAAGTCGCTTCACATCCCGTGCGTAGCGGGCGTATTCGTTGCGCTGCAGGTGGCCCACAAAGCCGCCTCCCGGACCACCGCTGAACACTCCGCCAACAGCGCCGAGCAGTTCGTCAGCCAGCAGGTTCTTGGTGGCGTTTTCGATGAAGTCGAGGGCAAGTTGCGAGTCGGCGTCTTGGACCAGGACCAAGTCCTCTGGGTCGGCATCAGGGAGGAGCTCGCTGAGGGCGAAGTTCAGGGCACCGGCTTTCTTGTCCTTGTTTCCCACGGTGCGCATAACTTCGGCGCCTTGGGCGAGGGCAAGCTCTTCGGTGTCATCGGTGCAGTTATCTGCCACCACGATCACACGGTCCGGGCGATGAGTCTGGTTTTTCAAGGAGAGCAGCGTCTCGGTGATGCCGGCAGACTCATTGTGTGCCGGAACCAGGACGGTGACCACCCCGCCTGCCGCGCGGTGGGATCGTCGCGGCCTGGCAGCCGTGATTTCCGTGAGCATTGTGATCCCTCCGTTCGTGCGTTGACGCGTTGACTCACTAAGAGTTCCAACGCGAACGCAAGATCAGGGGAGGGAAACCGTCAAGGAAAACTCAAGGTTTGCTCAGGACTTTCCATAAGGCGTCACGAATCGGGTTCGAGGACCACTGGTGCACAAATGGAACCCGGACTTGTTCGAATCTCCCGCCGTACAAGATGGGGGGAGGCAAACAACTGCGGGAGATGCGCGCGCTTAAACGCAAGAGGACGACGTCGGGAGGTCCCGGCGTCGTCCTCTTGCGTAGTGCTTGAGCTGCTTAGCGGTTCAGGCTGACCGTGAAGGTTTTCGGTCCGCTCAGGGTGACTGCGATTCCGCAATTTTCGGCGGCAGCGCGGTGTGAGAGGGACTCGATGGCGGCATCGATGGTGTGGTCGATTGCCGACTTGTCCCAGATTTTCAGCGTGATGGAGTCAGTATGTGTCGTCATTGTCAGTACTTTCACTCAGGCCGTTGACAGCCCCAAGCTTCTTCGCAGGGGCCGCATCCTCGTCGGTGAGGATTGCTGATTCAGGTTGTATGGGAACGAATTCCCTCATTCATGGTTCATGCTGCCCACCACGGTTGACAAGTAAATCCGGCTAAGTGTGACCGATTACACGTTCCTCATGACTCCGTGTAACCCGTGCGTCGCGTCCCCGCCTCAGCGACTCAAGCGGCGGGCAGCAAGTCCAGTGTGTAGACCACCAGCTGCACCTTGGGTGCGGGCCGTTCCTTCTCACGGTCGGGCCGGCGGACGTAGCCCAGACGGCGGTAGAGGCGCTGGGACGCTTCATTGTCGACGGCGGTGTCCAGGACCACCCGTTCGGCACCTCTGGCGGCGGCCAAGCGGGCAGATTCATTCAGGAGCCTGCGGCCAAGGCCCGTCCTGCGCGTTTCCGGCAGCACCGCCAACAGCCTGAGCTCCACTTCGCCTTCTTCGGCCTGCCGACTCAGGGGTGAGCCGAAGGGCAGAAGGCTGGCAGTGCCCACCAAGCGGCCGGTTTCCACGTCTTCGGCTACCAGCAGCACGCCTTCGCGGGCCCTGGCGGCAGCATCCAGCAAGAGACTGAGACGCTCTTCGTCGGGCTGATGCGCGCCGGGAAGATGGTGACCGAAACCTTGGTATGTCAGCCGCCCCACGGCGTCGTACTCCTCGTGGCGGGCCTGGCGAATCACATAGGTGCCGGTGGCGGCGGTTGCTGTGGTGGTCATGGTCGTCCTTTCTGCTGCGGATCGAGTCCGAGGTGTGACTTGAGCGTGGTTCCCGAATACTCCGTGCGGGCCAGACCGCGTTCTTGGAGCAAGGGAATGACGCCGGTGGCGAAGCGCTCCAGATCCTGGGGAAGCAGGGAGAACATCAGGTTGAAGCCGTCGGCGGCGCCTTCTGCGTGCCAGCGTGCCAATGAGTCGGCAACGTGCTGCGGGGTTCCGATGAAGTCGTGGTTGCGTTTGTCGCCGGTGAGGATCGAATAGAGATCCTTGAGTGTTACCTCGTCCTCGCGGCCCTGGATCTGTTCCCCGGCGGAACGGAAGTCGGTCCGGGGCCGGGTGATGGTGGGAATGCCGGACTGGGATACCGTGGCGTCCGCTCCGAGCCCGGTGAAATCGAGCTGGCCGGCGAAGTACTCCTGCAGGAAGTCCAGGACCTGCTGATCGGTGATGAGGCTGTCCAGTTCCCGGATGCGTTCCAAAGCTTCCTCGCGGGTGTCCGCGACCACGGGCGAGATGGCTTGGTAGACATAGAGCTCGTCCGGATCACGGCCGAACGCCTGCGCTTGGGCACGGACTGATTCCCGATATTGCCGTGCTTGCGGTATGTCCGGGTGGCTCGCGAAAAGCGCGTTGGCGGACCTTGCCCCCAGCTGCTGCCCGGGGACGGACGTGCCCGCCTGGGCCAGCAAGGGCGAGTGCTGCGGGGACGGTCCGATGTTGAGGGGACCGGCGACCTTGAAGAACTCGCCCTGATAGTCCAGGCGGCTGAGTTTCCGGCGGTCGAAGAATCGTCCCTGCGGTTTGTTGTAGAGGAAAGCGTCCTTGTCCCAGGAATTCCACAGGCCCTGGGTCACCTCAACGAACTCTTCAGCGCGGCGGTAGCGGAGGCTGTGGTCAAAGTGTTCATCGGCGCTGAAGTTACCGGCCGTACTGTTGGTCAGGTCCCGGGTGGTGACGATGTTCCAGCCGACACGTCCGCCGCTGATGTGGTCCGCGGTGAGGGCGGCGCGGGCGAAATTGAAGGGCTCGTCGTAGGACGTGGAGGACGTGGCGATGAGGCCGATGGTGCTGGTGACCGCGCCAAGGGCCGTGACCAGGCCGATGGGGTCGAAGCGATTGAGGATGCCGGGGTTGGACGTCTCGTCGATCGCCAGGGAGTCGCCCAGGAAGATCGCGTCGAACTTGGCTTCTTCGGCAGTTTTGGCGAGCTGTACCTGGTGGGCGAAATCGATGCTCGCCTGAGGGAACGCTGTCTCGTGGCGCCATGAAGCCAGGTGGATGCCGGTGCCCACGAGGTAGGCGAAGAAATGGATCTGCTGGCGTTCACGGATGAGTGTCTGGTTCATGGGCCTGTTCCTGAATGTTCGAAAAGGGTGCCCGCCCGGGACGGGCACCCTGCAAACAGTTACTTGGTTTTCTTGATGGCTTCTTCTTCGGCGGTGAGGACTTCCTGCAGCTTGGCTGCCGTCCAGTCAGCCTTGAATTGAAGGTTGCCGTCGTTGAGCTTGGTCACCGACGCCTCAACCTCGGGGGAGTGGTAAGCATCCACGATCTTCTTCCACGTGGGATCGTCCTTGCGGTCCGCCTTCACTACGAAGCCGTTGATGTAAGGTGCCAAGGACTCCGAGTTCAGGTCTTCCTTGAAGATGATCTTCTCGTCGCCCAAGCCGCCCTTCTGGGCCTGCGTGTTGTTCACCACGGCGGCATCCGTGGTCCCCTTGAGCGCGTTGACCGTCTGGTTGCTGTCCACCGGGACAACCTTGATCTTGCTCGAGGTGATCTCAGCAGGGGTGGACAGCGAGTTGCCACCGTCCTTGAGCTGCAGCAGCCCCGCGGTCTGCAGGTTCAGCAAGGCACGCGCCTGGTTGGTGGGGTTGTTCGGGATGGCAACTTCGGCATCGGCCGGCAGCTCCTCCACGGACTTGAACTTCTCCGAGTACAGCGCCAGCGGGTACACAGCGGTGGCGCCAACAGGAACCAGCGTGCCGTTGCTGTTGACGTTGAACTGCGAGAGGTACTTCAGGTGCTGGAACAGATTGATGTCCACTTGGCCCTGCTGGGTTGCCGTGTTGATCTGGGCACCGTCCGTGAAGTTCTTGACCTCAAGGTCGATGCCCTGGTCCGTCAGCTTGTTCTTCAGGAGGGTCCAGTGTTCCTCGGCGCCGTCGTCCACGCCGATGACCACCTTGGTGTTGGCGGCCGTTGACGAACCACTGGAAGCACCCCCGCATGCCGAGAGCGATAGGGCGGCGATCAGGCCGACGGCGGCTACTAACAGGCGGTTCTTCATGATGCTTCTCCGTACAAAGGGTAGTGATGCGAATGGAAGGTACGGGGTGTTCCCCCGCCTCACGCTAGGCAGTTGCCGCGGTGAGAATCGAACGCCTTCGCAACACTCCGACGCGCACCGTCAAGGAAAGAAACCGCAGGTCACAGGGGGTCATTGGGTTCGATGCGAGGGCTGGGGCGCTGTTGGAATGGGCATCCAATCAACCCCTAAAGGAGGCTCCGGTGAGCGCGATCGTTTCGCTGCGCGGCGTCAGTAAAGTGTTCCCGGTCCAAGGCGGCAAACTCCAAGGAAGCAGACGCACCCGGCGAGCGGAACCGGTACGCGCGGTGGATGACGTCACCCTGGACGTTGAAGAAGGGACCGTCGTAGGCATTGTTGGTTACTCCGGTGCCGGCAAGTCCACGCTGGTACGCCTGCTCAACGGCTTGGAGAGACCCACTCAGGGCCAGGTGTTCGTGAAGGGACAGGACATTTCTTCGCTCCCCGAGGGCGAACTGAGGAGAGTCCGCGCCGGAATCGGCATGATCTTCCAGCAGTTTAACCTCCTGAAGTCCCGCACCGTGTTCGGGAACGTGGCGTACCCCCTCAAGGTGGCGGGCTGGCCGAAAGATAAGATCAAGCCGCGCGTGGACGAGCTGCTTGAGTTCGTGGGCATCGCCGACAAAGCCGGTACCTATCCCCGCCGACTCTCCGGCGGGCAGCAGCAACGCGTGGGCATCGCCCGTGCGCTGGCAAACGCCCCGGACGTCCTGCTCGCCGATGAGGCCACCAGCGCCCTGGACCCGGAAACCACCCGCGACGTCCTGGGGCTCCTGCGCCGCATCAACAAGGAACTTGGCACCACCGTTGTGGTGATCACCCACGAAATGCACGTAGTCCGCGAAATCTGCGACACCGTAGTCATGATGGACTCCGGCCGCGTGGTGGAAACCGGACCAACGTACACGGTGTTCGCCGACCCCCAGAGCGCCTCCACCCAACGCTTCGTCTCCACAGCCGTCCACGGCACACCCGAGCCGGACACCGTCACCCGCCTCTCCGCCGCGCATCCCGGCCAACTCGTCTCCATTGGCATCTCCGAGGCTGCACCCACGCCGCTTGTGGCCGCCACTTTTGAACGCCACGGCGTGGGCTCCAGCGTGGTGTTCGGCGGCGTCACCGAGATCCAGAACAAGATCCTGGGCACACTCACCTACGAACTCACGGGCAGCGACGCCGCGATTGACGCCGCGCTCGCCGACCTTGGCGACGTCACCGCCGTCGAACGCCAAATTCCGACGGCGGCGCGAGCCGAGCGTGCCGTACCGCACCTTCCCGTCCCCGCGAACGCCGGAGAATAGCCATGACCGACTGGACAACCCTCCTGCCCGTCCTGGGCGAATCCTTCCAACAGACCATCTACATGGTGGTCATCACCGTCCTGCTCAGTGGCACCGCCGGGCTAGCGCTGGGCGTCACCCTCTACGCCACCAGGCCCGGAAACCTGTTTGCCAATAAAGCCGTGTTCTCGTTCCTGAACTTCCTGGTGAACATCATCCGGCCCATTCCGTTCATCATCTTCATCACGGCCATTGCGCCGCTGACCTTGATCATCATGGGCACCACTATTGGCACGACGGCGGCGATCCTGCCCATGGCGCTGATGGCCGGCGTCGTGATTGGCCGTGTAGTGGAGCAAAACCTGGTGGCCTCCGACCCGGGCGTGGTGGAAGCCGCGCGTGCTATGGGCGATAGCCGGCTGCACATCCTGTGGTCCGTAGTGATTCCCGAGTCGCTGGCACCGCTGATCCTGGGCTACACGTTCATGATCATCGCGATAGTGGACATGTCTGCCATGGCCGGGTACATCGGCGGCGGTGGGCTGGGCAATTTCGCCATCATGTACGGCTATCAGCAGTTCAACTGGGAAGTCACTCTGGTGACAGTCCTGATCATCATCGTTATGGTGCAGGCCGCACAGTTGCTGGGCAACTTCCTGGCCCAGCGCATCCTTCGCCGCTAACTCTATTTTCAGGGAGAGCTTCAATGCCTATCGAGTTCCTCGGCATGGGTGCCGGCAACGACTCCACGGAGACTTCGCCGGCCACCACGCCCTTCTTCGACCCCCACTACGCTGCCCGCATTGCGCGGATCCACGAGGACAACAACTGGGACCACGTACTCTTTGCGTACAACTCCACCACACAGGATCCCTCAGTCCATGCTGCGTGGGTTGCCGCGAACACGGAACGGATCCAACTGCGACTGGCGCACCGCCCCAACGTCTCCCACCCCACATTTGCGGCGCGGTCCTTCCTGACGCTGGACCACATTGCCCAAGGGCGGCTGACCGTGCACTTCATCACCGGTGGAAGCCAAGCCGACCAAGCCCGCGAAGGTGACTTCCTGTCCAAGGATGCGCGGTATGGGCGGACACAGGAGTACATGCAGATCGTGCGACGGGCATGGTCGGGCGAATCATTCAGTTGGGACAGCGAGCACTACCGCTTTGAGAACTTCGCCTCCGGATTGGCGCCCTTTGCCGGGAAAAGACCGGGTATTTCCTTTGGCGGGTCCTCGGAAGCCGCGTGGTCTGTGGGCGCCGCCGAAGCTGACATCTATGCGCTCTTCGGTGAGCCGCTGGTCGACGCGGCTTCGCAGCAGGAGCAGATCCTTGCGAGGGCCGCCGCGGTGGGGCGTACTGAGCCGTTGCGCTGGCAGATCGCGTTCCGGCCGATCGTCGCGGCGACCGATGGGCTGGCCTGGGAGAAAGCGCACGCCATCCTTGCGAGGCTCGAGTCCCGCCGGTCTGCCGGCGAGGTGATTGATCCTGTCCGCCACTATAACCAGAAGCCCGAAGCCGCCGGCACCCAACGGCTCCTCGCGGCAGCGGAACGCGCGGACCTCCACGACCGCGCCCTCTGGACGGCCCTCGCCAAAGCGGCAGGCGGCGGAGGAGGAAGCGCGACGGCGTTGGTCGGCTCCTATGACACCGTCACCCAGGCGATCCTGGACTACCACGAGCTCGGCTTCGAGATCTTCGGTCTCCGCGGTTACGACTTCGTACCTGATGCCCTTGAGTTTGGCCAGCACGTGATCCCGCAGCTGAAACAGGAAGTGGCGCACCGGGAACATGGCCGCACCGCCGAGGAGCTCCTTGCAACCCGAGCCGCCGCCCGGGCACGGGTGCTGGCCGACGCGTCCTGACCCTCTCTCACATCCCATGCCTTTCCCGTGGACCCTCTCTCACATCCCAAGCGTTTCCCGCCGTCCCTCTCTCACATCCCGTTGGGTTCACCAACGCCCGCCTAGGGGCGTCCCGGGCGGTGGGTCTTCTATACGTGATTCTTCGTTGGAAGGTAATGCAGAGGTTCCCACGGCCCGCTTCCACCGTGCAGGCCGTCGAGCTCTGCTCCCGCCGTTGGGACCGTCCGATGAAGGTATTTGAGTCCTGCCCGCCAGGCAAAGCCCGGAGTGTCAGGCCAACCCCGGATCCACCGCTATTCCGGCACCCGGGCACTCCCCTTTAGCCACATCGATGTGAGAGAGGGATGGCTGGAAGGGCTTGGGATGTGAGAGAGCGTCGGTGGTTAGGGGAGGGTGGCGGCGATTCGGCCGTCGACCAGGACCGCGATGATCTCCTGCTCGGCACTCTCCCCTTCGGCAGCCGTTTCCGCCGGGCCTCGGCTCGCGGACTGTGACGTCTTCTCCGCAACCACCAGACTCACCGGCATGCCCGCAGCAAACGTGCGATAGGGAACGGCAGCACAGACGGCCGGCGCGGAGGGCTGAACGGTTTCCAACGAGCCTAGCGTCACCACTCCCACAACTTCGCGCGGGTGGACTGTTCCAAAGCTTTCGCCCCGGTCCAGCACCAAGAACACAGGCTCGTTCGGAGCCAGTTCCCGGGAGTGAAGTTCGACGGCGGCCTCCGCCACTGTGAGGCCACTCGCCAGAAGCTGGACTCCAGCGGGCGATCCGGAGAGCAACGAGCGGACGGTTCCTTCCGGCGCAGTGGGTTCCAGGAATCCGAGCGAGGTGAGCCAGTGGTCGTCGAAGTAGGTGGAGAGGTAGTTCCTGCCGGAGTCAGGCAGGATCACCACGATGGTGTGGTCCTCGTCCAACGTTTCGGCCAGGTTCAACGCTGCGGCCAGGGCGGTCCCTCCGGTGGCACCGATGAGGAGGCCTTCCTCGCGGGCAGCGCGGCGGGCGGTGAAAATGGCATCACCATCGCTGACGCTGATGTACTTGTCCACCAAAGCAGTGTCGAACGCCTCGGGCCAGATGTCTTCTACAGACGCCGGGTGCAGAGGATGGCCCGCGCCCTCGGTGTATTTGAGCGAACCATTGCCGCCTCCATAGCGGGAGTGCTCGGGATCGGCGGCAATGACCTGCACCAGGCCGTCGCTGGCCTGCTTCAAGAACCGACCGGTTCCACTAATGGTCCCGCCCGTCCCGACGCTGGCCACGAAGTGGGTTACCGACCCGCGGGTGTCGGCCCAGATCTCCGGCCCGGTTCCCTCCAAGTGGGCCTGGGGGTTGGCAGGGTTGTCATACTGCAAGGCGAGCCAGGCGCCCGGGGTTTCCGCAGCGAAGGCCGCCGCCCGATTGGCCAGGTGGCCGGGATCGGATCGCGGAACGAAATCGACCACCAGGTGGACCTCGGCTCCGAAAGCGCGCAAGAGGCGTATTTTTTCAGCAGCCGTGGCCGCCGGAGCGAAGATCACCGAGCGATACCCCAGCTGCGCGGCCACCAAGCTCAGGCCGATGCCGGTGTTACCGCTGGTCCCTTCCACCACAGTCCCGCCCGGTCCGAGCAGGCCCGCGCTTTCTGCGGCCCGGATCATGGAGAGGGCAGCCCGGTCTTTCACGCTCCCGCCGATGTTCTGGAACTCGAGTTTCGCGTAAATGCGGGGCCGGACACCTTCGCCAAGCCGCTTCAGTCGAAGCAGGGGAGTGCCGCCGATTGCGTCCAAGACTGATTCATACACGGTCATGCGGCCCACGCTAGGACGCGGACATCGCCCCACAAAAAAGCGTTTCCCGCTGCGTCCTTCCGTGACCGGAGCGTCGGCGAACAAGCCCCAAAGAGTCATAAACAGGTCACCCGCGGTAACCCGGATTAATGCCCCTTAACCGGGTGTCTTGCGATGCCAAAAGCCAGCAGGGACGCGCCTAGAGTCCTCAATCATGGGCCACGGAAATCACGCTAAACGTTCCGCTCTCTGGCTTTGCCTCGGTGCAGGATTCATCACGCTGTTGGACCAGTCAATGTTCGTGTTGGCGGTTCCCGCGATGTCCGCTTCCCTGCATGCCGACTCAGGGTCTGTGCAGTGGATCCTGGCCAGCTACTCGCTGGCGTTCGGCGTCGCGTTGGTTCCCGCAGGCAGGCTGGGCGACATCGTCGGGAGGCGCACGCTTTTCATCGCCGGCATTGCCGTCTTCGGGGCATCCAGCCTGGTGGGCGGCCTGGCCACCGACCCGTCGCTGGTCATCATCGCCAGGCTCCTCCAAGGTCTCGGCGCGGGCACCCTGAATCCGCAGGTCCTTGGCCTCCTGCAGGACATCTATTCGGGACACGACCGTGCGAAAGCACTTGGCGCCTACGCTGCCGCTGGCGGGTCCGCGGCGGTATGCGGACCGCTGATCGGCGGACTTGTCTTGTCCCTGGGCGACCCCGAGATCGGATGGAGGATCCTGTTCCTCGCGAATGTTCCGCTGGTGCTAATCCTCGTGCCGCTTGCGTTCAGGCTCCTGCCACGTCCGGCCAAGCGGCTGGAAAACAGCAAGCCCTCAATAGACGTCCTGGGCGCCTTGTTGCTCGGCGGTGTGGTGATCGCTTCCCTCATCCCAACGATTTACGGTGCGGGCATCATCGCCGTGACGTCGTTGGCGGTCGGTACGGGAGCCCTCCTGGCCTTCGCCGGCTGGGAGATCCTCTACCACCGGAGCGGCCGAACCCCGTTGCTTAGTGCCTCGTTGGTGAAATCCAGGGGTTACGCCTTGGGCACGGTGGTGGCGCTCTGCCAGTTCGGCGTCGGCGCCGGAATGGCCGCGGTGACCGCTTTCTACTTCCTCTCCGGGACAGGGATGGCGCCGTTGGCGGCCGCGGCCATCCTCGCGCCGCAAGCCGCCGGGATGCTGCTGGCGTCCAGTTTCAGTTGGCGTTTCGTAGCCCGGTACGGGCGTGCCGGAATCGTCTTCGCGCTCGTGGGCAGCTTGGCTTGCCTAATTGCCAAGGACCTTTTCGTGCAAAGGCTCGACGGCGGGACAGCGGCTCTCGCGGTAGCTGCTGTCGGGCTTGCCCAGGGTGTAGCCACCGGACTGGTGGTCGCCCCGAACCAGACACTCACGCTTGCGCACGCACCTGCCTGCACCGCCGGAGTGGCGGCGGGTTTCTACCAACTCAGCCAACGATTCGCGGCGGCAATGTGTTCAGCCGCGGCCGCAGGCATGTTCCTGCAAGCCCAGGGAGCGGCCACCGGCCAGGCTTCAAGGGACGCTTTCCACCAAGGCATCGTGATGTGCTGTGTCCTGCTGGGCGTCGCCTTGCTCGCCGGCGGACTCGACTGGTTCCGCGAGGCGCGGGACCGCAGAAACGCAAGTGCCGCCGTCGTGACTTCCGGGATGGAAGCCCCGACGGCGGCGGCAGTACTTACGCCGGAACGTCCGACGGCGGGAGGTGCTCAGCGTTCGGAGGCCACCGAACCAGTGGACGCCTGAGCTGCGGGAGCCGGCGGGGCCGTCGGCCCGGTGGTGGGGACGCCGGCGTCGCGGAGTGCCGGGAAGCCGCCGTCCACGTGGACCGCGTTGGCGTAGCCGAGCACCTTGAGCTTCTGCGCGACGGGACGTGAGCCGTTCACGGAGCCGCAGAACACCACGATCTTCTGGTCCGTCCCGCTGACTTGGGCCAGGCGGTGGGCGGATTCCGGGCTGAAGTCTTCCTCCACATGCTCGCGGTTGACCACCACAGCACCGGGGACTGCGCCGGTGCTGGCGCGGCCGCCTTCGCTGCGGACATCGATCAGGAGGGCGCCTTCTTCGATGAGTTTGGCGGCGGCTTCGGCGGTAATCAGCTGGGTGTCTTCTTGTACCGCTTCCTGGACTGATTCCTGAACTGTGGTTTCGATGGACATGGTGCTCCCTCTGTAGGTGGTGGTTGGAAAATCGGAAAGCTAGAGACCCCAGGCCTCGGCGAGCAGTTGGTAGGAGTTCTGCCGGTCGGCGGGGTCGTGGGCAATGGTGGTGATGAGCAGTTCCTGGGCTCCGGTGGCGCGTTGCAGCGTGCGCAGCTTGGCGCTGACTTGGTGGGGGTCGCCCACCAGTCTGGTGTCCACGCGGTCTTTGATCAGTTCCTGGGCTTCCGCTTCCAAAGGAAGATCCAGGGCATCGTCCGGCGAGGGGTAGGGGATGGCACCCTGGCCGCTGCGGATACCGTAAACCCACTGGGCGTAGCCGCGGGCGAGTCGCTGTGCTTGGTGTTCGTCCGGGGCCACCAACACGTCTGCCGAGACGATCACGTGCGGTTCCTGCAAGGTATCGGACGGTTCGAAGTGTGCGCGGTACTCGGCGATGGAGTCCAGCACGCCCGCGGGTGCAACGTGGTAGTTCGCACCGAAGGGAAGGCCCAGTTTTCCCGCTAGCCGTGCGCTTGGCCCGGCTGTTGAGCCGTGGACCCAGAACTGCGGCGCCTGTCCCAGAGCCGGGGTAGCCGTGACTTCCTCGCCGTGCTTCGTTCGGTAGTCGCCGGTGAAGAACCCGATGATGTCCTGGACGTCGTTCTCGAAGTTGTCCGTATCCCCGGGGAAGCGGCCCAGCAGTTCACCCTGCAACCGGAACTTCCTGGGCAGGACAGCGCCGAAGATGGGTCGTGGTGAAGGGATCAGCAAACCGTCAACCACGCGATCGCTGACGGCTTCCGCAGCGGGAACCACTCCGGGTGCCGGTTCGCTGGGCGACTTGGGCGGACCTGAGCGACCAAAGCCCAGGTCCAGGCGGTCAGGGAATACTGCCGCGAGCGTTCCGATGCTCTCTGCGATCTGAAGCGGCCTGTAGTTCCCCAGTAGCGTGGCCGCGGTCCCTACACGGATGGTCTTGGTGGCCGATGCCACCAAACCGGCAAGGATGTGCGGAGCAGAGCCAGCAACGCCGGTATTGAGGTGGTGCTCGGCCAACCAGTAGCGCGAGTAGCCGGAAGCCTCGGCAGCAGCCGCGAGGTCAAGCGTGCTGCGCAGTGCCTCGCCGGGGGTCTGCCCGGCCGACACCGGGCTGAGGTCAAGGACGGACAGGGGAGTAACTGAAGGCTTCGGCATGGCACGACACTACGGAGCCCGGCGCAGAGCCCAAAGCCGATCCGTCACCCCGCTCAACCGGACTAAATCCAGCGAAATCCGGCGAAACGGACCGTCACAAGAGCGCCTTCTCCGGCCCGAAAATGACGAATCTGGCAGCCCGTTGACGCGGTATTTCCCGCCTTGACGCCGCAAGTCCAGCGGTTTGTACATTCCTTGGACAGCCTCCTAGATTCAAGTCCAGGTCAAGAGTCAGCATGCCAAGGACCGGCTCGTGCTGCGGCAACCCTCAGGCATTAAGTGGCGGGGTGCTCCGGAAACAGACCAGGCCGCACATGCGGCAAGTGAATGTCGTCCCGGCCGCCGCGCGGCTCTGAAAGAGAGAATCATGCCTTCCACTCCTGTACCTGAATTCCGCTCCCGCGTCATCGCATTGGAGCTCGACGGCGATGGCGCCCACCCAGCGTCGTGGCGCAAGGCCCACCATGATCCGCAGGCACTATTGGGGGGCCCACGGATCCGTGAAACTGTCCAAGCAGCGGACATCGCCGGTTTCCATGTGGCAACGTTCAAGGACACCCGCGTTGTGGATCCTGGAAGCACCGGGATTGCGGGCCGTTTGGACGCGATCCAGCGGGCGGCCTTTGCAGCAGCGATCACCCGGTCCATCGGTCTTGTCCCTGAGGCCGGAACGCTCTTCACCGAACCGTTCCATGTGGCTACGCAGTTGGCCAGCCTGGACTACTCCTCGCTGGGCAGGGCAGGGTGGCTGGTCAACGCGGACAACCTTGAAGAGGAAGCCCGATCGGTGGGCCGAGCACCGTTGCCTGCAGGAGAAAACACCAGCGAAGCCGCAGACGCCGTGCAGGCGAGCCGCCGGCTGTGGGACTCCTGGGAAGACGACGCGGTGATCCGTGACGTCTCCACCGGCCGCTACATTGACCGGGACAAGCTGCACCACGCCGACTTCGAAGGTGAACGCTTCTCCGTCAAGGGACCGTCCATCATCCCGCGCCCCTTGCAAGGCCAGGTGGTGGTGTTCGCGCCCGCTGAGCTGCTTCCCGCCGTCGAAGCTGACGTTGCCCTGATCACCGCGGAAACCCCGGACGCCCTCGCAAAGGCAGCCCAAGCGGCAGCCACGGCCGGCGCTCCACGGACACTCGTGGAGCTGGACGTCATCCTCGATTCCCGTGGACAAGCCGCGGAGGACCGCCTGGCCGAGCTGGACTCGTACGAAGAGTGGACGGGCGGTGCCCGCTACGTGGGCAGCGCGGAAGGGCTGGTGGAATTGCTCACCACGCTGTTCGCAGCAGCCGACGGCGTCCGCCTCAAGCCAGCGGTACTGGACGTGGACCTCCCCGAACTGGCCAACAAGGTCCTGCCCGAACTGCGCCGCACCGGGCTGGTGGTACCGCCGGCCCCGGGACGCACGTTGCGGGAAACCTTCGGACTTCCCCGTCCCGCGAACCGCTTCGCCGCGGCCTGACCATCGCCCGCCGCCAAGAGCCCACGAGCCAGACATAGAGAGCAGAACCATGACCCATCATCACCGCATCGCAGGCAACGGCCAGATCCAGTTCGGTGTCTTCTTCCAAGGCGTTAACCACACCACCGTATGGAAGGACGCGCAGAGCGGCTCGCAAACTGACTTCGAATCATTCCGCCGGGTAGCCCAGACAGCTGAACGCGGCCTCTTCTCCGCCTTCTTCCTCGGAGAGGGACTGCGCCTTAGGGAACACCTGGGCCGGATCCACGATCTCGACGTCGTCGGCCGTCCCGACGCCCAGACCGCACTCGCCGCGCTCGCAGCCGTCACCACCAGCATCGGTCTGGTGGCCACGCAAAACACCACATACAACGATCCCGCGGACCTTGCCCACCGCTTGGCCAGCCTGGACCTACTGTCCGGCGGCCGTGCGGCATGGAACATCGTCACTACGGACAACGCATGGACCGGTGCCAACTTCAGGCGCGGCGGGTTTCTCCAGCACGAGGACCGCTACACCCGGGCCGAAGCGTTCGTTCAGACGGCCAAGGCTATTTGGGATTCCTGGGCCGACGGTGCAATCGCCGGGTCCCGGAATGATCCGCGCTGGCTCCGCGAGGACGCCATCAGCACGGTCAAGCGCCACGACGAGAGTTTCGACGTCGAAATCACCGGGCGCTTGCCGCGTTCCAGCCAGCAGCACCCGGTCCTGTTCCAGGCAGGCGACTCACCGGACGGCCGCGACTTCGCTGTTCGAAACGCCGATGTGATCTTCTCTGCGCACCCGGAACTGGAAGACGCCAAGGAATTCCGGGACGACATCGTGGCCCGCACCCTCAAGGCCGGCCGCCCGGCGGATGACGTGAAGATCTTTCCGGGCCAGGAGTTTATCCTCGGTGCCACAGCGGCAGAAGCTGAGGAGAAACACCAGTGGGTCCGGTCCCTGCAGGTGGGCCCTGAGACGGCCATCGCCTACTTGGAACAGTTCTGGGGACGAACCCTGACCGAATACGACCCCGACGGTCCGCTGCCGGACATCGACCCGATTGTGGACGTCACCAACCCCACCCGCGGCAACGCCTTCCACGGGAAGAGCGCCAAGGACCTCGCTGCCCAGTGGCGAGCTGACGCCAAGGAAAACGGCCAGTCGATCCGCCAGTTCGTCGCTGCCCGCTCCCGGCTCAATGGCCGTGGCCTGGTGGGATCCTACGACGATATTGCGGACAAACTCGCCGAATACGCCCACGCCGGCGCCGTTGACGGCTTCAACATCACTCCGTGGATCGTTCCGGGCGGCCTGGACGACATCGTCAACGAACTGGTTCCGCGGCTGCAGGACCGCGGCGTCTACCGCACCGAATACGAAGGCACCAACCTCCGCGAAAACCTCGGCCTCCGCGCCCCGCTGACCCGCCGCGGATCACTCACCAGCACCCAACTCACTGAAAGCGAAGAAGTCGCATGAGCGTCCCCAACCATCCCGCAGACCGCAAGCTGCGGAAACCTGCCGCCGTCGTCTCCGTCCTGGGAGCCGTTGCGCTCCTCGCCTCAGCTTGCGCCGGAGGGGCCGACGCCGGCACTCAGCAAAGTGCCGACGCCACGCCGGTCTCGGGTGGCAACCTGAACTTCGCCGTGTCCGTGGACCGTGGCTGCATCGACCCGCAGCAGGTGGGAAACAACGATGCGATCGCGATTGCCCGCCAGACGGTGGCCTCGTTGACGTCGCAGGATCCGAAGACGGGCGAGATCGTCCCGTGGCTTGCGGAGAAGTTCGAAACCAACACCAATGCCACGAGCTTCACGTTCACACTCCGCAGCGGTGCGACCTTCGCCGACGGGACCGCGATTGATGCTGCCTCGGTGAAGACCAACTTCGAGGCCATCAAGGCACTCGGTGCCAAAGCAACACTTGGGTCCACGTACCTGAGCGACGTCAGCGCCATCACCGTGAAGGACCCGCAGACCGTGGTGGTGGACTTCTCCAAGCCGAACGCGCAGTTCCTCCAAGCGACGTCCACGTTCACGCTCGGCCTGTTGTCCCCGGCGTCTGCCACTCTCTCCGAGGCGGACCGTTGCGCCGGAAAGTTCTCCGGCTCCGGCCCGTTCAGCGTAAAGAGCTACACCGTGGACAAGGAAGCCGTCTTGGAACGCAGGGCCGGCTACAACTGGCCCGCCGCCACCAACAGCAACAAGGGCGAGGCGTATCTGGACACTGTGACCTTCAAGATCATTCCGGAGGCGGGAAACCGCACGGGCAGCCTGCAGTCCGGGCAGATAGACGCCACGGCAGCGATCTCCGCAGCTGACATCACCCTGTTCAACGGCAACGGCTTCTGGAACGAAACCCGCGCCAACCCGGGTGTCGTCTACAACCTGTACGCCAACCAGTCCACCCCGAAGCTCAAGGAAACGGCTGTTCGCCAAGCCATTTCCAAGGCCATCAACCGGGAGGAAATCACCAAGACCTTGCTGACGGAAGCGGACCAGCCGGCTAAGGGTGTTCTCTCCCACACAACGCCGTACTTCAAGGATTACAGCGAGCTGCTCAAGCACGATCCTGTCGGCGCCAAGAAGCTCCTGGACGATGCCGGCTGGAAAGAGGGCGCAGAGGGCATCCGCGAAAAGAACGGTGAAAAGCTTTCCTTCAAGGTCACCTACTGGCAGTCGCCCAAGGAAGTCCTGGAACTCGTCCAGCAGCAGCTCAAAGTGATTGGCGTGGACCTGCAGCTGAAGTTCACCACCATCGCGGACGTTACGGCTGCCCAGGCCGACAAGAGCTATGACTTCTCCTACGGCAACCTGACCCGCAGCGACCCGGATGTCCTTCGGACGGTGTTTGCCTCCACCACAGCCCGTGGCGGAAGCAACTTGCGCGAGAAGCTGCCCGTGGACGACGTCCTGGGCGAGCAGGCCGCGGCGCTGGACAAGGACGCACGCCAGAAGCTGGTGGACCAAGCACAGGAAATCCTGATCAAGGACGCCCACTCCATCCCGCTGTATGAACTGTCCACCACCATCTCCGCCAGCGAGCACGTCAAGGGCCTCACCTTTGAAGCCTCCAGCCGCCTGGACTTCTACGACGCCTGGCTGAGCAAGTAGGAATCCCATGATCCGCTACATCGGCCAACGGTTGCTGCAGGGCGCCTTCGTCCTCTGGGCCGCCTACACAGTGTCCTTCCTCATCCTGTACTTGCTGCCCGGCGACGCCGTGAGCATCATGGCCAGCGGCGACGAACAGAACGCGGTGGATCCGGCACTCGTGGAGAAGCTGCGGGCTGAGTACGGCTTGGACAGGCCTATCCACGAGCAGTACTTCGTAGCCCTGTTCAAGGCGCTCCAGCTGGACTTCGGGCTCTCCATCAAAAATGGTGTCCCTGCAACCCAGACGGTGGCCGAAGTCCTGCCTGAAACCATCAAGTTGGCTATGGCGGGCTTCGCCCTGGCGGTTCTCCTGGGCAGTGCCCTGGCAGTGGTTGCGGCGTTCAGCCGCGACCGCTGGATCCGCCACGCTTTCTCTTCCCTGCCGCCCTTGGGTATCGCGGTGCCCACCTTCTGGATTGGCCTCCTTTTGCTGCAGTTCTTTTCGTTCAGATTGAGGCTGTTCCCGGCGATAGGGAACGACGGCGGCGAGAGCCTGGTGCTTCCGGCCTTGACTCTGGCGATACCCACCTCAGCCGTGATCGCCCAGCTGCTGACCCGCAGCTTGCGCCAGACGTTGGGCGAGCCGTACATCGAACAAATCCGGGCTAAGGGAGCCAGTGAAGCGCTGATCAACTTCGGCCATGCTCTGCGGAACGCGGCCATTCCTACCCTCACCATGCTGGGCATCCTGGTTGGAAACCTGCTTGCCGGTGCAGTGGTGAGCGAAACAGTGTTCTCCCGTGCAGGCATTGGCCGCCTCACAGTGACGGCGGTGAACAGCAGGGACATCCCTGTGGTGCAAACGCTGGTGGTGCTGGCCGCAGCAATCTTCGTGATCACCAGCTTGATTGTGGATCTGATCTACCCGCTCGTGGATCCGCGCATCAACACCACGCGGGCCAAGGCCTAGGAGGGCCAACATGACGCAGCAACTTGTCAGGGAGACGACGTCCGGAAATACGGCCTCCCCGGAGGCGAAGCTCGCGGGCTCCGCCATCTCCGATTCAGCTCCAACTGCCTCAGGCCAGGCTTCCGTTCCCGGTTGGGTCATCAGGATCCGCCACGTCTTCGGCAAGCCGGGGTTGGTGTTGTCCGTTGCCGTTCTGGTGTTGGTGGTCCTTTGGGCGCTCATTCCCGCGGCGTTTACGCACTGGCCGCCGGACACAGGGGTTCCCGCGGACCGGCTCAAGCCACCGTCCGCGGAGCATTGGTTCGGAACAGACAGCCTGGGACGCGACCTGTTCTCCAGGGTGGTCCACGGCTCGGCGACCTCCTTGGCTGCGACCGCCGTGGCCGTCGCTGTCGGTTTGGTGGCAGGATCCGCCTTGGGTTTGCTGGCAGGCTCCATCAGGGGATGGGTGGATGACGCCATCATGCGCGTCATGGATGTCCTGCTGGCAATCCCAAGTCTCCTGCTTTCCTTGGCCCTCATCACAGTGCTGGGCTTCGGGACCATCAACATTGCCATCGCGGTGGGCGTTGCCAGCGTGGCCAATTTCGCCCGCATCATGCGTGCCGAAGCCCTCCGCGTGAGTACAGCCGTCTACGTTGAAGCAGCACGGTCTTCAGGTGTCCGCTGGCATTCCATCCTGCTGCGCCACATACTTCCCAACGCCGCCGGCCCGGTTCTCGCCCTGTCCGCGCTGGAGTTCGGCATGGCCGTCCTGTCCATTTCTTCCCTGAGCTTCCTTGGCTTCGGGGCACCACCACCTGCCGCCGAGTGGGGATCGCTGGTGGCCGGAGGCCGCGACTACCTTGTGGCGGCGTGGTGGTTGGTGACGTTGCCGGGCGTGGTGATTGCCGCCGTCGTGCTGTCCACCAACCGTATTTCGCATGCTTTCCAGGACGCTGAAAGGAACCGGCGATGAACACCAACGCTGAACCGCTGTTGAGGATCGAAAACCTGCAGGTCGACTACCTGGTGGATGGGACGCCGCGGAAAGCGGTGGCCGGTGTGAGTTTTGAGGTCCGGGCGGGTGAAGTGGTGGCGATAGTGGGGGAGTCGGGGTCCGGCAAAACCACCACGGCGCATTCCATCATCAACCTGCTCCCCGGCAATGCCCGGGTTTCCTCCGGGAGCGTGACATTCGACGGCACTGACCTGACCCGCTTGACGAGCAAGGAGTGGCAGGGGGTGCGCGGGAAGGAGATCGGGCTGATTCCGCAGGATCCAACGGCATCGCTGGATCCCTTGCAGCGCGTTGGGGAGCAGGTGGCCGAAGCCCTGACCATCCACAAACTCCAGCCCAAGAAGGCCGCCCGCCAAAGCGCCGTGCGGCTTCTTGAGGAGTCAGGAATCCGCGACGCCCCAACCCGCGCCCGCCAGTTCCCGCACCAATTCTCCGGCGGCATGCGACAACGCGTGCTCATAGCCACAGCGCTTGCTGCGCGGCCCAAGCTGGTGATTGCCGATGAACCCACCAGCGCCCTTGACGTGACGGTCCAGCGGCAGATCCTGGACAACATCGCAGCCCTTACCGCCGAGCGTGGCACAGCGGTCCTTCTGATCACCCACGACCTCGGCGTCGCAGCTGATCGCGCCCACCGGATCATCGTGATGCGCGGCGGCGAAATTGTGGAGGAAGGGTCCGCCGCAGCTGTGTTGGGAAGCCCGCAGCACAGCTACACACAGCAACTCATCGCGGCGGCACCGGGGCTCAGTCCCCGAAGACTGCGGCCCTCGCTGGCGGCAAAGAGCTCGACGGCGGGAAGTGACGTAGTGCCCAGCTCGCCTCTTGTGGAGGCCAAGTCCCTCCGGAAAGTCTTCACGCTGCCGCGGACAGCCGGAGGCGCCAGGACCTTGATCGCAGTCGACGATGTTTCGCTGGGGATCAACCGCGGCGAGACGTTGGCGCTGGTGGGTGAGTCGGGCTCGGGAAAAAGCACCGTGGCCCGCTTGCTGCTGCGCTTGGACAAGCCAACCTCTGGTTCGGTGGAGTTCGACGGCGTGGACCTTGCCTCCGTCCGTGGCGAGCGGCTCCGCCAGCTTCGGCGTCGCTTCCAGGTGGTGTTCCAGAGCCCCTACGCTTCCGTGGATCCTCGCTTCTCCGTGGAAGAGATCATCGCCGAGCCACTGCGGGCCTTCTCGGAGGGCTCTCCAACTGACCGGAAGCGCCGGGTGAAAGAGTTGTTGGAAGAGGTGCATCTGCCCTCCGACTATGGAGGACGGCGACCAGCGGAACTGTCGGGCGGCCAGCGGCAGCGCGTCGCCATCGCACGGGCTTTGGCGCTGAAGCCCGAACTCGTGGTCCTGGATGAAGCGGTATCCGCGCTGGACGTTTCCGTGCAGGCACAGATCCTGAAGCTGCTGGCTGAACTGCAGGTACAGGAGTCTCTGAGCTACCTTTTCATCTCGCACGACCTCGCGGTGGTGCAGCAAATTTCGGACCGGGTGGCTGTCATGAAGGCTGGCAAACTGGTGGAGATCGGCGATGCGGGAGACGTGCTGGAGAACCCTGTGGAGGACTACACCCGCCAGCTGATCTCCGCCATTCCGGGGCGAGTGGTGGTGTCAATCTGACGATTGTGGCGGCCTCAAATCCGAACATTTCCTAACGAAGCCGGACAGTCATTTCCTGTCAAACCCTTGACCGGGCACTTGAGGCACTGGTAAACCTTGTGAGCGGAAAGCGCTTTCTGGCATCGCCCAGCCACCTCCCATTCTTTAGGCGTGGCTCTACTTGACGCGTGTGTGAAACGTTCCAAACATGGGAGCGGCAGACCCACTGCCGCCCTGCATCAAAGGAGATGTTCTTTGGCTTACCCCTCGAAATGTTCCTACCGCAGTACCCGTACCCGTAGCCGTGCATTGAAGGCCGTCCCCCTGGCAGCCTCGGCGTCACTTGCCGCTGCAGTCATAGCGCTGACGGGCGTCCCGCTGGCTCAAGCAGCGCCCGCCCAACTCGCGCCGGCAGCGCAAACCGGACTCCCCGGCGTCGTGCCTGCCGCGAAGGATCCCTCCGCCCTCAAGCGGCAAGTGGAGAACCTGGACCGGGCGCCGGTGGCTGTCCTGACTGACCAAGGCGTCACAGTGAGCTGGCGTATGCTCGGCCTGGACAAGGACAGCATCGGCTTCCAAGTCCTGCGCGACGGCGTCAATATCACCCCGGAACCCATCCGAAATGCCACGATGTTCGTGGACCCGGATGGCACCGCCGAATCCAGCTACGTCATCAAAACCGTCGGCAACGGGCAGGGGCAGGACAAACTGACCCAAGCGGTAACGCCGCTCGCGCAGAACTACCTGGCCATCAAGCTGGACAAGCCAGCAGACGGAGTCACCCCTGACGGAAAGCCGTACAGCTACTCGGCGAACGACGCCACGGTGGCGGACCTCGACGGCGACGGGAAGTACGAGGTCATCCAAACGTGGGCGCCATCCAACGCCAAGGACAACTCCCAATCCGGCTACACGGGGAACGTCTACGTGGACGCCTACACGCTGGACGGCACCAAGCTGTGGCGCATCGACCTGGGCCGAAACATCCGCGCCGGCGCTCACTACACGCAGGTTCTGGCCTACGACTTCGACGGCGACGGCAAGGCTGAGGTCTCCCTCAAGACAGCCGATGGCACCCGCGATGCTGCAGGAACGGTGATCGGAAACGCCGACGCCGACTTCCGCAACAGTGCCGGCTACGTGCTGTCCGGTCCCGAATTCCTGACAGTCTTCAAGGGCGAGACAGGCACAATCATGGACACTGTGGCCTACGAGCCCCCGCGCGGCTCTGTCACCGGCTGGGGTGACAACTACGGAAACCGCGTAGACCGTTTCCTGGCCGGCGTGGCTTACCTCGACGGCGAGCACCCGTCCATGATGTTCAGCCGTGGCTACTACACGCGCACCGTCCTGGTCACGTACGACCTGGTCAACGGCAAGCTCGTGAAGCGCTGGACCTTCGATTCAAACCTCGCCGGCGATGAATACAAGGGGCAGGGCAACCACAACCTGTCCGTAGCCGACGTGGACCAGGACGGCAAAGACGAGTTCGTCTTCGGCTCCATGACCATTGATGACAACGGCCAGCCGCTTTACAACACCAAGCTCGGCCACGGCGACGCCATCCACACCAGCGACCTTGATCCGTCCAGGCCCGGGTTGGAGACGTTCGCCGTCCACGAGAGCATGAGCCAGAGTGGCAACCGCGGAGCAACCTTCCGCGACGCCGCAACCGGTGAAGTCCTGTGGAGCATCCCCGCCGCCAGGGACACCGGTCGCGGTGCGGCAGGCGACATCGATCCCCGCTACGCCGGGGCTGAAGGATGGGCCGTAGGAGGTACGGCTGCCTGGGATTCCCCCGTTGGCCAGTTGGTATCGGCCAAGGGCGAGCTGATCGCCGAGAAGATCCCTGCCGCGAACTTCCTGGCATGGTGGGACGGTGACCTGCTCCGCGAAGTGGTGGACCACGACTACGACGCAACCTTGTCCCGCGGCGTTCCCACCATCTCCAAGTGGAACTGGGAAACCGAGTCCAGCGATCGGCTGCTGACGG
Source organism: Arthrobacter sp. GW822-FHT05G07 (assembly GCF_058799755.1). Lineage (NCBI taxonomy): Bacteria > Bacillati > Actinomycetota > Actinomycetes > Micrococcales > Micrococcaceae > Arthrobacter > Arthrobacter sp. GW822-FHT05G07. The sequence continues at coordinate 48,897 of NZ_JBXALT010000004.1, read as the reverse complement.
CAGAGGGTGCACGCAGCAACAACACCACCAAGGGCAACCCGTCAATCCAGGCAGACATCCTGGGCGACTGGCGCGAAGAGATCGCCTGGCCGTCCACAGACAGCACTGAGTTGCGGATCTACACCACCACCGCTCCCACCGAGGTTCGCCTGCGGACCCTGATGCATGACACGGTCTACCGCACAGCTGTGGCACGGGAAAACGTGGCCTACAACCAGCCCCCGCACCCGAGCTTCTTCATTGGTGAGGGCATGCAGGCTCCGGCGATTCCCGCCGTCGTCTACACGGGTAAGTAGCGTACACGGGGAAGCAACCGGCTCCCTGTAAGGGAAGTCCCTGCAACACGTGAGTGCTCGACAAGAGAATGCCGCCCGGGTCGCGTTGACCCGGGCGGCATTTCGGTGTGAAGGGCTTACCGCTGTCCTGGCAGCCCGCCCAGCGGTGGGATGAAGCCTTCGCCGCGGCCCTCATCTGCCTTTCGCTCAGCTGCGCTGCGGGTGTCGCTGTCAGCAGTTTCGTCGGAGTCGCCCTCCAGGTCCACCAAGCCGTTGGTTTGGTCGAACACGTGCGTTGCGGGGTCGATCACCGGCGTTGAATCCGAGGCTGCGCTGGCGCCCGTGGCGGCAGCAGCTCCCGTCGTCGGGGTAGCGGTAGTCGCGGTCCCAGGAGCCGGAGTTGCGGCTTCGGGCGCCTGCTTTTCGATGTACTCCTTGAACTTTTTCAAGTCTGACTCAGCCTGCCTTTCAACAATGTGCAACTTGTCGCCCAGGAACTCGAGGACGCCGTGCGGTTCGTATTCCAAGGACAGATGCAGGGATGTCTGGCTGGGGCCGGCTTCCTTGAAGTCAACCCAGCCGGCATTCTTGGCACCTTCCACGGCGGCCCATGCCACCGCGCGGTCAAGGTCCTGCTGAACGATCTTGGCTTCCCAGCGGCGATGGACGCCTGCAATTTCGGCCACCCACTCCAGCCGGTCTTCGCTGAGCCGCGTTACGCGTTCCACTCCGCCCATGAAGTGCGGAAACTCCTCGAACTTGGTCCACTGCCTGTAGGCCGTACTAACCGGAACGTTGACCATGATTGTCTTGTTTACTTTCGTGGTCACGATGTCCTCCTCCTGCTCGACTCGGTATTGATCAGCATGCTTACATTATCGAGCTTTTTGGAGGGTAATAACAGGCCCGGTCAGCCCCAACGCTCTCTCACATAACGGCCCCTTCCGCCCAACGCTCTATCACCTGGTGAGAGAGCGTCGGCGGAAATGGCGCGTTATGTGAGAGAGCGTCGGGAGGGACTGTGCCCGGCCGGGCCCTAGGAGATCACCCGGCCATCCTGAATCAGGTACTCAAGATGCTCGGAAATGTCGGCCAGCACCGAGATGTCAGCCACCGGGTCGGCGCCCAGGACCAGCATGTCGGCATCTGCACCAGGCGCGATCACGCCAAGTTCACCTTCGCGCTCAAGCAGCAGGGCCGCCGTCGTGGTTGCGGAGCGGATGGCGTCAATAGCCGGTTGGACCTTGCCGAGCAGCCTGAACTGTTCATTTTGATGGCGATGCATTCCGCCCAGGAGGTCCGAACCGAAGGCCATTTTCACCCCGGCTTGGTGGGCGCGGGCAATTGCTTCGAGTCCGCTGGTGAGGACGGAATCCACCTTGGCCCACATTTCCTCCGTGAGCCCGAACTCCTTGCCCTCTTCCTTTAGCGCCCAATACGTGACCAGTGTGGGGACCAGGAAGGCATCCTTTTCCAGGAACAGCTTCAGGCTCTGGTCGTCCAGGAGGTTGCCGTGTTCGATCGAGCGGACACCGGCTTCAAGGGCGCGGTTGATGGCGCGGGCGGTGTAGGCGTGGGCGGCAACGTAGCGGTTGGCGGCCTGGGCTTCCTCCACCGCGGCGCGCATCTCTTCCATGGAGTACTGGGTGGAGTCGATGCGATCCGTGGGGGAGGAGACGCCGCCGGACGCCATGATCTTGATGTGGTGGGCGCCCTTGCGGATCTCGTCGCGAGCGGCGGCGCGGACTGCGTCCACGCCATCGGCTACGCGCCCGATGCCGCAGCATCCACGGCCGTTGGGGTCATGGTCTTCGCCGGGCAGGCGCATGTCGCCGTGACCGCCGGTCTGGCTGAGCGCGTGTCCGCAGAAATGGATTTTCGGACCCTCAAGCAGGCCCTCTCCTTGAGCCATGGCCAGCCCGAAATCGGCGCCGGAGAGATCGCGGACAGTCGTGAAGCCGCGACGCAGCATCTGCCCCATGATCCGTGCCGTCTGCGCGTAAACATAGGACGCCGGCGTGTAGGTCAGTGAACGGAAGTCGGCGCTGGATGCGACCACGTGGACGTGGGCATCGATCAGGCCGGGGATGACGAACTTGCCGGTGCCGTCGATCACCCGCGCGCCGGCTGGCGCCTCGGCGTTCGGACCGACGCTGCTGATCTTGCCGTCAACGCTTACGACGTCGGCGGTGGAGTAGGTGCCGGCCTCAACGTCCAGGACGCTTGCGTTGCGGATGAACAGCGGGGTGGTTTCTGGGGTGGTGCTCACGTTAAACGGTGTCCTTCGCGGGTGCTTCGGGGGATTCGGTGGGATGGGCCTCAAAGGCCTGGACGAGTGCAGACAGGTTCGCATTGATGACGTCGACGGCGGTTTCCACACTTTGCTGCGTGTACTTGCCTTCCGCGTCCAAGAGGGCGAGGACGCCCACAACATTGTGCTGTTGGTCGAGGACGGGCACGTTGATGACGGCGCCGCAGCCGAGCTGCTGAATAAGTTGGGAGTCGGAGAAGACTTCCCGGAGGGCTTCCAGGTCGGGGGCAAGGAAAGGCTTCTTGTCCTCGATGACTGTCCCCAACCAGCCGGGGGAGATCTCCACCGTTTTCTCGCCGCCCACAGGGTATTCGGCCGGGTGGCTGGTGAAGAGCCGCTTGAGGCTGGAACGCTGCGGGATCCACTGCAGGGCAGTAAACAGAATGACTCCTGGTTTCTGCTGCATGGCCCGGAAGGTTTGTTGAAACACTGCGTCTGTGATCATCGCGCTCACTTACTTCCTGCCGCTGCCGGATCATGCTCGGCACGGGCGTTGATGTCCTCCAGTGACTTGCCCGCGGTGGAGGCACCGAAGATCACGACGCCAAGGACACCGATGGTCAGAACCACTGTGGTCATGGTGAACACTCCACCGAAGCCAAGGGATGCAGCGAAGATGCCGATGATGGACGGGGCCAGGATGCTGCCGATGCGGCCTACCGCGCTGGCCAGGCCGACACCCGTGGCGCGCATCCATGTGGGGAAGAGCTCCGGAGTGTATGCGTAAACACCGGCGTAGGTGCCATTCAGGAAGAAGGACAACGTTGCGGCTGCCACCAGGATCATGCCGGAGTCGTTGGATTGGCTCAGCCAGAAAGCGCTGATCGCCGATCCCGCCAAGTACAGGGCGATGGTGTTCTTGCGGTCAATCCGGTCACACAACCACGCGGCGGAGAAGTAGCCGGGGATCTGCGCCAGGTAAATGAGGATCGAGAACTCGAAGCTCTTGGTGATGGTGATGCCCCGGCCTACAAGAAGGGTGGGAATCCAGGAGAAGAAGCCGTAGTAGGAGAACGTGATGACAAACCAGATCAACCAGATCACCGCAGTGCGGCGGCGCATTGCCTTGGACCACATGAACTTGAGGGCGTTCCATATGCTGATCTTCTGCTCGTGCTTGGTGATCTCTTCCTCCGCGGCCGGCAGGGGTGAGAGTGGTTTGCCGGTTGCCTTCACAACGCTCTGCTCAAAGCGATCCACCACTTCCGTGGCCTCGGCTATGCGGCCACGGCTGATGAGATACCGCGGTGATTCCGGCAAGCTGCGTCGCCACCACAGGAGGAGAAGGATGGGGATGGCGGTGATGACCTGCGCCCAGCGCCAGCCGTCCTCGCCCAGCGGGACAACAAAGCGGCCAATGAGGGCGGCGCCAACGAATCCGAAGGAGAAGAACCCGGCCAATGTTCCGATGAACCAGCCGCGACGCTTCGGGGGAATGAACTCGGACAGGAACGGCGCGATGATCACGCTTTCAGCGCCTGCGCCCAAACCTGCAAAGATCCGTGCAATCAGGAAGATTTCGAAGTTGGGGGCCATGGCCGCCACCACTGACATGAGGCAGTAGAAGGCCAGGGCCCAGAGCATGACCTTCTTGCGGCCAAAGCGGTCGCCCATCCAACCGGCCAGGATCGCGCCGAAGAAGAAGCCGAACGGGGCCGCCGAGCCAACCAATCCGAGGCTGGCGGTGTTGAGGCCCCACAATTCCTGGATGCGCGGGAGCAGGAAGGCGACCACTGCCCCGTCCATACCGTCGAACGAGTAGCCGAGGCCTCCGATGAGGAGAAGCTTGTAGTGTGGTCGACTGAGAGCCAGACGATCCAAGCGTGCTGTAAGAGACATGGTGGTTCCTGCCAAAGTGGGCCAAGTTGTACATTTTGAGGAATATGCACAAGTCTGTGCAGAAGCGATGTATCGAAGTTACGGCCAAAGTGTGAGGTAGGTCAATAGGTGGAAGAAGATTTCGACTCGTCAACGTTGACCGAGTGGCTGGACAGCCGCGTCCAGGGGCGTAAGCTCGCGGCGCGCCAAATGCAGGTGATTGGCATCCTCCGTTCACAGCCCCGGCTTGCGTCCTACGGCTCTGTCAGTGACATCGCCGCCGTGGCCGCATCGAACGCTTCCACCGTGACCAGAACCGCGCAAACACTGGGATTCAAGGGCTGGGCGGACTTCCAGTTTGAGCTCCGGTCGCGGTTCCTGGCATCGCTCAGCGCAGTGGAAGTTGCGGCCGAACACAACGGCCACGTGAGTAGTCCTGCGCAGGCTGCGGTGTCCACTGACCGGGCTAATTTGGCCCATTTTGAGCGCACATTGGACGCCGAAACCCTGCACAATATTGCGAAGGCGATCGCCGGTGCGCGGCAGACCTTCATAGTGGCAGCAGGAAGCTACGCCATCCCTGGCAAGGCCCTGGAGCACAACGCGATCATCGCCGGGTACAACGTCCGGCTCCTTGATGCCGATGTCGCAGCCCTCACCAATGCCATTGCACGGCTCGGTGCAGAGGATCTGGTCATAGCCATCAGTCTCTGGCGGGTTTACGACAGCACCATGCGGGCCGTCGAGATCGCCCATAATCTGGGCACGCCTATCGTTTCCATCACCGACAGCGCGGGCTCGCCCGTTGCGGTGCATGCCGACCACAGGATTGTGGTGCCCACGGAGGGTGCCGGCTTCTTCCCGTCCCTAACAGGTGCGGTGGCCGCGGTCCAGGCGATCGCCGTCGAGCTTGCCTCCCTCGATCGCGAGAGATCCAACCAGAACATCGCCGCCTCGGAGCGGACCTGGGACCAGATGCGCATCATGCATCCACGGTCTACGTCCTAGCTTCGCCAGCGAAATGTCGCTTTGGAAACCCGTTGACACCATTCAGCGTCGGAGATATCGTACAACCAAATGGTTGTAGATCAGCTCCGCAGAAGTCTCTCTGACGACGAAACAGACCGCCTGTTCCAAGCACTGGCCGATGCCACGCGCAGGGACATCGTGGCCAGAGTGACGGCTGGAGAGTACTCCGTCTCCGGTCTGGCTGCGCTCTACACCATGAGTTTCGCGGCCGTGCAGAAACATGTTGCGGTCCTGGAACGGGCCTCCCTGGTGACCAAGGAGAAGCGTGGGAGGGAGCAGATTGTGCGGGGGAACCATGAGGGGCTGCAAAAAGCCCGGCATCTGTTGGACCAACTTGAACTGATCTGGCGGCAACGTGCCAGCCGGATCGCGGACATACTCGCCGAAGACGATGAAAGGGATCTGCCATGACTGTTGTCAGCGTAGACAAGGATGTTGAGGCCCTGAGCTTCAGCATTGTTGCTGAATTCGATGCCGACGTGAAGCGCGTCTGGGCTATCTGGGAGGACCCCCGGCAGCTGGAACGCTGGTGGGGACCGCCCACCTGGCCGGCAACTTTTGAGACCCACGAGTTTACCGTCGGGGGAAAGGCCGCCTATTACATGACCGGCCCGGACGGCACCAAAGCCCGCGGCTGGTGGCAGTTCACCACCATCGACGCCCCGGACCACCTCGAGTTTGACGACGGCTTCGCGGACGAGCACGGCGCACCCGTGGATGAACTGGGTGTCACCCATGCCACCGTGAAGCTGGAGCCCTTGGAAAACCGGACACGAATGACCATCACCTCCACCTTTGAGTCCGAAGAGCAGATGCAAAAGATGGCCGAGATGGGAATGGAAGAAGGAATGCGCGAGGCGATCGAGCAGATCGACGCCGTGCTTTCGGAACCGGCCAACGCCTGACTGCTGAACCACACGCAAAAAGATGCCGACGACGGCGGGTGCCTCCCACCGTCGTCGGCGTATGGTTAAGTCCCGGCTGCCTCTCGGAACGGACCAGTGTCATGGCGCGAATGATCATCATGGGCCCTCCTGGTTCCGGCAAGGGCACGCAAGCCGAGCACATCGCACGGCGTTTCGGCATCCCGGCCATCTCCACCGGGGATCTGTTCCGTGCGCACGTCCGGGACAAAACCGAATTGGGCGTAGAGGCCAGCGGGTACATGGATCACGGAGAATTCGTGCCTGACCACGTCACCACAGCCATGCTCCGGCGGCGGCTCGAGGAAGAGGACGCCAGCGAAGGGTTTCTGTTGGACGGCTACCCGCGGACGGTCATCCAGATAGGCGCGCTGGACGAGATGCTCGCTGACCGCCAGCAGACATTGGAGGTAGTTCTCGAGCTGACGGCACCGGACCATGAGTTGGTGTCCCGGATGCTGCTCCGAGCGCAGGAGCAAGGGCGTGCCGATGACACCGAACCGGTGATCCAACGCCGGCTGGAGCTGTATCGGGCCGAGACGCAGCCGGTGCTGACGGCGTACTCTCAGCGCGGGATTCTGCTCACGGTTGACGGATCCGGCGAGCGGGAAACCATCACGAAGGCCGCGGTCGCCGCGTTGGAGGGAGCGCTGGCGGGTTAGCCGGCAAGTGCTGGCCGCTGGCAGGGTTAGCCACTTGCAGGATTTGGGAGCCCGGCAGTCGGAAGCTCCGCTGCGAGGGAGCGAAGATACGCGGCGAATCCTTCCGGCGCGCGGGCATATGTCCGGCCCGAGGTCACAACACGGATAGTGTCCGTGGCGGTGACTGCGAAACCGTGGCGGCGGAGCCGTTCCACCAGGACGCGGTCCTCGTGGGCGCGGAGCCCAGGGAAGCCGCCCGCACTGAGATAGGCCGAAGCGCGGATGCCCAGATTGGCACCGTAGATGTGCTGGTGGTCCTCCCGGAAGGGGTGGAGTTCCAGCCATCGTCGATGAATGGCCGGGTCCATGTCCGCCGGGTCGGGCTCCACGGATCCAAGGATGGCGTCTGCTCCCATGGTGGCCAGTTCCACTTGCCGTGTCAGCCAATGTGGCGGGACGGCCGAATCGGCATCGGTGGTGGCAAGCCAGGTACTCGCGGTCCCGTCAACATCAAGGCATTCCAGTGCGGTGCGGAAACCCAGGTCACGGCAGGCACCCGTGCTCCGCAGCTCCACGTCCACCACGCTGAAGCGCGCGTCGCCGGCAACATGCGCGGCGGTGATCTCAGCCGAGTTGTCGGTGCAATGGTCCAGAACCACCACGATCTTGACTGCCATGTCCCGGTAGTCCCGCTGCAGCACGTCCGCTGCAGCCTTCAGCGCGAGCAGGGCTTTGCCGATGTGCTGGTCTTCGTTGTGGGCGGGCATCACTACCGCCACGCTCTTGATCTCCCGCTGTCCAGGCATGGCTATTGCGTCCCGTCCGGGGCAAGAAGAACCTCCAGCATGAAGTCCTTCTCGCGGTAGAGTCCGTGCGTTGGCCAGCCGAGTTGGCTGCGGGCCATCGCATGGACGCCGTCGGCATCCAGCTGCCAGCCGGAGATGGGGTGCCGCCAATGGCACAGGAGCAACGTGCCGCCGGGCCGGGTGGACGCTTCAATCCGAGCCAGTAATTCGCCGAGCTCATCCGGTGAGAGGTAGTAGCCCGTCTCGGACAACACCACCAGATCAAATGTTCCCTCAGGCCACTCGCCGGGCATGGTCAGGTGCCGGGTATGCGCACCCGGAATTCGTGAAAGCCGCTCAGCTGCCTGGGCGAGTGCTGCGCTGCTGGCGTCCACTCCCAGGAACCGCTGGCAGCGCTGCGCGAGCTCCTCACTGAGGGTGCCGATGGAGCAACCCAGTTCCAGGCCGGATGCATACGATTCCTCCGGTAGGGCTGCAAGCGTCAGCGCTCGCTTGCGTCGCTCGTACCAGCTGGTGGTGTAGCTCCAAGGGTCATCTGCTCCGGCATGAACCTCATCAAAGATGCGCTCCGCGTCCGCGGCGCTGTTGGTGCCGGCCTTGGAAGGATGCCAAGCGAAGGTTTCCCATGGCCTGGCGAAGTGCTCCAGGAAAGTGTCCGAAAGGAGTGTCTCATCACCGGGCTGATCGGAAAGCGGCTCCGTTTGCGAGGCGTGGGCGCCCATGGCCTTCGTCTTGGCCCGTTGCTGCTCCGGGCTAAGCGGCACCCGTACCCACGACTCCCACGTCGCGTCTTCCGGACCGGCCCATAACCAGTACCAGATGGGGTATTCCAAGAGACCGTGGCCGCCCTGCATCGCGACCTCCGCGGCGACGGCGCCAAGAGTGTCATGGTCCGTGTGCCCGTCGTGGCGGTAGGGGGCCACAATCGTCACTTCCTCGTCGGGCCGCCCGATCTCGGCAATCGTGGCCCGTATGGCGTCGGCAACGCTCTCCGCGCTGGCCGCCAATTTCCCGTCCGGGAGTTCCAAGAACCGCCACGTGGCGTTGGGAGCCAGCCCGGACACTGCCGTTCCGAACTCTCTGAGCCTGACAGCGGCAAGCTGTTCCGGCGTCGTGGTTTGCGAGTCCGGGTGCGACGCTTCGCCTGCCGTGCACAGCAGAACCTCCACTGCCGCTCCGGCGGCATGAAGTTTGGCCAGGAAGCCGCCGGCACCCAGGGTTTCGTCGTCAGGGTGCGCGGCCAGCACCACAAAGGCCGTGGCCGCGAGCTCTTCTGCGCTCAGCGGCAGCTCCGGCAACGCCGCAACTCCGCTGGTAGCCCATTCGGACTCCGACGTGCCGGTGTCCGTGTGCGAGAAAGCTACCATCCGCGGTCCCCTTTCAGAGCCAGTGCACCCAGTTGGGCATCGTCCCGCATGGCGTGATGCTGCCTGATGTACAGAGACAGGTCCGCCATGCGCTTGCCATACGCTTCGTCGAAAGCCAGCGGCCCGGGGCCCAGGTTCTGCGTCACCAAGGTTTGGACACGCTCGACGGCGGCGGCAACAGTTCCGCGGACACGGAGGGCCTCGCTCCAGGCGCTCGGGCTGCCCTCGTCAGAGCCCTCCAGCTCGCCGGCGTCGATGCGTTCAGCTGTCTGTGCGAGGTAGCTGGTGGTTGTGGCAAGGATGCGGTCTATCTCGCCCAGGGACGCCAGCGCAATCTGGTCTGGTTCGCGCCCATTGGCTGCGGCATTCTTCAACGCATCCGCGTAGTCCCGCGCTAGGGCCACCGCACCGCCGAACCAACAGGCAGCCACACCCATCCCACCCCAGGCGAAGCCCGGTCGCTGGAAATACCAGCTTCCTTGGTTCACGGGCTGTGCCGCGACTTGGTCAAAGTGGACTGTTCCGCTGGGGATCTCTTGGAGGCCGCGGCTGGTCCACACTGGCGTTTCGCAGGAGACTCCTGCGTCCTTCAGGTTCACGGCGAAGGCAGCCCTACTGCCGTCTTCTGTGTGAGCGGTGATCACGGCGCCGTCCAGCTGCGCGGCGAGTGAGCACCAGGGCTTGGATCCGTTGAGGACGTAGGAGCCGTCAGCGGTGCGCTTGGCCTCGAGCTTCATTCCGGGGCCTTCCGCTGCGAAGACTCCCCATGCTCCTTCGTGTTCGCCGTCAGCCCCGGCTTGAACTCCGGCTTGGGCGAGGATCGCGAGAGCGTCGAGGTGCGGTTCGAGTACCCGCCCGGCGGCGACGTCCACGGCTGTCACGGAGGCCAACAGTTCCCACAGCTTGGCGGTGTTTCCCTCGCCTGGCTTTGGGGCAGTCCGTCCGATGTCCTCGGCTATGGTCAGCAAAGTAGGCACGTCGCCCACTGATGCCCGCACTTTTTCGAGCACGGGTTCCAGTGCTTGCAGCTGCGCGGGTTCGGAACTGAGGCGTACGGGCTGGGCTTCGGAATAGCTCATGATGCCAAGCCTAAACTAAGGAACCTTAGGTTATGTGTGCGTAAACCAAACGAACGACGGCGGGAGGTTCCCGCCGTCGTTCGCTTTGCTTTGTTTTGCGGTGCTAGATGATCAGGTTCATGGCGTTCCAGCCGGAGCCGACCAGGCCGCGGGGGAGCCAGCCTCCTTGGCCGTTGCTGGGGTAGAGCCAGAGGGCACCCCCAGCGTCGCGGGCCAGGAGGTCCACGTTGCCGTCGCTGTTGAAGTCACCGGGGCCCACGATTGCGGTCATGGCGTTCCAGCCGTTACCCACTGTGCCAGGACCAAAGAAACCGGCAGAGGTGCCGCAGGGATACGGCGTGGCGTAACCGGTGTACAAACGCAAGGACCCGGCTCCGGAAGTGGACGACGGCGGGAGGTCCCACCCGGAGCCGACAGCCGCGGGGGAGCTCCAGGCCCCAACGTGCGCCACCCCCGCCAAAGTTCCCATTGGTCCCAACATGAAGCGCACCTTCACAGCTTTTGTCACGCTTGTCACATCTTGTTGTCATTAACGGTGACAGGTTCCGTAGCTTGGAAGGGTCCAGCAGTCCCGAGCTAGGAGAACCCATGCCGCAACCCAACCAATCCGCCACAGTTCCCACCGACTCCCACAGCCCGCCGGGAAAGACTCCCACCTTCCTGAGCAACCTCGGCGCAGACCTCCCCGCGTCACTTGTCGTCTTCCTTGTCGCCCTCCCGCTTTCCCTCGGCATCGCCGCAGCCTCAGGTGCTCCCGTCATGGCCGGTCTCATTGCCGCAGCCGTCGGCGGCATTGTGGCAGGCAGCCTGGGCGGCTCCCCACTGCAGGTGAGCGGTCCGGCCGCCGGACTGACCGTCGTCGTTGCCGGTCTTGTAGACGAGTTCGGCTGGCAGGTGACGTGCGCCATCACGGCTGCTGCCGGCGTCGTGCAGCTACTCATGGGTGTCAGCCGCATAGGCCGGGCGGCCCTGGCAGTGTCGCCAGTGGTGGTCAAGGCGATGCTTGCCGGCATCGGCATCACCATCATCCTGCAGCAGATCCACGTGCTGCTCGGCGGTCAGGCCGCCGGGTCCGCCGTCGAAAACCTGACCGCTCTCCCAGCAGCAATTACCAACGTTGAGCTCCACTCGGCGCTCCTGGGCCTGGCAGTCGTCGCAATTCTGCTGGCGTGGAAGTTCCTCCCCGCCGCAGTCCGGAAGATCCCCGGGCCGCTTGCTGCCGTGGTCGCGGTTACGGCACTATCTGTTGCCGTAGCGCCGGGCGTTGAGCGCATCAGCTTCAGCGGATCCATCTTCGACGCCATCGCCCTCCCAAGCCTGCCCGAGGGCAATTGGCGCGCGGCCGCCATGGCCGTCATCACGGTGGCCCTGATCGCGAGCATCGAGTCACTTTTGTCAGCCGTTGCCGTGGACAAAATGGGCGGCTCGCGCACCAACCTCAACCGCGAACTCGTCGGCCAGGGCTCCGCGAACGTCGTTTCCGGCATGCTTGGCGGCCTGCCCGTCACGGGTGTGATCGTCCGCAGCGCAACCAACGTTGAAGCCGGAGCCGCAAGCCGCACATCGGCCATCCTGCACGGCGTCTGGGTTCTGGTGTTTTCTGCACTCTTTGCCGGCCTCATCCAACTGATCCCGTTGTCGGTTCTGGCTGGCCTGCTGTTGGTCATTGGTGCGAAACTCGTCAAAGTCGCCGACATCCGGACCAGTCTCCGCACCGGCGATCTCCTGGTCTACAGCGTCACGCTGGTGTGCGTCGTGGTCCTCAACCTGCTCGAAGGCGTCATTATTGGCCTCGCACTTGCTGCTCTCTGCGTGCTCTGGCGTGTGCTCCGGGCGCAGATCCACGCGCATACTCCCTCTGCTGAGGCACTGCCGTGGCGCGTCACCATCGCCGGCTCGTGCAGCTTCTTCGCGCTGCCTCGGCTCAACCGCGTCCTCCACTCCGTGCCCGAAGGCCAGGACGTCGTGGTGGAACTCAACGCCGACTACCTCGATCACGCCTTCCGCGAAGCCTTGGTCGCGTGGCAGAAGCAGCAACGGAATTCCGGCGCCTCCGTGATCCTTGAGGAGCACGGCACCACTGCCTTCAGTGACGCCGAGGACAACACGCCACAGCGCCAGGACCCGCGCGAATTCCCGCTGCCGCCCCGTACTTCATGGCAGTCGCTTTCCGCCCGAGTCAACCCTGCGGCTGATGACGACGACGGCGGGCAGCCGCCGCTGCGGTCCATCCTTCTTGGCATCGATAAGTATCACCGGCGGCACGCAGAAAAAGTCCGGCCGTTGGTTCAGGACCTCACCGACGGTCAGAACCCCGACACTCTGTTCGTTGCATGTGTGGACTCCCGGGTGAACCCCAACCTGATCACCAGCAGTGGACCGGGCGATCTCCTCACGCTCCGTAACATCGGCAACGTGGTGTGCAATGACGGGCGCGATGCCTCGATCGACTCCGCACTGTCCTTCGCCGTCAAGGGCTTGTCCGTGGACTCGATCGTGATCTGCGGCCACTCCAACTGCGGTGCGATGAAGGCCGTCATTGCCGATGCTGAGGGGGCTTCGCCTGACATGGGCGACGGTTTCGATGAGTGGCTGGAACACGCGCGGCCGAGCTACTCTGCCCTGCTGGCCGGTCACCCGGTGGCCATTGCTGCCTCCGCTGAGGGCTACAGCCGCCTCGATCAGCTGAGCATGGTGAACGTTGCCCTCCAACTCCGGAAGCTGGAGCAACACCCGGTCACCGGCCCGGTCCTGGCTTCCGGCCAGGTGCAGGCCACTGGTTTGTTCTATGACATCTGCACGGCGCGCGTTGTCTTGGTGACGCCGGAAGGCATCGAGCAACTGGATCCGAGCATGGCAGTCCGTTCCTGATTCCGCCGGGGGACGGCCACCACCCACATTGAGCTGCATTCAGCCCCGACGCGCCCCTCAGACGGTGTGTCGGGGCTGCTGCAGTTTCGTAGTGGGTGGTGGCGGTACGTGCGCAGCCGCGGGTTTCAACCAACGAGCGCCGGGGTACGGGGATTAACGTCAGCAACGTGCGGAATACTGGATTCGGAACCACGATTTCCGGCAGGCGAGGCTGCCGTGTGAGGAGGTGGCGGGAACGTGAACGCCGAGAACAACGCGTTCAGGCGGAAGCTCGAGCGGGGTGCGGAACTGCGGGCAGTCCGGTCTTGGGGCGGAAATGCCGAGGAAGACGCGGAGCTTGAGGCCGCGGATGCCGAAGAACGCGAGAAACGCCGAAAGGTAGACGACGCCGCCCGCGTTGAGTACCTCATCCGGGACGCCATGAACCAGGGAAAGTTCGACAACCTGAAGTACGCCGGCAAGCCAATTCCCGGCTTGGGGGAGCACTACGACCCCGATTGGTGGGTCAAGGGTCTCATTCAGCGCGAACGGCTCAGCGGGATCGGTCCGCCCGCCATTTTGCTGCGGATCGAGGACTCGGAGCTCGACGCCAAGCTGGATCAGCAGTACACGGACAAACAAGTCCGGGACATCCTTGAGGACTTCAACAAGCGCGTGATCGAGGCCCGTCGGCAGCTACAAGGCGGCCCGCCCGTGATCACCAAGCTCCGCGACGTGGACGCCGAGGTGGAAAAGTGGCGGGAGCGTAGGGCCGCAGCTGCACCTCCCGAGCCGGAGCCCGAGCCTCCGGGCAAACGAACGTGGTGGCAGCGGATCTGGAACGGCTCCGGGTGAGGGGCACAAACAGCGGACGACGGCGGAACCCAAGTTCCGCCGTCGTCTGCTGTTGTGCGTTGGGGTCTTTAGGCGAAGCTGTCTTCCTTGGCTTCGGGGGCGGCTGCAGCCGGCTTCCGGCTGATGAGGGCCGACAGGTGGGCGTGCTGCTGGCGGAAGTGGCCGTGGGCGGTGAGGCCGAACTCGTAAGCGGACTCGGCGTGCTGGGTGAGGTCTACACCAGTGACTTCGTGCTCCAACGGGACGCGGAATCCTATGGTCTTGTGAATCGCACGGCCGATGACCAACGTGCCCACACCGGAGAGGGCGATGGTTACTAACACGGCAACCGTCTGGGCTACGAGCTGCTGCGGGCCACCGCCGTAGAGGAGGCCGCCAGCCGTGCCGTCGGTGGGGAAGGCGATGAAGCCCAAGGACAGTGTGCCGATGACGCCGGCGCCGAAGTGCACGCCCACCACGTCCAGGGAATCGTCGAAACCGAACCTGTACTTCAGGTCAACGAACACAGCGCAGGCGGCGCCGGCCACCAGGCCCAGGCCGAGAGCTGCAACAGGGCTGATGTTGGCGCAGGAAGGGGTGATCGCCACCAGACCGGCCACGACGCCGGATGCCGCACCCAGGGAGGTGGGGTGTCCGTGGCGGATCTTCTCCACCACGAGCCAGCTGAGCATTGCCGCCGCCGGTGTCACCAAGGTGTTGACCCAGATCAGGCCGGCCTGCTCTGCCGTGGTTGCTGCACCGCCGTTGAAACCGAACCAACCGAACCAGAGGATGGCCGCGCCGATCATGATGAACGGGACGTTGTGCGGGCGGTGGTTGGGGTCTTTGGCGAATCCGTGACGCTTTCCCACGATCAATGCGAGGACGAAAGCGGCGGTTCCGGAACTGACCTCAACCACTGCGCCGCCGGCGAAGTCGATGACCTGGCCGAAGATGTCCGTCAGCGCACCGCCTGCGCTCATGAGGCCCCCGCCCCAGATCATGTACGCCAGGGGGCAGTAAACCACGGTCACCCAGATGGGTACGAACAGTGCCCAGGCGCCGAACTTGGCGCGGTCGGCGATGGCACCGCTGATGAGGGCAACGGTGATGATGGCGAACGTGGCGGCGAAGCCTGCCTTGATGAGATCGGGGGACCCCATCAGGTCCTGCAGGCCGAAGTGTGCAAAGGGATTACCGAACAGGCCGAGGAACCCTTCGCCGGTGGTCATCGAGTAGCCCCATAGAACCCACACCACGCCAACGATGCCCGCCGAGATGAAGCTCATCATGATCATGTTGAGCGCAGCCTTGGCACGCGTCATGCCACCGTAGAACAGGCCGAGGCCGGGGGTCATGAACAGCACCATTGCCGCCGACAACATCATCCAGACGTGTTGCGCAGAGATCTCCACCTGCGTTCCCTTCTCATTGAGCCTGTCCGAAACGGGGCCGTTGTTCCCGGCCCACGCCAACCCCCCGATCAATATTCGGTGAGCTATGTTTCCGACTCAGAAGAGCTAAGTTGCAGCTAAGTTACAGAAATCCCTCGTTCGTGAAGATCACGTCACTGCCATGTTTCAGGAATGTTAACGGCGCTTCTCGCGTGGCCCGGCGGGGTAACCTCCGCGACGGCTGGCGATGATGATCACCAAGGCGATCGCTGTGGGCAAAGCGGCGGCCAACGGGACCAGCTCCGCACCTACTGTGGTGAGGGCAAGAGCTCCATAGACAGCCCCCACAGCGATACCCAACTGAATAGTCACCACGGTGAGGCCGTTGGCAGCATCCTTGTGCTCACCACCAGCACGGAGGATCGCGGCCTGGTTGTAGATGCCCACCGCACCAAAAGCGATTCCCCACAGCGTCATCAGTCCAAAAGCCCCCACCCAGGTGCCACCGAGCGCAGGCAGCAGGGCGAACGCAAGCGTCAAGAGTCCGACGGCGGCAATCACCGAGGTGCGTGGGCGCGAGTCAGCTGTCATGCCCGCAATCCAGATACCTACCAGGCTGGCGATTCCCACCACGGAGAGGGAGATGCTGGTGGCGGATTCCGGTAATCCGGACGCGAGAAGGAACGGGGCTACATAGGTGAACAGTGTGAAGTGGGCCAGCAACAAGAGTGGCCAAGCGATGGCCACAGCAATCACGCCCGGCAGTTTCATGGCTGCGCGCAGGGAGGGAGTCTTCTGGCTGGCCTGGTCATGCGCGCCCGGGAGAAGCCAGAAGGCCATCACTGCCAGGAGTGCACCGACTCCGGCAAGGACCATGAACGAAGCCCGCCACGTCATGAGTGAACCCATGAGAGTTCCGATAGGAGCGCCCACCGCCAGTGCAATGCTGGTGCCGCTGAACACAACAGCCATGGCCTTGCCCACCGAATAAGCGGGAACGATACGTGCCACGTAGGGTGCCATGCTGGACCACAGCATGCCGTGCGCGATACCGCCAAGGAGGCGTGCCCCGATCGCCCAACCCAACGTGGGGCTGAGCGCGAGGAGCACATTGCTCAGGGCAAACGCCAGAACAGTGGCGATCAGCAGCGTCTTGCGGGGCACTCTTCCGGCCAGAAATCGGGAGAGCGGCAGGGCCGTGAAGACGATGATGGCAGCGTAGACCGCAGTCAGCGAGCCCACAGCCGACTCGTCCACACCGAGGTCCCGGCTGATTTGGGGAAGCAGGCCCGAGGGCAGCAATTCGGTGGTTACTGCGGTGAAACCCGCAGCCGCCAACACCAACAGTCCGCCCCACGGGATCTTCTTCGGCTGCTGCGTTTCAGCACGCGACGCCTCGGGTGATGGCGTTCCGACGACCACGGGGTCCTGCTTCAAAGATTTGCTCCTCTGGGATGAGTCATTGTTGTTTCATAGGGGTCCCTACAACGTTATGCAGCCACGGCGATGCAAGGGAGTCTCTGTCAGAAACCCCCTCCGCTAGCAACACACTTTGAACGTCAGCCATTCCTCACGCAGACTGGCCCTGTGAAGCCCTTTTTATTGCTGGCCACCCGCGCCGAAGACGCCGCAGCCGATGACGAGTACCTGGCCTATCTCCGGTACTGCGGACTGAAACCGGAGGAACTGGTCCGTATTCGGCTGGAATCAGCGCCATTGCCGCCCCTCGACCTGTCCGATTATTCCGGCGTGATTGTCGGCGGCAGCCCTTATACCTCGAGCGATCCTGTGGAGGAGAAGAGTGCAGCCCAGATCCGGGTTGAGAAGGAACTCTCCGGGCTCCTGGACCGGATCGTGGCCGAGGACTTCCCGTTCTTTGGTGCTTGCTACGGCGTCGGCACACTGGGCGTGCACCAGGGCGCCGTTATTGATCGCCGCTTCGGAGAGCCGGTAGGAGCTACGGAGATCACGCTGACGGCCGAGGGACAACGCGATCCCATGCTTCAGGGTGTCCCGCACACCTTTGAGGCTTTCGTCGGACACAAGGAAGCGTGCAGCCAACTTCCCGAACACGCTGTCCTCTTGGCCAGTTCAGCTGCGTGCCCGGTGCACATGTTCCGGATCAAGAACAACCTGTACGCCACGCAGTTCCACCCCGAACTGGATGCCGACGGACTCATCACGCGCATCAACATCTACAAAAACGCCGGATACTTCCCGCCCCACACAGCCGATGAACTCATCGAGACGGCACGCCGATCATCCGTGACCGAGCCCATGCGAGTACTGCGGAACTTCACGGAGCGCTACGCCCGCTAGCCCCCTCGAGTTGTGGGGCCTGCTTTGCAGCCTTTCGCGAAGGAATAGTGCGCAGATCGGGCCTCGCAACGCGGGGTGGTTTGTTGTGGGGCCTGCTTTGCGCGCTTTCGCGAAGGAATAGTGCGCAGATCGGGCCTCGCAACGGGGGGGGTTGTTGTGGGGCCTGCTTTGCGCGCTTTCGCGAAGGAATAGTGCGCAGATCGGGCCTCGCAACGCGGGGTCACCGGGCCGTCAGCTGCGGCGGCGCCGGAACGGTGGGCGCCGGGGACGGTGGTGGAGCCGGCGCCACGAAGGGCCCGCTCGGGTAGAGTGCCACGGCTTCCACCATGTAGTTGGCCCACTGCGGACCGGCGATCATGTACCCGTCCAAGGACTTGTAGAACTTGCCGTTGATGGTGACGTTCTGGCCCGCGCGCTGCTGTCCCGCCGTCGTGTCCCCGAAGAACGACGCCGTGGCGAGCGTGGTGGTGTAGCCGGCTACCCACGTGGCTCCGTTGTTGTTGGACGTGCCGGTCTTGGCGGCAACAGGGACCTTGGTGTGGACTTTGGGTTCGATCCACACGCCGGAACCCACCTTCATCACATCCTGAAGGACGGCATTCACGCCGCGGGCCACGGCCGGTTTCACGGCGTCCCGGCACTCCGGCGTTTGGGCTTCGTACTCCCTGCCCTGGAAATCGCTGACCTGGGTGATCGCGATGGGTTCGCAATATGTGCCGTCGTTGGCGAACGTGGCGTAGGCGCTGGCCAAGACCAAGGGGGCAACACCAATGGAACCCAGGAGGTTGCCGATCTGGTGCATGTTCACCGGGGCGTTATCCAGGCCGCTATGCAGTCCAACGGTGTCCACCATTTTCTGGATCCCGCAGAAGTCCAGTTGGGCCGCGGTGGCGAACGTGGCCGTGTTGATGGAGTTGTAGAGGCCGTAGTTGATGGGCATCGGCCGGTAGTAGCCGTCGTCGTTGTTTTGAAGGTCGTCGTCGGCCCCAAGGTTCTGGGCCTTTTGGGCGGTGCTGTAACCGCCAAGGACCTTGCCGCAGCTCGAACGCCACGGGAAACCTACCGGGTACACCCTGCGCGAGGCGTCAACCACGGCGGTGGGGTGCTTGCCCTCGTTGAGCCACTCAGCGTAGATGAACGGTTTCATGGTGGAGCCGGGCTGGAATCCTCCCGCACCGTTGAGGTCGTAGCCGTTCTCATCTTTGGCATCCACGTTGAAGTTCAGTTGGGTATCGTATTTTCCTTCCTGGGGTACGAACACCGTGTTTTGGGCCATCGCCAGGATCTTCCCGGTGCCAGGCTGCACTGTGGTCATCGCGGCGCCCCACTTGTCCGGGTTGGCTCCGGCGGATGCATCCACTTGTTGCTGGGCGAGGTTCTGAAGACGACTGTCAAGTGTGGTGGTGATGGTCAGGCCGCCGCGATAGAGAAGCCGTTCACGTTCCTCCACGGTTGAACCGTACGCCTCATTGTTCAGGATGAGATGGGAGACGTAGTCACAGAAGTACGTGGCAAACGATGTGCCCGCACAACCTTGCAGGGAAGGCGTGATGTTGAGCTCGATGGGCGTAGCCACCGCCACTCCGTGATCCACCGGTGTGATCTTGCCCTGTTCCAGCATCCGGTCCAGCACCAGATTGCGCCGCTTGAGCGCAGCTTCCGGATCGGCAATGGGGTCGTAGATGCTGGGTCCATTCACCAAACCGGCCAAGAGGGCCGCCTGGGGCAAGGTCAGATCCATGGCGGAGGTGCTGAAGAAGTAACGGGACGCGGCCTCGATGCCGTAGGCGTTCCGGTTGAAAAACACAATGTTCAGGTAGCCCTCAAGGATCTGGTTCTTGCTGAAGCGCTTCTCCAGTTCCAGGGCAAGCTTGATTTCGCGCAATTTGTCGCCCACGGTCTTCTGGCCGCTGAGCACCACATCTTCCGGGCGCCCTTCGGACAGGCGTGACTCGTTGAGCACGTTGGTGACGTATTGCTGGGTCAGCGTGGAGGCGCCCTGACGGGTGCCCTGGGTCAAGTTGGAGCTGAGCGCCCGCAAGATGCCATGGGCATCCACACCAGTGTGCTCGTAGAAACGGCTGTCCTCGATCGCGATGATGGCCTCTCGGATGAACGGAGACATCTCCTCCAAAGGGACTTTCACCCGGTTCTCGGCGAAGAAGGTGGCAATGAGCGTGCCGTCTGCAGCGAGCACGTTGCTGGAAAGTGAAGGGGAGTCGACGTCGAGTTCGGCCGGCAGGCTTTGATAGAACCCCACGGACCCGCCCAGCGTGGTGCTGGTGAACGCAACCACGGGGGCAAGGAATCCTGTGATCAGCACCCCGCAGAGAGTGCTCACGAAGAAGAACCCGAAGACCCTCAAAAGGACCTTGCCCAGACCTGTCTTTGGACCCTTGTTCCGTGCCATTTTCGTGCCACTCCCTAGGGATGTCAGGCTGAAAAGTAGCTACAGAATACGTCCGCCAACGCTGTGGGGCTATGGTTTGGACGCCCAAATATGGTCCCAAATCGGACTCAATCCAGCGGTAGCGTAACCCTCACGCTGGTGCCCCGCCCAACGGCAGAGTCGATGTCAACTGTCCCGCCGGCGTCGTGGACTGCTATGGACATCAGCAGCAGTCCGAAACCGTGCCGCCGACCACTGGGGGCGGCGTGAATCTCGAATCCGCTGCCATCGTCCGTGATGGTGAGCTGGATGCCGTGGTAGACGGCGTTGAGCCGGACGGTGAGCTCGCTGGCGTTGGCGTAGTTGAGGGTGTTGCTGAAGGTCTCCTGAGCCACGTGATAGAGAAGGGCGGCGGCTGAGGAGGAGATCTCGATGCCGTGATGCGGTGTGTGCCAGTGCACCGTGACGCCCTCGCGCCGGAGCGGTGCGGCCAGCCGGTCGATGCATCCTGCGACACCCAGCGTGTAGAAATCCACGGGGTGTTGGTCCTGGATGATGCCTTTGACGGCTACCACCTCGGTTAGTGCTGATGCCTGTTCCATTGCTTCCCCCACATCGTTGTGTTTCATATCTGGAATTCGTTGCCGAAACCCCTTGGTATTGGTGCTTCGCCTGTTTCCAGCGTGGCGCTGCTATATCAAGGAAGCTTTTCGATTGGCTCAAGTTCCCATCAAGTTTGTTGGGGAGGCTTGCGGGCCCCCTGCATGGTTATTTAAAGCGCCCGACGACGGCACTTGGGTGCCGTCGTCGGGCGCTGCTTTTGCCGTTTAAGACAGGGCCGTGAGCACCAGCTGGCAGGCGCTGGGGATCGGTTGGATGATGTCGACGGCGGTTGCCTTTGCCAGCCGTCGGGCGGTGGCGCTGAGTGGGCCTCCGGCGATGATGACTGCCTCAGCCTTGTCAGACTCCGTGGCTGTCGTGACGGCCTGCGCCAACTCCTGGAACTGACGTTCAGGGTCTGCCGCCAAGACCAAGGGTTCTGACAGCGTCAGGCGGACACCGGTGAACTGCTCCTGGAACCCATGGTCCGCCACCAGCTTGCCCAGGGCGTCCGCCAACAATGGCGTGCTTGTTGCCATGCCGAAGTGACGGAGCCCGCCGTGGGAGTTCTGTGCCGCGGCGTAAACGGAGCCTTGTCCTATGCCGATCACCGGGATGTTGAGTTCGTCGTCCAACTGTGCCCGCCCCGGATCACCAATCGCTGCAACGATCACAGCGGCCACCCGTCCGCCGTCGGGCCCGGAAAGGTAGCTGCGCACGGCATTGCGGACGTGCGCCTCAGACTCGGACAAGGAGACCGGATCCACGATCATGGAAGGCCCGGCGGCTGCGGTAATGCCCACAACCCGGAGACCATGCGGCGCCAGGCTTTCCTCAGCCAGGTCCACCATCATGGTTGTGGTGTTGCCGTTGGTGTTCGGATTGACCAGAAGGACGGTGTCCGGGCTGGGAACGCTAGTGTCCATAGATCGCAGCTTCCTCGTCATCGCCCGGTTCAGCGTCCTCTTCCAGGGGCTTGTTGAAGGTCTCGGGCGGGAATTGGACCACGATCGCCAGGATGACGAACAGCACTGCCAGCGTGGTGAACATACCCGGCAACCCGGCGGAGTCGAACACGGCCCCGGAGATGAGCGGGAACAGGCCTCCGGACAAAGAACCCGCTGCCAGAATGATGGACGTACCGAAACCACGGGTGCGCGTGGGGTAGAGCTCCGGAGCAAATAGCCAGATGGTGGTGTTCAGGATGATCACCGAGAAGTTGAAGAGGACTCCGAAGATCACAACGAGAACGATGTCGGTGGCAAGGAAGGCCATTGACAGCCCGGACAAGCAGCCAAGAATTGCGGCCGCTGTGAGCACTTTCTTCCGGGGCAATCGGCTGGCGAGGTAGGCGGCTGTGCAGGCACCAAGCAATGAACCGGACTGCATGATCAGCGTGAACCAGAGGCTCGTGTTCACGGCATAACCGCGGGACACCAGGATGGTGGGCATCAGCGTCAGCATGGAGATCTGGGCGGCGTAGGACATGCAAACGGCAACGCACAGCAGCACCGTACGCTTGAGGAGCTTTCCGCGGAGGGCATCCTTCCAGTGCCCGGACGATTTCACCACCACAGGATCGGGTACTGCTGTGATGTATGTTTCCGGATCCTTAATGGGGCCGGAGAGCTTGTTGCGGGCAAGGCGGGTGATGACTAGGTTTGCCTCATCGATTTTGCCTTGGGATGCCAGGAAGCGCGGCGTTTCCGGGACGTACCTTCTGAAGAACATCACCAGCAGGGCGGGGATGAACAGCAGGCCGAAAACCCAGCGCCACTTGTCCGGGCCGTCGAAGAGCGTGAAGACGAGGATGCCGAAGGCCGGTGCCAGCATGTTGCCCAGACCCGCTGCGGTGACGTTGATTAGTCCCACTGCGGTGCCGCGGTGTTTGGCGGCGAAGAACTCCGCCATCATGATCACGGCAACGGCTATTTCACCACCGAGCCCGAAGCCGACAATGAAGCGGCCTGCGGCCAAAATGGGATAGTTCGGAGCAACGGCGCAGAGCAATGAACCGCCGGCGAAGATGATGAGGTTGATGACCAGCATGTGCCGCCGGCCGTATTTATCGACGATGAGGCCCGTCGCGAGCCGTCCAAGTGCGGTTGCCGTAAACGTCATTGTGTTCAGCAAGCCGATTTCGGTGGCGCCCAATCCCCACGACTGGCGGAGGATGGGTCCGGTGATGCCTACGGCATTTTGTTCGAGGGCGTCGAAGAAGACGCCCAGCAGGATCATGAAGACAATTTGGCGATGTGCGCCAGTCACCCCTATCCGTTGATACGCGCCTTCGATTTGTTTGGCCAGGGATCCGGTCCGCGGTGTTGCAGCCTCCTGGGCAAGGTCTTTTTCCACAGTGCGCTCCTATCTGAGCTCTGAAGGGTTCATTCATTGCCACGCGAATGGTTCCGTCATGCGGAATGCGAATATCACATGAGGGAATGTGATGGAGATTACACTTTGGGATACCAAAAGGCCATGGTTGGCGTGTAAACAGAATGTGACCGGAAGTTCATCGAGGGGTGGGGTCTGCTGCTTTATGAGCCTCTTTAGAACGAATACACCCGCAAGAGGTTGATTTTCGGGCATCGTCGAAGCCAAAGAGGTCTGAAAGTCGCCGCCCTCAACCGCCAAACCTCACTCAAGACAACCCGGGCAATAGTGGCCTGTGAGCCCGTTAGTATGCCAGCGCCTCACAGGCCACCTGTGAAGGTTTAGGCGCTGCTTTCGCCTGCCTGCAGCGCCGCCTGCTCAATACGGGCACGGTGGGCTGCCCACTCTTCCGTAGATCGGCCCGGGACGTTCGGATCGCCCGGTCTCTGCCCAATGTTGCCGTCAATGAGTTCGCGAATAATGTCCGCGTGCCCCGCATGCCTGGACGTTTCCACGCACATGTGGACCAAGATCTGGTGGAGAGTGACGTTCTTCTTCTCATCCGACCACCACGGCACAACGCCGGGAGCGTCCAAAGGGAGGGACTCGATGGTCTGGTCGCTGTGCTTGGCGGAAAAATGGTGAAGCTCCAGGATTTCTTCGCGGCTCTCCGTTGCCGGAACCCACATGTCCGAATCCGGTGCTGCATCGTCGGCAAACCACTGGAGCTCCCTGCCGCTGGGCCGGCCGAAGGTCTCACCGAAATACCCCAATTCCACACTGGCCACATGCTTGACCAAGCCCAGCAGGTTCGTTCCCGTGGGTGTCATGGGCCGGCGGGCATCGTATTCGCTCAGCCCATCCAGTTTCCCGAGCAGATCGGTCCTACGGAGGCGCAAATATGTGAGCAGCGTCGCTTTTTCATCCATGGTCAGGACTCTACCGAAGAGGTCCGGGCGCCGGGTTCGCGGGAAACGTGCCAACCAGTCCGATGAGCTCCAGCGTTGTCGCAGCATTCCCGCGATTTCGCTTGTCGCTGCCCCGGGGCGAATGCGACAGTGAACCATGGCCACGGAGGACGACGTAAGACGCATCTGCCTGAGCATGCCCGGAGTCACTGAGCGCCCCAGTTGGGGGCAGCCGGCATGGTTTGCCAAGACCCTCATGGCACGCATGTGGGAGGAGGGCGTCGGCACCGTCAAGACTGAGGAACGGGAAGCGCTCGCAGCCATGGAACCCGACACCTTCTTCTGGACACCGCATCACGAACAATCCCCGAAGCTGATGCTCATCCGGCTGGACAACATCGACGTGGACGAGCTCGACGAACTGCTGCAGGAGTCGTACAGAATCGCCGGCGGGCGCGCAGGCTAGACTCGGCCGCATGGGGGAAAACAACAAACTTGGGGAACAGAGCACACCGCGGCCTGCCCGCAAACCGGCAGCCGTCGTCGTGCCTTTGCTGGGGCTGATCGCTGTGATCGTGGGGCTGATCGTGGCGTGGACCAACCAAAGCACCAGCTTCGGCTGGTTCGCCTACGCACCGTTGAGCGACACGGTCTTCATGGGGAACGGTGGAGCCATGGTCAGCCAAGGGACGCAGTTCGGGCTCGCGGTGACGGTCCTGGGCTTGCTGGTCCTCGCGTTCTGGGCGGGGCTCGCTATCGGCCGCCGCCGCTGAGTTCGCCGGAAAACGGCGAAATCGCCGGGAAGCCTCCAGCGAACTGGCAGCTTTCCGGCGATCTCGGCGCAAATCAGGTGAGCTTCACCTGGCGGTTCATGTCCTTGTACAGCAGGTAGCGGAACTCGCCCGGACCGCCCGCGTAGCAAGCCTGCGGGCAGAACGCGCGCAGCCACATGAAGTCGCCGGCCTCCACCTCAACCCAGTCGTTGTTGAGCAAGTACATGGCCTTGCCTTCCAGGACGTACAGGCCGTGCTCCATGACGTGGGTCTCCGGGAAGGGGATCACACCACCGGGCTGGAAGGTGACGATGTTGACCTGCATATCGTGGGCGAGGTCGCTGGAGTCCGTGAAACGGGTGGTCTTCCAGACGTCGTCCGTGTCCGGCATGGAGGTGGGCTCCACGTCCTTCTCGTTGGTGACGAAGGACTTGGCCTCGAAGCCCTCAAGGCGCTCGTAGGCCTTGCGGATCCAGTGGAAGGAGACGATGTCGTCGGAGACGTTCTCCAGGCCCCACTCAGCGCCGGCAGCGAGATAGGCGTAGCCGCCCTCTTCGAGGTGGTGCAGTTCGCCGTCGAGGGTCAGGTTGACCTGGCCCTTGGTGACGAAGATGACGCCTTCAACGCCGGCCTCGAACTCGGCCTTGGGAGCCCCGCCGCCCGGGGCGATTTCGACGATCAGCTGGGAGAACGTGGTGGCGAAGCCGGAAATCGGCCGCGCGATGATCCACGAACGGGTGTTGGAGAACCCCGGCAGGTTGCTGGTGACGATGTCCGTCATGACGCCCTTGGGGATCACCGTGTACGCCTCGGTGACGATTGCCCGTTCGGTGGTCAGTTGGGTCTGCGGCGGCAGACCGCCCTGCGGGTAGTAGTACTTGCCCATGCGAAATGCTCCTATCAGTGCGAAGTTGGTTGCGCGAGCCGCGGGTGCGCCAGTGCGGTCAGCTGTGAAAGTTCGACGCCGGCAAGCGCCTTGACCTCGTCGGTCCCCACTGCGCCGCACTGGACGCCGCGGAGGACGAAGCCGGCCAGGGCGCGGGCGGTGGCGGGCTCATCCATGACGCCGCCTTCGGTGCGCTCCACGTAGTTGCGGAGGCGCAGGGCCGCGGCAGGGAGGCCTTCGCGGTAGAAAGCGTACGACGCCGAGAAGCGGCTGGGCAGTTGGGCGGCGTGCAGATCCCAACCCTGGTAGTAGCCGTTTTCCAGGGAGCGACGAACCAAGCGGCCGTGCAGCTTCCATGCGTCTTCCACGGCATCGCCCACGGGGATGATGTTGGTGGAACCGTCGGAGAGGCGGATGCCCGTTCCAGCGACGGCGAGTTGCATGACTTCCTTGGCGAAGTCGGCCACCGGGTGCTCCATGGACTGGTATTCCGCGGAGATTCCCAGTGAAGCGCTGTAGTCGTAGGTCCCGTAGTGCAGGGCGCTGATGCGGCCCGGAACAACGTGGGGGAGCTGCGCCACAGGGGAGGTTCCGTCAGCACCGATGATGAGCTGCGGTGTTTCCACCTGCACCTCAAAGCGGAGCCGGCCAGCGGGAAGCCCGTGGACTTCTTCAAGGCGGGACACCGCGAAGTCCATCGCCTGGACCTGTGCCACCGTGGTGACCTTGGGCAGGGTGAGGATCAAACCGGAAGGTAGTTCGCCTGCCTCAGCCAATGTGGAGACGAACAGGTCCAGCGTCTTCAGCCCGCGGGCCCTGGTGGGCGCTTCGAAGCACTTGAAGCGGATGCCGATGAACGGCGGAGCTGTTCCGGCCGCAACCGCGGCGGCAACAGCCTTGGCGGCAGCAACGGCGTCGGCGTCTTCTGCCTCATCGCCGCGGTCTCCGTAGCCGTCTTCAAAGTCCAAACGGAGGTCCTCGATGGGCTCGGCAGCGAGCTTTGCGGCGACGCGCTCCGCAACAGCGGCAGCCAGATGGGGCTCCTGGCCCAAAAGCTGACCCAGCTTTTCCAGACCGCCGTGAGCTTCCGCCGTCGCCAGTGCCTGTGTGCCCCAATCAGCCACAAAGGTGGGCGTGAAGCGGTCGGCCGGGATGTAGACGGTGTGGATGGGCTGGCGTGAGCCGTCGTCGCCCGGGTAGTTGCGGTCAAGCAACTGGTCCGTCGCCTCGAGCTGGGACTCGATGTGGGCCAGATCGGATGCAGAGAATGAGCCCATCTCAGCCCACCAGCTCGTACGCGGGAGTGGTGAG
Organism: Arthrobacter sp. GW822-FHT05G07; assembly: GCF_058799755.1. Taxonomy (NCBI): domain Bacteria; kingdom Bacillati; phylum Actinomycetota; class Actinomycetes; order Micrococcales; family Micrococcaceae; genus Arthrobacter; species Arthrobacter sp. GW822-FHT05G07. The sequence goes on along the minus strand of NZ_JBXALT010000004.1, from coordinate 22,011 downwards.
GAAGTCCGTGTAATCGTCGGACAAACAGATGTCCTCGATCAGCTTGGATGCCGGCTCGTAGTACTTTGTGAAGTTCTCGTCGCCGAACTCGATGCGCAGGCGCTCGGTCTCTTCGCCCAGGATGCGGGTGACGAGTTCGCGGGTCACAGTGTTGCCCGTGTCTGCGAGGACGGACTTGTTGCGGATCTGCTGCCACACCTGTGAGCGGGAGATTTCCGCTGTCGCTGCATCTTCCATGAGGTTGTGGATGGCAACTGCGCCGCTGCCGGAGATCCAGACGCCCGTGTAGGCGACGGCGACGTACAGGTTCAGCCGAAGGCCGGCCTCCGTCACGGTACCGCCGGCAGAGGCGACGTCGATGAGCTGCTCGGCCGTGACGTTCACCTCGGGGCGTTGCTTATCGAGCTGGTTGGGACGGTCACCGAGCACGGAGTCAAAGACTTCGCGGCAGGTGGGGACCAAGTCCGGGTGGGCAACCCAGGAGCCGTCGAAGCCGTCGTTTGCTTCGCGGGTCTTGTCGGCACGGACCTTGTCGAAGGCGGCGGCGGTGACGTCCGGCTGCTTGCGGTTGGGGATGACGGCGGCCATGCCACCCATGGCGAAGGCGCCGCGCTTGTGGCAGGTCTTGACCAGCAGTTCGGTGTAGGCGCGCATGAACGGTGCCGTCATGGCAACAGTGGCGCGGTCCGGGAGGACGAACTCTTCACCGGCATCACGGAAGTACTTGATGATGCTGAAGAGGTAGTCCCAGCGCCCGGCGTTCAGGCCCGAGGCGTGGTCGCGGAGTTCGTAGAGGATCTCGTCCATTTCGAAAGCTGCAGGGATGGTTTCGATGAGCACGGTGGCGCGGACGCTGCCTTGGGGGATGCCCAGGAAGTCCTGTGCGAAAACGAAGACGTCGTTCCAGAGGCGGGCTTCCAGATGGCTCTCCATCTTGGGCAGGTAGTAGTACGGGCCCTGGCCGTTGAGGAGAAGCTGCTTGGCGATGTGGAAGAAGTGCAGGCCGAAGTCCACCAGCGCACCCACGGCGGGTTCGCCGTCGACCAGCAGGTGGTTCTCCTCCATGTGCCAGCCGCGCGGGCGGGCCACAACAACGGCCAGGGGAGCGTCGGTGCGGAGGCGGTATTCCTTGCCTTCGGGCGAGGTGTAGCTCAGGGTTCCCTGGGCGGCGTCGCGGAGGTTGAGGATGGCGTCGATGACGTTGGGCCACGTGGGCGTGCTGGCGTCTTCGAGGTCCGCGAGCCACACCTTGGCGCCGGAGTTCAGGGCGTTGATGGCCATCTTGGCCGGGGTTGCCGGGCCGGTCATCTCGACGCGGCGGTCCTGCAAAGCTGCCGGTGCCTCGGCGACCTTCCAGTCGCCGTCGCGAATTTCCTGGGTCTCCGGGAGGAAGTCCAGCCGGCTGGTGTCGGCAACCTTCTGACGCTTGACCTGCCGGGCCTCAAGGAGCTCGTTGCGGGTACCGGCGAAGCGCTTGTGCAGTTCCTCGATGAAGGCCAGTGCCTTGGGGGTAAGGATTTCCTCGGCGCGATCGATCGGCCGGGGATCGGTGACTGTGATAGCCATGTGAGCGGATTCCTTTTTCTAGAGTGCGCTGGCGGCGTTGGCGTGCGCAGCGTTGGCTACGGCGGTGGCCACATCGGCGGCAACATGGGGATCGAAGACGCTGGGGATAATGTAACTCGCGTTGAGCTCATCGTCAGCTACCCGGTTGGCAATTGCCTCGGCAGCGGCCACCAGCATGTTCGGCGTGATGTCCGAGGCCCCAGCGTCCAACAGGCCCCGGAAGAAGCCGGGGAAGGCCAGCACGTTGTTGATCTGGTTCGGGAAGTCGCTGCGGCCGGTAGCAACCACGGCTGCGTGCTTGGACGCGACAACGGGGTCGATTTCCGGCGTCGGGTTGGCCATGGCGAACACAATCGCGTCCTCGGCCATCGAAGCGACCTGCTCTTCGCCGATCACGTGCGGGGCGCTGACGCCGATGAAGACGTCCGCTCCCTTGAGGGCGTCGTGCAGGGTTCCGGAGAAGCCTTCTTGGTTGGTGTTCGCGGCGATCCAGCTGCGGTGCTCGTCGTTGTATTCCTCGCCGGAGTGGATGGCGCCGGAGCGGCCAGCGGCGATGATGTGCTGCGCGCCCTGGGCCTTGAGGAGCTGGATGATGGCCGAGCCGGCAGCGCCGACGCCCGAAACCACGATCTTGACCTCGGACAGCTTCTTGTCTACAACACGGAGGGCGTTGACCAAGGCGGCGAGGGTGACGATCGCGGTGCCGTGCTGGTCATCGTGGAACACCGGGATGTCGAGTTCTTCGCGGAGGCGGTTCTCGATTTCGAAGCAGCGCGGTGCGGCGATGTCTTCGAGGTTGATGCCACCGTAGACGGGGGCCATGGCCTTGGCGATCATGATGATTTCTTCGGTGTCCTGGGTGTCCAGGCAGACGGGCCAGGCGTCAACGTTGGCGAACTGCTTGAAGAGCGCTGCCTTGCCTTCCATCACGGGAAGGGCAGCGGCGGGGCCGATGTTGCCCAGGCCCAAGACGGCCGAACCGTCGGTGAGGACGGCGATGGTGTTGCGCTTGACCGTCAAGTTGCGGGCTGCGGCCGGGTCCTCAGCAATGGCCATGCAGACGCGGGCGACGCCGGGAGTGTAGGCACGCGAGAGGTCGTCACGGTTGCGCAGGGCTACTTTGGGGACGACTTCGAGCTTGCCACCGAGGTGCATGAGGAAGGTACGGTCCGAGACGTGCTGGACGGTGACGCCGTCGAGGGCGTTCAGGGCATCCTTCACGCGGCCTGCGTGGTCGTCGTCCGTGGTGTTGCAGGTGACGTCAACAACGATCGTCTCGTGGTGGGATTCCGTGACGTCCAGTGCGGTGATCGCTGCACCGGCTGCGCCGACGGCTGCTGCCAGTTCACTGGTAGCTGTGAAGCTCGACGGTGCGGCGACGCGCAGGGTGATCGAGTTTCCGGGGCTCGGATTCGCCATTGAAATTCCTCCTGTAAGGCCCGTTCCCGGGCCGCCGTTCCAAACTGAATGTTTTCGTATTATGGATATTATTATCTACAAAGTGGAAACACAACCCCCTGCTTGGTCATGTTTGGCGTCATCGCGCAGGTGCGGGTTGTGCTGTATGTTGGGTGTTCTAAGCAATTCTTTTCACGATGCGGATAAGAGTTGTCGGAATCTGAGTCATTGGAGACAAGGGAATGGCTGAAAAAGCCTCCGGAGGCGTGCAGTCCGTTGAGCGCGTCTTTGAACTGCTGGAACTGATCACGGACGCAGGCGGCGACGTCACCCTGAGCGAACTTTCGTCGTCCACGGACCTCCCCCTGCCCACCATCCACCGCCTGCTCCGCACGTTGGTGTCCCTCGGCTACATCCGTCAGCTGCCCAACCGCCGCTACGCTTTGGGCCCTCGGCTCATCCGCCTGGGTGAAGGTGCCAGCAAGCAGCTCGGAGCCGTGGCCCGGCCGCAGCTGAAGACTCTGGTGGAGCGCCTCGGCGAGACCTCCAACATGGCCGTCCTCGACTCGGACATGGTCATCTACGTGGCCCAGGTCCCGTCCATGCACTCCATGCGCATGTTCACCGAGGTTGGGCGCCGCGCCCACACGCACGACACCGGAGTCGGAAAAGCCATCCTCGCCCAGCTGGATGACGAAGTTGTCCGCGGCATCGTGGCCCGCACCGGCATGCCCACTCCCACGGCCAAGAGCATCGGCGACATCGACTCCCTCTTGGCAGATCTCAAGCTCATCCGCGAACGCGGCTACTCCATTGACGAGGAAGAGCAGGAGCTCGGCGTCCGCTGCTTCGCCATGGCCGTGCCCAACGCGCCAACGCCCACCGCGATCTCCGTGTCCGGACCGATCACCCGCGTTGACCAGAGCTTCGCTGACCGCGCCGTGCCCATGCTGCGCGAGGCTGCCATGGCGATCTCCGCGGAGCTCAATCAAAACTAGCTTTCCCACTTCGTCGAGTTGGCATTTGATGGCAATGTTCTTCGCGAACATTGCCATCTTTTGTTATGTCGGCGAGGGTTTTGAGCGGGTGGCCTTCTTGAGCATGGAGTTCACCACGATCGGGTGAACGGGCCGCACGACGCCGAAGTACAGTCTCCCGCGCCACCCTTTAAGTTCGACGGCGGTAGTCACCCTGATCAGTCGGCTCACAGGATCAACCCCGACGGCGGCCGCGAAGTTCAGGTGCTTGTCCCGGACAAAGATCAGGGCTTCTTCGCCCGACTGGTCGGTCACCTTGAACGTGTCCTGAGGCGCCCTGGGAATTCCGATCAAGGGCACAAGCGCCTGACGCAAGCCCATTGCCCCGGCGACCCAACGGGGCATGGACTCCAAGGAGAACAACCGCTCCGCCCATTCCGTGGGGTCCGTGCCGGCGCCGTTCGGGAGAGTGGCCAGGCAAACGTCCGCATAGTCCGGCCTCGGGATCTCGCGGAAGGCCAGCGAGTGGAAGCAGGGCGCGTGGTTGGTCATGGGCTTCTCGGTCATGGCCTGATCCTACGGTGAGTGCCGGCGTCGTACATGCCCCGAGGGGCGACCCTCCCCCCGCGAGGCGACAAAAGGCGGCAGTGTCCCCCAAGGAAAACACTGCCGCCTGCTGTCATCCGCGCGTGCGGAAGCTAGTGCTCTGACGCGCTGGATGCCTTGAGTGGGACTTCCTTGCCGTCGGCGTCGATCAGCTTGCCGTTCTCGAAGCGGTCGCCCTCGCTGAGGCACTTGATGTCCTCTTCGCTGACGATCCGGTCAGTGCCCGCCACGAACACCGACTGGTTGTCCGAGTTGCCGGCCTTGAAGTGGTTGAAGAGGATGTTCAGCAGGATGGCCATGACGGCTGCCGAGCTGATACCGGAGTGGAAGATCGTGGAGAACCAGGACGGGAACTCGTCGTAGAAGGAAGGTGCCGCGATGGGGATCATGCCGAAGCCGATCGAGGCCGCCACGATGATCAGGTTCATGTTGTTCTTGTACTCCACCTTGGCCAGGGTGCGGATACCGCTGGCTGCCACCGTACCGAAAAGCACGACGCCGGCGCCGCCCAGGACGGGCGTCGGAACCGCCGCGACAACACGGCCCAGGATCGGCAGGAGGCCCAGGACCACCAGGATGAGGCCGCCGGCGCTGACAACGAAGCGGCTCTTGATGCCCGTGATGGCAACGAGTCCAACATTCTGTGCGAAGGCACTCTGGGTGAAAGAGTTGAACAACGGGGAGATGGCGCTGGAGAGCATGTCGGCGCGGAGGCCGTCGCCGATGCGGCGGGAGTCAACCTTGGTGTCCACGATCTCGCCCACTGCGATGATGTCGGCCGAGGTTTCGGTCAAGGTCACCAGGATGACAATGAGCATGGAGATGATGGCAGCGATTTCAAAGGTGGGAGCGCCGAAAGCGAAGGGCGTGGGGAAAGCGACGATGTCACCCTGGCCCACCTTGGAGAAGTCAGCCATGCCGGCGATGAAAGCGATGATGGTACCGATGACCATGGCCAGCAGGATGGAGAGTCGGGAAATGGCGGCGTTGCCAACCTTGCTGAGGAGAAGGACCACGCCCATGGTGGCTGCTGCGAGACCGATGTTGGCCATGCTGCCGTAGTTGTCAGCCTTGGCGTTGCCGCCCATGGCCCAGTTGGCCGCCACCGGCATCAGCGTGAGGCCGATGGTGGTGATCACCGTGCCGGTGACCACAGGCGGGAAGAACTTGATGATCTTGGAGAACAGGGGAGTGATCGCCAGGCCAATCAGCGAGGCCACGATCACGGAGCCGAACACCGCCTGGATCCCGCCGCCACCTTGGACGATTGCCACCATGGTGGAGACACCGGCGAAGGAAACACCCTGAACCAGCGGCAACTGCGAGCCGAACCACGGGATGCCCACCGTCTGAAGGATGGTGGCCAGGCCGCCCACGAACAAACAAGCGGCGATGAGGAGGCCGATGTCCTGCGAGGACATGCCTGCAGCGGCACCGATGATCAGCGGGGGCGCAATGATTCCGCCGTACATGGTGAGGACGTGCTGGAAGCCGTAGGCGAAGGTGCTTCCGATGGAGAGTCGCTTGTCCTCGGGCCGTTCCGGCTTGTTCGTCTGCGAAGCGGTGGTATTCGCAGAGCGGGATTTCTTCTTGATGTTCATGGCAGACTTTCTGGGTTCATGGCAGACGTCTTCGTCTGGCTAACTGTGTCTGGCTAACAAATCTTTGGGTTGTTTTTGGGGTTGGGTTTGTGTGCAGGTCCGGCCTTGACGGGGCGCCGTTGGGGGGACCTGCACACAAACCCTTGAGATGGTGCGGGTTTAGTCCGGCTTAGTCCGCGTTTGGTGCGGGTTTAGCAGAAGCCGGCGATGCCGCTCCATGCCACCGGTGCAGCCTCGATGTTCTCGCGCTGGACGGTTGCTTCGATGAGGCCGTACGGGCGATCCGCGGCGAAGAAGACCTCGTTGGGGTTGTCCAGGCCGAACGGGCTCAGGTCAACCAGGAAGTGGTGCTTGTTGGGCATGGAGAACTTGATCTCGTCCACTTCGCTGTGAGCTTCCAGGACCTTCTTGCCCATGTCGAACAGCGTCTGCTGCAGTGCGTGGGAGTAGTTCTCGGTGAAGCCTTCAAGCAGGAGTGCCTTGATGTCCTCGTAGCTCTTGTTGAAGTCCGTGCCGGCGAAGTCCAGGTTGGTGTTGTAGCGCCAGCGGGCGGATACGTCGGTGGCCAGGATGCGGTCGGTGGTCTCCGGCAGGGTTGTGTACTTGTCGCGCGGGTAGCCGACAAAACCGGACTGCGTGGTCTTCAGGACGGTCAGGTCCTTGAGGCCGCTGATGAGGTGTGTGGTTGCGCCATCACGGACGACGACGGCGGTACGCACCTCTTGTCCGTTGCGGACGAAGCTGTGGTCGTGTCCCTCGCCGTGGGCCTGGATGCGATCCCAGCTGTAGGCTTCGGCTTCCCAGCGGCCGCCGGTGACCCAGTCGAATCCGCCGGTGAAGTGGTCTGCGAGGCGAAGCAGGAAGGACTCGGGTGAGCCGATGCCTTCACGGGCAAAGGCGTAGACCGTGTTCTTCTGAGTGTCGGTGGCAACGACGTGTCCGTTGTCGCCTTCGAGGTGGGCCGCCTGGAAGTCGCCGCGCAGCTGCGAGGTGACGTTCAAGTCTTCGATGTGGTGGCGGTCAGTATCCCGGGTGACCTTGACGACGCGGACTTCTGCTTTGCCGTACTGGTTTTCGCCGAGGACGATGTTGTTGCTCATGGTCATATCCCAACTTCTGTGAGGTGGAACCTAGGTTCCATCAATGAAATTAAGCGCGTGTTTCCACTGCGTTTCTGGTGGAGCCGACCCAACAAAAAAGAGCCGACATCCATTGATGCCAGCTCATTACGACCCTGCCTGCTGCTCTCAGGTTACGTGACGTACGCCACGAACTCATTCGAGAGTAGCGCACTAATTCGACTTGTGTATACGGGTTCCGGCGGATCGTTATGAACCATCCAAATGTGACCGGGGCAACTCAGTTTGGTTCCTCGGGGGTCTTGACGCTTGCTTTGACGCCTGCCTACACTTTCCACATAACAATAAAAGTTTTCCGAAGAGCGGAAACTGCTTGCATGAGAAAGAGGAGGAACAGATGGACTCGAAGGATACGAACAACGTCGTGGAATTCCCGGCGCCGGGTCAGGAGCTGTACCTGCCTTTCGGTGCGACAGATCCGGACTTCTACATTCCGGCCGACTGTGACCGCAAAGCCGGCGGGTTCTCCCGCTGGCTGCGCGCACTCCCGGTGTTCGGCCGGCAGCGCCCCTAGGATCTTTCCGTCCTCAGCGGCCCCCCTTTCCTCGCAAGCTCGGACAGGGAACTCTGCCGCTGCGGGAATTTTCAGGAGCGCGGACTCTGCGCAACAGAGCCAAAGAGGCGGGCGATACCTGGGGAGGTATTGCCCGCCTTTCCGTTGCCCTTGCGCCCCTTCCTCTCCGCCGCCGTTTCGTGGGTTCCCTGCTCACTATGCCGTGCCCACGGCACTGTTGGCAGTAAACCCCCGAATCCGGCGCTAGCTTGTTCCCCGCAAAACTCTCAGCACGCTGGTCTTGAACTCCTGTTCCTTGAACAGTTGCTGCCACTTGATGCGAATGAACCTCCAGCCAAGCTCGGTCAAGGCCTTTTCGCGCAGCCGCTCCTGGTAGATCACCTCGTCAGTAGGGGCGTAGTCGAAGTACTTCACCCTCCCATCGAACTCCAAGGCAACCTTCCTTTTCTTCCACGCAAAGTCCAGCCGATGGCGACCTTCCGGTGACGCGACCTCCACCTGCGATTCGGGAAGTTCGATCCCCAACCGCTGGAGCAACTCCCGGGTGAGGGTTTCCCCGGGGGACTCTGACCTGGCATCCGCATTCTCCAGGACCCGGCGAAGAGTGAGCACTCCGTTGCGGCCGGCCATCAACGTGCACATTTGCTGAAGCTTCACAGGATCTGCGCCCTTTCTGAGAGCATGGTCCATCAGGACCAAGGCTTGTTTGTAGCTCAGCATCCGGCAGCAATCCACCACGGTTTGTTCCACGGTGGTGCAAGGCATGCCCCTCACAAAAACAACGTCGCCAGTCACCGCCAGCGAACGTGTGTGCGGAACAACATCCCCGCCGTGTGACGTGGATGAGGTGGTTGTCTCCGTGGTGATGTGGATTTTGTCATCCACGTTCCATAGGAAGAGGCCATGGAGGCGCGCGGCCGAGGTGTGGCTGTAGACCAAGCTTCCGGCCGACGTCGTAAGTGTCCCGTGTGCGTGCGCGGCAATGAGTTGCAGACTGCGGATCCATGGCTTTTGGGCTGTCCAGGTGCTGCCTCGGATATAGCAACCGCGCCGTAGGCGCACCAGCTCGCCGGAACGGACAAGCATGGCAATTCTTCGATGGTGGATCCCCGCTTCATACAGCTCGTTGGTTCGCCACAAATCCATTCCCGGGGGCAGTTGGTCATGAGTGCTGTTGGTCATGGGTCAAGACTGGAACGAGCGGGAAAGCCGGCACAGGGGCGGGTTTGTCTATGTGGAGAACCCGTTCAGATGGTTCCCTGCTCAGGATGCCGTGAGCACGGCATCCTGAGCAGGGAACCATCTAAACCAGCGGCATGGCGGATGTGGGCTTCCCGTATGCTGAGTCGACGACCACCTACGGGCATTTGGTCGTCGCGGCCCTGACCGGACACGGGCCGCAACATCTCGCTCGAACGGCACCGGCTACAGGCGGCGCACGGCAGAGATCGAGAATCCGACGCGCATCGCCGCGCCGTGCCGGGCAATGTCCCGGCTGAAACCCTGCCAAGGCAGGTGGCGAAAGAGCCGGCTGGGGAGACGGCACCGAGGCAGCTCAATGTGGCTGCCCTGCAAAAGGAAATACAAGTCATGAAACTCAAGGTCTCAATATTCGTGGCGGTGATGGCGTTGGCTCTTTCCGGGTGCACAACGCCTCAGCCGCAGCCCACGCCGTCGGTAACTACCTCGGCACCTATACCGTCCAGTAGCACTACCCCGACCCCGACGGTGACGGTCACCCCGACGGCGACGGTCACCCCGACGGCGACGGCGACGGTTACCCCGACCCCGACGGCGACCGTCACGCCGACCCCGACGGCGACGGTCACCCCGACGGCGACGGTCACCCCGACGGCGACTGTCACCCCGACCCCGACGGCGACGGTCACTCCGACGGCGACGGTCACCCCGACCCCGACGGTGACCCCGACGGCGACCGTCACGCCGACCCCGACGGCGACCGTCACGCCGACCCCAACCCCGACCTCGGGCACCCTCTCCAACCTGGCTCGGATTCCCTGGGATGGTGGACCAGGGTACTGGACCAAGTTCCCGGGTGCGGCCAGGCTGAACAACCCCAACCTGTTCCCCGTGAGCGTCTTTTTCGGGAAACCGGAGCACGCCGCCCGGTTGAAGGACCTTGGCGTAAATGTGTATCAGGAGGCAGAGCACGATGGCTCCACGATGACGTCCATCACTGACACCGGAATGCTCGTCATCGCCGGTCAGGAGTGGACACGTTCCGAGGTGGGCGCCAACGACGGCGTTGTCGCCTGGGCGACCTTTGACGAGTGCGACATGGGCTTGGGTTGTTCCGGGAGCAATACCCAGGAGAACTTGCAGCAGATGACCAATCTTGTGGAGAAGATACGCGCGTATGGTGACGGCCGGCCCATCAACGCCAATTACAGCAAAGGCATCTTGGGGACGTGGTGGGCCAGCGGGACCATGGACGATTTCTTGGCGGCCGTGGATTTCGCTTCCGTCGATAACTATGCCTATACCAGCCCGCCTGTGGGAGATGCTTTCAGAGCTTCCCCTGCGTGGCCCGAAGGTGCCAACCCGGCGGTCAGTGCAGCGTATGGCTGGCAGGTTGACCGGATGCGGTCCTTCCAGGCAACCCCTGGCGAGAAACCGAATTGGCTGTTCGTGGAATCGGCTCGGCCGTACCTGGGTGAGTCGAACGCCAGGACCATAACCCCGGAGCAGATGGAGGGTGCCATGTGGTCCGGCATCATCCACGAAGCGCGCGGTATCAGCATCTTCCAACACAACAATGATCCGGCGTACGGTAACTATTCTTTGGTGGACATTCCTGATGAGCGCAGGGCGAAGATCAAGGCCGCGCTGGCAGGGATCCAAGCGTTGGCTCCTGTCCTCAACACACAAAGCTATGAGTGGAACGCGGGAGCTGCGGGCACTGACACCATGCTCAAGGCCAAGGACGGCAGCGCGTACCTTTTCGCAGGCATCGGGCTAAACGGTGCTCCGGGCTCAAAGACGTTCACGCTTCCCGCCGGGATCACCGGTAACCAGGTGGAAGTGGTGGGCGAAGGCCGGACTATCCAGGTAACGGAAGGCAAGTTCACTGATTCGTTCGCGAACGAGTACACGCATCATATTTACAAGATCACGATCTAGCTGAGCCGAGCAATTCGATGGTTCCCTGCAAAAAGTGCCGGGCGATCGGCATCCTGAGCAGGGAACCATCGAATCGGGCGAGGCCTCAGGACACCAGGGCTACCCCGCCACCAGCTTCCGCGCCGCGGCCGAGTGCTCAGCGATGAGCCCGGCCACGTCCAGTCCGGGGATCGCGCCGTCCACCACGCGCCAGGAACCGCCCACCATCACACGGTCGGCGCGGTCCGCTCCGCAGAGCAGCAACGCAGCGACGGGATCGTGGCTGCCGGAGAATCGCAGCTCATCGGGCTTGAACAGCGCAAGGTCGGCCTGCATCCCCGGGGCTAACTGGCCAATGTCGGAGCGCCCCAATACGGCAGCGGATCCACGAGTAGCCCAACCAAGAGCCCGCTCCACGGGAACGGAGGCGCCGTAGCGGAGCCGCTGCAGATACAGGGCTTGCCGAGCTTCGAGGATCATGTTGGAAGCATCGTTCGACGCCGACCCATCCACCCCCAGCCCCACAGGAACACCTGCGGCCTCCAGTTCCAAGACGCGCGCGGTCCCGGAGGCGAGGCGCATGTTGGAGGTGGGGCAATGCGCGACGGCGGTGCCCGCGGCTCCCAGCCTGGCGATCTCGTCGTCATTGAAGTGGATGCCGTGTCCAAGCCAGGTGCGGGAGCCCAACCAGCCCACGGATTCCAGGTAGTCCACGGTCCGCAGCCCGAACATGGAGCGGCAGAAGTCTTCCTCGTCGATGGTCTCGGCAAGGTGGGTGTGGAGCCGGACATCGAATCGTTCGGCCATGGCTGCGCTCTCGGCCATGATTTCCTTGGTCACCGAGAACGGGGAGCACGGGGCAAGGGCGATCTGCACGACAGCCCCGTCACCCGTTTCGTGGTACTGGCGAATCAGCCTTTCGCTGTCCGCAAGGATCGCCTCGGGTGACTGGACCGTGGTCCTGGGCGGCAGCCCGCCGTCGTCCTCTCCCAAGGTCATGGACCCGCGGGTCAGTGTGGCTCGCATCCCCATGGCCCGGACGGCGGCCACTTCAATGTCGATGGCGTCTTCCATGCCGTCGGGGAAGAGGTAGTGGTGGTCGGCGGCGGTGGTGCAGCCCGAAAGCAGCAGCTCGGCCAGCGCGACCTGCACGGCGAGCTCAAGGCTCCGTGGGGTGAGTCGTGCCCAGACGGGGTAGAGGTTCTGCAGCCACGGGAACAGCGGTGCGTTGGCCACCGGACCCCAGGCGCGGGTGAGGGTTTGGTAGAAGTGGTGGTGCGTGTTGATGAGCCCGGGAAGGACAACATGCCCGGACGCGTCAAAAACGGTTGCGGGGGAAGACGGCTGCCCGCCCGAAGGCACCAGTTCAATGATGGTGCCGGAGTCGGAAACCACCAAGCCGCCGCCGGCGTCGAGGTCGTTCGCGGTGAAGATACCCAGCGGGTTCTTGATCCAAAGGGGGGTCATTGCAGGTTCCTTGTCTGGTCGGCGTGTACGCGTTCCAGCTCAGTTAGGCCCTGTCTGCTGATCCAGGTTTCCGGCCCCGCCAGAGAGCGGTCCGGTCCCCTCAGCGTAAAATGCACGACGGCGGCCGTCAACGCCTGCGGGCGGGCTGCGGTCACATTCGGGCACCAGGACCGCTGAGTAAGTAATTTCGCATGACGAAATTAAATTTTCAAAAAACTATGGCGCGGCTCACAAACATGGTGCTACGCTCTAACTGCCAAAGGCGGGCACCCGGACCTCGGGAAGCTATCTACCAGGCGCAACTTAACCTTCATCGCACATGCTGAAGCCTGGTAACCAAGCTAACTGGAGCTCCTCTCTGTAGCGCCCCCAAACAGGTCACCTGGCTTCCTCAGCACTAAGGAAGTCGCAACATGAGTACAACCGTCACGGCCGAGCAATTCCTGGCCACATCCATTGAGCTGGCAACAGCCAATGTCCTCAACAGTGGAGGCCCCTTCGGCGCCGTCATTGTCACCGCGGACGGACGAGCCTTCGAAGGCGTCAACCGCGTCACCGCCACGAACGATCCCACCGCCCACGCAGAAGTCACGGCCATCCGTAATGCCTGCCGCGAACTGGGAACTTTCGATCTCAGCGGAGCAACCCTCTACACCAGCTGCGAGCCATGCCCCATGTGCCTGGCCTCTGCACTCTGGGCACGCGTTGACCGCGTGTTTTTTGCCGCAGACCGTCACGACGCCGCATCCGTCGGCTTCGACGACGCCGTCTTCTACGAGTACTTCGAGAACGACAACCGGGACGCGCTGATGCCGGTAGCCAAGCTGGAACTGGGCGACCCCCAGGCTCCGGAGGCCCTCCAGCCGTTCAACACATGGAACACGCTTGATTCCAGGATTGATTACTAGGGCCCGGTGGCTGACATGGAAAGCCTGGATACCGCAGAAATGCAAGAAGCAGCTGAAAAGCAGGCTGCGCTCTTCCCCAACGGTGGCAAGAGCGCAGAGCCCACAGCGGCAAAGCACACGGCAACCGGCCTGGCAGATGGCAACAAGAAGCCCCCGGTGTCGAACTCCTTCCTGGATAAGTTTTTCCAGATCTCCAAGCGTGGCTCCACGTTGGCCCGCGAATTCCGCGGCGGCTTGGTCACGTTCTTCACCATGGCGTACATCGTCATCCTCAACCCGCTCATCCTGGGCGGCTTCTCGGCAGAAAACGCCCCTACGGACGTTGCCGGCGGCTGGCTCTCGGCTGCACAGGTTGGCGCCGTCACCGGCCTGACTGCCGGCGTCATGACCATCATTTTCGGTCTGGTGGCCAACCTGCCCTTCGGCCTTGCAGCCGGTCTGGGCATCAACTCCTTCCTTGCCGTCGCGGTCATTCAGGAAGTCACATGGCCGGAAGCCATGGGCCTGGTGGTCATCAACGGCATCCTGATTGTCCTCTTCGGTGCTACCGGAGCCCGGACGGCGATCTTCAAGGCAGTCCCCAAGGAGCTCAAGGCCGCCATCACTGTTGGCATCGGCCTGTTCATTGCCTTCATCGGCTTCGTTGACTCCGGCTTTGTCCGCGCCACCACGGGCGGTCCGCCGGTTCAGCTCGGAGACAACGGCTCCATTACCTCCATCCCCACCCTTGTCTTCATTGTTGGACTGCTGACCATGGGCATCCTCGTGGCACGCAAGATCCAGGGCGGCCTGCTGATCGGCATCGTCGCTACCACCGTCCTCGCCGCAGTTGTCGAGGCTGTGTTCCACATTGGCCCAGGCAGTGCCGACAACCCCGGCGGCTGGCACCTCAACGTCCCCATCTTGTCGAGCCAGCTGGTTTCGGTCCCGGATTTGAGCTTGGTGGGTCAGTTCGATCTCTTCGGCTCATTCGCCAGGATCGGCGGTTTGGCTGCCACCATGTTGGTCTTCACCTTGGTGTTCACCAACTTCTTCGACGCCATGGGGACCATGACCGGTCTGGCCAAGAGCGCAGGCGTGGCTCACAAGGACGGCACGTTCCCCAAGCTGAAGTCGGCCTTCATCGTTGAAGGCATGGGCGCAGTGGTGGGTGGCGCAACGTCCGGTTCGTCCAACACCGTGTATATCGATTCGGCGGCGGGCATCGGCGAAGGCGCACGGACCGGCTTGGCTTCGGTGGTTACCGGCTTGCTGTTCCTGGGTTCCATGTTCTTCACCCCGCTCACCTCGGTGGTGCCGCTGGAAGTAGCTGCTGCAGCACTTGTAGTGGTTGGCGCGATGATGATGGCGCAGATCCGCGAGATCAAGTTCACCAAGTTCTCCATAGCACTCCCGGCGTTCCTGACTATCGTGACCATGCCGCTGACGTACTCCATCGCCAACGGCATCGGTGTCGGATTCATCTCCTTCGCCGTCATCAGCGCGGCGTCGGGCAAGGCCAAGAAGGTCCACCCGCTCATGTGGGTGGTCACGGCGGGCTTCATCATCTACTTCGCCCGGGGCCCCATCAATGCCCTGATGGGCGTCTAGCCCACACCTGCCCGGTAACCGGGCGCACCCCGCACCGGCGGGCACAATTCCGGTACTCCGATCGACGGTCCGTCGGTACCCACCGCACGAATAGGCGTCCGTCGTCGTCGTCCCTCTCAACAGGCACGACGGCGGGCGGCGGCCCTGATGATTCAGGGAAGGGCGCCGACGCTCCGTCAGGGAACGGGGGCAGGGAGATGAAGCCCTTGCCCCCGTTCCTATGAACTCTTACTGATTGAACTTTTACTGATTACCCGCGACTCCCCCTCAACATCCTCTGGAAATGAGAATATGAGGCAAGATCGCGCACTGCTCCGGCCGGGCCTCCTGGCTGGGACACCTGGAATAAGGATGTGTTGCCATGCTGGATCTGATGCCTTCGCTGGGCAGCTGGCGGCCTGCGGTCTCTGGCCAACTGTGTGCTGTGGCCACGATCGTGGGGACTGGCGGCTCCGTGCCGCGGCCCATGGGGACCTCCATGATGGTTTCCGAAAAAGGCGAAATCCTGGGCAGCTTGTCCGGCGGTTGCGTGGAAGGTGCCGTCGTTGAGGCGGCCCTGGAAGCAATGCGCGACGGCGGCCCTCGCCTTGAGTCTTTTGGCTACAGTTCCGAGGACGCGTTCGCCGTCGGACTCACTTGTGGAGGAGAGCTGGAAGTCCACATCCAGCCGCTCATGGCTGGATCGCCCGAACTTTCCGTGTTTGCTGAAGCGAAGCGCCCTGCGGCCCTGATCCGTCGGCTCGATGCCGGCGGCGGAGTCATGGTGGTCAATGATCCTGCGAGGTTCCGTGCCATGGAATCGGAGGAACTGGCCAAGCTGGTGGGGGACCACCCCGCCACGCTCTTCGCCGCCGCGGCCCAAGTAGAGCCGCTGCTCCAAGGTGGCCGAGCCGGTTTGGTCCGCCTCGCCGCACCCGAGGGTTGCATCGACGGCTGGGTCACCACCGAGAGATTGGCTTTGCCTCCACGCGAAGAAGTGCAGCCGGAACCGATCACTCTGTTTGTGGAAAGCCGTTTGCCCGCTGCGCGGATGTTGGTCTTCGGTGCCAACGACTTCGGTGCAGCCCTGCTACCCGCCGGGCAACTCCTTGGATACAACGTCACCCTGTGCGATGCCCGCCCCGCCTTCGCGACGCAAAGCCGCTTCTCAGGAGCAGACCAAGTGGTTACCGATTGGCCGCACCGCTACCTGGAATCCGAAGCCGCTGCAGGACGCATCGACGCCCGCACCGTGGTGTGCATCCTGACCCACGACCCCAAGTTCGACATCCCCCTGCTCGAAAGCGCCCTTCGATTGAACCTGGCGTACGTCGGCGCGATGGGTTCGCGTCGCAGCCACCGCCAACGGGTGGACGCCTTGCTTGAGGCAGGCACACCGCCGGAAGCCTTGGAACGCCTCCATTCACCCATCGGATTGAACCTCGGCGCCGTGACTCCCGCGGAAGTAGCGGTGTCCATCACGGCCGAAATCATCGCCGAGCGCGGAGCCGGCACAAAAGGCACTACACCCGGTTTCCCTTCCCTGAAGGACAGCACCGGCCCGATTCACCCGGCACCTCAACACCTCACTCAGGAGGACTCATGGACATGAACACCATCGAGGCCGTGGTCCCCACCACGGACCCGGCACAATGGCGCGACGGCGATGCCTGGCTCGCCGGAGGAACGGTCCTCTTCTCCTACGGCAGCACCGTCCTCAAACGGCTCCTTGACCTGGGCCAAGCCGACTGGCCCGCCATCACTGTCACTGACCAAGGCCTCGAACTGGCCGCCACCTGCACGGTCGCCGAGCTCTATTCCCTTCCGCTGGCCGCAGAAACAGCCAACCGTGAATGGCCGGGCCTGGCACTGATCCGCCCGTGCTGCGACTCGTTCGTGGCCTCGTTCAAGATCTGGAACATGTCCACGGTGGGCGGCAACATTTGCACGGGCCTGCCGGCAGGGCCCATGACATCGCTTTGCGCCGGACTCGACGCCGTGGCCACCATCCTCAGACCGGACGGCAGCAGCCGGGACGTCCCGGTGGCTGACGTCGTGACCGGGGATATGCAGACCGTCCTCGCGCCGGGGGAGTTGCTGCGCAGCATCCATCTGCCCGCAAGCGCGCTCTCAGCCCGGGTCGCTTTCCGGCGCTTGTCGCTGAGCAACCTTGGCCGCTCGGGCGTACTGCTGATAGGCCGGCTCGACCCCGACGGCGGCCTGGTCATCACCGTGACCGCGTCCACCAAAAGGCCGGTACAGCTGCGGTTCCCCGCCGGGCAGGTTCCCGAGGCCGGGACGCTGGCTGACGCCGTCGGCGATTCCATTCCGTGGCCGCTGTACCACGACGACATCCACGGGCTGCCTGCCTGGCGGCGGGACATGACCTTCAAGTTGGCCGAGGAAATCCGGGCCGAACTGCTGGGCGAATCAATGACTGTGTCCGGCGATTTTTGGCCGCCGCACGCCACCTCGCCCCAGCCGTCAACCCAGCCAGCCGCAACAACCATCAAGCAGAAGGAGGCCCGGAATGGCAATTGAGATCAATGGCGCTGCCTCGCAGGCCACACCCCGCCCCGGACAATGCCTCCGTACCTTCCTCCGGGAGGAAGGCAACTTCGGCGTCAAGAAAGGCTGCGACGGCGGCGACTGTGGTGCTTGCACCGTGCACGTTGACGGCACGCCCGTCCACAGCTGCATCTACCCTGCAGTCCGCGCGGAGGGCAAAGCGGTCACCACCATCGAGGGCCTCGCCTCCGCTGATGGGCTGCACCCTGTGCAGGAGCAGTTCCTGGAGAGCCAAGGCTTCCAGTGCGGTTTCTGCACCGCCGGCATGATGATGACCGCGGCAACGTTCGATGACGAGCAGCGCGCCAACCTGCCCCGCAACCTCAAGGGCAACCTGTGCCGCTGCACCGGCTACCGCTCCATCGCCGACGCGGTCTGTGGTCACGGAGACGACCACAAGCACGACGCCGGTGCGGACGTTTCGGGGGCGCAGGCACCAGCCTCTGTGGAAGCGACCCCCGGCCAGCTCGGCGACAACGTCCCCGCACCCGCCGGCCAGGCCATCGTCACCGGAACCGCCCGCTACACCCTTGATGTTCCGGCGGAGCAACTCCCGGGCCTGCTGCATATGAAGCTGCTGCGTTCGCCGCACCCGCATGCCCGGATCGTGTCCATCGACAAGGCGCCAGCTTTGGCAGTTCCCGGCGTCGTGGCGGTCTTCACTCATGAAGATGCGCCGCAGCTGCTGTTCTCCACGGCCCAACACGAGAACTTCGCCGACGACCCCGACGACACCCGTGTCCTGGATAACGTGGTGCGGTTCATCGGGCAGCGGGTTGCCGCGGTGGTGGCCGAAACTGTGGGTGCTGCCGAGGCCGGTGCCCGTGCATTGGCCGTGCAGTACGAACTCCTGGAGCCGGTGTTCACTCCGCAGGAGGCCATCCTTCCCGGCGCACCGGCGATTCATGGGGAAAAGGACGGCGTCTTCTCCCGCATTTCCCGCCCGCATCACAACGTGGTGGCCGAGGTCCACGCGGAACTGGGCAGCGTGACCGACGGCTTCGCAGCTGCAGACTTTATCCATGAGCACACATACCAGACGCAGCGGGTCCAGCACGTAGCCATGGAAACCCACGCGTCCATTGCCTGGCTGGATGAGGACGGCCGTTTGATGATCCGTTCCTCCACGCAGGTCCCCTTCCTGGTGAAGCGGACGCTGAGCCGGGTGTTTAACCTGGCCCCGGAGACCATCCGCGTGGTGGCAGGGCGGGTCGGCGGCGGATTCGGCGGAAAGCAGGAAGTTCTCACTGAGGATCTTGTAGCCCTCGCGGCCTTGGCCCTTCGCAGGCCGGTGCAGTTGGAGTTCACCCGCACCGAGCAGTTTACGGCCACCACCACCCGGCACCCCTTCACCATTCACCTCAAGGCGGGTGCCAGCCGCGATGGGTACCTCACTGCCCTGCAGCTGAACGTCCTCACCAACACCGGCGCTTACGGAAACCATGCTCCCGGCGTGATGTTCCACGGCTGCGGCGAGTCCTTGGCCGTCTACAAGTGCGTGAACAAGAAGGTGGACGCGCACGCGGTTTACACCAACACCGTGCCCGCAGGTGCTTTCCGGGGCTATGGGTTGAGCCAGATGATCTTCGCGATCGAGTCCGCCATTGACGAACTTGCCATCGGCATCGGCATGGATCCGCTCGAGTTCCGGCTCAAGAACATGGTCCGGCCCGGCGATCACATGCTCTCCACAACACCCGAGCCCGAGGAAGACGTTCACTACGGCAGCTACGGCCTGGACCAGTGCGTGGCGTTGGTGCGGGACGCGTTGGACCGTGGCAAGGAACGCTACCGGGCTGCCGGGCTGGATGATCTCGGGCCGGACTGGGTGGTCGGGGAGGGCTCAGCCCTGTCCATGATCGACACCGTCCCGCCCCGGGGCCACTTCGCCCACACCCGGGTGAGCTTGGAAGCGGACGGAAGGTTCGCCGTCGACGTCGGTACTGCCGAGTTCGGGAACGGCACCACAACTGTCCATGCGCAGCTGGCTGCCACCGCGCTGGCGACGACGGCGTCCAAGGTGACCGTGCGTCAGTCAGATACCGACCTCGTGGAGCACGACACCGGTGCGTTCGGTTCAGCCGGCACGGTGGTGGCCGGGAAGGCGACGCTCGGGGCGGCGCTGGAACTCGCTACGCGGATCCAGACGGTTGCGGCGTCGTTGACGGGAGCCGCCCTGACGGATTGCCGTTTGGTGGACGGCGCGGTTCAGTGCGGTGATCGCACGGTGCAGCTGAAGGAAATCGTCGACGCCGCACGGTTGCAAGGCGTTCGGCTCGCCACGGACGGCAACTGGGGAGGAACGCCGCGGTCGGTCGCGTTCAACGTGCACGGCTTCAGGGTTGCTGTTAATACGGGAACCGGCGAGCTGCGGATTCTGCAAAGTGTCCAGGCCGCTGATGCCGGCGTTGTGGTGAATCCGCGGCAGTGCCGCGGCCAGATCGAGGGCGGCATTGCGCAGGCGCTCGGTGCGGTGCTGTACGAGGAAGTGAAAGTGGACGACGCCGGACGCGTCACCACGGACATCCTGCGGCAGTACCACATCCCGTCGTTCGCGGACGTGCCCAGGAGCGAGGTCTATTTCGCCACTACCAACGATTCCACCGGCCCGCTCGGTGCCAAGTCCATGAGCGAGAGCCCGTTCAACCCCGTGGCTCCTGCGCTGGCAAACGCGATTCGCAACGCCACCGGGATTCGCTTCGGTGAGCTACCCCTCGCGCGGGACAAGATCTATCTGGCGCTCCGCGACCGCACCCTGATTCCCAACTGACTCGCATTAGTGGTTGTTCCCAGCCCTGGGAACAACCACTAATGCCAGCTACTTGGGTGAAACGGCGAGTTCCATGAACACACTGTGCGGGTCCAAGGTGTAGTCACCAAACGGCGGGCATTCCGTGAATCCGTGCCGGGCGTACAGTCGGCGCGCGGGGGCGAAGTACTCCTCGGTGCCCGTTTCCAAGCTGAGCCGCTCGTAACCCAGCCGGGCAGCTTCGGCCACGATGTGCTCCAGCATCAGGGTGGCCACGCCGCGTCCGCGTGCGGTGGAGGTGGTACGCATCGACTTGATCTCCGCATGCCCCGGGGCCAGCGTCTTCAGCGCCCCGCATCCCAACAAGACCCCGTCCTCGCGGGCCGTCCAGAACGTGATCGACTCGTGCGACAACGCTGAGTGATCCAACGCATGGACGCTTTCTGCCGGGGAGGTCGCGAACATGTCGGCCAAGTGCTCGCTGAGGAGCCGGTGGACATCAGGGCGTGCGGGATCATCAGTTTCGATGCGGATCATGGACCCTAACTTACCCGCCGCTACCCGTCCAAAAGATGCAGTTGATCCTTCGTGTCCAGGTCTTCGCCGGAGCAGAGGTCGCTGCAGTCCACCAGGTCCACCAGCCCGGGATGGGCTTTGAGGAATGATCTCGCACCCGTGTCGCCATTGGCCGCTGCCGCGGCTTGCTCGCGTAGCCCGACGTCGAAAATCACCGGGTGCCGACGCTTCAGGTGGCCGGACTCATCGGGGTAGGCGGCTGCGGTGACCCTGCCGGGACGGTGGCTGCCCAGCAACCTGCTCACCGCCGTCGGGGTCAATCCGGGTTGGTCCACCAGCGCCACCATGATGCTGTTCCCTGGCGTGGCCGCTTCGATGCCGGCACGGAAGGACCCGGCCATGCCCTTGGCCCAGTTCTCATTCTCCACAACCAGGTGTGTGCCTAAATCGGTGCTTCGCCGGACATGGTCGGCTTCCGCGCCAAGTACCACCACCACCTCGCGGCAGCCGCCTTCGAAAAGCGTATCGGCGAGTACCTCCACCAAGGTCCGGCCTCGGAAGGGGAGCAGCGCTTTGGGGCCGCGGCCCAAGCGGGTGCCGGCACCCGCAGCGAGCAGCACGCCCGTGGTCGGGGCCATGCTGGAGTCAGTCATATCCTCACGATACGCGCGGGGTTCCATGCGGTCTCTAGCTCCTAGCTTGCTTTCTGTTACATCTACCTAAATCGGTTGCAGATTACCCGTGGGTAGGTCTTTTGGTGGCCGGAAATGGCCATTATTGTCGGTGGGGGAGCTATGCAGTCAGCTCGAATACGCAACGACGCGTGGAAGAACAGGGGAACATGGCGGGCAGTTTCGAGATTCTCAAGGCAGGAACCAACACATTCCGATTCCGGCTCACAGCCGAGGACGGCACGGTTGTGGCAGTGTCGCCACAATTTCCAAGTCTCAAAGCCGTTGTGGCCGGCATCAACGCCGTCCGCGAGAACGCGGCAACAGGCTTTGTGGTCGATCGGAGGAACCTGGGCACGTAAGCCTGGGTAAGCAACACCAACAAAACGACAATTGGCGGCAGTGTTCTTCACGAACACTGCCGCCAATTTGTGTTGATGCGGGTTGTTAGGCGTCGCCGCCTGCTCCGCCGGTGGTGCCGGCGTTTACGTCCAGCAGCTTGTAGCGGTCAATGGCGTACGACGGCGCGCCCTCCTCCACTTCGCCCCTCGCCGCCAGCAACTGCAGGGTTTTGGCGACGATGGAGTGGGTGTCGTTTTTGAAGTAGCGGCGTGCGGCTTGGCGGGTGTCGGAGAAGCCGAA